>JANMES010000118.1:0-53319 GCA_031377185.1 Phycisphaerae bacterium
CAGTTACAAAATCCATGACGGGACGGTAAACAGTTACGTAGGTGTTTCAGGCCAGGGCGTACCAGTCCGTGCCGATTCCGGGCGGTGTAATGCCTGTGATCGGCTGATACAACCCATCGCGATCACCGACGTTGAGTCCGAACAGCATCGATAAATCCAGTCCTCGTCCAACCATGGCCGAGCCTCGGCGAAGTTGGAAATCATCCCACTTCAGTCCGGAACCGTTGGAGAACATCGGATTCACGCTCAGTCCGGTTGCTACACCGGCGAGCGTTTCCTGGCCGCCGATACGTCGCCACTCGTCCAGTGAATGGTAGGTGGATTGGCCGCACTCGATCGCGAAATGATTAAAGGAGAAGTAATTGTTGCCAACGAAGAGCAGCTCTTTCAGATCCTGGCTCGGCGAGATGATGAGCAGTTTGGCGTTGCCGCTGGTGACAAGATTGTTGTTCATCAGCCGCAGGCCTTGCAGGCCGCCGGAAATGATATTGATCGCCGACGGGATGTTCTGGTTCGGCGACCAGTCGACCACGACGGTGTTGTTGTAGATGTCGGCATGCAGCAGGGGCGAACCGGCGGTATAGAGACTGATTCCGCCGTATTGGTTCTTGCGCCCGTCGTGAACACTGAGATTAAATCGCACGATATTGTCATGCCACGGCCGGGCGTCGGCGTACTGTAAAAGGCCGAAACCCGCGCCATCGTTTTCGTGGCTGAAATTGTGTTGCATCACCGAATTGGTGACGCCGCCGTCGAGGTCGAACCCGCCGCCGTCGGCTGGGGAATTCGTGTGGTTGCGGTAGCTCTCGTTCCACTGGATGAGAACTCGGTTGGCCTCATAAGCCCAAATCCCCACCGGCCCGCCGACGGCGGTGTTGAGCGATCCGTTGTTGTACGCGATGCAGTGGAGAATCTGGGCTTCGTTCACGTCGCCCAGCACAATGCCATTACCGCTATTTTTGATCGAATGGGCCAGTCCGAAGTTATTGAACGCATTCACGTTGGCGACATAGACATTATGGTGGGCGTACCCGCCACCTTGTTCACTCGTGGCACCGTAGGTGATCAGCCCGCCGTCGCCGTTGTCGTGGAGATCGGAGCGGGTAATGCGGATTTCGGAAAAGCCGCTTTTTCCGGTGCCGCCACCGACGGCAACGCCGTAGTCGCGATAGCCACCCACATCGACGCGATCGATGACGACGTGGGATAGCGACTGGTCGCCGGGTAGATCGTTGTAGAAGCTGATCCCGCCGGCGTGATTAGCGTCCGGACCCGTGCCGATTAAATTCAACGCAGTGATATCGACACCCGCGGTGTTGTAAACAACGATCCCCGCGTCATCGCCGGAGAGGATCGTCGCCCGATCCGCCGGGGCGGCGTTGCGGTCGATCGGTAAGCCGGTTTGCGGGTTGTAGGTGCTAATCAGGACCGGCGAAAGGCCTTGTCCGCCGTCTTGCTGGTCGAGGAAAAGCGAGCCGTGAAACGATTGTCCGCCACGCAGCAAAACCTGATCGCCGGACAACAGTGTCATCGCGTTGACCGCCGCGAGTTGGGCGTCGTTGTCGATCCAATAGGTGCTGAACAGCCGACGCGGTTCGAGGGGTTGAATCGTCACGACTAAATTGCGGAGGTTAGGGATCATGTAGACTTGGATTATCGGCTTTGGAAGGCGTGGGACAATATTCTTTGAACGAGCTGTAAGCGACGCCGCCATGCCATCTTACCGATTGGCATTTTCTGCCCGTTTGCCTTAAGCTTCCGCGACTCTGAATTGAAATGGACTTATGAGCGCATTCCCTATCGTATTGCTGCTTCTGATCCCCACCGGCGGGGCGATTATTGGGGCGTTGTTGCCCTCCAATTCCATGGCCAAAACCTGGGCGCTGCTGGTCTCGCTGGCGACGGCGGCGGTGGCGCTGTACTTCGCGGCGAGTTTCGACTTCCAAAGCGGGGCAACGCAGTTCGCGTTCGCCCCCAAGGCGGACAGTTTTCTGGCCTTGCCGGCGATTGGGACGTCGATCAACCTCGGGCTGACGTCGATCGGGCTGTGGCTCGTCCTGCTGACCGTTTTCCTCATGCCTTTGGCGATCCTATCGAGCTTTGAGTCGATCCAAGATCGTGAAAAAGAGTACTACTCCTGGCTGCTGGCTTTGACGGCCGCCATGCTGGGCGTGTTTATATCCCGTGATGTACTGCTGTTTTATGTTTTCTTCGAACTCACGCTGATCCCGATGTTCTTCATCATCGGTATCTGGGGCGGGGCCGACCGTCGGAAGGCGGCGGTGAAGTTCTTCCTGTTCACGTTCGCCGGGTCGGTCTTTACGCTGGCCGCAGTCACCTACTTGGGACTGAAGGCGGGTACGTTTGATCTGGACACGGTGATCAAGTTTGCCCAATCGTCGCTGAGTGATACCGAGCGCTGGTGGGTGCTGCTGGGGCTGCTGGCCGGGTTTTCGGTGAAAGTGCCGCTGTTTCCGGTTCACACTTGGCTGCCGCTGGCGCATACCGAAGCCCCGACGGCCGGGTCCGTCATCCTGGCCGGCGTGCTGCTGAAGCTCGGGACGTTCGGGTTGCTGCAGGTGGCGCTGCCGATCGGCATGATCAGCTCGGCGGGCGTGGCGTTTCCGGTGCTGGTGAAGTTCATCGGCGTGCTCTGCGTGATCGGTATCATCTACGGGGCGCTGGTCGCCTGGGTGCAGCAGGACATCAAGAAACTCGTCGCGTACAGCTCGGTCAGCCACCTGGGCTTTTGCGTCTTGGGGCTGATGGCGATGAACGACATCGGCATCCAGGGCAGCGTGCTGTACATGATCAACCACGGCCTGAGCACCGGGGCGATGTTCCTGTGCATCGGCATGATCTACGAACGCTACCACACGCGCGACATCAACCAACTGAGCGGCCTGGCGAAGATCATGCCCAAGCTGGCGTTCTTCTTCATCTTCTTCACGATGAGCAGCATCGGGCTGCCGGGATTGAACGGGTTCTGGAGCGAATTTTTGACGATCCTGGGTGCGTTCACCAGCCCGCATTTGGGCATGGTGTACGGCGTGTTCGCCGCGACGGGCGTGGTGCTGGGCGCGATCTACATGCTGCACATGGCGGCAAAAGTAATTTGGGGACCGCTGAAAGTTCCCGGTGGGCACGGCGATCATGGTGACCACGGTCACCACGGGCACGATTCGCACGCAACCGCAAGCAACGACATCGGCGCCCGCGAGATCTCGATCCTGGTCCCGCTGGCAGTTGTCGTGATCCTGCTGGGCGTGTTGCCGACTGGATTCATGAACAGCATCCTGTTGCCGGTGCAGCAGTTGAGGACGCCGGTCGGGACTGTCGTACAGGCTGCTCCGCAGGCAGAAGCAGTCGCGGCCGCGAAGTAATCGGAATGCCGACTCTGCGGTAGGACAGACATTCTTGTCTGTCGCGAGGCGAGGTACTCCTCGACTCGTACCAATAGACCAGCGGCGGAAGTACGGACGGACGAGTACGTCCGCCCGTGACAGACAGGAATGTCTGTCCTACTGAATCCAATTGAGACCGTTATGACCGACAAGATCGTAGAACTCGCCTCCAACCTGTCTGCTGAGATCATTCTGCTCGGCACGTCGCTGTTCCT
Source organism: Phycisphaerae bacterium (assembly GCA_031377185.1). Classification (GTDB taxonomy): domain Bacteria; phylum Planctomycetota; class Phycisphaerae; order Tepidisphaerales; family Tepidisphaeraceae; genus JANMES01. The sequence goes on from JANMES010000118.1 coordinate 3,620, forward strand.
GCTGTTGCTCGGCACGAGTTCCAAGGAAGCGGCCCGGCGGCTTGCACCGGCGGTGGCGCTGGTGGCGGTTGGGTTGGCGTTTATGCTGCAACTGGGCAAGCTGCAGGATTCCACCTTTATCGACCATTGGAATCAGATCGAGCTTACGAGTCTCAGCCAGTATTTCCGGCTGATCGCGCTGGGCGTTTCCATCCCGCTGATTCTTCTGGTCTGGCCGACGAACGAAGACGCGACCGGCGGGAAGGGGATCGATTTCGGCAAAGACGTGCCCGAATTCTTCGCACTCATGCTCATGTCGATCACCGGCATCCTGCTGGTGAGCGTGGCCAACGACATCATCCTGCTGTTTTTGGGCATCGAACTGGCGAGTATCCCGACGTACGTGATGGTCTCCACGAGCCGGCCGATCCCGGCGGCGCAGGAGGCGGGCGTCAAATACTTCTTCCTCGGCGCGATGGCGGCGGCGCTGCTGCTGTTCGGGCTGAGCTACCTTTACGGAACCAGCGGGTCGATCTACCTCAACGAGGTGGCCGACCGACTGCACAGCCAGGCGGCTGTCGTCGGCAGTGACTGGGCGGGACGTCAGCCGATCATGTCATCCTGGCAGATGCTGGCGTTTCTGATGGTGATCGTCGGGCTGTCGTTCAAGATGGCAGCGGTTCCGATGCACGCATACGTCGCTGACGTCTACCAAGGTGCCGCCACGCCCGTGACGGCGTTTCTGGCGTTCGTGCCCAAGACCACCGGCTTCATCGCGATCATCAAGATCCTCTGGACCGCCGGCGGCGGGAGTTGGACGGTGCCGCACACGCTGGTCACGCTGATCGCCGTGCTGGCGGTCCTGACGATGACGGTCGGCAACGTACTGGGCTTGCTGCAGAGCAACGTCAAACGCGTGCTGGCGTACAGCTCGGTGGCCCACACCGGATACATGCTGGTCGGCTTGGCCGCCTTACTGGCGGCGGGGACGGCGGACAATCAGAAGCATGCCCTGAGCGGTGTGCTGTTCTACCTGACCGCGTACGGCGTGATGAACGCCGGGGCGTTTGGCGTTTTGATGCTGATCCCCAGCAAGAACCCCAAAGCCGCCACCACCGCCGAGACGTTTGACGATATCGCCGGCACGGGGCGCAACCACTTGGTGCTCGGGCTGTCGATGGCGGTCTGCTGCTTCTCGCTCACGGGCATGCCGCTGACGGTTGGGTTCCTGGGCAAGGTGTTCCTGATCAAGCCGGCGCTCGAGACCGGCAAGTTGAATTGGCTGGTGGTGGCGATGATGATCAACGCCGCCATATCCGCTGCATACTATCTGCGGATCGTCGGAACGATGTTCCTCAAACCCGAAACCGTCGACCAAGGCGAACCCGAGCGAGTGACGATCCCGGCCCCGGTCGGGCTGGCGATCGCGATTTCGGTCATTGCCACCCTGACGCTGGGCATCTACTTCAACGCCGCCACCGGGGTGAATAACGCAGCGTCCGACGCGGTTCCGGTGTCAACCGTCGGTGCTTCCCAAGCCATGACGGCGGCTCGCTAGGTTTCAATCTTCCGTGCCCCGATCCCAATTGCCGATCAATATTGCATTTTCACTTCTACGGTAGCGGCTGTTGAGCCGCACCGCTTGCGGGGCGTGCCCGCCGCACAAGTGCGGCGGCTAACCAAGGCAATCCAATCCATCTGTAAATCCGCTAGTCTGGCGAGTGCGGTTCAAGAAGTTCCGCCTACGGATAAACCCTCGCGGATTAACGCAACGCTCACACAACGTTAATAGGCATCGTACTCCGGTCGATTCAAGTCTTCACCTCTTGGCAACGCTTGGCGAGTAACGCGCCGTGGCAAAGCACGTCCGGTTGAACAATGTAAAGACGGATGATTCCCAAAAGGAATAGTTGGGTAACTGAAACGTCCGAGAATGACGGGCTTATCGACGGTTGGAAACGATCACTCTCGAAAATCGCCCCCGATTTTCGATAGAGGTAATAGACAACGGGGGATTAACCAATCGGCGCTACGCCGGTTAGAGGAAAAGGAGCGAGTATGAAGTCATTGTTTATCAAAGCGCTGCCGGCTGTTCTGGCGGGTTCGGCGCTGATCGCGGGCGCTCGGGCGTTCGCTGCAGACCCGGCCACTTCGCAGGACGTCCAGCAGCAGCTTCAGGCCCTTCAGGCCAAAGTCGCTCAGTTGGAAGCCCAGCAGAAGCAATCCGACGAGTCCACCATCAACTCGGTGCTGACCGACGCCCAGAAGCGCACCCAGCTTCTGCAGACCTCCGGTACGCCGTTCATGTCCGGGTACGATAAGGGCAAGTTCGTCATCCAGAGCGAAGACGGCAAGTTCAGCCTCTCTCCGAGCGTGCATTTGCAGTTGCGGGGCGTAGCTAACTACCGCGAAGAAGTTCCGGCCTCCACGGACGGCGATCCGTCGACCGAAGCCGGCTTTGAAATCCGCCGCGCCAAGTTCGGCTTCAACGGCAAACTCTTTGGCGACCTCGGGTTCAAGTTCGTGTGGGCGACCAACCGTCAGTTCAGCAGCGGCTCGGGCAACGTCTTCCTTGAAGATGCCCAGTTCTCCTACAAGCTCAATGATCAATTCAGCTTGGTCGGCGGGCAGTTCAAAGACCCGATCCACCATGAAGAACTCGTGAGCTCGGTGCGCCAGATGGCGGCTGATCGCTCGCTCGTCAACGAGTTGCTGGGTGGCGGGATCACCGACCGCGTCCAAGGCGCTGGTGTGGAATTCACTCAAGGCCCCGTCTTTGCAACCGTGATTTTGCATGACGGAATCAACTCCGACAACACCAACTTCCAGGATACGCCGGTTAACTCCTCCGACTGGGGTCTTGGCGGGCGTCTTGAATACACCGCGTTCGGCGACAAAAAGGCTTACAGCGACTTCACCGCCATGGGCAACACCGAAGGCCTTCTGGTCATCGGCGTTGGCGGCGATGTGACCGGCGCCAACAGCACGAACATTTTCCTCTACACCGTTGATGCTCAATGGGAAAACGCCTCGGGCCTGGGCCTGTACGGTGCGCTGCTCGGCCGCACCGTGCAGTCGCACGGCGACGCCGACGACGTCACCGATTGGGGCGGCTTGTTGCAAGCGTCGTACATGGTCTCCGAGAAGAACGAAGTGTTCGGGCGTTACGGTGTCATCGATTTTGATTCCGCCGACGACCTGAATCACGAAATCACGTTCGGTTTCAATCATTACCTCTACAAGCACAACGCCAAGTTGACGCTTGATTGCGTGATCCTTCCGAACGGTTCCCCGGCTGATTCCGGGCTGGGCTATCTCAACTCCGGCGACGATTTCCAGATCGTCGGACGGGCCCAGTTCCAGATCGCGCTGTAAGCCGACCGACAGTCCGATTCGATGTACCGCGGGAGCGACGCCACAATGTCGCTCCCGCGTTTTTTTGCGCTGATGAACGCGACACGGAGACACATAGCAATTCCTGCAACTTTTCCGTGCTTTACGCTGTATCTCTGTACCTCGGTGTCGCATGAAACCCTGCACAAATGACTCAATCGACTGCGGATCGCGACAAGTCAACCTATCTAAGATTTTCTCTTAAGGCAGATTCAAACCGCCGACCTATAGCCGCGATTTCACGTTCTCCTATCCTGCGGCCTTGAGAGGACGTGGACGTGAAACGTATCAATATGTTGTTGGCGGCTTGTGTGCTAGGGGTGTTGCCGAGCGTGGGGCTGGCGCAGTCCGCCAGCGAAAGTGATGTCGCCGCACTGCGGGCGGAGGTGGCGCAGCTGAAGGCCAATCAGGCCCGGCTCGAGGCCGCCATCCAGTCCGGCGGGGCGGTAGGGCAGACCCGCGATGCGGTCGCCAAAGACGCGGCGGCGCGATCGGCGCTCTCTCCTGTGTTGGCGGGATACGACCCGGCGAAAGGATTCATCCTCCGCAGCGAGGACGGAAATTTCTCCCTGCATCCGACTCTGTTCGGCCAGTTCCGTAATGTCACCAATTACAGCAGCGATGGCAATGAATTGGAGAACGGCTTTGAAGTCCGCCGGATGAAATTCGGTTTCGACGGCAACGCGTTTTCACCGGCCACCACCTATCTGTTCATGTGGCAGACCGATCGCAACACCGGCGAAGTCACGTTGGAAGAAGCTACCGTCAAAACCAAGCTGACTGCCGATCTTTATATTCGCGGCGGGCAGACCAAAGGCCCGTTTTCGCATGAAGGGCTGGTCAGTTCCAAGAAGCTGCTCAGCTCCGATCGCACGCTGGCAACCAACGTGCTGGCCGGTGTGGACAACTATGTGCAGGGACTGGTGCTCGGTTACCTGCACGATTCCATCCAGGCCGAGGTGGCGGTCACAGACGGGTTCAACGAATCGAACCGCAACTTCCAGGATTTCCCCGTCAACGGCTGGAACTTCGGCGTCGCCGGCCGGGTGCAGTACAAGGTGTTTGGCGACTGGTCCGGCTATGACCAGTTCACTTCGCTCGACCTGCAGAAAAATCTGCTCGTCGTCGGTGCCGGTGCAGATCTGAGCCAGGGTGGCGATACCGATCAGTTCCTCCACACGATCGACGTCCAGTACAACCACACCAACGGCCTCGGCCTGTACGGTGCTCTTTACGGTCGCTACACCCAGAACGGCCCCAAGAGCGTCACCGCGACGCCCGACAGTGAAACCGATCGCTACGACTGGGGCGCGATCGCCCAGGCGTCGTACCTCGTCCCGCAGACCAAGTGGGAACCGTTCGGCCGATACGATCACATCGGCTTTGACGACCATTCCGTGGCCGCCGGTGCCGAGCAGAGCGTCGACGAATTCACCGTCGGCGTGAACTACTACGCCCACGGCCAGAACGCCAAGTTCACGCTCGACATCACTTACCTCCCCAACGGCTCGCCGGTGGCGGACCTGGGATCGGATGTGAAGGCCAGCTCGAAAGAGGAGATCGTGCTGCAACTGCAGTTCCAGCTCGTGCTGTGACGCTGCATCCCAAGACACGATCCGCGGGACCGACGGGGGCAACGTCGGTCCCGCTTTTTTTGCGCCAGTGTTCTGCCTGCTTTAACGGGTTGAGATCCGGACGTATGCTAATGAAGGTTGACGCAGCAGAACGAACCCATCCTCGACTACGCGAAGCCGACGACGCCGAATCGCGGCATCGAGTATGCGTTTGACCAAGTCGATCTCCCGGATGGTTTCCAACTGATTCAGCGAGACAGCGTCTCCAGCGGTTGGCGTGACGGTTGGATCCTTCTGGTCGTAGGTTTGGTATTGACCGCCTCTGGAATCGGTTCAATCGTCGTGGACCCGAAGCATTTTGAAGGAGCCATCGCGCTGATTCTGTGCGTATTGGGGTTGCTCATCGGCTTTGCGGGATTGATCCAATTCCGATCCGCGTCGAAGCCGGTCGTCATCGTGGTACGCTCTGACGCTATCATTTCCGTCGTCCCGCAGCGGATTCTGGGCCGGCGACGTGAGTGGAAAACGAAACGAATTCGGGAAATTCAAATCACCAAGCAGGGGATTTCCATTCTCGGCAAGCCGATTGCCTCCGTGTTCGTGGTGACCTGGATCAGCCATCACGCCCTGATCCGCAACATCGATGCGGCTGAGGCGGACGAAATCGGCGAACGGATTTCCGCCATTACGCCGCTGAAAGTCACACGACGCGGGTTGTTCAGCCTCACCTAACCCGGACCCGCATACCAAATCGCGCCAGCCGACGTACAATCGGGCTCGCATGCCCACGGTCCTCAACGACATCCTCGGCCCTGAAGGGGCGATTGCTCGCCGGTTGGGGGAGAAGTACGAAGCCCGGCCGCAGCAGATGGAAATGGCGTCTGCCGTCGAGGCGGCGCTGCGGGATTCCAAGCATCTGATGGTCGAGGCCGGTACGGGCGTCGGTAAGTCGTTCGGCTATCTCCTGCCGGCCATTGATTTTGCGGTCAAGCATAAGAAAAAAGTCGTCATCTCCACGCACACCATCTCGCTGCAGGAACAGCTGATCGAGAAGGACATCCCGCTCATTCAGTCGGTCTATCCTGATGAATTTACCGCTGTGCTGGTGAAGGGGCGCAGCAACTACCTCTGCCAGCGTCGTCTCGAGCAGGCCCAGCAGCGGCAGACGATGATGTTTGAGACCGACCGGCAGATGGAATCGCTCTGGACGATCGAGCAATGGGCCCGCAAGACCGGCGACGGATCGCTGGCCGACCTGCCGCAAGTGCCCGAGCGCGACGTGTGGGACAAGGTCTGCGCCGAGCACGGCAACTGCCTGGGCAAGAAATGCGGCTTCTACGAAAAATGCTTCTGGCAATCGGCCAAACGCCGGATGAACGGCGGGACGATCCTAGTCGTCAACCACGCGCTGTTTTTCTCCGATCTCGCGCTCCGCATGGCCGGCGTGAACTACTTGCCGAAGTACGACGCGGTGATTTTCGACGAAGCTCACACGGTGGAAGACGTCGCCGGCGAGCACTTCGGGCTGAAGGTCAGCGAGGCGGGCATTCGCTACATGCTGCGCCACCTCTACGACACTCGCCGCGGCCGGGGCGTGCTGAGCGTCCACGGGTCGGCGGCCAACGACGCGATCATGGACGTGGTGGAACTGACCTCGCGCGTGGAGGGCTTCTTCGAGCGCGTGATCCACTGGCAGGAACAGCAGGGCCGTAGCAACGGGCGTGTGCATGATCGCAACATCGTGGAGAATGATTTGTCGCCCAAGTTCCGCGATCTGGGGTTGCACCTGAAGGCCCTGCTGGCATCGCTGGAGAACGAGGCGGAGATCCTGGAGATGAGCACCCAGGCAGGCAAAGTCATCGCGATGGCGGAGACGGTCGACGCGATCCTGAACCAAACGCTGGCCGACGCGGTATATTGGATCGACATCTCCGGCCGATCGCCGAAACGGGTGAGTCTGCACGCCGCTCCGGTGAACGTATCTGAGGGATTGCGCCGGCATTTGTTTGCAAAGAGCAAATCTGTGGTGCTGACCAGCGCCACGCTGTGCGCGGGAAAATCACCGGTTATGAAACGCGTTCAGCACGGGCCGGAGGCCCTTGGTACGGTTGGGACGATTCCACACCAGACGTCTGGACAAGCTACCCGTACCACGGGCCTCCGGCCCGTGCCATCGGTGCCCAACCTTAAAGAAGCCGAGATTCGCCAAGGTGCCCATCTGCCTCACTGGACTGCAAACAACGGCATTTATGCCATCACGTTTCAATTGGCAGATTCACTTCCAAAGCATATTCTTCAGCTTTGGGAATCACGACGTGCGGACCTCATCGACAATGCAAAACAGCAGGATCGCCCGCTTACCTCATCTGAAATAATCGAACTGGATCAACTGTACTCCGAAAAAATCGATCGCTACCTCGATGCTGGCAACGGCGAGTGCTGGCTGAAACAGCCAGACATCGCAAAGCTGGTCGTTGACGCACTCTCACATTTTGATGGTGAACGCTATCGCCTGCTCGCGTGGTGTGTCATGGCGAATCATGTTCACGTCGTAATGCAATTGTTTGACGGGCAGAGTCTGCCGGACACGCTGCGATCATGGAAGACATTCACTGCCCGCGAGGCGAATCAACGGCTGAATCGAGAGGGTTCATTTTGGCAGACGGAGTACTACGATCACCTGATTCGGGATCGGGACGATCTTCGTCATGCGGTAGAATACGTCTGGGGAAATCCTGAGTCGGCGGGGTTGGTTGACTGGGCGTGGAAATGGAAGGATGAGCGAGGGGTGAATGAATTAATCAGTGGAGTTGCCAGGCACGGGCCGGAGGCCCGTGGTACGGGCGACATGCCCGACGAACAAGGGGACGACGGTGGGAAGAAGCAAGCAAGTGTTGTCCCCATTGATCCCGCCTTCACCTACATCGCCTCGCGGCTGGGGTTGGATTCGCCGCGGACGCTGGCCGTGGGGTCGCCGTTTAATTATGCGGAGCAGGCGACGTTGTATATTGAGAACGACCTTCCCGAGCCCAACGATCGGCGGTTTATGGATTTGGCGTGCGATAAGATCGTTCGCTATCTCGACCAGACCAACGGCGGGGCGTTTGTGCTCTTTACCAGCTACAAGATGCTCGTCGAGGCGGCCAACAAACTCGCGGGGCACCTGGCGGATCTGAACCTGCCGCTGCTGGTGCAGGGGCAGAACGCGCCGCGGAAGGTGCTGCTCGATCGGTTTCGCTCAACCCCGAACGCGGTGCTGTTCGGGACCAGCAGTTTCTGGCAGGGGATCGACGTGCAGGGAGACACCCTGCGGAATGTGATTATCGTTAAACTACCCTTCGCCGTGCCGGATGAACCGGTGATCGAAGCCCGGTTGGACGCGATCAAGAAGGCCGGCGGCAATCCGTTTATGGATTATTCGGTCCCGCAGGCGATTTTGAAGCTGAAACAAGGCTTCGGCCGGCTCATCCGGAGCAAGACCGACAAGGGCATCGTGGTGATCCTCGACAGCCGAATCACTACCAAACGGTACGGCAAGCTCTTTCTGGATGCGTTGCCGGAGTGTAAAAGGGTAGGAATATAGTGCTGAGTGCTGAGTTCTGAGTGCTCAGTAAACCGACTCAGCACTCAGCACTCGTTACTCAGCACTGAAGCGGAGCGTTTATGTGGGGCAATCGCCTGGGTTGGATTATATCGGCCGCGATCACCGTGGTGACGTTCGTGCTGTACGCCATCCTGCTGATCGGACCGAGCGTGACCGAGCCGACGGAACTGACAAGGAAGGCCGGGGCTTTGGATGTGCTGAGTCTGCCGGGCAATCCCAAGTCGCTCTTGCCGTCAGGAAGTGCCAGCGACGCGACCGACCTGTATCAGCAGGCGATCAACGCGTACAAGAGCGACCCCACCGCGTTTGAAAACTACGCTCTGACCGGCAAGCTGAATACCCCCCAGTTCAAGGCCGTTTCCCCGGCGATGGACCTGCTGATTTCCGCGGTGGGCGCTACCAAGAGCGGCGTGTTTGCCAAAAAACCCGCTGAAGTGGTGATGTACAATCCGGATCAATCGTTTGCGCTCAAACCGATCGAGCAACTCGGGCGTGTTGCGATCCGCATCGGCCTGCAATCCAACGCCGCGAAGAAACCGGATGACGCAAAAAAATACCTGCTGGCCGCCTTTTCGCTCGGATATGCGATGTGCAGCGAGCGATTGGTTTACCACGAGCTGCGTATCGGCCAGGATTTGATGCGCAGTGCAGCGATCAATCTTGGGACGATCGACAAGCAGCACGGAGCGGAGTTTAAATCCATCGACGCGCAGTACAAAGCGTTTACCGAGGGGTTGGAGAAATTCCGGTTCATGTTCAACCCGAGCGACGATCGAGCGATCGCGAAAAACGCGGGCGACGTCTTTAACCTGGCCCAGAACAGTCAGGAGCGGATGTACCGCATCGAAGCGATTATGATGCTCGGGCATTTCCGCTACAACGCCGCCCAGCCGGGCGACCAACGTGGCGCCGACGCGGTGCTGCTGAAGATGGCGGCCGATACCTCGCTCGATCCGGCGGTGTTGGCAGCGGTGAAAGTCGCCCAGTCGCTGACGGCTCTTCAGCACGGAAATAGCCAGCAAATGCCATAGGAATTGTCGATTGACGATCGGGCCAATGACGATTGAACTTCAATTGTCAATGACCCGATCGTCAATCTGCAATTCGCAGTCACTTCCTCGCCAGTTCCGCACTCAAATCCACATCCGTTGCACCAGCCACCAGGGTGACCAGGCTCGGTCCATCTTTCGGGGCGTTTTTCCGCACTGCGCTGACGGCTTTGCGGATCGCGTTGGGGCCGCCTTTTTCAACCAGCGTTTGAATCGCCAGCGCCGATTTACGTCGGGCTGCGTTGATCATCGCGGCGCGATAGAACGGTTGAATCTGGTCGAGCGGGAGGAGCTTCATCATGTCCAGGCTGTCGGCTTTGGGCTCGGCATCGGGGCGTTCGAATATCAGGTCGGCAAGCATCTGTTTCGGATCCGCGCCGGTCAGCATGGGCGTGTACTTGGCGGCCATGTAGGTCGTGACACCCAGCATCAGCCAGCTCTGGTCATCTCTCAGTTTCATGGGCGTAAAGACTTCGGATTCAATAATTTGTGCCAGAGCCACCTGCGTGATGACGCGGCTGCGCGCGGCGATGGAGAAAGCGGTCTCCGATTCGAATTTTTCGACCGCCTCGCGGATCTTTTTCGTCCGTGCCGCCACATCGTCGGCCGGCTCGTAGTTGGCAACCAGAAGCGTTTCGTCCATCGGTTGATCGACCGACAGCATCATCCGGTCATCGACTCGAATCTTGTCCATGAGCCGGTTGTAGGAGATGCGAGGATGCTTCCAGTTGTTGTTGATCAGCGAGATGATTTTCTGCTCGGTCGAAACCAGAAACACCACCGGTGGGCTGAGGTCGTTGAGCTTGGTCAACTGGGTCTTGAGCTTCTCGTCGAGCATGGCCGCGACCTTGGCTTGGTCTGCGCCCAGTTCGTCGAACAAGCCCTTGGCAACGGCATCCTGGTTTTTCGCGATGTTCGACAGAATATCGCCGGGACGGGTGGTTGGCATGAGGGCGGGCTTGATGTCGGTCAACGCCTGCTGAACCCACGCCTGATCCGCCGGCAGGCAGAACGCACTGTACTTCCCGGCCGACACGCGGATGAATCCGGGCGGCGGGGTTTCTACGGTTGGCACGCGCTGAGTGGTGGGCGCGGTCGCGGGAACGTCTGCGGCGATCACCAACGCGGGCAATGCCAGGCACGACGCGAGCATCAGCGGGACGATTCGGTTTACATTCACGTTACGGTCTCCGATGTAAGTGCTACCAGTATACCCGCCGATCGCTGATTGGGCGTGATTCTTGTCCTATTCAACAATGGGGATTGGCATCACGCGGGGGCGACGCTCAGGCCTTTGCCCCGGCGAGTAGGGTGACGGCGATGCGTTGATGACCTCATGGTCCTTCGCGATGCGGGAGGGCTGATTTTATTGGAGCTTGGCCGCATTGCACCACTTGCAATCACACCCTTGGGTGCTGCGAGTTGCGGGCAGATGGCGGCTCGTGACCGGGCAGTGCTCGCCGGGGTCTTTGGCCTTGGCCCGGATGGGGCAGCCGCAGCCGTCCAGAGCTTCGTCACGGTCGATTTTCTTGAGGAAAGGTTTGCCGCAATAGCTTACGTTCTTGTCGACCACCCGCAGCGGGCAACGCTCGCAGATGATCGCCCGCGAGGCCCAGTCGATCTGCTGTCCCACGACCCCCAGTGCCCTGAACCTGGCCGCGGCCGACTTGGCGGCGGCCTTGGAGAGGGCGGCGAATCCGGAGCAGCAACTGGAGAAGACGCTCATATACTGGTTATCGGACGTGGCAGGGCGGGACGATCACGAAATCCAAGGAAAGCCTGAAACCCGAATGACGAAACCTGAAACCCGAATGACGAAACCCGAAATCCGAATGAATGACGAAACCCGAATGACGAACAATTCGCCAGAACGCCGATATTTTGTTCAGCGTTTAGCGTTCAACCTTTGACTCTTCGACATTCGGTATTCGGATTTCGTCATTCATTCGGATTTAGGGTTTCGTCATTCGGATTTTCTAAGTAGTTGTTGCGAATATGTTTACGCCGAAAAACCCAGAATTCCCCCCGCTGCCCATTGACCTCTCGCTCAATCGCGATAGTTTAACGGCCTTACCTGAGAGCGGTCTACCTAGTGTCCTCACCATCGGTTCCGGCTACATCGCCCGTAACGCCTCGGGCATCGGATCAGAGCGTCGCGTCTGAGCACGCGGGGCTAGCGTTGTCGAATCTCTACCTGCTCCGGTGGATGTTCCAATTCCTACGCCCGGCGATGTTCCCGGCGATCGTTTGCTGCCTCTGGCTGGCGGCGGCGGTGGGGACGGAAATTCTGGCCTCCCGCCAGAGCGGCGAAACCATCAATCAAATCAAGGCGCTCCACGCCGACCCTGCCGCCCGGGCCAACGGATTCCGAAGCTGGCTCTCTACCGAATCCGCCTTCGGATTGCGTCACTGCGTCGTGGTTCTGGCGATCCTGGTGTGTACCCATGCCTGCCTTCGCTTCCTGCGCATTACCGCGGAAATGCGGCTGAGCATGACGATGGTGTACTACATCCGCGAAGCGGTCTACGACAAGATCCAGCGCGTCGGATTCGGCTTTCATGACGTGATCTCCTCAGGGCAACTGATCAACCGGGCGCTGTCGGACCTGGGCAACGTCCGAACCTTCATCCAGTCGGCTGTTTTGGCGACGCTGGAAATCGTTCTCACGGTCGGCGGGTACATCACGTTGATCCTGCTGATCAACCCGTGGCTGGCGTTGCTGTCACTCATCCCGCTGCCGATCTGGACGTGGTACATCATGCGGTTTGGCAAGCGGGTCCAGCCGGCGGTGAAGGCGCAACTCGAGGCCGAAGATCGCAACATCTCGATCATCACCGAGAACATTGCCGGCGTACACGTGGTGAAGGCGTTTGCCACCGAGAAGGTTGAGATCAACAAGTACAACGAAAATTGCGACACGTATTTTAAGAGCGTCCTGAACCGAGTCCGGATGTTCGCCAATTTTCAGCCGGTGATGCGGTCGATCGCCATGTCATCGCACCTGACGCTGTTTTTCGCGGTGGCGGTGCTGGTGATTCACAACAAGCTGGATGCCGGTCATTTTCTGATCCTGGGCGCGGCGATGGGCTCCATCCTGGGCAAACTGCAGCAGGTGGCGGCGATCAACGAGCAGTACCAGAACGCGATCGTGTCGGCCCGCCGACTTTATGAAGTACTCGATGCGCGGCCAACCGTCCCGGAAAAGCCTGACGCAAAGCCACTGCCGTCGGGCAATGGCGCAGTGACGTTCGACCACGCCACGTTCGGCTACGATCCGACCAAGCCGGTAATCAAGGACGCGAATTTCTCCGTCGGCGGCGGCAGCGTGGTGGCGGTCGTCGGGCCGACCGGGGCGGGCAAGAGTACGCTGGTGAACCTGATCGCCCGGTTCTACGACACGCAGTCCGGCCGCGTGCTGATCGACGGGATGGACGTCCGCGACGCTTCACTATCGAGCCTGCGCCGACAAGTCGCGTTTGTATTCCAGGAAACCTATCTGTTCAGCCAAAGCGTGCGAGAGAACATCGCCTACGGCCGACCGGGCGTGACCAACGGTGAAGTGGAAGCGGCTGCTCGGTTGGCGCAGGCACACGATTTCATCGAACAACTGCCACGCGGTTATGACACGGTTCTGGCCGAGCGCGGCAGCAGCCTTTCGGGCGGGCAGAAGCAGCGGCTGGCGATCGCGCGGGCGATCGTATCCAACCCGCGGATTCTGGTTCTCGACGACGCGACGGCCGCTGTCGATCCGGAGACCGAGGATTTGATCCGCCGGGCGATGAAATTCGTGATGTACGGTCGGACGACGTTCGTCATCGCCCATCGCATCAGCACGGTGAAGCGGGCTGATGTGGTGATCGTGATGGAAGACGGTCGGGTCACGCAGATGGGTACACACGACCAGCTCATGGAGCAGGACGGCCATTACCGCCACATCGCCGCCGTGCAATTGTTCGGCGACGACGAAGATCAGCCGTTCAAGCCCGACCCGGCCGACAGCCCGTCCCACATGAAGCGCGTGGCGGCCGGTCAGACCATCGCGGCGGCGAAGGCGATTGCCAAGCCGCTGGGGACGGTCAATCCGGTGCCGGATACTGATAAGGACACGGCGGTTTGACGGATTATTGTCGCATGGGCTACCAGCCCATGCTTAAAAAGTGGTAAGCATGGGCTGGTAGCCCATGCGACGAAAGAACATGCTCGCAATCTTCAAACGATCCAAACCCTCTGCCAAGCCGGTGGATGCTGCGCAGTTGGAAGAGCGCGAAGTCGAGCCGAAATACGGCAAGCTCGACATGAAACTCGTCAAGCGGATGGGCAAGGCGCTGTATCCGTTTCGGTGGCAGTATTTACTCGGGCTGGGACTGGTGATCCCGCAAAACCTGCTGGAAATGCAGGGGCCGCGGTTCATGAAACATCTGATCAACTACACCACCGACCGGAACACCTACGCCGATCCGCAGATCAGCAACGTGGCGTGGCTGGTGCTATCGTGGGCGATCGTCCTTTTCACGGCGGTGATCTTCCAGCGGTTCGCCATCCTTATCTGCACCCGGGCCGGCGAGAGCGTGCAGTTTGCCACCCGGCGGGCGCTGTTTCAGCACCTGCAGCGGATGAGCATGAGCTACTACGACAAAACCAAGCTCGGCCGGATCATTAGCCGCTGCACCAGTGATATCGGCTCGATGCGGGAAGTGAACGTGTGGGGAATCACCAAGATCATCGTCATGTCGATGAACCTGATCTTTGCCGCGACCATGCTGCTGTATACCAATTGGCGGTTGTTTTTGGCGGTGGCGTGGCTGGGGCCGGTGCTGTTGGTGTTGAACCGCAAGTATCTCCAGATGTCAGGGACGATGTGGCAGCAGGTTCGCGAGGGCTTTACGCGGGTCAGCACCAACCTGGCGGAGAACATCACCGGCATGCGCGTGGTGACGGCGTTCGATCGGCAGGAGCCGAACCTCGATGTATTCAACCGCCTGCAGGTGGACAACACCGCCAACAACATGAGTGCCGCCCGGATCAACGGCATTTACCAGCCGAGTTTGGAGTTGGTCCGCTTCGTCGGCCGGGTGATTGTCCTGTCGTACGGCGCGTATTTGTTTGCCGTTGGGCAGATCAGGGGCGGCGTGGGTGAAGTGGTTCAGGCGTTTATGTACTGGGACTGGTTCATGAACCCGATCGTGGAGTTTGGGAACTTCTACAACCAGATGATGCAGGCGATGGCCGGTGCTGAGCGGGTGTTTAATCTGCTCGATACCCAGCCCGATGTGCAGGACTCACCGACCGCCCAGCCGCTTCCGCCGATCAAGGGGCATATCCGCTTTGAGGATGTGACGTTCGGCTATAACCCCGATCGCCCGGTGCTGCACGGGATCAACTTCGAGGTTCAGCCCGGGCAGACGGTGGCGCTGGTGGGCGCAACGGGCAGCGGCAAGAGCAGCATCGTTTCGCTGATCAGCCGGTTCTATCAGCCGCAAAAGGGGCGAGTGCTGATCGACGGGTACGACGTGCGTAAAGTCACCGGCGAATCGCTGCACAAGCAAACCGGGCTGGTGCTGCAGGTGAATTACCTGTTCACCGGCACGGTGATGGAAAATATCCGCTACGCCAAGCCCGAAGCGACCGAGGAAGACGTCATCCGCGCCGCCAAGGAACTGGGCAGCCACGATAGCATCGCGCTGCTGCAGAACGGTTACGACACCGAAGTCGGTGAGCGAGGCGCGAACATGAGCCTCGGACAACGCCAGTTGATTTGCTTTACGCGGGCGTACCTGGCCGATCCGAGGATTTTCATGCTCGACGAAGCCACCAGCGCCGTGGATACCGCGACGGAAATGCTCGTCCAAACGTCGCTGGAGAAGTTGCTCAAGGGCCGGACCACGGTGATCGTGGCCCACCGGCTTAGCACGATCATGAGCGCGGATCTGATCATGGTCATCGAGGCTGGAAAGATCGTCGAACGCGGCAACCACACGGAACTGGTGGCCGCCGGCGGGAAGTACGCCAACCTGTATCATCAGTTTGCGATGCACAAAGAATAGACCTCACCCGTACCACGGGTCTCCGGCCCGTGCTGACCAAGTGTTATTTTGCGAGAACTACGGTTTCCGAAATCTTTGCGCCATCAGCACGCACCGGAGCCCCGTGGTACGGGGGCCGCCTAAGATTGGGCTGATCGCGTCTCAAGGCAAAAATCCCGGCCTCATAAGATTCTGTGAAAATCCCCGCCCGCATTTCCGGCATCGCCTTCATATCCGGTCATCATTCACGCCCGATAACACGATGACCATTCGTTTCGTCGCTTGGTTTCCTTCATCCGTGGTTCATCTTCTAAGAACTCATACAAAGGGTTCCAGATGAAGACGATTGATCGCAAAACACTCTACGGCCGTCGTGGCGTATCCATGCTTTACACGGTTGTGATCATGGTTTCGATGCTGATGTTCTGCTCGCTGGCGGTGGACGTGGCCCGGGTGCAGCTGGCCAAGACCGAACTCCGCCGGGCCGTCGATAGTGCCGCGCGCTACGGCGCGATGGGCCTGGACATCGACGCCGCCACCGCAATCAGCAACGCATCCCTTGCCGCTCGCGATAACACGGTCGATGGCGCGCCGATGCAGTTGAACACCGCTCAGGATGTGATTCTGGGATCATGGAATTCGTCCACCCGCCAGTTCACGCCGCTCAGCGGGTACGCCGTCTCCGGAGCCAACGCGATCAAGGTGATGGGGAATCGGCTGAATGCTCGCGGCAACGCGATTCCGCTGTCGTTCGCGTCGGTGCTGGGCATGCGGACCTGCGAGATCAAAGCGGTTTCAGCCACCGCGATGGTGAACCGGTCGATCAACGTAAACCAGAACGTGCCTGCCACGGCCAATCCGTTTCTGTCGGGCATGCCCAAGGGATCGGTCGCGAGTCTGAACAACCCGCACCGCAGCCCGGACTACGCGGGTGATTCGGTCACGCCGAAGCAGTCACCGCTGCAGGTTGCGATGGGGATTTCAGGAGGTTCACGTCTGACGTTTGATTCGATCAGCGGTGATGCCCGTCACGATCCGAACCTGCCGTACTTCTCGCCGGATGGCGAACTGACCGCAATCGGACGCAACACCAATGGTGCCGAGAACGGGATCAGTGATATCAACGCCCCGATCAATGCTCTGGTGGGAGTTTTCCTGGATGACAATGCCCCCAGCACGTCGTCGGCTCCGAGCTTCAGTTCCAGCGATTTGGCGAATTGCCCGACCGACTACAGCACCGCCAACGCCCGGAATCTGGTGACGTATCAGCCGAAGTTGAAGCAGTTGTTCTTCATCGGCGACGGTCGGACGGACGGCGGCGGCGTGCAGCAGTTTGTCGCCCCGGCCGGCGCGACCCGTCTGTACCTTGCGACATGGGACTTCTACGAATGGAACAACAACGCCGGCCAGCGCAATATCGTGGTCATTCGCCCGGCCTCGGTCACCCTGGTGAAGTAGTCCGTTGCGGATTCGCTCACCACTGACTGCGTTCAAATGTGATATCCCATTCCCGCCCGCCGATGGCAAATCGGCGGGCGGTTTTATTCTCTGGGGCGGTGCCAACACCGCACAAAGCCTGCCGGGCAATCTGTCGAGAATCATGGTCGCCTGTGCGTCCACCGGACTGGCGGGAACAATGAAGCTGGGAAGCAATACCAACCTGTTTGCCAACATCTACGCACCGCAAAGTCCGATTATCATCAGCGGGAATGGCGACATCTATGGGTCCGTCCTCGGCAAGAGCGTCGATATGACCGGTAATGCCCATATCCACTATGACTTGGACTCCAACGGAGGCTATATGGGGATCGCCATCGTGAAGTGAATCAATCCACGAGAGGGGCGGCCAGGCAAGTTTCGTTAATTCAATACCGGTGTCAGCCGATGTCATTCATAAGTGAGAAATGACAAGAGGTCTCATAATCCGGAAGCTCGGGGCGTGTCCCGACGAGCGAGACGCGGGATGGCGCTGCTGTATGTAATCGCCGTTCTGGGCGTGATGCTGGGGTTTGCGTCGCTCGCGGTCGATCTCGGGCGTGTGCAGACCGCCAAGACCGAAGCCCGCCGGACGGCAGATGCCGTGGCGCGGGCGGCGATCGCGGGGCTTTCGACCAACATCGCGACGGCGCAGAGCTACGCCTCGACGTTCGCGGCGGCCAATACGATCGACGGGGCGTCGGTGTCACTCGACACCACCAACGACATCGAATTCGGCACATGGGATACCTCGGACCGCACGTTTACCGTGCTGACCGGTTCGGCCCGCAGCAACGCCAATGCGGTGCGCATCACCATCCGCCGGATCGCCAGCCGCGGGACGGCGATTCCGCTTTTGTTCGCGCAGGTTCTCGGACAGAACTCATGCAACGTGACCGCCAGTGCGATCGCTGCCAATACCGGCAGCGCCTATCAAATGGTGGGGCTCGACAGCATTACGGTCAAAAACAACCTGCTGGCTGCGGCGTACAATTCATCGACCAATACCAACCCGTCGCGATCGACCTACCCGAGCAACGGCGGGGTGGCTTCCAACGGTGACATCACCGCCAAGAACAACGAATACGTCGATACCGTCGTCCTCGGGCCAAGCGGAACCAGCAATCTGGACATCACCGGAACTCCCACCATGCTGAGCAGTGACATCGCCTGGCCGACGATGCCGGCGCAGCCAACCGGTGGAACTGATTTGAACGTGACCGGAACCGTGACTTACGGCGCGGGGACATACACTTGGAAGAACATCACCTTTTCCAACAACGCAACGCTCCAATTCAGTGGGCCGTCGACGGTCTATATCACCGGGGACGTCGATTTTGCACAGAACAACACCATTACCGCCTCCAACAGCGTCCCTTCCAATCTGAAGGTCTATCAGTACGGCAATAAAAAATTCGGCGATACCAACACCAACAGCCTCGACATCACCGCCGACCTGATTTGCCCCGGATCGGATTTTTACTGCAAAAACAGTGCTACGATTCGCGGCCGGATGTTCTTCAAGACCATCTATGCCAAGAACAACCTCGATTTCTATTACGACACCGCCCTTACGCCCCTCTATGCCGGTGGTTCCGGCGGCATTAACACGGTGAAGTGATCACTACTGTTAGCGTTACACTTACGGCAGGTAAGGATTTCTTCTCTTCAGTGTGCCTGGAAAGCTGAAGAGCAACGGGATGATTTTGGGGCAGTCCGGTCTGCCACGCCTTCTCCAGCCCAACTGAAATTAATCACGTCCGTCCCAGATTCAACTGGAGAAGTTACGCACCGACCCGTAAAATTCTTTGTGGCGGGAATACATCCTGCTGTCCCGTGGTTCCACTAGTATCTCCAGATCGCGATCAATTGCCTTGGGCAGTTGTTGGATTCCGATACGGATCCGGAAGGAGGTGCTGCGACAGCTAGCGTCGTGTCACGTCTTTAGTTGTGCGATGAGGAGCAACGATTCCCGCTCGTTCGAGCTGGGAATAGAGTCCATTCTTTTTCTCGAAGGAGCATCGTTATGAACAAGTCCACGAAACTTTCCCTGATCGCTGCCGCCATGGGCGGATTGATGGCTGGCTCGATGGCCCGCGCGGCAACGCCTGCGCCGTCCATTCCGGGCAAGGCTGTCGTCACCAGCAACAAGCAGATCAAGGCTGTCAACGCTGGCGTTCGCGCCATGGAAGAAGGCAAGGAAAAGGACGCCGGCAAGCATGACTGCAAGGGCAAGAACGAATGCAAAGGCAAAGGCGGCTGCAAGTCCGGCGACAACGGCTGCAAGGGCAAGAACAGCTGCAAAGGCCACGGCGGCTGCAAGAGCGAGCACATGGACGACAAGAAGGAAGAGAAGAAGGAATAGGCCGGTCCTGCAGACACTTTCAAAGGGCTGGGCGACTTGGTTCGCCCGGCCCTTTGTTGTGATGCAGTCTGAATATCCGAATGACGAAACCCGAAATCCGAAGGAATGACGAATGACGAAATCCGAATGACGAATTACCCCAATCTGAGTTTCTCGTCATTCGTCATTCTGGTTTCGTCATTCCTTCGGATTTCGGGTTTCGTCATTCGGGTTTCTGAGCGAATCTTAGTTCTGTCATTCGGATTCCTCCCCATGCCCGCCAATCGCTTCAACGGTTTCACCGATCTCGGTATCGGCATTGGCCTGCGCGTGCCGCACTATCAGCACATTCTGCGCAACAAGCCCACCTGCGACTGGTTCGAAGTCATCAGCGAAAACTACATGGTCGACGGCGGGCGGCCGCTGGAGATTCTTGATGCGATCGCCGAGCAATACCGAATCGTCCAGCATGGCGTGTCGATGTACTTCGGATCGGCCGACCCGCTGAATCGCCAGCACCTCAAGCGCCTCAAAACGCTGGTCAAGCGGACGAAAACCGCGTTCCTCTCGGATCATCTGTGCTGGGGCAGCGTCGATGGCACGTACACGCACGATTTGCTGCCCATGCCCTACACCTTCGAAGCCGCCAAGATCACGGCCGAGCGGATCATGCAGGCTCGGGATTTTCTGGAAGTCCCGATCTGTGTCGAAAACGTCAGCAGTTACGCTGAGTATCATGTTTCGGAAATGACCGAGTGGGAGTTCCTCAACGAAGTTGTCGAGCGGGCCGACTGCGGGATATTGCTCGATGTGAACAATATTTACGTTTCCAGCGTGAATCATCGCTTCAATCCGATGGACTACGTGAACGCGATCGACCCGAAGCGGGTGGGGCAGATGCACATCGCCGGACACAGCAAGTACGAGCGGTTTATCCTCGACACGCACGATCATGCGGTGATCGACCCGGTGTGGAAGCTGTACGAACGCGCCACCGAGCGCTGCGGTGCTACGAACACGCTGCTGGAGTGGGACGCCCACATCCCGTCGTTCGAGGAAGTACACGGCGAGGCGATGAAAGCGAAGAAATACATCGATCGGGTGAAGAAAAAGCAATTGAACGCAGAGGCGCAGAGACGGAGAGAAGAGAAGAAGTTGGTTTAGTCCATTTCTTCTCTGCGCCTCTGCGTCTCTGCGTTCATTCTTAATGGGACTCCATGAAAGCCGCCGCACCGAAAAATCTCAAGCAACTGCAAAAGCTCGCTGCCGCTGCGATTCGCGGGCCTTTGGATGCGCACGACCGCACGCCGACGGCCATGAGGCCGGTTGCGGAGGCGTTTATCAAGCCGAACGATCGGCTGACCTCGCTTGAGCGGCTGGAAATCTATAACCGCCAGTACTGGTTCCGGCTGCTTGATATCCTGTACGACGACTATCCCGGCCTGCGGGCGATCCTGGGCGAGGGCAACTTTCACCAGATGAGCCGGGCGTATCTAGACAGGTATCCGTCGCGCTCGTTCACGCTCCGCAATCTCGGATCGCGGCTGGGGGCTTTTCTCAAAGCCCAACCGCACTGGGCCGGCAAACGACAGGCGATGGCGCTGGAGATGTTCCGCTTCGAGTGGGCCCAGGTGGAAGCGTTCGACGGCCCGTCACGTCCGGTGATCGATCCGCAAACCGTGGCGATGGCCGATCCGGCCAAGCTGAAGCTCCGACTGCAGCCGTATCTCACGTTGCTGGACCTGGCGTATCCGCTGGACGACTTCATCCTGGCCGTTAAACGGCAGGAAGGGGCGTTGCGGTCGGAAGCGAGCAACGCGGTGGAATCGCCGACCAAACGCCGGGAAAAAAAGACGATCCCACTGCCGCGGAGAAGGCGGGTGCTTTTGGCGGTACATCGGTACGAAAACCAACTGTACTACAAGCGGCTGGAACCGACGGCGTTTGCGATCTTGACGAATCTGAAGGCGGGGAAATCTCTAGCGCAGTCGATCGAAGACGTCAGCAAGTCGGTATCGCCGAACAAACTTGGCGAGTGGTTCAACGTGTGGACGCAGCTAGGGTGGTTGTGCAAACGCTAGGCTCCTTCTCCCGGTACTCCGGGAGAAGGGTGGGATGAGGGTTCTGTTTCGACGGGTAGAATGGTCCACGAATAACACAAATCTTCACGAATAAGAATTTGTGTATTCGTGTTCATTCGTGTTATTCGTGGATGGGTTCTCTTTTCGCGGCAGAACCCTCACCCCCGCCCTCTCCCGGAGTACCGGGCGAGGGAGTAAGCCCTCACACTTCCGTTAATTCCTCAATCACAAAATCCGGCTGCTGCTCTTTCGCCAGTTTCAGCAAATCTCGCCGTCGCGTCACGCCGGTCAGCACCAGAGCTGCCTTCATCCCGACGGCCTTGGCACCTAGAATGTCGGCTTCGATGTTGTCGCCGATGATCAGGCATTGGTTGGCGGGTATGTTCAGGCGCTGGCAAAGCTCGTAGTAAAAGATCGCGTTCGGTTTGCCGCAGAAGGTGGCCGTGGTTTGTGAGGCGAACGCGAGCATGGCCGAAAACGCTCCGGCACCGAACTCGATCCCGCGCGGGCTGGGGTAGACTCGGTCGGCGCAGATTCCGATCAGCGCGGCGTTTTTGCGCAGAAGTTGCAGCGCCAGCCGCTGGCGTTCCTCGGTGGCGAAGGGGTTGGTGGGCGCTCCGACGATGACCGCGTCGCACGGCTCGCCGGGGGTGGAAACCCAATCTACCGATCCGTCGAGCATTTCATGTACGCCTTGGGTTGACAGGTTGAATACCCGAGGCTTGCGGGTTTTGCCGAACGTCTGCAGCACATAATCCGCCGTAGCGGCCGCGGCCGTATAGATGTGGGAGGGGTCGACTTCCAACCCCATCCGGGCCAAACGCTCGCAAATCCGCAGTGGTGAGGTCGTGCTGTTGCTCAGGCAGGCGAATTTCCGCCCCTCGTTTTGTAGTCGGCGGATCAGGTTGACCGCGCCAGGCAGGGCAAATTCTTCGTGGTAGACGGTTCCGTCCAAATCCAGCAGCACTGCGGCAAAGGGCGACAGATCGATGGGCATGGCTCAAGTGTACCGGGGAATTCAGAATTCATCATTCAGCCGGTACAATCCCCGCCCTATGGCTAAGTGGTGGGAATATCAGCCCTGGCGGCGGAAGGCGTTGATCGCGATCACGTGGGCGTGCTTCGGCTCGTCGCTGGCGATCGCAGCGTACGTCAGTGCGGTTCAGCACGGGAAGCTGGATTCGAGCTTCTCCCCGCCGATCAGCTTCGGGGCGTTTACCGTGCGGATTCCGGTTGGCTGGTCGGCCAATCTGAGAACCGGCGCAACATCGCGGCTCGACGCGACCGAGCCGTCAGCCCTGAAGCGGCTGAACCGCCCGCGGAAGCTGTTGTACATCTATAAATCCCTGTCGCCGGGAACGACATTGAATGAATTTGTCTCTCAGGAGCCTTCCCTGTCTGCCCGTTCGATCCTGCAGCAGGACGAGCAGAGTGAAGAAGAGGAAGTCACCATAGCCGGTCATCCGGGATTTGCGTACGTGAAGGCGTATGCACCGATCTTCATGTCGACCCCGATTTTCGAGTACATCGGGGTGGCCATCACGCCCCAGGGGCAGGCGATCGCGGTCAAACTGATCTGCGAAGGTAAACCCAGCGAAGATGACCTCCCAATGCTCCATACCGTGCTGGATCGCATCAAGATGGGGCAGTAAACCGTCTTGAAATGAATCGAATATCCCCAAAAACACAGGCTGTGTGTCTAAACTGGCGATTTACCGATCGAACGGCCGATAATGTTTGCTGGAGACTGCTATGAAGCGCAACTGGATGCTCCTGCTGGGAGGCGTGGTCGCGGTGTCGGGTTTGGCGATGGCCGAGCCTGCGTCGCCACCGACGGCCCACGCGCCGGTGCTCGATACCGTCCTGGACGGCCGCCCCGACGTTGCCCCGACGACCCGCCCGCTGCTGGGCGCTCCTTATTCGTCGCAGGCGGCAGGCATCAGCCTGACCCCGCCGGCCGGGTGCAAGATCGTCAACCGCCCCGTCGGCGATACCGTCGTCGAATTCGTCAGCGAAGCCCGAAAAATCAGCCTGCGCGTGACCAAGACCAGCTTTTCCAAGCCCATCAAGCTGTCCATCGGCCCCGACGCTCCCGGCCCGGTGATCAATGGTGAAAAAGACAAAGGCCTGCTGGAAATGACCGTCGCGCAATTGAGTGCGCGCATGGCCAACAACAAGGTTTTGCGTCAGGACGTTCTACCGTTGTCCGGTCATGATGCGGGGGTCATCGTCATGCGGGCGACGGCGGGTGTGCATCCGCAATTGGTGCAGCAGGCGATCATTCAGTTCAATGAGCAGACGTACTTCAACCTCATCATGACCACGCCAGGCCTGTCGTTCGATGCCCCGCCCGAAAAAGCCGACGCCACCGAAATCAACGCCGCCGCCACGTTTCGCGCGGTGCTCGATACCGTACAACTGCTCGATCCGGAAAAGCTCAGAGACGAGCAGGTGAATCGCTTGTTCCGCACGCGGACGATGTTCGTCAACTGGACCGAAGCCAAAGTGCGATCGGCGCTCATCCCCGAACAGTGGATGCGTGTGATCCGCGACGGAAAAGACATCGGCTATTCCTACCTGGTGGAGGAGCCTGAAACCCGCGGGGTGAATCCGGGCGTGAAGATCGGCATTCGCTCACGCACCGTGCCCAAGCCCGGCCAGCAGATCGATGCCGAAACCTGGTACCACGTTACGTTCGACCGCAAACAGGAAAACTGGTCGAGCATCGCGCTGGTCACAGAGGCAAAAGACAAATATTACGCCACCGAGTTCGGCACCAGCATACAACGGCGTCGGGCCGTGCCCGACCATGACCCGGCGGCTTCACAGCCTTCGATGAGAGGCGACAATGTGAATGTGAAGCTGGTGGATTCCTACCACCTATCGGTTCATCGGGTGACAAAGAAAGCCACGCTGCCTGATATCGAACGAGAACTCCCGCCTTTCTACCTTTCGCAGGGGTTTGGCCATCTGCTGCCCCGGCTGGTGCCCACCAAGGAGCCGGCGGGATTCATGTTCTATTGTTTCTCAAGCCCCGACGCCGAAGTGAAGCTTCGCTACATCGACGTGGAATTGCCCAAAGACGTAGTGCTTGACGGCAAGAAGGTCACGGCGATCCCGATCAAGGACCGCATGGGCTATGAAGGCTCGCCAACCACGCATTATGTCGATGCCGGCGGCAAGTATCTGGGCAGCGTCACGACGATCATTAGCGAAGACGGCGACCGGTCGATCGTTTCGGTCATCCCCACCGATGCCGATACGCTGAAGAAAATTTGGGCCGACGCCATCCTGGTTCGTCCGGAAGAGGCCGCCGCCCCGCGATAATTGGTTTGAAGGCAACATGCTCAAAGGTCTCGGACAAATCATCTCACTGTGCATACTGATCACGATCGGATCGGTTGGCTTTTACATCTACCGCGATCATTTCTCGGCCCAGCACACGATCGACAAGCTGACCGAAGAGAAAAAAGTGCTCGAAACAGTCGTGCAGCGCCTCAGCAGCGAAAACCGCGTGGCTGAGGTGATCGTGACCGACCAGCGCGAGGTGGCCGGCGTGATCCAGACGACGTTGCTCTTCGTGGAATACGCCAAGGACGGCCGGGAGATTCCGCCCAAAGTGCTGACGGTGAAGGGGAAAACCGCGCACTTCGATGCATTGGTGATCAAGTTCGACCGCGATTTCGTCAAAGAGAACGATCCACTGCGCGGCAAGAGCATCGCACTGTTCGTCCGTGCGTTTGGCGACCAGGAAACCCCCGAAAGCGGCCCAAAGATCGACGTGCCGGACAAGATCCCGGCCGTCTATCAGGGTGCCGACCCGCGCGTGAGCGATTTTGAGCTCGGACTTTGGAAGAAGTTCTGGCTGCTGGTCGTAAGTGAAGAAGAACGAAAAAAAGCAGGCATCCGCGTCGCCCAGGGCGAAGGCCCGTGGGGCCCGTTTGAGATGGACCGGCTTTACACGCTAACCATCGACTCCGACGGCGGGCTGAATATCGTCTCGCAGCCGCTGAAGGGTATCTACCGAGAAGCGCTCCAGCGTCGCGCGGGAATCACTACTCAACCCGTGAAGTAGGTTCATGCTGCGGTCGGCTCGCGCTTTAGCCGATCTGGAGGGCGGGTGTCCTCACCCGCCGCCGTTAATCGACAATCTCGGCGGCGGAGGACAGCCGCCCTCCATGAAGCATCACGCATTTGCCCGTCGTTTGCCCATGCTTGGCTAAGGCTGGTTCTTTTTCTTCTTATCCATCGCCCGTTTCACCACCGCCAAAACGGTGATGGTATTTCCCGCGACAAACAGCACGATCGCCGGAATCAACCAGCCCAGCCCCGGCGGGAAACCGTGCTGCCCAACGCCGATCACGAAAAAGATGATACCCGCCGCTTCGATCAATGCGCCGATCAGGATAGGAGCCATGCTGCCATCATACCCCGCCCGGCCGCTTGTCGTCACGCGGGTTTGGGCGTAGGTTGATTGCGTGCCCAAGGATGACTTCGTCAGCCCGCTCCCGCCGTTGGATTCGATCCGCTCGCGACCACGCGCCACGCCCGCACCGGCGTGGGTGGCACTGCTCGCCGCTTGGCTGGGGCTGATCATGCTGATCGCGTCCGTCGTCTTCATCTTCCTCCCCGGCACGCAGCGGCCGAAGGAAGAGCTTGAGAACATGGCTCCGTACTCGCTGGCGGACAAGTTCCTCCCGTTCCCGATCTACGGCATCACGGTATCGCTCTTCATCGGCATCGTCGTGCTAAGGCAGATGAAAGACGAACCTCGCCCGCTGCCCGATGCCATGCTCGCCCAGCGCGTGCAGGCGTGGGTCGGAATCTGGCTGAGCCTTTTCGCGACGGCCGTCATCTACATCTACATGTACTTCCACGGGCCACGCTAGGAGCGAACGATGAACCTCACCGTTAATGGCCAACCCAAGACTGTGGAAGAGGGCACCACGCTGCGAACGCTGGTGGAGCAGTTCAAGCTCTCGCCGGAGAAGGTGGCAATTGAGCTCAACCGTCGACTGGCGAAGAGCGACAAGTACGATCTGCCGCTGAAGGAGGGGGACGAGGTGGAGATCGTGACGTTTGTTGGCGGGGGATAACCCGCTTCGATATAATCTGGTGATACGAGGTTTTCGATGGCAAATGTCACGGTCAAAATTCCCGAGTCGCTACTGAAAAAAACGAAAAAGGCCATTGAAGGCTCGAGCGTCACTTTGGAACAAGCCTTGGTCATGGGATTGCAAGACCTGATTGCACAGCCCCATTTTCTCAACGACGATCACCTCAACAGCTTGCTTGAAGAAGGACTTCATTCCCCAGCGTTGGTAGCCGACGCGGCTTATTGGCGGAAAAAACTTACCCAGTTAAAGAAGAAGTCCGCCGATCGAGGCAAACGGAAATCGGCATGAGTTTAATCATCCGTGTTCGCCTCCGAGCCGATCGAGATATCGATGAGATTGTTGAATTCATCCGTCACCGTGATGCCAATGCCGCCACACGGTTTTTGCTCGAAGTGGATCGAGAGTTGAAACTACTGGCAAAGCATCCAGGCATCGGGACCTTGCGCCCGCGGGCACCCCGTGAATTGAGGGGGATTCGATTTATTCCGATGTCGCGGTTCCGCAATTACTTGCTGTTTTATCTGGTGACGGATCGTGGACTGGACTTGATTCGCGTTTTGCATGGTGCCCGAAACATCGGGCGTGCCTTGCGTCAAATCCGCTGACCTGAGGGCAGATTTAGCGTAGAATCTGCCCGATGGACCTCTTCCGCATCAAAAACTTCCAAGTCACCAACCGCCTCTTCGTCGGCACTGGCAAGTACGCCAGTTATGACCTCATGCAAAAATCCCTCGACGCGTCCGGCTGTCAGGTCGTCACCGTCGCCGTCCGGCGCGAACGGCTGATCGACGCACAGGGCAAGTCGCTGTTCGATTTCCTCGACTTGAGCCGTTACATCATCCTGCCGAACACGGCCGGGTGCTTTACGGCGGATGATGCGATCCGCGTCGCACTCCTCGGGCGCGACCTGCTGGAGAAGAACGGCAACAAAGGCGCCGGCTGGGTGAAGCTGGAAGTGCTCGGCGATAAAAAGACGCTCCTGCCCGATCCCGTCGGCACTATCGAAGCGACAAAGGAACTGGTAAAGGAAGGCTTCTCCGTGCTGGCCTACACCAGCGACGATCCGCGGAGCGCCGTGCGGATTAAGGAAGCCGGTGCCGCCAGCGTGATGCCCGCCGGCAGCCCGATCGGCAGCGGGCAGGGAATTCTTAACCCGCTGAACATCTCCCTCTGCCTGGAACTGCTGAAGGAAGGCGATCCGACGTATCCCGTCATCGTCGACGCCGGCGTAGGCGCGGCCAGCGACGTATCGATCGCCATGGAACTCGGCGCCGACGGCGTGCTGCTCAACACCGCCATCGCCCACGCCAAGGACCCGGTGAAAATGGCCACCGCCATGAAGCACGCGCTCGAAGCCGGGCGGCTGAGTTACCAGTCGGGACGCATCCCCAAAAAACGCTACGCGACCGCCAGCAGCCCGTTTGAGGGTGTGATCAGTTACATTCCGGGCGAATAGGATTTAGCCACGGATGAGGCACAGATGCACACAGATCAATGCGCATCATCGGTCGAGATTTGACGGTTTGATTTCTATCTGTGTTCATCCGTGCCCCATCTGTGGCAAAAATCATGCAACCAACACCGTCTCAACGCGTCCCCGAATTCCTCGCTCCCGCCGGCGATTGGGAGGCGATGCGCGCAGCCGTCGCGAACGGTGCGGATGCGGTCTACTTCGGGCTCGATCAGTTCAACGCCCGCTTTCGGGCGGAGAATTTCAAGCTCGATGAGCTGCCGACGATCGTGAAGTATCTGCACGATCACAACGTCCGCGGGTTTCTCACGTTTAACACGCTGATCTTTAGCGACGAGCTCCCGGCAGCCGCGGATTACATTCGCCAGATCGCTGAAGCGGGCATCGACGCGGTCATCGTGCAGGATTTTGGGGTCGCCAAGCTCATCCAGGCGATGGCGCCGACGCTGCACATCCACGGCAGCACGCAGATGACGCTGACCGAGCCTCGCGGGATCGAATTCGTCCGCCAGCTCGGCGTGCAGCGGGTGGTGCTGGCCCGCGAGTTGTCGATTGAAGACATCCGCAAAATCCGCAACGGCACGGACATGGAGACGGAGGTCTTCATCCACGGCGCGCTCTGCGTCGCCTACAGCGGCCAATGCCTGACCAGCGAATCGCTCGGCGGGCGATCCGCCAACCGCGGGCAGTGCGCTCAGGCCTGTCGTCTGCCTTATGAACTCGTCGTCGATGGCGTGCCGCGGGAACTGGGCGATGTGGCGTACCTGCTTTCGCCGAAGGATTTGGCGGCGTACGACTTGATCGATGATCTTTCGAACCTCGGAGTTGCCAGCTTCAAGATCGAAGGCCGGCTCAAAAGCGCCCACTACGTCGCCGCGACGGCGCAGACGTATCGGCAGGCGATCGATGCGTGGAAAGACCACCGCCGGTTCAAGCTCTCGCCGCAGCAGAAGATCGACATGGAACAGACTTTCTCCCGCGGTTTCAGTCACGGCTTCCTGTCGGGCGTGAATCATCAGGTGCTCGTGCAGGGCCGGTTCCCCAAATCCCGTGGCACGCGGATCGGCACGGTCGCCCGCATTACGCCGCGGTCGATCGTGATCGCGGAGGAGAACGTCGTTTCGCCATTGAAGCCCGGCGATGGCGTGGTATTCGACGAAGGTCACCCCGAGCAGGACGAGCAGGGTGGTCGAGTGTTCGCCGTCCGCCCGGCCGGCAAGAAGCAGATCGAGATCGAGCTCGGCCATGGCGACGTAAACCTTCACGCGATCGCGTTCGGGTCGATCGTTTGGAAGACCGATGATCCGGCCATCCGCAAGCGGCTGGAGCATTCGTTCAGCCGCGATGTGGTGGTGAAGCGCCAGCCGATCGACGCGGTGGTGACCGCCCACGTCGGTCAGCCATTGCGGGTGAAGCTCGGCGGTATGGAAGTGTCGGCCGACAAGCCGCTGGAAGCGGCGACGAAGTTCCCGGTCATGCCCGACATGGTGCGCGAGCAGATCGCCCGGCTGGGAGATACGCCGTTCGAACTGCGTGATTTGCGACTCGACGCGGCGGGCGGGCCGATGGTGCCGAAGAGTTTGCTGAATGATCTCCGTCGGGCGGCGGTCGAGAAACTTCTTGCCAATCGCGCTGCAACGCATGAAGTTCGCGTTGATGTGTTGGCTGAAATGCGTTCCGTCGTAGCACGGGCGTCCCGCCCGTGCCAAACGGCGCGCCCTGACACGGGCGAGACGCCCGTGCTACATTTGCTCGCGCGCACGCTCGATCAACTCCATGCCGTCCTCGCGGAGAAACCCGCGAGCGTGTACTGCGATTTCGAAGACGTCCGCCGTTACAAGCCCGCCGTCGAAGCTGCAAACGCCGCCGGCGTGCCGATCGCGCTGGCGACCATGCGCATCGTCAAGCCCGGCGAAGAAGGGTGGCTCAAGCAGGTGCTCGATGCCCAGCCGGATGCGATCCTCGTCCGCAACCTGGCGGCCATCAGCTACTACCGCGAGATGTCGCCGGGTCTGCCGCTGATTGGCGATTACTCACTCAACATCGCCAACGAGCTGACGGCCGGCGTGTTCGCTGATGCCGGGCTGGTGCGGTTTGTCCCCAGCTACGATCTGAACTGGCGACAGATGGCGGCGATGTTCCAGCATTGCGATGCAAGTCGGTTTGAATGCGTCGTCCACCAGCACATGCCGATGTTCCACATGGAGCATTGCGTGTTCGCGCACACCATGAGCAACGGCAAGGATTTCCACGACTGCGGCCGGCCGTGCGAGCATCACAAGGTGGACCTCTCGGACCGTGTCGGCCAGCCGCACCCGCTGATTCCCGACGCCGGGTGTCGCAACACCGTCTACAACGCCCAGGCGCAAAGCGCCGCTGATTTCGTGCCGCGGATGCGGGAGCTGGGCATCGTGCATTTCCGCGTGGAGCTGTTGCGCGAATCGCCGGACGAAGTCGGCCCGCTGATCGCGCGGTACGCCGACGTGCTTACCGGCCGGGCGACGCCGACAACGCTGACTCGCTCGCTCAAAGTCATCAACCAGCTTGGCGTGACGCACGGCACGCTGGATCGGGAGTAAATAGAATGAACGAGCTTTGGAATCAGATCGCCGCCCGCGCGGGCATTACATTGTCCGCCAGGCAGCACGCTCTCCTCGGGCAATATCTCGATCTGTTGATCGAGACGAATAAGACGATGAACCTCACCCGCATTGTCGACCGCGAAAGCGCCGAGCGGCTGCACATCGCCGACGCGCTCACGCTGCTGAAGCATCTGCCCAAGGGTTCGCACTCGATCGTTGACGTCGGTAGCGGCGGGGGCGTGCCGGGTATTCCGCTGGGGATCGCCAGGCCCGATGCGCGAATCCTGCTGGTGGAAGCGACGAAGAAGAAGGCAGCGTTCCTGCAGACGACCGCGGACGCGCTCGGGTTGCTGAACGTGTCCGTCTCTGAATGGCGGGCGGAGGATGTCGCCCGCAGTTCAAACCGTGAAGCGTTTGACATCGCGACGGCCCGCGCGGTCGGCGCGATCGACATGCTGGCCGAGTGGTGCCTGCCGCTGGTGCGCGTCGGCGGGCGCATGCTGGCGATGAAGGGGGAGCGGATCACGCAAGAGCTTCCCGTGGCCGGCAAGGCGATTAAATGGGTCGGCGGCGGCCCGGCGAAAATCTACCCGGCTGAGCTGCCCGGGGCGGAGCATCATGTGATCGTCGAGATCCACAAGGTCGCCACGACTCATCGGGACTATCCCCGCCCGCCAAGCGAGGCGAAGGGGAAGCCGATCCGGTGATTACATCGCATGGGCAACTTGCCCATGCAGCGTGTACTCACGCAAATGAGCCGTACGCGGCTCATCAAGCAATCGCCTTGGCAACCCAATTGGCATGGGGAGCGAGAGATCGCTTCGCTCGTGCTGCATCCGTCGTGTACGACCGATCGTCACGGCGTACCGTGACACATGGGCAGGTTGCCCATGCGACGAATCACGGCACGGCCTGCTCCGTGCTCGGTACGGTTGTCGGCGATGGCAACACGGCTTCGTCGGGGTTAATCGTCGGGTCGAGCGCCAAGCGGTCCTTTTCAAACTCCGGGCCCCACTTCGCCCCGCCGGTCGTTCGGCCGAACTTGGTGTAGATCAGGCGCAGTTCACCGGTGACTTCGGCCTGGAGTTTGGCGTCGCTGTTCTTTTTGGCGATTTCGAGATTCGCCCGCTGGAATTTAAGGCGGGCCTCCCAGTATAGATCATTGTCGACCACCACCTGCTGACCGTTCTTAACTTCCACCAGCTGCGGATTGCCCAGCTGGCGTTCGCGGAGGAGTTTGTCGAGGAGTGCGCGGGCTTTCTCGAACTCGCCCAATTCATAGTAAGTCAAAGCGGCGCCGAACTTGACATTCGGGTCAGCCGCGCCTTGCGGCTGAGCGATCAGCGAGTCGTACACCTTGGCGGTAGCGACCAGCAGCGCCTTTTTCTTTGCAGGGTCGATTTCGTAGGTGGCGGCCAGTCGCTTGGAATCGGCATCGAAGACTTCATACTTATAGGATTGGGCTTGAATCTTCGGGTCCTTGTTTTCCTTCACCCACTTTGCCATGAAGCCGGTCAGCGCTGCACGTCGCGGCAACAGCACGGCCAGTGCCTGTACGTCATGCTTGGCGAAGGCGGCGTCGATTTCTTTGTTCTGCTGCTGCAGGACCCGGTTTACCAGAGCGCCGGCTTCGTTCGGACGCTTATCCATGTACTGCAATAACACATCGGTCGCCTTGTCGTTTTGTCCGGACTCGGTATACGCACGGATGAGTGTTTCCTTCGCTTCAATCAGCAGATTCTCGGCATCCTGTAGACCCTTTACAGCATCTTCAAACCCATCCAGCAGCTGAATCGCGGCTTTGGCGTCGTGCTGCTGATCCATTGCAAGCCGTGATGACAGGAGGATCGTTCCGCACAGCATATTGCGGTACGCGGTTTTCTTTTTTTCATCAGTGACGACCGCCAGCTGCTCGCGGGCGGTTTTGGTGATCTGAGCGGCGGCCGTCTGGATGTCGGCGATGATCTTGGTCTTGTTGGCGGGGGTCAGCTTCGGATCGTCCAACTGGGCGTTCAGCGCGAACGTCAGATAATACTTGGCGTTGATAGCCGTCGGAGCGTCTTCGGGGACGAGCTTGAAATACTTGATCGCCTCGGCGGTCTTGCCCATCGCCTGCTGGCGGCGGGCCCAGGCGTAGGCGAATTCCCGATGATTCAACGGCGGGTTGATGCCCATGGGCAGCGCCCGATCGTACAACGCTGAGATTTCCGGGTCTGACACATTCGGCGCCTTGAAATCGCCGACGATGATGTTCATCGCCTGCGACCAGGCGTCTTCGGCCTTCTTTTTGGAGTCCTCGGTGTTAGCTGTTATCTGCACCTCCGCGTAATCCAAAAACGCACCGGCAGCGACTTTCGGCTGATCGAGCTTCTGCGCGAAGAACGGGAGGACCATATACGCGGTGTTTACTGCGTCCTTATCGAAATTAGGCGTCGCCTTGCGGGACAGGATTTCCTTCGCAGCGGCGATGCCTTTTTCGATCGTCGGGCGGTCGAATTTGTCTTTCTTATCCTTGAGGTACTCGGTCCGCGCCCGCTCGATCAGCGACTGCAGCAGCAGCGTGTCGAGCTTCTTCAGATCCGCCCCAGGCGGCAGGCGGGAGACAAGCTGCTCCAGGATCAACGGCTTGAGGCCCGGGTTTTCCTTCATCAGCTTGGTCAGAATGGCGGATGCCTGATCGTTGAACTTGGATTTATCGGCCGGGTCGGTGGCTTGCTCGGCGCGGTACCAAGCGATGCGGGCTTTTAGCACTTCGACGGTGTCGGTCACCAACTGCAGGTCCGCCTTGGTGGTGAAGTTAGCCTTCTGCCAGGTAACGGTTTCGGCCAGTTGCTTTTCGGCGTCGTCCGGCTTGCCGCTGAGCAGCATCGCATTGGCGGTGAAGAAGCGGGCGTCGTTCAGATCGAACGGCTTAGGGGCCGGCGTAACCTTGCTCGGGTCGACGTACAGCGATTTGAACTTTTCGATCGCACCGGCGTAGTCGCCTTTAACGATCAGCAGCTTGCCGATCTGGACCTTGATCGTCGGCTGGATCGTCGATTCGGGGTTGTCGTACTGCTTGAGGAATTCGATCGATTCGTCGACGAGCGTTTTTCGCTTCGGGTCGGCTTTATCCAGTGACAACGCCAGCGGGTACTGCGAGCCGACGCGCGTGTATTGGATCGTGGTCTGGAGGAGCTGCAGGTTATTCAACTGCTGCATCAAGGCGACCTGCCCGGGGTTATTGATCTGGTTAGCCACCGCGTTGAGCTTCGCGGTAACTTCGACTTCAGCCTTCTGGTAGACCTTCAGCACTGCCTCGGCGGCGGGTTTGGTTTGGGATTGGGTGGCGGTGTCTTCGCCCCAGTATTCCAGCAGCGCGACGTTGTTCGCCACGCCCAGGGCGTACAATTTGGCAGCCAGATTGGCAAGGGCCGTGGGGTCCTTCATGCTCATCAGCGCCTTATCCAGGCCGGCGGATACATTGGCGACGATCTCCTTCCGCTGGCGGGCGGTGAGTTTGTCGACGTTCTGGTTCATCAGGCGGTTGAGCGAGATGAGCCCCCGAATGCCGTCGCGCTCGGCCTGCGGAACTTTGCCAGTCTCGAACGAGCGTTCGAGCAGGTCTTCCATGCCCATGCTGGCCAGCGCTTCGCGGGTGCGGTTCTCGTCGAGCGCGTCGAGCCCCGTGCCGGTCTTTGGCTGGGCCATCACCGGCATCGCGGAGATGGCGAGCGCGGCCGCTGAGCTGAGCAGGGAAAGCGTGAAACGGTTGAATCGGTTGGATGAGTTCATGGCGGTATCAATTTTATAGAGTGGCGAGCAATCTGCCGAAACCTGTCATCCTGAGCGGTACTCCGCGAAGGATCCAGCCCGGGATTCGAGGCTAGATCCTTCGCGGAGTACCGCTCAGGATGACGACGTATCTGGTCCGGTCAGCGCGCTTTGGTGAAGCCGATCTTTTCAAAACTCGCCGCGTTGGCGGCTTCGAAGACCGCGATTACATGCTCGAACTTTACGTTACGCCCTGGAGAAATCTTGACCTGGATGTCGGACGCTGATTTGCCCTTGGCCTTGAGTTGTTCGGCCATCACGGCACGGAGCCTGGTCAGGCCTTTGGTCAGGGTCGGGCCGTCGGTGGCGTTGATGACCCCAGCCCGGGCGGTGAAGCGGTCGGGAGACGGGCTGTCAACGCGGATTTCGATCGGCTCATCGATCGAAGCCGGGCTGTTGTCCGGCCCGACGCCGCCTTTGCTCAGCGGGATATTGCTGGCCAGAAAGTGCTCTGCTCCGCCGAACTGGCCGGCGAGCATCAGGAAGATCAGGATCACCATCACGACGTCGACCAGCGGCGTCATGTTCGGGCCTGACTCGTAATGAACGGCTTTGGCACCTTTCATTTTCATATTGGACTCTCGTTTCACACCTTCACCGATCGCCTAAGCGAGGGGTGGAGGCGATAGTTGATATTTATGGTGCAGCCGCCGGGGCGGCTTCGGTCACCTTGGCGGTGTTGAAGTTGACGGCTTTGACGTTGGCGTACGCGCACGCCTCCAGCACAGGCTGAAGTGCGGCGAATCGCATTTCCTTGTCGCCACGAATGACGACCTGGAAATTGTCATTGTCGGCAGCGTCTCCACCTTTTACCAGGTCTTTCCCGAAGCGGTAAAACTTCAGGGAAGCGACGAGTTGCGACTTGGCGTCGCCATCCAGTTTTAACTCAGTGATTTCCGAGTTGCCGGTGGTGCTGTTTTTCACCATTGCAGTGACGATCGGCGTGTCGGAATCCTTGCTCATGGGCGTGACGTTCAGGTAAAGAACATTGCCCATGTCCTTGATCTCGCTGCCGAGGATGCTGGAGGGGATCTGGATTTTCGGATCCGCCCCCGTGCTCACGCCGATCTTGGCGACGAGCATGAAGAACACGATGAGCACCATGACCACGTCGATCAACGGCGTGACGTTGGGGTGCCCCCCGTGCGCTTCGGGAATGTGATGCTTACCCATGACTAGCTCCTTTCAAGTAGTGGAAAGCGATGAGCGGAAAGCGATGAGTGGTTGACTCATCGCTCGTCGCTCATCGCTCATTCCTGACTTACGCCTGCGGCAACGGGGCCGGGGCGGGAGCTTTGCGGACGGCGCCAGGGGCGGCCGGGGCGCGAACGGCAGCGCCGGCGGCGGGCTTGGCTTCGGCGGGCTTGATCATCAGAAGCAGTTCTTCCGCCACCAACGCGCCGCGAACCGTCAGACGGTCCACCAGCGTCCGCAAAATGCCGAACGCCGCCAAGCACGGAACAGCCAGGAACAGACCCAGGAACGTGTGGCACAACGCGGTCGAAATACCACCGGCCAGCTTGCTCGGATCAGCCTGACCCTTGGCTGCCTGCATGGCGCTGAACGCCGCAATCATCCCCAGCACCGTGCCGAGCAGACCGAGCAGCGGTCCCATGTTGCCGATGATGTTGAGGTACTCGATCTTGCGGAACTGATCGGCCGTCTGTTCGCCGATCGCGGTTTCCATGGCTTCCTTCATGCTGCTGAAGCTGGGGGCGCGCTTGAGCGCGGGGTTGAGGGCTTTACTGATGAAACTCGGATCGGTTTCGGTGAACTCAATGAGTTCCTTGAACTTCCGCTGTCCGATCATTTCGCGGATCTGGTTGGTGGTTTCCTCGGGCATGAACACGCTGGCGCGGTTCTTGATAAAGCCCTGGATGATCAGTGTCAGCCCGATCATCGACAGGATCGCAATGGTGATGGTCACGCCGTCAACGTGGCCGATGATCAACTGAAACACGCCCAGCGGCTTTTCTTCCGGCGCTGCACCTGCAGCGCCACCGGCGGCCTGGCCAAAACTGCTGCTAGCGATCGCCAGCGACACGCCCACGACCAAAGCAATGAGGGCGAAACGATACTTGGAAAGAGCAATACGACGCATCGGACGTTCCTTTTCTCCCTTGGGGAGAAATTAAAATGACCCTCGCCTGATCGAAGACCGGAGCCGATCTCTCTGCCGTTCGTCAGACTCAAGGGGTGGACGTCGGGGCTTGCTCGCCGCAGCGCCAATCCGCCGGAACATTGTCGCTGTCACGGATCGCAGTCCTGTGGGAAAGTCTCCCGGGCCCGGAAAATTGTTATCGCGCGAAAATCGCCGCGCGGCCATGATTAATCAAATAATCTAAACGTCTCTCACTGTCATCCCGAGGTACTCCGAAGGATCTAACTTCCCAGCGAATTCAGCTAGATCCTTCGGAGTACCTCAGGATGACGGCTATCGCGTACTCTTGCGTTTGATTAAAACGCTTCTCGCGAGACGATCCTCATCGTGCCGCGGTTGTCCTTGGCGATGCGCTTGAGGAGGTCCACCAGTTCCTTCTGATCGGGATTCCCAATCAGGATGGTGTTCACGCGCGTTTTGCCGTCTTTGTTCAGCGTGGCGAATTCGTTATAAACCGATTCCAGCGAATCGACCTGGTCAAACCCGTCGGTCAGCACATAGATCGACTCCGGCTTCTGAGCAAACGCCGCCCGAATCGCCGGCAGCGGGTTGGTCTGCCCGTGCGGGGCGATGTCGGAGAGGAAGCCCGCCAACTTGCGCTTGTTATCGCTGTTGGCGAACATCAATCCGTCTTTGTTCGCGGCAAGCACCTTGTCATCGCTGAAGAAGATGACATTGAACGCC
The DNA here is from genome assembly GCA_031377185.1 of Phycisphaerae bacterium. Classification (GTDB taxonomy): domain Bacteria; phylum Planctomycetota; class Phycisphaerae; order Tepidisphaerales; family Tepidisphaeraceae; genus JANMES01. Next base: position 40,971 of record JANMES010000118.1, read on the forward strand.
TGAGGCATTTCAAGATGGTTGATGCATTCTTGAAGTTCGGTTTTGAGTCCGCCAAAGATCGACTGCATCGAGCCGGTGGCATCGCAGACGAAAACGACGCGGGGCGAGAGAACTTTCTTGGGGAAGCTACCGTTTCCAGTGCCATCGCCCGTACCATCGGGGCGCCCGATGCGGATATTCGCCACCTCGCCGATGTCATTGCCGGTTCCACCCAGCCCGCCGATCTGGCCGGGAATTCCTGGAATGCCTCGCGTCGGTCCAATGCCCAACGTGGAAGTGTCGTTCGCAGTATCAGAGTTTCCACTTTCAACCGCGGCGCCAAGCGACAAGGCTTTGTTCTTATTGAAAACAACGGATTCGACTTCAGGAATTTCAGTATTTCCAAGCCGAGTCTCACGGATCTGACCGGTTAACCCCGTGCCGCCTGGTGTGGTATTAACCGTTTCTGGATAATCCCCAAAAACAGGTTGATTCTGTATCTCGGTCGTGAAGCCGCCACCAGTCGCCACCCGATAGACTGAAATGGCGAAGAGGACCAGCCCCGCGTGAAACGCCAGCGAGGTCAGGATCGGCAATCCGTTCTGCACCCATTTGCGTTGCAGGAATGCAACAGTGTGAGGATGCACCTCAACCATGCCGCGTGGGTTTGCTTGTACCATAGCCGCCTCCGTCAAAATCCGAACGGATCCAACCGATGACGCACTGATTCAGTCAGGGATTAAAACTGATCCTTGTTGATGATCTTCAAGCTGCCGCCGTTGTCCTTGGCGATTCGCTGTAGCAAATCCACCAGCGACTTATCGCGCGAGGGATCGGAGCTGAGCAGGATGCAGTTCACTTTCACCTTTTTATCCGCATTCCGCTTGGCGAATTCCTGGTAGACGGCTTCCAGCGAGTCCACCTGATCGAAGCCGTCAGTCAGCACATAGATGAGCTGCGGCTTGTTATCGAACGCGGCGTTGATCGCGGGGAAGGGATTGGTGCCTTCCTTGGGGGACACGTCATCGACGAAATCGTACAGCTTCTTCTTGTTGTCAGGGTTGGCCATGATAAGGCCGCCCTTGTTGTAGGCGATGACGTTATCGCCGGTGAAGAAGATCACGTTGAAGAACTGCCCCGGGACGAGCACGCCAACGGATTTTTTCAGCTCATCACGAAGGGAACTGAAGACCGACTGCATGGTTCCGGAAGCGTCGCAGAGGTAGACGATCTGGCGGGCGTTACCGCCCATGCCCGCGAACGGGGCTTTGGGCCCGATGCCGCCACCGCCGCCCGGTGTGCCGAACGGGGCGAGCACGCCCGCGCCGTCGCCGCCGGCCCCGCCGCCCATGCCGTCGCCGGAACCGGAGCCTTGGCCTTTGCCTTTACCGAAGGCCGAATTCATTCCCGCGCCGATGGTGTTGTCGCCGTCGCTTTCACCCGCGCCGCCGCCAGCGATGCTGGCTTGCAGAGCTTCGCCTTTTTTCTGAGCCCAGCCGTCGGATTGAGTGACGGAGTCGTCGATATTCTGCTCGGCCCGGCGGGTGGGATCGCCGCCCGTGCCGGGATTCACGATCCCGCCCGGAGGCCCGTTCTCAGCCAGTGTGGCGTCGGGGATGATGACCTGTTCCTGCGTGACCTTGTTGTAGACGACCTGCGTTACCTTGAGCGCCGTGTAGCCGAAAATAATCAATCCCACGTGCAGAACGAACGACGTGACGAACGGCAAAACGTTCTGTACCCAAGGCTGTTGCCAGAACCCGATCTGGTGCGCGATGGCTGCCCCGTCCGCGACCGCATCGGCCGGCGGGAGGGCCGGTGGTGGCGCGGCTTTGGTGGCCTTGTCGGCGGTGTCGGGCATCTTGGGTGCGATAGGGAGGGGCGGGGGCGCGTCTGCCATAATCTCGGCTCCGAAAATACCAGGGTTCGTCTAGGGTAAAAATCGCGCCCGATACTTCATTCCGTGGTCGGAACGAAACATTGCGAGAGGGCTGACCCATCAGGGCGCCCCTCGCGCGGGACTCGAATAACCGCTGCAACCGTCTACTCCGCTGCTGGTTGCGTTAAGATGCCTTCCGTGGCAATGATTGATAAAAATAGCGTTTTAACGTGCCCTTAGTCAATTAAAAAACGATTTCAGTTGCATAATCGACATTTTATGGAGCGTTCGGTCTTGAGACTAGAAGTATTCCCAGCAAAAACCAGCCGGTCCGGCGCTGTACCGGTCGAGCAGCGCTACGGGGCGGTCGCTGGTGCAGTCGATCAGGGCGTGGGCTTTGGCGTCGGTGGCGCGGAGGTTCCCGGTCACGATCGCCGCCCAGACCGAGTCCTTCACGGTGACATCTGCCGACGCCTGCGACGGGCGAACTTCGGCCCGGTCGATGCTAAACTCAATGCTGAAGCGGCTTTGCGCTCCTTCGGACTCCTCGACCGCCACCACGATCTTTCCCGACTGCCCGGGCGATAGCCTCATAGGCTCGATGAATCGGCGGTGGTCCAAAACGCGTAACTGCATGCGGTTAATGAGGTTGCATCGTGCAGCGGGATGGTCGATCCGGCGGTGGGGGACTTGCCGTTCCTTCAAAAGCCAGTTGAGCGGGAGATCGACCGGCAGATTCATCCTAGCGAAGGTGTACTGGTCTTTGAGGTTCGCCAGGAACCCGAGAATCCGCCCGAACGCCTCCGGCGAGTCGTACGCAGGCTCATCAATACTGGCGATTGCGTGCTCGCCTTCGATGAGTTCCTGAAGGGTGACGAACCCGGTGATCGGCCCGCCGGGGGTGGGTTGATCGACGAAGGTGAAGCCCATTTTGCTAAATTCGCTCATCCAGAACGGGATCGCCGCCGGTCCGCCGTCGACGTCGCAGTTCCCCGCGATCGCCTGCCTAGCCCGGCAGGCCGCCATTGAGGGATAGTCCGCGGGTGTGGCATCCCGAAAGCCGCCGGTCTCCCCGGCTGGCAGCACTGCGATCGGCACGGTCCAGATCGCCTGTCGCTCAACCGTTCCATAGCCGAAGTGTTCGTAGAAGCTGCTGCGGAAAGGCATGAGCGCGCTGGCCGCATCGCCGCGCTCGCGGGCGCGATCGAGCAGCGAGTTCATCACGGTGGAAGCGATGCCTTTGCCATCCACCCGTCGCCGGCGGTGGGATCGGACGGTTCCGACCCACGCGACGCCCTGGCAAGGCACGCGCCCGCCGCGGGTGCAGATTTGGAGCGAAAGGTGCGTGGCGGTTCCGACGACCACGCCGTTGTCTTCCAGCAGCGCAACGTCGCCGTCGGCGAACCGATCGTCCGCCGTGCGCTTGATGAAGCTTTCCCGAATCGCGGGTGTGTAGCTGTACGACCGCAATCGCACATCAGCGATCGCCTCCAGAGACTCCCGACCGGCCCAGCGAAGATTCATGCTCTTATCATAAGTTGCCAGTTGTTAGTTGCCAGTTGCCAGTCAATGCAAATACACTCCATGTCTGCCTTCACTGGCAACTAACAACTGACCACTGGCAACTTATTAAGGATTCACCATGGCCCGCGTCGCAATACTTGTCGAAAAAATCTACGAAGACCTCGAACTGCAATACCCCAAGTACCGCCTGAAAGAGGCCGGCCACACGGTGGACGTCATCGGCCCCAAGGCGGGTGAGACGTACATCGGCAAGCACGGCTACCCGCAAAAGGCCGAAAAATCCGCCGCGGATTGCCACGCCAAGGATTACGCCCTGATCGTCATCCCCGGCGGAACCTCGCCGGACCACATGCGCCGCGATGAACACATGGTCCGCCTCGTCCGCGAAGCCGACGGGCTGAAAATCCCCATGGCCGCCATCTGCCACGGGCCGTGGATGCTCTGCTCGACCAACGCGCTCAAGGGGACACGATGCACGAGTTACATGAGCATCATCGACGACGTGGTGAATGCAGGAGGCAAGTGGGTGGATGAAGCGTGCGTGGTGGACGGCAACATCATCACCTCGCGCACGCCCGACGATCTGCCGGCGTTTATGAAAGCGGTGCTGGATCTCGTGCAGACAGGGAAGGCAACGGGAACAGTCGGCAAGCCGGTTGCGCCGGAGTGGTCGAAAGCGCGCGTGAAGTAAAAAGGACGAATGCGACCACAGAGCCACAGAGATTGCGCAGAGACTCACAGAGAGTTTCTTTGTCTTCTCTGCGCTCTCTGTGAAACCTCTGTGGCTCTGTGGTAAAAATCGGAGTGCGATCCCATTCATGTAACGCGTTTAGCCAAAGCCCACCGCCTCAATCTCATCGCACGTTTTTTGCAGCGGATGAGTCCCGATGAACTGCATCTTCACCTTCACGCAGTTGGCTTTGATTGACGGATCGGCCAGCAAGCGCTGCAGCTTTTTCGCGACTGTACCGGTGCGGTAGAAGATCGGCCGGATCGCATCGCCGACGCCGAGGCGCATCACGCGGGCGGCGTTGTCGGGCTGGTCGTGGGCCATTTCGTAGATCAGTTGCGGAACACCGGCCTGGAGCGCCTGCGACGTCGTGCCGATCCCGCCGTGGTGGACAAGCGTCGCGCATCTTGGCAGCAGGGCGCTGAACGGCGCGTAGTGGACGTGTCGCACGCCCTCGGGCAGTTCGGCCGGCAGTTGCTCGGGGTGACGCGTCAGCAGCAGCGCCCGGCGGCCCAGCTTCCGGGCGGCGGCGATGGAGACGCGAAAAAAGTCCTGCCCGTGCAACATCGCCGTGCCTGCCGTGAAGGCGATGGGCGGCTCGCCGGCGTCCAGAAACTTCGCCAGCCCTTCGTCGATCGGCGATACGCCCGCCTCGTCGTAAAGCGGGAACCCCGTTAGCCGCAATTGCGCCGGCCAATCGCTTGGGATCGGCGCGAACCACTCCGGAAACAGCCCCAGCACCCGGTCCGGCGAATGCCACCACTGATTGAAAAACCCGCGGGCCGGCGGCAATCCCAGCTCGTTCAGCAGCGGGTTGATGCTCGGCCCGATGATCGGGTCGATGACGAAGTTGTCGCCGAGCGACATCAACCCGCGCTTGAGGAACATCGGCAACCACTTGGGCATAAACAGCCCGGGCAGCCTCGGCGGATCGACCAAGCTGCGGAAGACCGACGGCGCCAGATGCACCATCACCGTCGGCAGCCCCAGCTTTTCCTGCGCCACGCGAACGCCCAGCGACAGCGTCGAGCCGACGAGAACGGTGCCCCCCGGCAAGGCCTCGCGGGCGATGATTTCGTACGTCGGCTTCACCAGCGGCAAAACGCCCCAAGTGATCACTTTTTTGAACCCGCGCGTGCGGTGCCACAGATCGGGGTCTTTGATCCCCTCGCGATACGTCTCGGCCGCCCCCAACTCGATAAACCGCAGCCCGACGGACTCCACCAGCGGCCTGAAATGCCCGTTGGTAACGACCGTCACGTCGTGACCGCGACGGGCCAGTTCGATCCCGATCCCCACAAACGGGTGAACATCGCCGGCCGATCCGATGGTGACACAGAGGACTTTCATGGTGCGGGATTGTAGCGAGGATCGGAGTGAAAAACGTACTGCATCAAGTGGAAAGCGATGAGCGACGAGCGATGAGTGGGCATCCGTCAACTCATCGCCCATCGCTTTTCACTTTCCACTCGGCGATTCGCGAAGCGACCGCCACACATACCACGGCTGCCAGATCGCACACCGCCCGACGACGGCGCAGATCGTGCCGAGCACAATCCCCTTCAGCCCCAGCCCGGCGTAGCGGACGAAGACGTAGCTGAGGATCACATTGCTCACGCCAGCCACCAGTACGGCGATCGTGAACGGTTTGACCTTGCCCATGCCGAGCAGGATCGATCGTCCGACAGCGCTCGACCCGCCGACGACGGTGTGGATGAGGATCAGCGGGAGGATGTCTTGCGTGGCCGGGGCTGGATTGCCGAGCCACAGCGTGAAGATCTGTCGCGAAAGTGTCCAAACGAGCAATGCCGCGAGGCTCAGCAGCAGCGTGCTCGCGATCGTTCCGCGGGCGTAGTACTGACGCACCAGCGGAAGGTTGCCATCGACATGCGCCAAGACCGTTTTGGGCAGCAACACGTTTCCGATCGCAACGACAACAAGCAGCAAGGCCGAATCGATCTGCACTGCCGGCGCATAGACCGACCCCATCGCGGGGTCGAGTAGACGATTGATTAAAATATAATCAGTGGGTGCGTACAGAAAATCAGCCAGTTGAGCAAAAGAAACTAGAAGACCGAATCCAAGGAGCGGCCGCATGATATGCCAGCTGATTGCAGTGGGTCGATATGAAAATGCGTTATCCATTACCAAGGCTGCAAAAAGGCGAGCACCTAGAAGAATTCCTCCGCTTACAAAAAACGCTGCTCCCGGAACGAAAATCGAATGACTTATGGCTGCCCACTGACTCGTGTCAGTAAATTGCCACGTCAGTATTGCCCAAAGCGCTTCGCCGGCGGCCAAGAGCAGATTGTCGAGCCAGATATAGCCTCTAACTTGCAGTCGAGCACTGGGCGCATCGCTAAGCAGTCGAAGCAGTAATCCACCGCCCATCAGCATTACGAATTCTTGAATAACGTAAAGTCTGGGAATCTCCGGTACTTGATGAAGGGTGTCGAATGACGCGGCGTAGGCCATCACCAGCACAAAACCGATCAATGCCATACCCGTCGCGAGCAACAGGCCATTCGCGTAAACAGTCATAGACGGATCATTGCGCGAGCGTGCTTTCAGGCCGGCCGAGGCGTATGAAAGTACGTTACTCGACGGGTCGTCATACATATCGGCGGCGGTGACTGACCGTACGCGAGATGCTTCGCCGACCATGCGGATCATCGCCGGTGCCAAACCTAAGGTGCTGAAACTGAGCAAACCGAGCGTGGATCGAATAAGGGTGAGAAGAGCGAGGTTTTCAGACCGCCCGTATCGTACGACGATCGCCGTGACGACCGCCCAACTCGCCGCTTTCATTCCCGACGCCAGATACGCCGAGATCAGATCGCGGCGCATCGTGCTGACAGGCGGCGGCGGGGCGTCTAGGGTCATGGGGTGGCGGGATTGTGGATCGTCCGAGCGAGAATGTCGAGGCTTACTTTCTTCTGCGACGGCGATCGGGTCGCCCGTACCGCGGTCCTCCGGACCGTGCCTGGGACGATTTATATTTGCAAATCACGATCCATAGCGAGCATCAAAGCACACTGCACGGGCCGGAGGCCCGTGGTACGGGTAAGCGTCCGATGTGCGCGTGTTGTGATGAATCCGTCATCGCTTACGCCGCTCGTGCGATCGGGGACATCATCGCATCTGGGTCTTCGGCGATCTGGCGGACTTCGGCCGCGCCTTGCAGCGCCCGGCGGATCAGGCAGCCGGCGACGATGGCGGCGAACACCACCGTCAAATCCAGCCTTAATCGGCCGGCCAGCGGGGGATTCACAAAACTCCACAGGTACAGTCCGACCCAGCCGAAGAGGCACCAGCGGTCGACGCTCGCCAGCGGGCGGCGGGTGCGGGTGGTGGCAAACTCCCTTGCCCACAGCACGGCCGGGATGCTCAGCAGCAGCAGGTCGTAGTCGAAGTAGAAGGGCATCAACAGCGGGGCGCTGGCGATCGTCGCGGCGATCAGGCGGTCTCTCGCGTGTTCGTGGGCGATCATGGAGCTGAACCCGCCGACCCACTTGCGCCCGCCTTCGCGCCAGGCGGCGATGATCAGCCCGCACGCGAACGGGGCGAGGCTCGCGAACCAGCACAGCCGCGTCAACAGCGACGGGACGCCGATCTCCTTGCCCTGCAGCAGCAGCCGCCAGAAGGCTTTGAACGTCGCGTGGCGTTCCCAGTAGTACGTCTGAGTTTCCTGAAAGGTGTGCAGGTTCCCGGGCAGCTTGTGCAAAAAGTCCGGCAGCGTGCCGGGAAGGGCGGTGAGGTTGATCGCCAGAATTGTCACGCCGGTGACGGCCAGCCCGAGGATTGCTGTGCGGCCCATGGAGAAGCACAGCACCGCCGCGATGAGCGCCGCGTGCTGCGGCTTATAGAACAGTAACCCTGCGACGAGCCCCGCCGCCAGCCCCATGTCGCTGCGCCACAGGATCACCACCGCCAGCAGCAGCCCCAGCGTGATAAACGTGTTCTGCCCGTGGCTGGTCGCCTGGATCCACGGCATGGATGCGATGAAGAACAGCGGGATCAGCCCCCAGCATTTCCAATCGCTGCTGCCGAGCAGCTTGGCCAGCACCATCAGCGAGAGGACCATCACTGCGCCGCTACCGATCATCCAGATCGCCAGTGCGTCGTGGTATGCCAGTTGCGAAAGCGGCGCATACGCCAGCGCCGCGAACGGCGGGTTCCACCACGGGCCGAAGCCCTTTTCCACTTCCAGCCCTGCCGACTTCACCACGGTGGCTTGATAGGCTTTGACGGCGTCCAGGTCGTACAGCTTGTCGTACTGCTCGGTCACGACGAAATGCCCGGCGGTGTAAAACGCCATGAAGTCGTGCCCCAGCATGTTGCCGGTGACCGCCTTATCGCGCGGGATCATCGCGTTGCCGATGGTAAACGTCAGCAGCAACACCGCCGCGGCGAAGCCGAGCTTCCAGAGGCGTTTACGGATCGGGGCGACGGGGAACAGGGGGAGAGGTGAGTTCACACCCTAGTATCGGATAAGACGTTGGGAAATGGCCAATGACCAAGTCTCAACGACCAATAACCCCCCAATGACGAATGGCTAAGCAACCGTTGAATCATTGGGGCTTAAGTCATTGATTGGTCATTGGGGTTTGGTCATGGGTCATTTCCGGAACGTCCGATAATCAGGCCGGGGGCACCAAAACTCATCCGTTTGCATCGATATGGCCGATGTTATTGGCATTCACCTGGAGTTGCTATGAGCACGGACATCGCCGGATCGCGAACCCTTCCCGCCATTCTCGAAAAAATCGGGACGCTGGATAAATGGATCACTTCACGAATGGAAGAAACCAACGCGGCCGAAGCGCGCATCAATAACAAGCTCGATCAACTCTCCAAGCTCGAAGTCTCGCTGCAGGCGATGATTGACGGGCTGCGCAAGCAGGTCACCGATACTCTGCCCGTTTTGAGCGAAATCAGGCAGACCCGCGACAAGGCACAGTCGGTTGTCGACCAAGCCGTGGAAGACGCTCTGGCAGCGGCGCGGCAGAAGGTGAACCATCTCGAACACGAAGCCGCCGACCGGATCGACGCCCAGATCAAGTCGCGCGTGGCCGAGGCACTGTCGAGCGTGACGGTCGATCAGATGGGCGAAATCGCCCGCGACGTCCACAAGCAGCTTACTGACGAAGCCGACCATTGCCGCGAGCAGGCCGAGCAGACCCTGATCATGTTCCGCCAACTGCTGCAGAAGCAGGTCGACCAGGTCGTCGACCAAGCCGCCGCCGCGTCGAACCCACATTTATCGAAACTGAGCGACGCACGAAGCTATGTTGATGCCCAGGTGGAAGCCACGCTGGCCGCCGCGCAGGAGTCGATCGAGCAGCGGATGACGAACCTTTCCCGCTCGGCCCAGGCGACGGTGGAGTTGATCGAACAGGGGTTGGTCGATCGCGTGCGTAACATCCGCCCGCAGGTGATGAACGAGGTCGAATCGACCCAGAAGATGATCGCCTACCGCGTGGCCGGGCTGATTGAGGCGTCGCGCAAGATGGTATCGACGGTGGTGAATGAACTGGACGACAAGCTCGAATCGCTCTCGCCCAGGACCGATGCGGTGCGCGATGAGCTTGAGGCACGCCTGACCCGCTACATGAAAGACCTGCAGGACTCAGCCGAGACGATGGTCGGCTGGCTGGAAGACCGCGTCACGCAGCGTGTCGACGACCTCGTCGAACAAAGCCGCAGCAGCATCAAAGGCGAAATCAGGGCGTTGGATCGAGCGTCAGACAAGCTGGCGAACTCGGTCCCCGTCGATCCGATGCCCGCGGTTGAAAATCCTGGCGAGCCGCTCTCGCTGACGATGTACATCGACCGCATGCGCACCGCCCCGGGCCCCAAACCTGCGGCGTGAGCGATCGTTCCCGCTGGAGGGCGGGTGTCCCCACCCGCCGAGGTCTTGCGACAATCGCGGCGGCTGGGTACAGCCGCCCTCCATGAGTTGTCGCAAGCTTCCAGACTGTGCCTTCTTTCCCCGTTAGTCGTCATCCTAACCTTCTCCCGAAGGGAGAAGGGACCAGAAAGCCCCTGACGCATTTGCATAAATTGCAAGTCACGAACAGCCTTCTTATAACTCGCTCGTATGAGCCAATCATCCGTTCCGCCGTTTCACGGCAATATCAGTTTCCACGCACAACACAGCCCGATGGGCGCGTTCTTCAGCTTCACCTGCGGCCACTTCGGCAGCCGCGGCGGGTTCGGGCTGCAGAGCGGCAAGCCGGGCGATCAAAACCTCTACATCGGCGTGAAGGACGGCGATCGGTTCAGCGACGCGCCGCTGAAGTGTCTGCCCTTCTTCGAAGGCGCCGACGCCGACGAAGCGGCGCGGTTTGATGTCGAGAAAAAGTCAGGAGAGCCGAAGAAATCAGGAATCTCCTCGTACCGGCGAGATGAAATCCAGCGACACTACGGCTGGGCGACGGACAAATGGGTGACGCCGGACTTTACCTTTTCGATCTACACGCCGTTCACGTCGATGATCGAGCCAGGCAACGCATGGTCATCGCGCATGCGTGATGACTACGTCCCGGCCATCCGCGCGGAACTTGAAATCGACAATACGAGCGGCAAAACGGCGAAGACGGGCATTTTCGCAGTGAAGTTTGCGGAGCCGGGTTGGCGTCCCATCCAGCTACTGAACGCCACCGGATTTGCGGTGGGAAATAAGTACGGCGCACTGGGACAAGTCGACTGGCAGGAAGGCCGCCATGGTACGAATACGATTGCGCCCGATCTCTTTTGCCGATGGAGCCCTGATGGCGGATTGCGTCAGGGCATCGTACACCTTTTGGGCAACTGTCCCGTCCTGTCGTTCGATGTCCCGGCCGGTCAGAAGCGAACACTTCGGCTGTCGCTGGGCTCTTTTGTCAGCGATTCCGCTACGACAGGAATCGCCGGCGAGTATCTTTACAAGCGTTGTCTTTCCAGCTTGGAAGACGTGCTATCGACGAGCCTGGGTTTTGCCTTTGGCGTGCCGCAGGCGAAGGACCTCGACGCAGAATTATTGAACTCCGGCCTATCTCCCGACCAGCAGTTCATGATCGCCCACGCCACGCGCAGCTACTACGGCAGCACGCAACTACTCGACGTCGGCGGGGAGCCGTTCTGGGTGGTCAATGAAGGCGAATACTGCATGATGAACACGCTCGACCTGTCGGTCGACCACGTGTTCTGGGAGCTGAAGCAAAACCCGTGGGTGATCAAAAATCTGCTCGACAATTTCGTCCGCCACTACAGCTACGTCGACACCGTTGGCGGCCCCGGTGAGGAAAAGACCCGGCCGGGCGGGATCAGCTTCTGCCACGACATGGGCGTGCATAACAATTTCTCGCCGAAAGGGCACAGCAGCTATGAACTGCCGAACCTCAACGCCCTCTGCTTCAGCTACATGACGGCCGAGCAACTGTGCAACTGGATTCTGATCGCGGCCAGTTATGTTGCCAAGACGAATGATCTGGAGTGGGCAAAGCAGAATCAGCACATCATCGAAGGATGCCTGCAAAGCCTGATCAACCGAACCGATGCAAACGGATTCCCCGCGTTCGATTCCTCGCGGTGTGCGAAGGACGGCGCGGAGATCACGACGTACGATTCGCTGGATCACTCGCTGGCGCAGACTCGCAACAACCTGTACATGGCGGTGAAAGCCTGGGCTTCATTCCGCGGGCTGGAGCTGCTTCTGAGTCGGCTTGGCAATTCGCTCGCCGAATCCGCGAGCGGCAAAGCTGCAGTGGTGGAGAAGGAACTGCCCGGCCGGGCTGATTCGCGGGGCATCTTCCCGGCGGTGTTTGAGAAGGAAAATTCCGGCTACTCCTCCCGCATCCTGCCCGCCATCGAGGGGCTGATGTATCCGCTCTATTGGGGCACGCTCAAGCCGTCGCCGTTCGTCGATGCACTCAAAAAGCACACCGTCGCACTCCTCAAAGACGGCCAAAACGTCTTCCCCGACGGCGGGATCAAGCTCTCCAGTACCAGCAACAACAGTTGGATGAGCAAGATCGCCATTTTCATGCACCTCTGCCGCAAGGTGTTCAAACTGCATGAAGACCCGCAGATCAAAGAACTCTTCGCCAAGGCCGACGCCGCGCATGTGAAATGGCAGACCGAAGGCGAATCCGCGTACTGGGCGTGCAGCGATCAGTTCGTCAGCGGGGTGGCCAAGGGATCGAAATACTATCCGCGGATCATTACGTCGGCGTTGTGGATGGAATAGGAAAAGG
>JANMES010000079.1:0-93693 GCA_031377185.1 Phycisphaerae bacterium
TACAATTCTAAGCCCGGCGAGTGGGTGGTCTGCGGGCAATGTTATTCTGTAGCACGGGCGTCTCGCCCGTGTCCACCGTCGCTCGACACGGGCGACACGCCCGTGCTACTCAATGCGCGATTATCCGTAGCCTCGATCTGCACGCGGATCGATTGCCCGTGCTTGCGGTTGGCGGGGTCGACCTTCAGCACGAGTTCGATGGTCTTCTCGGTCACGGATGTGTTGCCCGACGCATCCGCGTAATTCTTCGTATCGACTGTCGTCAGCGGCGCATCCGGCCCAGCCGCCAGCAGCACGCGCGAACCGGTCAGGCCGTAATCGTCGCGCAATGTCGCCCGCACTTTCAGCTCCGCATCGGGCGTGACGACCGTTTCGCCGGTCGGCCATTTCACTTCGATCCGCGGGCCGGCGTCTTTGGTCACGCCGATGCTCAGCGGCGAGGCCGGCAGCGTCGCGGCGATGTTGCCGCTGCTGTCGGTGATCAGCACGCTCACCGGCGTGTCGTCGATCACCGTGAACTTGCCGTAGAACCGATCGGCTTTTTCCACCCGAGTCATCGGCAGCGGCGCGACATTGCCCGCGCCCACCTGCAGCAACGCCGCCGACACCGGCACGTCGGTGGCGGCCGTCAACTGCACGGTGCTGCCTTGCGGGACAGTGATGGGCGTTTCATTCGGCGCGTCGGGTTTAATCGTGAGCGTCTTCTGCGGCAGATGTGTGTACGGCGGCGGGGTGATTTGGAGCGACAGGTCCGCCAGCTTGATTTGCCGCACGATGCTGACACTCAACCACTCGCTCTGCGTGCCGGCCACCTCGACGCGGTAGCGGAGCGATTCGTCGACGTGATCCACCCGCCCGGCAAAGCGCAGGAGTTCATCGTTACCCGCCACGCTGGCCAGCGCGACGGTCGGCAACGCGTGATCGAAGATCAGCTTGGCGGTGCTATCGGCCGGGCCTTTGGCGACGACCGTCACTTCCAGCGGATGGCCGGCGACACGGGTGACGTTGCCGGGATCAACGCTGACGATCTCGGCCGCGCCGACCGCGGGGACGAACGTGGTCGGCGAAAGCATCTGCCGCCACCCGCGCGCGAACGCACCGGGCCAGATCAGCGCGACGATCAGCATCGGAACCAGCACCATCGCGCAGCGGGAAAACATTGTGCGATGATCGCTCATCCGCACGACATCGCCCAGCGGCTGGTTCAGCGTCCGCCCGGCGATTTCATCGATGATCCCCGGCGACCACGGATTGGCAGCCACGTCTTCCCGATCGGCCAGCAGCAATGCGTTGGTCAGCCCATTGTGCAACCCGCCGACTCGCGTCTCGATCATCCGGGCCACTTCAATCGCCCGCGGACGCATCAGCAGCGGCCGAGCCAGCCACCACGCGGCGGCGGCGATCAGAGTCAGCGCCCAGGCGATGGCGATGCCGTACCCGGCCGATCCTGCGCCCAGCCCGTCGCGGCTCATCAAAAAGACCGCGCCGGTCGCCACAAACGTGCCTGCGCATGCGATGGTCGTGAACAGGACGGCACCGCGCAGCATCCGATGCAGCCGACACTTCTGCCCGAGCGAGTCGAGCCGGTCTTCGATCTGCAGAAAGGCCGGGTGTTGGGCGAGTTGAGTCATGTGGCCATCTCCCGGTGTAATTATCGCGTAAAGTTGGGCTTGTTGCTAAAGAAATTGCGGGGAATGCCTAGATTTGATGCGTTACTGGCCGCTGGAGCGGCTAGTCCAGTGGGGATATTGGCGCGGAGGCGTGGTTAGCCGACGAGGGTGTGCCACGCTTTCGCGACGAGCGACGCCTGCATCCCCCGCCAAAGCCCACCGTTGAGGGTTTCCATGGTCAACCGCACGGCGTGGTACGCAAACAGTGCAAACGCCATCAGGTAACCCGATCGCCTGGAGTACAGCAGACGATCCCACCAACTTATCCGCCTGCGGGTGGTCGCTTGATAGAAAAGGATCGGAATCCCCGCAATCACCGCGAGAAACAACGCCGGGCCCAGCAGATGGAACGTTACCGCGTGCTGCAGGTCGCCGTGGATCATGGCGCAGAACGATCGGGTCAGCCCGCAGCCCGGACAGGGCAATCCGGTGAGCAGGCGCAGCGGACACAACACCGGCCCGGATTGCGACCACGGCGCGTACAACACGCTAGCGACGATGGTAACCGTGCCAATCGTCGCCATCAGCAAGCTGCGGCGGGCCTGGCCGGCGTCGAGCGGAAGGGAATCACTTCTGGTCGTAGATTTCATTGATGTGACCCTGCACGATCATCGCCGCGACCGGCGAGAGCACAAAGCCCAGAACCAGCAGTAGCGTGCTCTTGCCCTTGAGTTCGTCGGCCTTGCCGATCATCGTACCCAGATCGCCCAGGCTTTGACCGGCCAGGTAATAGAAGTACACGTTCAGCGGCACGCAGCAGCCGGCCAGCACCGCAACCGGCGTTGAGATGATCTCCCTGCCGCTGACCTTGTTCAGCACCTCGGCGGCCTTCATGTTCCAGTAGATCATGTACAGTCCGCATGTCACCAGGCCCAGGACCAGCACCAGAATCGGTTCATTCTTAAAGACCGGAATTTCGCTACGTTCAGCCATGATATGTTCTCCTGACAGGGTTCCCCGAGATAACCTTTCACGAGAGGAAGGTTTGCTGGATTACAATAGCTGAACTCGCCGTCAGCGGCAATCGAAATCCGTATCTGACGACAGGATAGGCGTGGGACAAGAACGTTATTGAGCAACCGAAACGCGCCCTCGGCGCCCAATCGCCTCGCGGATCGAACGCATCACGCCTGCCGCGTCAAGCCCCGCTTCTTCCAACTGCTGGGTTCGGGTAGCGTGGGCGATCAGGCGGTCGGGCATGCCCATGCGAGTGATTCGGTCGGTCGGCAATCCGTGGGCGACGGCGTATTCCAGCACGGCCGTGCCGAAGCCGTTTTGCAGGCTGTGGTCTTCGAGCGTCAACACGGGGCGCGGCGAAAAGCCGGGCGAGACGTCGCCGGCTGTGTTGATCCGCCCGGCCAGCACGCGGGAGAGCATCAGGCCGTCGATCGGCTTGCAGAACCTTGCGTCGATCACCTCAACTTCAACCCCCTCGCCGGCCATCGTTTGGGCGGCGGACATGGCGGTTTCAGCCAGCGCGCCGTAGACGATCATGGTCGCGTCGTGACCCGTCCGCAGCACGCGGGATTGCCCGGCGACCCATTCGCCGCTGGCCTGGGAGCGCAGCTCAGGGGCGATCGCGTCTTCAAAATTGCAGGCGGGCACGACATCGCGCGGGTAGCGGATGGCGCTGGCGTGATCGAGGCTCAATCCCAATCGCAGGGCGCGGTTCAGTTCGGCCTCATCGCTGGGCGCCATCAGCACGATGCCCGGCATCGGGCGCAAAAACGCCAGATCGCAGAACCCGTGATGCACCGCTCCGTCATCGCCAACGTAACCCGCCCGATCCATGCAGAAGCAGACGGGCAGCTTGTTCAGCACGACTTCCTGCCAGACCTGATCGAACGCGCGCTGAATGAACGTGGAGTAAATCGCCGCGAACGGGCGCTGACCCACCTTAGCCATGCCGGCCGCCATCGCGGTGAGGTGGCTTTCGCAGATGCCGGTGTCGAGGTAGCGATCAGGAAAGACGGTTTCGAACTTGCTCAGGCCTGTGCCATCAGGCATGGCGGCGGTCAGCGCGACGACGCGTGGATCGGACTTGGCCAGCGCAATCATCGCGTCGGCGTACGCGATCGTCCACGATTTACCAGCCGACTTCTTCACGTCCACCCGCGCGCCGTTGACCGTAAACGCTGACGGCGAATGCATCTTCGTCGGCTCGGCGGCCGTCACTTCGTACCCTTGGCCCTTGACCGTTTTCACGTGCAGCAGCACGGGCTTATCGACGTGTTTGATCTCGCTGAGGAAGTTGATCAGCCCGGGTAGATCGTGGCCGTCGATCGGGCCCATGTACTTCAGGCCCATTGTCTCGAACAGTTGCCCGGTCCACATCGCGCCCTTCAGGCCGGAGCAAAACGCGTCCCAGGCGTGTTCGATCCGCTGCCCGACGCCGCTGGGCAGGCGGTGGACGATCTTTTCGCTCCATCGCTTGAATTCCTCGTACGTCGTGCTGACGCGGATGCGCTCGAGGTACTCGCTGAACGCCCCTTGAGGCCGCGAGATGCTCATGCCATTGTCGTTCAGGATGATCAGCAACTGCCTCTTGAGCGTGCCGGCGTTATTCAGCCCTTCCAATGCAAGCCCGTTGACGATCGATGCATCGCCGACGAGTGCGACCACATGGCTGTCGAGTTTTCTGGCCTGATCTCCGCGTGCGATCCCCACCGCGGTGCTGATGGCCGTCCCCGCATGGCCGACGGCGAACAGGTCGTACGGGCTTTCTTCCGGGTTCGGAAATCCGCTGACCGAACCTTTTTTGCGCAACTTCTCAAACCCCGCCGTTCGGCCGGTCAGCATCTTGTGTGGATAGCATTGATGCCCGACATCAAACAGCAGCTTGTCCGGCCCCGCCGGGTAAGGCCCGAAGTCAAACACGCGATGCAGCGCGATCGACAGCTCCACCACGCCCAGATTGCTGGCAAGGTGTCCGCCGTTCTTGCTGACGGATTCAAAGATCCGCGTCCGCATTTCCTTGGAGAGAACCGCCAGTTGATCAAGCGATAACCCTTGGAGGTCTGAAGGTTTACGGATCGTGTCGAGAAGTGACATAGGGTTCCGGTAGCCGCTTTGGTCGATCTACCCGATCGAGTGTAGCCTGTTGGGACATTATTCGGAAACCTTCACAACTTTCAATGAATGGGAAATCGAGCGGGCCGACATCCCGCAACAGACCATTCCGATCGTAAGGAACATCAGAACAACCAATTGCACGAATCCGCCTCCACTCAGGCCGTCGCGATAGAGCGGCAGATCAAAGACAACGGGCTTGCCGGCCATCTCAATCATTTCATACGAGTCGGCGGTTAAGCTCCTTTCGCGCATACGGTTAGACACCTGCGACCCGCTCCATTCCAGCGCCATCGCCCGCCACACCGACGCGACCGATGACGGCCAAACCACCCCTTGCGCCAAGTTATAGGGAGCATCCCTGCCAGCGGCGCGGATGTTGACGAAGGCAGTCGGCGCATTCGCCAGCAGGCCGATCACCAGCAACACTGCGAAGATCGCAGAACCGCGAGGCAATCGTCCGAGTGTTTGGGCATATGACGCGATCATCAATACGACTGCAACTCCAATAGCGGGAAGTAGATAGCGAGGCCCCCATCCGCCGGGACCGCCCCAACTGCTGACCATGCTTAACAATCCAACGTATCCCAGCATCCCCGGCCCCCATGTCAGGGCAAACCGCCTGGCGAGCATCGGCAACTGCTTCCAGCGTAGCGGCACGAACAGTACCGGGATTAACCAAGGAGTGTAGGTGAAGAATCCGCTATTCGGCCCGAACGTCAGTCCGAACAAGCCTTTAGCGATATTGACCGGCTCCTTTCGAAGCTTATTCGGGCCGAATTGATCGGTATGATTCGGCGGGTCGAAGGGCTTCCCGCTGCGAATCTTATTGTACGCCAGGGAAGGCGACATCCCGATCAGCAAAACCGCCATCGCCAGCACCAAAAACCTTGCGTTAAGCTGACGGTAAACCATCAGGCAGAGAATCCCCAACGTCAGGCCCGCCGTTGGGAAGAGCGAGAACCGAAAGAAAACACCCACCGACAGACCGATCGCCACGCCGATCAGATCGCCCGCTTTGGGCTTTGCCGAATCAAGTACTTTGATCGAATAGTAGACAGCGAAAGCAAATCCCATCGCCGCGCCGGACATGTCGAACACCATCCGACAATAAGCCACAAAGAACGATCCGAATAGCATCGCCAAAATCCACCCAACCGCCTTCGGTAGAGTCGTCAGGCGACGGCAGGCGAGGTAGATGAACCACAGCGTGAAGGCGTTCATCAGATTGGTGGTAAGCGACGCGCCCCACCGTATCGCCGGGTTGTATGCATCGAACGTGGCCGCCGAAGGATCGACACGATGCGCCATCCACACCGCGGGCAGGAACGCGACGGGCCCGCCGATGTCATGGGATTCGTAGTATTGTCCGTTGGGTGCCTGAAGCCACGCAAACGACGCCACGCCGATCGGTGCCGGTGCCCCAAACGAGCCGGTGTCATAAAATCTTACCGCTGCGTCAATTAGACCGGGCGTATCGCCGTTCATTAACCGGCCGCTGCTGATCGAGACGCAGAGGAAGAGCAATGCGCCCAGTACCCATACATCGGTATACTGGCGGCTGGTTGGAGGCGGTGGTGTATGAATCAATGCGTTATATCCTGCGGGAATCTGTCGAGTCAACGATAGTGCAATCCCGTCATGCAACTTCCGAGCGATGGTCGCGTCAAACTCTTCGTGGAGTCATCCGCTATGAAGAAATTTGTCATCATGCGTTGTCTGGCAGGTTTTGTTCTGGGTGCATCGTCAACCGCGTTCGCCGCTGAAAAGCCGCCGAAGGCGGACATGGCCAAGGCGTCGAATGAGTTCGCAAACCAGCTCTACCAACGCTACTCGGCTGGCAATAAGGCAGAGAATCTGATCTTCTCGCCGGCCAGCATCCACCTGGCGATGACGATGACCAGCGCCGGCGCCTCGGGCAATACGCTCAAGCAGATGGAAACGGTCCTGGCGCTTCCCGGCGGGGATGACACCCACAAATCGTACGCCTTGCTTACTTCCGCCCTGCTCGGCAAAAGTAAGCGGGCGTTTGAGTTCGATCTGTCAAACAATATTTGGCTCCAGATGGGCTACCCGATCCAACCAGCGTTTAGCCAGACACTGACCAAGTCCTACCTGGCGGGCATCACGCCGCTCGACTTTATGGGCGATCCGAACACCTCGCGCCTCGCCATCAACGACGCAATCGCCAAGCAGACGCACGACAAGATCAAAGACCTGCTCTCGCAGGACAACGTCACGCCCGCAACCCGGCTGATCCTGACCAACGCCGTCTACTTCAAAGCCGCCTGGGAAACGCCGTTTCCGGAACGTGCAACTCAGCGCGAGCCGTTTAACTACCTCGATGGCGGCGTAAAAGATGCCGGCCCGCTGATGATGCACACCGTCGAGCGGATGGGGTACTTCGATAACGACTCGCTACAGATGGTCGAGCTGCCCTACGAGGGTCG
Organism: Phycisphaerae bacterium; assembly: GCA_031377185.1. Taxonomy (GTDB): domain Bacteria; phylum Planctomycetota; class Phycisphaerae; order Tepidisphaerales; family Tepidisphaeraceae; genus JANMES01. The sequence goes on from JANMES010000079.1 coordinate 7,190, forward strand.
CGAGCTGTCGATGTTGGTCATCCTGCCCAAATCCGAAGGTCTGGCCGACCTGGCCAAGGTCGAACAATCCCTGTCCGATCTCCCCACTTGGTCCACCGGCCTGCGCGGCAAGCGGGTGAACCTGGCGATGCCCAAGTTCAAATTCGAATCACAACTGGCGTTAGCGGGCGACCTGGAAGCGATGGGGATGACCGATGCGTTTTCTGACAAGGCCGACTTCAGCCGGATGACCACGCAGGAGAAGCTGTTCATCGGCGCAGTCGTCCACAAAGCGTTCATCGACGTCAACGAAGCCGGCACCGAAGCCGCCGCCGCGACGGCGGTGGTGATGAGGCCCATGATGATGCCGATTGAGGAGGAACCGATCAACTTCACCGCCAACCACCCATTCCTGTTCGCGATCCGGCACAATCAAACCGGCGCGATCCTTTTCCTCGGGCGAGTCGTCAAGCCGTGAGTTGATTCCGTTGCATGGGCAACTTGCCCATGCGTCACGGTACACCGTGACGATCGGTTGTACTCGACCGAATCAGCACGAGCGGAGCGATCTTTTACCAGCGGTGCCGTCCTGATGACGGCCGACCAAACCGAGCGCGGCTCATCCGAGTGGGGAATTGGGCATGGGCTGGTAGCCCATGCGACGAAAGACTACTTCGTGCGTTGCACGACAAACCGCGCCAGCCCCGCCAAGCCCGCTGCTCGATCGCCGAGCGGCTTGAGCGCCTCGAGCGCCGCTGCCAGTTCCGCCGTCGCCGCGTTGCGGGAGCCTTCGACGCCCAGCAACTGCGGATAGGTGTTCTTCCCCCGGCCGGCGTCTTTGTTCGTGGCTTTGCCGAGCTGCTCGGGCGTGGACGTGACATCCAGCAAATCATCGGTGATCTGAAACGCCAGCCCCACGTGCTGCGCGAACGAAGCGACCGCAGCGAGCACCTCGTCGTTCGCGCCGGCGCAGATCGCGCCCATCCGGCAACTGGCGACGAGCAGCGCGCCGGTCTTCATCGCGTGCAGGTTGCGGAGCTGATCGAACGAGAGCGAGACGAGCTCCGAAGCGATGTCGATCACCTGCCCGCCGATCATCCCGCCCGGCCCGGCTGCGCGGGCGAGCTCGGCCACCAGCTCCGGCACGATGCTCGGCTCGGCCTGCTCGGCCAGCAGCTCGAACGCGGTGCTCACCATCGCATCGCCGGCGAGAATCGCCATGGCTTCGCCGAACACCTTGTGATTCGTCGGCCGACCGCGACGCAGGTCGTCGTCGTCCATGGCGGGGAGATCATCATGTACGAGCGAAAAAGTGTGAATAAGTTCCATCGCGGTGGCTGCAACGATCGCCGAGCGCGACGCCGCGTCGCCGCCGCACGCGCGGCAGGTTTCCAGCACCAGCGCCGGGCGCAGGCGCTTACCGCCGGCCTGCAGGCTGTAGAGCATCGCCTCGACCAGCCTCCCCGGCGCTGCAGGCCAACGGGGACGCAACCGCTCGATTTCAATCGATACCGCCACTGCGTCGGCCTGTAGAAAGTCCGGGGCCGAAATCGAATCCGACGATGGGTGATTTGAAGTATTCATCTGCGGACTACCATGTTAACCGAACCGCCGTCCGGCTTCGCGGGTTTTCCATCGTCTAGTGAACCATCGCGCCCGAACCTATAATCGCCGCCCATGTCCAAGGCTTCGGCGTTATTCCCGCTGCTTCAAGTTTCTGTTTCGAGGCGATGGGTTACTCCCGTCACGATCGCGACGGCGGTGATCCTGGCCTACGTCAACGTATACAACGCGCCGTTTATCTATGATGACATCGCGGCCATTGTGTCCAACCCGACGATTCGAACGCTCTGGCCGATCACAGTGCCGATGTTCCCGCCGGCCGAGTACCAGACGGCTGGTCGCCCGCTGGTGGGGTTGTCGTTCGCCATCAATTACGCATTCGACGGGTTGAATCCGCGCGGTTATCACCTGGGTAACATCGTTTTGCACCTGTTTTCTTCGCTGATATTACTGGGCGTTTTGCGCCGGACGTTACGACGGGTTAAGCACCCTCAAGCCGACGGAATCGCCTGGGCAACGGCACTGCTGTGGTCGGTCCATCCGCTGCTCACAGACACCGTGACTTATTGCGCGGATCGCAGCGAGGTGCTGATGGGGGTTTTCTGGCTGATGACCTTCTATGCCTTTTTGCGATCACTGGAAAGCACCCATCCCGGACGCTGGCAGACCGGAGTCGTCGCATCGGCAGTCGCGGCGACGGCCTCGAAGGAAGTGGCCACCATGATTCCGCTGGTGCTTCTATTTTTCGATGTCCTCGTCGTAACAAAATCATGGAAGCAGACGCTTGTCCGGCGGTGGCCAATGTACGCGGCGCTGCTCCTGTGCTTTGTGCCTCTGCCGATTCTGCTGGCGGTCGGTTCGTTTCAAAAAAAGACGGTTATCGAGCAACAACACATCTCGCCGTGGCAATACCTGCTGATGCAGTCGCAGGTCATTACGCGATACATTCAACTGTGCTTTTGGCCCAGCCCGCTGGTGCTGTCCTATGTGGACTGGCCGATTCCAAGGTCAATCATCCAGGCCTGGCCGTGGATGGCGGGAATGGGCGCATTGTTTGCAGCCGCAGTTTACGCCGTGGTTCGCAAGTCATCGCTAGGCATGATGGGCGCGTGGTTTTTCCTGCTTCTTGGTCCGACGTCGAGCATTCTTGTCATCATTACCGAACCCGCTGCCGAACGACGAATGTATCTGCCCTCGGCAGCGGTGTTGCTGGCTGCCTGTCTGCTGGCTGCGAGAGGGATTCGCAACCTGCCGCGCGGGTCTCTTGTGGGCGGCTTCGTCGTGGCCGTCAGCGCGCTCTGGCTTATGCAGATGACGTTGGAACGCAACCAGGACTACTCCAGCACCCTTTCCATCTGGGCCGATACCGCAACCAAACGACCAAACAATCCGGTCGCACACTATTCCCTCGGGCTGGAGTTAGAGGCCCAAGGTTATCTTGAAGACGCACGAACCCGGCTCGAGAAGGCGATCGAGCTTGCACCGAGCTATGTCGATGCGAGGGTGGCTTACGGACAAGTGCTCGTCCATCTTCATCGATACGCTGAGGCTTCGCGGGAGATCCGCAACGTGTTAGCCCTTCATCCCACCCATGCCAATGCGCTGACCGTACTCGGTGCCATTTACTTGAACCAACACAATATTCCCGCCGCCAAGTCGGCTTTGGAATTTGCATTGAAATCCGAGCCCGGCCACGCCGAAGCCACGCGGCTTCTTGCCATCGCAAACCAACCGGCGACCAACCCTTAGAGCCTACTGAGGAGAATTGAGCGGCGATTTGGCGATCCCGCCGTCCGGGGCTTTGCTGATCTGCTCGATCTGCTTTTCCGCCGAATCCAGCACGCCGCGGCAGTGTTCGATAAGGAATTGCCCGCGCTCGTAGCGGAGCAGGCTTTCCTCAAAGCCGACTTTGACGCCTTCGATATCGGACAAAATCTGCTCCAGCTCGGCCAGGGCTTCTTCGAACGATTTGGGCGGCGATTGGACTTTCTTGGACATAGGGAGCTATTTTACGCCCAATGTCTCCGCCGATCGAGCCAACGACACCCTCAAACCCAACTTCATCCCATAGCGCGGGGATTAAACTGGCTGTCGTACTGCTGGCAGCGGCGGGGCTGATCGTGCTGACGCTGCGCCACACTCCCGGCCTGAACGGTGCTGATTATCACCCGTGGTACTGGCGAAATCTGGGCCTCTGGCCGCTTTATGGTTGGATGGCAATGGCTGCCGTGCCGTTTTTCATCGGTCAGTCGCTTTGTGGCTGTGGCCAACACCGCCGCCGGGCGATGGTCGTCGTTGGGCTAATGCTGCTGATGGCTTCCACGTTCTCGCTGGAGTTGGCAGCCATCTCCCAGCAGGAGCCCAAAAACCTCGGCCGGGTGGCGGCGATCGTGGAGAACGCGATTAACACCAGCTATTACTCGGCCGCCAAGGTGTTCGTGGAACAACAGGCACAGGGCAAGGGATTGCGCGCCTGGATGTCGATCTTCCCCGACCTGATGCCGCTCATGGTCGTCCATGCCCGCTACAAGCCGCCGGGGCTGATCCTGTACTACTACGCGATCATCGAGCTGTTCGGATCGGGTGTCGCAGGCCAGATGGTCGGCGGAATGTTGATCGGCATTGGCACAACACTAGCAGTACCAGCGACTTATGCGCTGATCCGCATCCTCGGCCGCGATTCGAATGCGGCCTGGTGTGGCGCGAGCTTCATGGCGCTCTGTCCGGCGCTGATCCTGTTCTTTCCCCAGTTCGATCAGATTTATCCCACACTCGCTTGCGCTATGGTTCTCTGTTGGTATCTGGCGCTGGAGAACAAATCCGTCGGCTGGGCTATCGCATTCGGCGCGGTACTGGCGCTGGCCGCGTTCATGAGCTACATCCTGCTGGCGATGGGGGTGTTTCTGGCGGTCTACACGATTCTGTATTGCGGCCGCGAGCGGTTGGCAGGCGTCCAATCGGCGCTGAAACTGGGGATCGTGGCGATTCTTACGCTGGTTTCGATCTACGCGGCGTTGTGGCTGTTCACCGAGTTTGACCCGATCGGAACTTTCCTCACCGCCAACCGCCTGCAGGAGCAGGATTTGATCCCGCTCGCCCGACCGTTCCCTTACTATGTACCGTGGGACATCGCCGACTTTGCGCTCGGCTCCGGCTGGATCAGCTACCTGATCGTGTCGATGCTATTGGCGACCACCCTGCGCACCCTGCCACTGCCAGCCAAACGGCTGGTCGGGCTGGCGCTGCTCCAAGTCGCCATCATGGCAGCCGCTGCGCTACTTCCGGGGGAAGCGGCGCGACTGTGGATGCCTTTCTACCCGATGCTGATGACAGCCGTGGGATTCGAGCTTTCGCGCTGGCCCGGCAGGTATCGCGTTGGTGTGTTCGCCGCGTTATGGCTAATCACCACGGTTATCGCGCAGAATATGCTGTTCCTGAATATGGGCGAAGGGCACCGCTAGAGCATCTTCAATTCAGTTGTATTGCCTCTGGGTTAGCCGCCGCACTTGTGCGGCGGGCCCGCCCCGCAAGCGGGGCGGCTAACGATCCGCTACACTCCGAATGAAAATGCTATAGCTTGATGAGTGCCCGATGCGCTTAGCACCGCCGCAGCAGCAGCCGGGCAAACATCGCCCCGCGACTGATCGGCCAGAGCCGCTCCATCCAACCCAGCGGCCGATATGCGAACCCCGGCAGCAGGCTGCGCATCGCGACGCCGCCGCTCAACAGATAGCGCACGGGCAAGATGGGGTCGGTCCGCTCGATGGCTAGCTCGAGGAACTCCCGCTCAAACATCGCCCGATCGCGCGACAAGCACACCCACGGCAGCGCATCGTTGGCCGACGACAGAGGCCCGTTCGACGGAAACTCCCACGCCGGCGTCGCCGGCTCGAACGGCTCGTGGTGGAGCTTGGTGTAGATGATTTTGGAAAAAGGCGTGACCCACGGCTCGATCATCGCCACCACCCCGCCCGGCCGCAGGCAGCGGACGGACTCGGCGAAAAACCGCCGCACGTTGGGCACGTGGTGCAGCACGTTGGTCATCACGATCGCCTTCAGCGCCCCATCCTCAAACGGCAACCGCTGGCCGTCGAGCACGCAGCGGATGTCGGGCACCCAAAACACGTCCGACGTAATCACGCCCGGCGAATACTCTTTGAAAAACCCCCCGCCCGAGCCGAGTTCCAGTACCGCGCCTTCACCGGCCGGCACTTGCGACGCCAACCAGCCGTACCAGTCTTCGTAGATCTTTCTCAGGAACGGTTTGGATCGAATGATCTGTTGTCGCAGCGCCGTGGTCCGCGGATCATCGAGATCGAGGCCGTGCGTGAACGGATGGGCAAGTAACTGTCGAAGAACCTTCATCGTCGCAAATAGTAACGACTCGCGGCCTCCAATGCGGTTTTTTTGAATCCACACGGGAGGCCGAGAGTGATTTGGGCCGGGTTAACTTCCTTTTCTTAGGCTAAATTCTTGATGATCTCATCCCCAAATTCGCTGCACTTAATCTTCTTCGCCCCTTCCATCTGACGGGCGAAGTCGTACGTCACCGTCTTGTTGGCGATGGATTTCTCCAATCCCTTCAAGATCGCGTCGGCCGCTTCCTGCCAGCCCATGTGCTCTAACATCATCACGCCGCTGAGGATGACGCTGCCGGGGTTGACCACGTCCTGGTCGGCGTACTTGGGGGCCGTGCCGTGGGTGGCTTCGAAAATCGCGTGGCCGGTGACGTAGTTGATGTTCGCGCCCGGGGCGATGCCGATGCCGCCCACCTGCGCCGCCAGCGCGTCGCTCAGGTAGTCGCCGTTGAGGTTGAGGGTGGCGATCACGTCAAAATCTTCCGCGCGGGTCAGCACCTGCTGCAGGGTGATGTCGGCGATCGCGTCCTTGATGACAATGCCCGCACCCGGCTTGCCTTCGGGGATCTTGCACCACGGGCCGCCGTCGATTTCGACCGCGCCGAACTCGTTCTTGGCAATCTCGTAGCCCCAGTCACGGAAGGCGCCTTCCGTGAACTTCATGATGTTGCCCTTGTGTACCAGCGTCACGCTCTTGCGCTTGTGGTCGATCGCGTACTTGATCGCCGCGTGTACCAGGCGCATCGTGCCGATCATGCTGACCGGTTTGATGCCCACGCCCACCTGCACGGTGACGGGCTTGCCTTCCGGCACCGATACGCCGGCCGACTTGAGGTATTCCTCACCCTTGGCGGCCGTGCCGAAACGAATCTTATTAAAGCCCTTCGGGTCGCTCTGCTTGATGAAATCGAGAACCGCCTGCGCTTCCTTCGTGCCTGCGGCGTACTCAATCCCCGCGTAAATGTCTTCGGTGTTCTCGCGGAAGATGACCATGTTCACCTTCTCCGGGTGCTTCACCGGCGAAGGAACGCCCGTGAAGTACTGCACCGGACGCAGACAGACATAAAGATCAAGCATCTGCCGCAGCGCCACGTTCAGCGACCGAATCCCGCCGCCGACGGGCGTCGTCAGCGGGCCTTTGATGCCGACGAGGTACTTGTTGAACGCCTCGACGGTTTCATCCGGCAGCCAGTTCTTGGTGGTATCAAACGCCTTCTGACCGGCCAGCACTTCCAGCCACTGGATCTTCTTCTTCCCGCCGTACACCTTGGCGACGGCCGCATCAAACACCCGCACGCTGGCGCGCCAGATATCGCGGCCGGTGCCGTCGCCTTCGATAAAGGGGATGATCGGCTCGTTAGGGACCGAAAGCTTGCCGCCAGACATTGTGATGATATCGCCAGCCATGTGAGTTCTCCGCAAGTAATCCACCCCGCGGGCGTCCTTCCGCCGCGATCAGGGGGAACGGTGATTATGAGGATTGGGAGAAAAATGCAAAGTGCTCGGCCATCCGAGACGGCAAACGGCTATGGCTGCCCCAGTTTCGGCAAATTCCTGCGCGATACCGCCTTTCCACATCCAATTCGCCGCGCGAACATCCCGGCGGGATACGGTATGATTGGTTGGGCGTTTGCGGTTTCGAATAAATGTTTACTCCATCGAGTGCCCATGAGAAAACACTTACCTCGTTCGTTGTTTCGCTCCTCATTCCTGATCAGTCTGTTGCTGTTCGTTGCGATGCCCGTTTCGCTCTTACGAGCCGAGCCGACGGAGGCGCAGAGGTTTTTGGAACCGTTTGGGTTGGAGAAGTTTTCTCTCCTGTACGTTCAGGCATTGGATACCTTCCTCCAAGCCGACAAGCTGCTCTCGAATAACCGGCCGCAGGAAGCGCTGGATGCGCTCAACGCGCTTTGGAAAGAGCATCCGGTGTCGGGCGCATCATGGGTGCGGTGCAAGAGCCGAATCGAAGGCATCGTGATTGGTGATCCGCCTTGCTACAACTCGCTTAGGATGTTGACCGAATGCGCGCAGTGGGAGCTTGAGAAAAAGGCTTCGAAGTTGCCAGAGATCAAGCCGGGCGTCATCCATTTTACGGTGGTGCTGGCTGGCAAATCGCAGGGGATACAACCGACGACAATGGCCGAGCTTCAAGCCAACACCGGGAAGCAGCAGGAGTTCCGTCTGGATCCTCGATTGAGGGAGAAGGATCATCGGATTATCCACCAGTCGCTGGAGTTGTTCTGCAAGTACATCACTGCCGTCAGCAAAGGTCGTCTGGTCGTCAAACCGCGGGTGGTGGAGTTGCCGGAGATGACGGTTGCAGTGGACGTGGTAACGCGCAATCGTCGTCATTTCGCTGGGCTGAAAGGCGGAGGAACAGCGCAGATCATCGCGGCGGTTCCCGAAGACATCGCCGCGTCCACGGATTGGTGGCTGGTGAGCTATCCATCGTGCGTGCCCGATCAATACCCTGATTTCAAGACAACCGAATTCGTCACCGGCGGGATGGGTTCCGGGCCTGGCGGGTCGCCGTGCTTTATCGCCGATGATCGCTGGGTCGTTCGCAAACCGCCGCATATGGGGCACGGGCTTTATTCCGACATCGAGCGCCGCAGTTACCTGCCACAATGGCTGCTGCACGAGTTCAACCACCACCTGTTCGGGGCTTACCCAGAGTTCAAGCTGGAGGAGAAAAGCCACCAATGGTTCGATCGCAAAACCTGGCCGGCGGATTTTGAGGGTCGGTTCGAGGTCGACTACTACTTCGAGGCCATGCACAAGCGCCTGGCCACCGCCCAAACGCCGCTTTGGATCAAACTCCGGTACGCGGCACCTTCGCCGGAGTTGGTGGCCAAGATCAAGGATCAGGCGTTGATCGGCGAGTATCGGCATGAGCCGGTCGAGAACGACTGGCACGAGGTGACGCTTTCAATCGACACCAAACCCGGCCCGGACAGTCGGCCGGCGCTGCGATGGACGAACAAGGCGGGCAAATCGTGGCAACTCTCGCCCGATCTGAAAACCGGCACGCTGCGGGTCGGGCCAGATTGTCCGTACTACAAGGAAATCAAAGTCTGCCGGCTGCTGCTCCGCCGCGACAAGAACGGGGATTACCTTCCGGAACTGAGGGGCGTGGAGTTCAACGGCGGCGCGTACGAGAAGGTGGATCCAAAACCAGCAAAATAACGCGAACGAGATAGCCCCGTTTAGCCGCCGCATTGGTGCGGCGTTTACGCTCCGAGCGGCGGAGTCCAAACGATCCGCGTTGGTTTTGCGCAATCTCAGATCAGCTTGTTCTCTCTGAGTCGCCGGGCATGGGCTGGTAGCCCATGCGATATGTGGATCGATCATCTTACCGCACTCAATCGCTAAACACTCGGCGGACGGCTTCAAGGTATCCGTAGCCGAATTCCTTGTCGGGCAGTAGATAGCTGCCTTCGGTCCACTCGTTCCAACTGTTGATCGTGATCAGCGGCGCTTGTTTCGGGTGGGCGTCGATGTATGCCTTGGCGCGGCGCAGGCAAATCTCGAACGCCTGCGGGTTCGAGCCGGTCACCACTTCTTCAATCCCGGCCGACGGGTTGCGGTGGGTGTTGTCCCAGCCGATCGAGACGTGGGGGAAAAAAGTGCCGAATCGCTTCTCATTGCGATCAATCTTACTCATCGCCTCGTCGGCCCAGGCGGGGTATTCCCCCGTGGATTTGCCGTCCATGCAGAACTGATAGGCGGTGGCACTGTCCAGCCCGGTCGCCTCAATGGCCGTTTCGATCGGCAGGCGGGTGAGCGGTTCGCCGCAACTGAAATGATCGCCGCAGGTGATGCCCTGCAGATGCAATCCAGCAAAGCCGCTCTCGATCATGCGGCGGCGCATCCATTGGCAGGCATCAGTCGCCGCTTCGGGTGATCCAAGCCCGCGTACGAATGCGCCTATCAGGAAAATCGAGAAAACCGGCTTGTTATCAATGCGGTAATACGAGTCGAGGCGGAAGTATTTTTCGATGATGCGATTAAACATCGGCTCGAACTCAGCCCGCGTCACTCTGCCCGTGTATAGAACGGGTTTGGCTTTGGTATCGACGTGCATGTTCCACAAGTCGTCGACCTGGTGGTTGGCCCACATCAGGTAGAACTTGCTGTCCGTGCCTTGCAGCGCGGGGATCAGCCCGTCGTTCAGCTGCCGCTCGAAACACGGCTCACCTCCGTACCAATACCAGTCCACGACGAAGGTATTGATTCCATGATCGCCGGCGAGTTTGACATGCTGGCGCATCACGGCAGGGTCGGCTTCGTCCTGATAGCCCAGCAGCGGGATTCGGGGCATCACGTGCCCGGGAAACCGCGAAGTGGCCCGGCGGACGGTGTACCACTCGCCGTCCTTTTCAGGCCAGAAGTGTTCCATCCGCGGCTCGTAGTGATACGAAGGCCAGATATACGCCGCCACATCGTATTTTTGTCTTTGAGTCATGATTATCTCGGCGGACATATTCACTTGGACACCGTCCGCGAGTCAATCAGGATGAGTCCAGTCGGTCGGCGCATTTTCCCGCCGGTGTGGGTAAGATTTAGACCCCGGCCGCTGTTTACAGGCGGTTCCCAAGTGGTCGGAATCAGAATCCCGTCTAGGAGACTTTCCATGCGTCATTCCCCGCTCGCGGCGACGATTTTCCTTTCAGCTATCGGAATCCTGTTTAACGCGTCCTTGGTCCATGCCGATCCCATCAACGTACCCGCAGGGCCGACAAAAATCGGCAACTTCGGTCCGACCGGGCTGGAGATCAGCATCGAAGCGGACCGGTCGGTGAAGGTGGACGATGTGCAGAAGGGCTCGCCCGCGGAAGGAAAGATTCGGAAAGGCGACATCATCTTCTCCATCAATGGTAAGTCGCCGTTGCGCGAGGCTGGAGACGGGTCGGATCAGTTATTCAGCGACTTCAAGCAGTTGGCGTCGTTCATCACGCAGGCCGAGGCGAGTGACGGTGTGCTCAAGTTCACCACACATGGCCCGGCGCAAAGCGCAACAGAAGATGTAATCGTCACCATTCCGGCGTTGGGGGCTTACAGCAAGACCTGGCCTATCAATTGTCCGAAAACCACGAAGATCATCCGCGCCAACGCCGACTACATCGCCTCCATCGCCGGCGAAAATGGACAGAAGTTTGTCGAGCACAACCTCTACAACGGCTTTGCGATTTTGATGCTGCTATCGACAGGCGAGCAGAAGGATCTGGACGTGGTTCGCAAGATCTACAAAACCCGCATGGCTGACTTTAAAGGCCCGGAAACCGGCACGCATAGCTGGCACAACGGCGTGCAGGGGATCGCGGTGTGCGAGTACTACCTGCGCACCGGCGATGAATCAGTCATGCCTCTGATCAACGCCATCTGCGAATCGGCGAGAAAGTACCAAGTGCAAGGCGGATGGACCCATTGGACCGCCGCCGTCAATCCGCAGTACACGGCTGGCGGGTTGATGAACCCGGCGGGCACGCAATTGCTCACCACGCTGCTGATGGCCAAGCAGTGCGGCGCCAAGGTCGATGACAAGGCGCTGAACAGCGCACTGACGCTCTGGTATCGCATGGCCGGGCGCGGCAACAATCCGTATGGCGATCACCGTCCCGAGCCGGGAATCGGCAGCAACGGCAAAACCGAGATGATGGCGCTGGCGTTCGGCGAAGCCGCCCGCGCGGAGAACGGATCGGTCTACGCCATGGCACGCGATGTGACGGCGCTGAGCGCGATCTACGATTATCCAACTCTCCTGCAAGGCCACACCGGCGGGTACGGCGCCTTGTGGAGCGGAATTGCCGCGGCGCTGATGCGCGACACGATGCCCGAGCTTTACGCCAATCGGTTCGAGCATACGAAGTGGTTTTTTGAGTTGTCTCGCCGGTTCAATGGCGCGTTGGGCGCCAGCGGGGCCGGGCGGTACGACGACGAAAAGTTCGGCTACGCCACCGGCCTGTCGTTGACCGCGCCGCTCAAAACGCTGCAGATCACCGGCGCTGCGAAATCGAAATTCGCCAAGAGCTTCACGCTGCCCGATCGTCCGTGGGGACGCGAATCGGACGTGGATTTCCTGAAGCTCGATCCGGCTGTCGGCTACCGCGTGTTCGATCTTCCGACGCATGTTGAGTACACCAAAATCGCCACCGCCGACGAGGCGCAGCTGCGCAAGTTTGCCCGCCATCCGATCCTGGGCTTTCGCGAGGAGACCGCCAAGGCCATCCGCGACCGCAAGCTATTCACGCTGTGCGAGGAACTGCTGGAATCAGCCGACACTCGCGACCGGCAGACCGCGAGCATGGTCATCAACGGCTTCGAGCCGTGGAACATGCGGTCCAGCATCGGCACGCGGGCACGGTTGTCGCTCAGCCCCGATCAGGTGACGCCGCGCATGTTCGCAGCGCTGATGCGGATGATCACCGATCCCAAGCAGCCGCTGTGGAACGTCGATCAGGCCCTGCTCGCGATGGCGGCCGTGCCAGCGGAGATGGTCAAAACCCGCATCGACGACATCACGCCCTGGCTGCACCACGAGGAATGGTGGCTGAACGAGTCGGCCTGCATCGCCTTGACGTCGGTGATGCGCGACGAAGAATCGCTGAAGAAAATCCTGCCGCACCTGATCGAAGCCGCGGCGTTAAACACGCACATCCGCGGGCGAGGAACCATGCACTGGATGATCGATCGCGCCACGAAGGATGCACCTGATTCGGTGAAAGTGCTGGTGTTCAATGCACTGGTGGATGTTTTTGCCAAAACCCCCAAGATCGCCAACCCCGAGCCGGGCGTCGATTACTCGGGCATCACCAGCGTCGCACTTGAGAGCACGTTCGGCAGCATCATGGCCGGGCATCAGGATGCGATCCTCAAGGCGGTCCGGCTGAGCGTGCAGCGGATCAGCGACCTGCGACCGCGCGAACGCGACCAGATGATCGAAGCCATGATCGCCGCCGCCGACAAGCTCGACGACACCGGCCGCAAAGAACTCGGCTCGATCATTTTAGACAACTACCGTCCGATCGTAATCGGTGATGAACCGGCCAAACTCAAAGCAGACATGAAGGCGGGCAAGAAGGACGCCATCGCCCGGATGAACAAGCTGCTGAGCATTGAAGCCATGGCCCGCCGGCCCGGTGGGTGGAAGCTCCTGGGGACCAAAGAGTCTGCCGCGCAGGAATGGTGGCACACCTCGTTCGACCCGCCCAGCAAGCCGCCTGCCAATGAGACCAACCGATTCCGCAAGGTTGAACTGCCCGAATCGTTCTCCGGCTGGTATCAGCCGGACTTTGACCCCGCCAAGCTCGGCTGGATGAGCGACGAGGACAAATCGGTCAGGTCGAACCCGCCCCAGTTTTACAACCAGCCGAAGATCTGGACCGAGAAGTATCTGCCGAAATCCGGCGAGATGATCTTCGTACGCAAGAGCTTCGATCTAAAAGACACCGAGCAGGCGGCCCTCCGGCTGACGGTTTATTCGCGCCAAGGCTTTACCGTCTATCTCAACGGCCAACCCATCGCCAACGTGGACGGGCGATCCAAGACGCTGGAGGCCCACCGGTTTTATTTCGACGCCAAGATGCGCAAGCAACTCAAGCCCGGCACGAACGCGCTGGCCGCCAACAGCTTCCTCCAATACTTCGGCGGCGGAGGCGGCAAACCCGGGGCCAACGTCGGCTGCCTCATGGTGTATGTCGAAGCGCTCAAAGACTTCCCAAGCGTGGAGTGATCTCAATCCCAACAGAGGCCTTTGAAGTACCCCAAATTGGCGATCGGCGATTTTCGATTGAATCAATGCGCCGGTTTACACAAGAACCGGCATTTCAATCGGCACTCGCCAATCGGCATTCGGCAATTCCGAGGACTCCATCCCCAGCGTTAAAAACCCGCCCGCCTGCGAGACGAAATCGCCTTGTCGACAAATCTACCAATTGGGTATAAATACCCATGTCAAGTGTATTTTGTGTTACATATAAACAGTCATGCATATTATGTTGGTTGAGGGTCATCCCGACACGGCTGCGGCGATAAAGTCGTTGCTCAACTTCATTGGGCACACCGCGACCCTGTGTGCCAACTTCAAATCTGCCACGAAGTGGCTCGAAAACGATTCCTGCGATCTGGTTCTAATCAACATCGGCTCGGGGGAGGATTTCGCGTACTCGTTCGTGCTGAACGCAGCCAAGCAACACAATCTTTCCACAGCCGGATACGCCATCGGCACCGGCCGTTCCTACCGCAGCGAGGCCTTCTCCGCTGGGTGCATCGGTTACATCGCCAACCCGACCGACCGCGACGCACTGTCAAAAGCCATGGATCGGCTGGAGAAGATGATCGCCAATCGCAACGAAAGCAATTCCCAAAACGATCCGGGATTCGATACCAACGGCCAGCAGGACGAAGCTTGATCACCCGGCGAATTACACATTCAAGCGCAACATAGGGCCGGCGAAAAGTGACATCGCCGCCGGGTTCGATAGGTTGGGTTTACCAAGACTCAACTTCTTCGAAAGGACCGGACGGCGATGTCGTATACCCATCTTACCGGGCGCAGAAAAGGGGTGACAGTTATGCTGCGGTACAACACAACGTTTCCACAACCGCTGGCAAGGCCAAGATCACCCCGCTACCATTCTCTACCAAGCTCAGCACGCTCTGTTGGGCTCTCGGTCGGTTTGACAACTCGTTGTGCAACAGGAGACATCGATGGGACTTCGGCATTCAGTCGTGATCGTCTTCGGGATCGCCTTCGTTGCCACTATTGCCGCGCGTGCGGAGCAACCGGCAACGAGACCGACCATGCCCGCACTAACTGTTGGCGCACCGCCACCTCGGTCATTCATGGCCCGGGGGTTCGTCCGACTCGCTGCTGACGGCGAGGGCTTGGCGTTCCACGTTGCGACGGATGGACACAAACAGGTCTGCGCGTTGTACGACCCTGCCGACGGGACACCGCTATTCCTATCCGACGGTCAGCAGACGCTTGTGTACGACTTGGCGAACACTCGCGTCATCCTCGCGCCTGTCAGTCGCGGCTATATCCGTGTTGATTGGAACGCGCAAGATGAGAAACCGCTCGACTTCACCGTCGGCGTTGCGTCCAATTCAGACCCTGCAAAACTGGACGAAGCGAACTCGTGGTTTCGGATCGACCGCTTCGTGAACTCAGAACACACGTTAAAGCAGTTGGCGACGCAGGACGGCACGGAGTTGTTCGCGGCGGAACGGAAAGGCGGAAGCGTTGAATCGCTGCAGCGCGCGCCAGGCGATGCGAGTTGGTTTCGTTTCAAGTCGAAGTCGGGCGGCGAGTCGTTTTACAGGCTCGAGCTTCACGTGACGTCGATCGACAAGGAGTTGCCCAAGAACGCCTTGGCGTTTCCCGACATGAAGCGCCTTCCGGAAAACGTGCATCTGACGGAGTTGGACCAGCAGATGCTTCCGCAATTTCGTGTCCTTCTTCGGAATGGGGGCGCTTGGGTGGCAAAGATGACATTAGCTGCCGGCCCGACGGTGCGCGATTTCGCGGAGAAGGTGATGCCTAACGCGAACTGGACTCAGCTGCGGGAGCGAGATGTAACCTTTGGCGCCGCCTACCGAAAAGCGCTGGCGGTACAGGGCGTCGAGCTGCCGACAATTCCCAAGGTAAGCACCACGCAGCCGACTCGCTGACAGCAAACCGGCTGCCAAAGGACCAAACGCAGCAGCAATCCGTCATGTCGCCGCCACCGTCACCCGGCGGACCGAAAATGGGATCACTACTAAATCGAACAAGGGGTCACTACTTGCCCTGTAGAAAAGCCTGATCAGCCAAACAACAATCAGCATGATGTTGTTTGGCTGATCAGGGTGAATTAACACATCAAGCGCAACAGCGGACGCGCTAAAAAAGACATCGCCGTCGGGGTTCGATAGGCTGGGTTTACCACAACTCATCCTACGAAAGGACCGACGACAATGCCGTACTCGCATCTTACCGAACGCGAACGTGTTTGCATCTTCCATCAACAGAGTGCTCGTTTCTCCCACGCCCAGAGCGGGCGGATGCTCGGGCGGCATCGCGGGACGATCGGCCGGGAACTCAGGCGGTTCCGGCGGGCTCCGGTCTGGCAGTACTACCCGCTTTACCTGCCCGATCACGCCCACCGCCTGGCCGAGCAGACGCGCCGCCGCAAGCTCGGCTGCCGCTGGATCGATCACCCGCCGCTGCTGGCGTACGTGAAGCAGAAGCTGCAGTTGAAGTGGTCGCCGGAGCAGATCGCCGGGCGGCTGAAGCTGGACTATCCCGACGACCCGGCGATGCGTGTGAGCCACAGCAGCATCTACCGCTGGATCAAAGCCGACCGCCAGGCCGGCGGCGAGCAGTGGAAGCACCTGCGGCAAAGCCGCAAACGCCACAGGCGGGCGTATGGATCGGGCCCGCGTCGCAGCCGCATCCCGCAACGCGTGGGGATCGCAGAGCGACCGGCGCGGGCCGAGCAACGGCGGGAGATCGGGCACTGGGAGTCGGACACCGTCCAGGCCAAACACGGCCGACTGGCGACGCACGTGGATCGCAAGAGCCGCTACCTGCTGATCGGGCGAATGACCGACGGGACGGCTCATCAGTTCAACGCCGCGAGCCTGCGGCGGTTCAAAACCCTGCCGGCGAGTTGCCGCAAAACCCTGACGGCCGACAACGGCAGCGAGTTCGTCGGGCATCAGCAGTTGAGTAAGCGACTGAGGTTCAAGACGTTCTTCGCCGATCCGTACAGCAGCTGGCAGCGTGGAACGAACGAAAACACCAACGGCCTGATCCGGCAGTATCTGCCTAAAAGGTGCGACTTATCGAAGGTAAGTCATCAACAAGTTGCAGCGATCGAGCGGGCGTTGAATAATCGTCCAAGGAAGTGCCTGAACTATCGAACGCCGGACGAAGTCATGCGTCCCTTGTTGCGCTTGAAGTGTTAATCCGCCTAAAGAATCAGTCAGTGGCGACTCTTTTTCGTTCCAACCTTGCTCAATTGAGCGGTCCCTGCTTCACGTATGGTAATCCCGAAACAAAAGAGGGTCACTACCGCCTCCGCGAAATCGCATCAGTCCGGCTGAATGGACTGATCGCCGTCGGGGTTGTTGGGGGTGACGCTTCGGTAGTAGCGGCCCAGCGCGTTGAGCTTGCCTTCGGCATCGAAAAGGGCGGAGCTTGTGCCGTGGGGGGAATCCATCCGGTAAGGAAACCACGCGTAGCCGGCGATCCAGTCCTGACGCTCCATCCACGGCAGAATCTCCTTCATGAACGCCAGCACCTGCGCCTGCGTGTAGCGGTTCTTGCTCACGCCGTCGAGCGTCGCCCAGTCGGTCACGCCGAACTCGGTGATGAGAAGCGGGCGTTTGCCGTACTTCTCATAGATTCGACGAAGCCGCTTCTTGAATCCCTCGGCGCTCGGGCTGCTGTAAGCGTGCGTGCCAATGTAGTCGACACGAAGGTTGCGACGTTCGACCTCGGCCATGAACTCCGGCATCCAGTGGCCGCCGACGCCTTTGCCACCTTCGGTGTTGGCGGCCGAGGGGCTGCACAACGGCACGCCAAGGGCTTGCATCGCCGGCCAGAGCGCGAGGGCTTGCTCGGGTGTGAGGTCGCCGTGCTTTTCGCGGTCCGGTTCGTTGGGTCCGAGCAGACGCTTCACGCGCCCCGAGGCGATGTGCGGCGCGACGTGTTTCGCAAGTTCGTCGGTGAGCTTCTGCAACGCGTCCGGCCCGTGCAGGCCCTTGCCGCCGAAGACCATTGGCATGAACTCCACGTCTTTGGGCTGTTCATCGACCAGGTAGAGCGCCCAGGAGTAACTCCACGACACCTGCAGGTCCGTGATGTGCCGGAAGTTTTCCTTGCGAAGCGCTTCGTTCTCTGCTGCAATTCGCTTCGGGTTGTCGTTGAGGGGCAACGAATAGCACATGCCCTTCTTGCCGGGCAGTTTCAGTTGATCTGGCTTGATAACTGCCGGAGCGGCGGGCGTCGCGGGCGTGACCGTGGCGCAGCCGCACATTAGGATGCACCCCAGCGAGCAGATGAGCAGTTGCAGTTTCATAAATCCTCAGTCTGTTGATCTGGCGAAGACCCGGCTCAACGCGGCAGAAGGCCCACGCGCGATGAGCGAGTCAAACGATTGACACAATTAGTTTTTGCAATTTAAATACGAGTCGATCGATATGCAATTCGCCTTCAAATCGACCTTCGCGGCACTGATCCTGGCGACCCACCTTGGAGGCATCGTGTCTGCCGACCCTGCCCAGACGACTTCGACTAAGCAACCCGTGACGACCGGCCCGGCCACCACGCCCCCGGCCGTGACCGAGCCCGATGCGGTGATCGCCGACGGCCTGCGGACGCCTGTCCGCGTCGGCCCGGCGGCCGAGGCGCGGGTGAAGTGGTGGCGCAACGCACGCTTCGGCATGTTCATCCACTTCGGCGTGTACGCCATCCCCGGCCGCGGCGAGTGGGTGAAGTTCACTCAATCCATTCCGCATTCGGAATACGCGAAGCTGGCGGACCAGTTCACGCCCGATCCCGAATCGCCCAAGCTCTGGGCGTCGCTCGCGAAGAAGGCGGGCATGAAATACGTCGTGCTCACGGCGCGGCATCACGACGGGTTCTCGCTCTTCGACTCCCGCGGCAACGCGTTCAACTCGATGCAGACGGCCGCGAAGACCGACCTCGTCCGCACCTATACCGACGCGGTTCGCGACGAAGGACTGCGCGTCGGGCTCTACTACTCACCCAAGGACTGGCGCTTCCCCGGCTACTTCATGCCTGATCTCTACCTCGAATCCGCCGAGGCGATGCGCGAGCAGTATCACGCCGAGATGAAGCAGCTCACCACGGAGTACGGCCACCTCGACATCATCTGGTACGACGGCGGCGGGGAAAACTACCTCGGCATCGGCGGGATCGAGCGCGACAAGAACGGCTGGAAGCGCCGTGACCGCGACAAGCCGTACACGGGCAAATTCCGTTGGAAAGACAACGAAGTCAACGACGCGATCCGCCAGCAGTTCCCCGACATCCTGATCAACGATCGAACCGCATCCATCGCCGACTTCCGCACGCGCGAAGGCAAGGCCGCGCTGGGCGATTTCGAGGGCAAGCAGCCCTGGGAACTCTGCTACACGCTCGCCGGCCCGTGGGGATTCTCGCCCGCCGCGAAGCCGCGACCGCTCGCCGAGCTGGTCGTGCTCCTCACCAACACCGCGTCGCGCGACGGCAACCTGCTGCTGAACATCGGCCCCGATCCGAAGGGCCAGGTACCGGCCGACCAGATCGCGCGCCTCGCCGAGATGGGAGAGTGGATGACCGCCCACGGCAAGGCGATCTACGAAACCCGCGGCGGCCCATTCCTACCCACACCCCAGGCGACGTCTACGCGCCGCGACAACGTCGTTTTCCTGCACGTCCTGCCCGACGAACACGACGCCATCGCCCGCGTCATCAAGATTCCCCAACTGCCGGGCGGCCCGGAGCTGAAGTCCGCCCGACTGCTCGTCGCACAGACGCCCGTCACGTTTCGACCGGTTGGAGACCTGATCGAGATCGATGTGCCAGACCGAACTGCGGGCTCGCCGACGCAGATCATCGAGTTGACGTATAGCAGTTCGGTGATGGGAATCGAGCTGAGACCGCTTCCATGATGCGGACGCAGAAAAACGCAGAAAACGGGACAGCTGTCCCCCGGCGTGATGACCGCCCAGGTCCAAACGGTCTACCGTCGGCCGCGATGACATCGGCTTCTCGCCGTGCTTCAAACGCACTGACAATGCGTCAGGGATTACACCTTCAACCGGCGTTGAAGGAAACATACGAGGTCCAATTATTGATCCGCCCCCTCTTGCACCCGCTCGTCTTCTCTTCATTTCTTGCCGCACAAAATCATATTCACTGCCCGGACTCTCAGCCATCGCGGGCCATTCGGGCGGTAACATAAAAAGGAACTGAAAAACAGTTCGCCACTGACTTCCCAAAAGTAGATTGGCGACCTTTTTCGGCAGATTGAACTGGACACGCAGAAGGATAGTTAGCAGAATGTTCGGTATTGGGCTTTTGAGTAGTCGTTCTTTGACAATTTGCCGTCGGGTTGGGGGTGTGGCGGGATGGGTGCATATTTGCGTCGATTGGTGTACCTGTGCGTACCTTGGAGTACCTTGGAGTACCTTTGTATTTTTATAAGTTAATTTTATTTAATGAGTTATGATTTTCGGGTATAAAAATAACTGCCGGCTCTGGGGCGGTTCGGTAGGTCTGTCGGGCGGGGTTTGACCTGCGAGAAAAAACCGGGGCGGCTCTGACTTCATTTGCCAGAATAAAGTCCTAGCTATCGCGATTTCTGATCCCCGGATGATTGCTCACCAATTTTGTGTTCCTCCGGCAGTTGCGCGCCGTCGCCGCTCGGTAGGCCGTCGCGGAAGGTGCCGAACCATTTGTCCAGCGGGATGGTGGCTTCGCCGTAGTTGCACTCGAAGTAGCGGTGGTGGAGGTAATGGAAGTACGAGCCGGTCGGGAGCTTGCCGTTGAGGATCGGCCCTTCGAAGCCGTGATGCCCGCCGGCGGGAGTCAGAGCGGTGTGCTGGGCGTTGAACAGGAAATGGATCGGATGGGATGGAACGATCCAGTGAATCAACACGACGCTGAAATACAGGAGGTGCTCGACCGGATGCATCGCCAGGCCGGACCACGGGCCGGGGTTCATGTTCTTGTGGTGCAGGTAGTGGACATACTTGTAGATCGGCTTCCAATGGATCGCGCGGTGGACCCAGTAGAAATGAAACTCTCGCCAGAATGGGATCGCGCACAGCCAGGCCGCGCAATACACCGGGTGTTCCCGCCAGCTCACGTAGGGCACATGATGATTCGCCGCCGCCCACATGTACCAGACTTCGTACGCTGTCCAGATCGGCACGGCGCTGATGCAGGTCCAGAAGATGTTATCCCAGAGCTGGTTACTGAAGGTGAATTTCCGGTCGCCGGTCCGCAGCCAGCGCGGATCATATTTGCGGTCGGTTCCCTGTGCTTTGAAAGTGTAGAGCAACAAGTGCCACCCGCCGGCCACCAGCCAGATCAGCACCAGGTTCCGCAGCGCCATTTGCCCGATCCAATCCCATCGGAACTGGGCGCACCGCGAGAGATCGGGCTGGAAGTAAAACCACGTCACCACCGTGATCAGCAGGTACACCGAGTTCCAAGGCCAAAGAAAACCCGGGTAAGAGAGCAGCCACTTGAGCCAGTCCTTCGGCCGCGGCGGCCAGACAAAGATGGGCGCGTACTTCACCGGATAGGAAGGTCGCCATTCCCCCTTGCCCGTGCGGATGCCGGAGTCGGTCGCCATGCCGACAGATTAGCCATCGCAGGCTGTAAAGGGAAGAACGGGTTGTCGGGTCGTTTAGCCGCCGCACTCGGTCGGCGGGTGCGCCTCGCGAGCGGGGCGTGTAGAGCACTTTCAATTGCGGTGTAGCGGCGAGTTAGCCGCCCCGCTTGCGGGACGGAGTCCGCCGCCCAAGTGCGGCGGCTAACAAAGGCGATACAACCCAACCGAGAATGCTCGTAATCTGTCGCTAGAGTCGAATCGAACACGCCAGTCCGGTTAAAGGAGCCTAAACAGTGGAATCACCTTACTACCACTGATACACCCACGTGTAAGTCGTAAACATCGTAGCCGGGGGCATTTCGCAGGCGACGTTGCCTTCGTCCGTGCCGTGTTCGGTTTCGCCGTTCCGACAGGTCAGGCGCAGGCCCTGGTCGAAGAAGATCGGGTCGTCGTGGAATCGGTACGCGGAGAAACTCAGGGCTTTCTTATCGATGTGCGTCAGTCCCGCGATGTCAGCCTGGTAGCGGCCGGTGTCGAAGTAGTAGGTGCCCAGGAAATAATCCTCCAATCCCGACGACAGCAAAACCGGTATGGGGGACCCGCCCAAATACGCGCGGATGCACGCCTCCAGATAGCTGATCCCGCCACCTTCCAGCCCACGCGCCGCGATCGCCACCTGAAACACCGCGCCGCTCCCGCCGACGTTGCAGAGATCGAACTGTTTGAGAGGCTCGATGGTCTGGCTTTCGACCCGGTGCAGCTTCAGGCGGGCCGTTTCGGGTAGCTGGATGCCGCCCAGCGTGACCGGCGCGTTCTCCATCCCGCGGATGATCCACCAAATTAAGCACGGAGTAGCCGCATCGGTCGATCGCTGAGCGGTGACGCGGACGTGCTTCCCGAACGGAATGCGGTAATTATTGTAAATCCCGTTCCGCTTGCCGATTTTTCCGATGTACCGGGTCGCCCACGGGGCGTGATTGTCGTTGAAGCCGATCCCATGCCCCATGTAAAGCTGCATGTCGATCGACGGCGTTGCTTCGCCGTCGATGTAATAGCGGATGCGTGTGTTCTCCACGCCCTCAAAGTTGCCGCCGAACCAGAAATGATTCAGGCAACCCTTCCCCTCGTGCTCGAACAATACAGCTTCCTCGCCGCTTTCGAGTACGCTCTCGTATTTGCCGATACCGCCAATCAATCGCATTGTGATTCCACTTCTTTGTAGGAGTTCGCCGCTGCTTGTCAGCCGGCGGTGTAAAAGTACGCCACCCTGCCTGTGACCGCAATCCATCGAGCCGCGCCGCGCACACGCGATTGGGCTGATGAACTGCTCCCGTATAGACGCGAGGTGCTTCGCATTCGGCGAGACGGGCGCGCGGCAGATCGCCCGATTGATCGGAAATCAGAACCAATTCGTGGAATTTTGCGTATGATTCGCGAGATTGAATGCTTCGCCGCCAATGCCAAATCTTTCCACGGATGAGGCACCGCAGGCGGCGAGCATCTTTGGCGTGAAAGGCAGTGGACATGTTTAATCTGGACAAGGTTCCGTTCAGTCGCCGCGGTTCGTATTTTTCCCTGTCGACCCATTCCGGCGGCGAACTCGGGCACGGGCTGTATCTGTTGACACATTACGCAAACAGCCCGCAGGTGTTCCACCTGGAACTGGTTCGCGGGGCTGATGTGGTGACGTACAGCGCCGACGCATCGCCCAGCCTGCTCCGGCTAAACGCTGACGGCGGAGGATGGGTGGAGTTTGTAATCGAAGGCATCGACTCCCTGCGCGTGCGCGGACAGGGCGTGGGACTGAAGCTGACGATGCCCAAGGAACGCTGGACCACCGCCTACGAGATGCCCGGCGGGGCGTGGGCGATCAACATGTCGCGCCACTACGTCCAGGTGGCGCTGGACACGCTGGCCGGGACGATGAGCATCGACTCGGGCTGGGAGCGGGGAAAAGGTTTCTGCTGGGAGACGAGCCGGTTCGCCGCGACCCTGGAGGCGGATGCGTCAGGCGGTTTCGAGGCCACCATCGACAGCTTCCTGCACACCTGGGTACGCGCAAAGCGGCCGGGGTTTGACCAGATCAGGCAGGAAGTCGAGGCCGAGTATGCGGCCTGGGGGAAGAACCTGCCGGTGGTCGCCAAACAGTGCGAAGCGGCGCGGGATCTGGCGGCGTACGTCAACTGGTCGTCCTTGCTGGCACCGGCGGGGTATCTGACACGCGAGACGATGTTCATGTCGAAGTTCAGCATGTGCAACATCTATGCGTGGGATAACGTGTTCAACGCGATGGCGCACGCATCGCACCAGCCGGATGTCGCGTGGGATCAACTGATGGTGATGTCCGGACAGCAGGACGAGTGGGGCAAGTATCCCAGCAGCATGAACCGCAACACGTTACGCGAGTCATTCGCGAACCTGCAGGTTCATGGCTGGGCGATGCGCCGGATGTGGGATGAGAATCCCGGCATGTTCACGCCAACACGGCTGGCCGAGGCGTACGATTATCTCTCTCGCGCAACAAACTGGATGTGCAGCCACCGCGTCTGGCCCGGCGATGTGCTGCCGTATTGCCAGCACGGGTTTGATGCCTGGGACAACTCCTCCTTGTTCGACGCGGGCGTGCCGATGATCAGCCCGGAGCAGCCGGCGTATCTTGTGCTCCAACTCGAAGTCCTCGCGGACATCGCCGAAGCGATCGGCCGGCACGCCGAAGCACCGCTGTGGCGCCAGCGGGCGCGACAGATGCAGGGCGCGCTGATCGAGCAGCTTTGGAAGGGCGATCACTTCGTCGGGATGCTGCGTCCGTCGGGGAAAATCGTCGAATGCAACAGCCTGATCACCTGCATGCCCATCGTGCTGGGTCAGCGCCTGCCCGCGGATGTGGCAAAAGCCCTCGTGGAACGAATCCGAGAGTTCGTCACCCCCTACGGCCTGGCGACCGAGAAGCTCGACAGCCCCTGCTATCTCGACGGCGGCTACTGGCGAGGCCCGATCTGGGCACCGACCACCATGCTCGTCGCCAGCGGGCTGCGCGAACTCGGCCAGCACGCCTTGGCCGACACCCTCCTTCGCGCGTTCTGCCAAATGTGCCGCGAGCACGGCTTTGCCGAAAACTTCCACCCCGTGACCGGCAAGGGGCTTTACTGTCCGGCGTACACCTGGACGTCAAGCGTCTTCATGATCTTCGCCAGCGAACTGGCTAGCCGCGATGCTCGGTAAGCGGTGGACCATTTTACTCGATCCGCGCAGCGGGCAACGGATGGTGATACCGGTGTTTCGTGGAGGCGATGAACCGCACTCGGCCGGATGAAAACTTTCCACCCGCCCAAGCGTCCAATCAGGCAGACATGAAAAAACATACTTTATCCCTCCGGGCCACCCTCTCGGCTCTCAATACGTTGCTGGTCGGTGTGTCGCTTGTCTTCCCGGGCCACGGGTTTGCCCAACCCCCGGCCACGGCCCCCGCGCCGGCGGAGTTGGTGGACAAGTACGGGGTGTCGGTTGCGCTCGTACTGAAGCAGTCCTTCGTGCCCGCCGGCGAACAGCCGCGGGTGGTTGTTCGCTTCACCAACCACGGCGACGACTACATGAACTTCAACAACGGCAAGGCTTATTGCGACTGGCGGTTTGAGTTCCGCAGCATCAGCGACGATCCCAAGGAACACTCTCGCTGGGTGGTGCGTTTTGACACCATCGACATCCGCAAGCCGCACAGCATCGAACAGGCCAAGGCCGGTGAAAGTTGCGAGACGGACGTGAACCTCAATGATCCGCTCTTCACGTTCAAGTACGAGCGTGTCGGCGTGGACAAGAACGATGCCCCCAAGACAGTCGAGATGCTCCCGCCTGGCAAATATGAACTCACCGCCACTTTGGCCATGGAACCGTTTTTCATTCGTGATCCCAAGCACATGTGGGAAGGCTCGGCCATCACCGCGCCGGTGGAGATCGACATCCGCGATTACGCCCCCGGCCAGGAACCACACAAGCCGACCGAGCAGGAGCTTGCAGCGTACAGCCTCGCGATCGCCCGGGTCACGGATCAGTTGGCGGACGGGCATGGCCTGTGGACGAACGGCTTTTGGTACAACATCAAGCTTCCCGATGACGCTGCGCCCCACGATATCGTCGCCTCGGTTGTGAACCAATCCACCGTCGGCAGCAAGGCGTTCAAGGTGCTTCACGTCCTGTCAGTACCCACCGACCCGAACATCCCGCAACGCACGATGTCCGCTGCGCTGGTGCAAGTGGGCAAAGAGCACAAGGTCTTTATCTTTTGGCCCAACTCGCGGGACAGACGGGACAACCCTGCCAAGGAGGTGCTGGGCTGGAGCGCCCGTTTCTATGACACCACGTTGACGCCGCCCGCAACACAGCCCGCGGGAGCGAGGAAGTAGACGGGACCAAAACAGTCAAATAATTGGAATCGTGCTGTCTATTTTTCTAATCAACCGGCATAACGGCGTCATTTAATCAGTAGTGACTCTTGTTCGGCCCTCCAATTAATCCAACATTGAAATGGAAGACCGCTCGATTACCGAACCGATTTGATATTTTTCACACCGAAAATCACAACTCTATATTTGGAGGGCATTTACGTAAAACAAAAGGTACTCCAAGGTACTCCAAGGTACGCAGCAGGTAGCAAATCAAGCGCCCAAGGGACTCGCCCGCTGGCCGGGCTAGACGCCACACCATTCTGCAACACGATTCAGGTCGCGGATTGTCAAAGAACGGAACTGAACCAAATTGCAATCGTCACCGAACATTATACAAACACGCGACTGATTTGTCTAGCTCGATCCGCCCACCCATTCGATGTTCTACTTTTGTGGAATCAGTAGCGACCCCTTTTTCTGGCCCAGTAGTGATCCCTTTTTATTCTCACGCCTGTCAAACTTGGGGAGGATCAAGGCGAGGTGTGGCGGGACCAGAGGATGTTACGGGAGCCGCCCGGGGTTTGGGCGATGAAGGTGGCGCGGGGGATGGTGCTGAAGGGTGCGGCGAGGGTGGCGGGGCTTGTGGGGAGGTAGTGGTGATCGGCGAGGAGGTCATAGACTTGGGCGGGGGTGTGACCGGTTAGTTGCCAGGCTTGGAAGATGACTTCCATGAAGATGAAGTGGATGGCGCCGGCTGCGAGGAGGCGTTGGGCACCCTTTAGAACACAGGGCTCGAAACCTTCGACGTCAATCTTGAGGAAGGTAATATCGGTGAGGGCGTGGTCGGTGGCGAACGTGTCGAGTGTGAGGACGGGGGCTTGGACGCGTTGCTGGTGGGATGGGAGGGGGGCGTTGGCGGTGAGCTCAATAGGCGTGAGGATGCGGCAGGTGCCGGGCGAGTTGCGGTCGAGGACCATGGTGAGCTGGCCCGGGCGGTCGGAGATGGCAGCGCGGGTGAGGGTGATGCGGGGGGCGAGAGTAGGGTTGAGGGTGAGATTGGATTGGAAGCGGTCTGCGTTGAAAGCGATGGGCTCGAAGGCGTAGATCTTTTGGTAGCCGGACGCGGCGAGTGTGAGAGAGAAGAGGCCCATGTTTCCGCCGACGTCGAGGGCTGTGGCGGTGCTGGTGGTATCGGGGCGTTGGGTGAGGCAGTGGCGGATGACGGCGCGGTCTTCGGGATCGAGGCCTTGGTGGCGGAGGAGGAACTCAGAGAAGCTGGTGAAGGCGCCGAAGCGAATGCCGTCGTGGGGGGTCATGATCGGGGGACGATGGTGGAGGCGTTTGGCGGATTCCCACGCGAGGAGGGGGAAGAGCATCTGGGGGTTCGAAATCAGGGTCTTGAGATTTCGAACGAGGGGCATGGTCTGCAAAAACTATCGCAAAGTCGTCGCGGTCACAAGAAGGCGAAAAGGGGTCACTACTTGCCCTGTAGAAAACCGCCGTAGTTGTGATGCAGGCGTCGCATCTACAGTTCAATGGGACGATTTCTACAGGGCGGGCCACTACTGATTTCTGTCGCCCATTGATCAGCAGTGACCACTCTTTCGGTTCCTGTCGGGCGCTATTTAACCTTCCTCACTTGACGGGCGTCAGGGTGAAGTCCTTCAGCGTGATGCTGGTTTTCGGCTTGGAGAAGCTGAGCGTGTTCTTGCCCTGAACCAAGTTAACTTCCACCGGCGCGGTCTGTTGCCACGCACCGATTGTGTAGGGAATGGCCAGGTCAATCGGGCTGGTCGATTGGCCGGTGGTCAGTTGGAGGGTCAGCGGGTCGTGTACGTTGACCACGCGCGCCTTGAGCGTGTATTTGCCGGCGCGGGGCACATCGACCTCGAAGCTGAACGCCGAGGCGCCGCAGGTCATCTGTTGTCCGCCGAGGAAGCTGTTCATCAGCTGCGCGCCTTGGCAGACGGCGGCCGGGATGGTGATGACGCCGCTGGGGTCGATGGTGATCTTCTTATCCGCTTCGGCCGGCGTGGCTTTGGCGACGGCGGTTGCCTTGGTTTCGGCCGACTCGTTGGCTTCGGCAAGGTCCTGTCCGAGGGCGGCCAGTTGGGCCGGTTTGGCGTCGGCGACGATCACTTTTTCTTCAAAGAGAGCCAGGTTATTCCACAACCCGCCGCTGCCGGGCTTGTTGCTGTCGTAATTCTTTTCCGATAGCGCATCGCCGGCGGCCTGGGCACGGAGCACCTTCCAGTAATTCTGCGGATCCTTGCGGGCCTGCGTCTCCAGCAGGAAGTCCAGTCCCTGGCGTCCGTCGGACCAGCTCTTGTCCCAGTTGGCGCCGAAATTGACCACCCAGCCGGCCGGCGTCCAGCGACCCAGCGCCGCGTGGGCGTGCTGCGCGACGCCCCAGGTCGGGATGCCGAAGCTCTTGCAGATGTAAGCGCCGAAAAACGCCCGCCGGCCGCAGATGCCGCCGTTCTTGATGACGTTCTGGAAGAAATCGAGCGAGTCGGTATCGGTGTATTCCTGCGAATGACGGTACGCAACATCGGTCCGCACGGCACCGGAGTAGCGCCAGCCGTAATCGGGGTTGAGAATGTGGTCGGGGCGGTAATCCCGCAGCATCTGACGGCCCCAGGCCAGGTTCTCATCCGGAGCGTAGCTGTCGGTGATGTAGCGGCATTCCCAGGTGGTCATGTCCTTAAAGGCCGGATCGAGTTCGCCATCGAGGTAGGCTTTTTCGTAGTGGAGGTAGCGCTTGACCGGATCGACGAACTCCGGCGCGTTCTTGTCGGCCGTTGCGTTGCGTTGTTTGATCGGGACGGCGTGCTCGAGGCTCGTGCCCAGCGCCAGTCGATGGAAAATGCCTTGTTTGGCGCGGGTGCTGGCTTTTTGGATGTCGGTATAGATTTTCATCGCCTGCCCGTACTTGCCGGCCTTGGCGCCGCCGGCGTGGAGCATCTGCTTCAACAGGTCATTGTCGGCCAGGAGCTGCTCGACCAGCGCGGCCTGCTCCGGTCCTTGCTGGGCGAACTCCGCCAGCCCGCGCGGGGTGGCGTTGGTCAGCACCGAGCACTTGACCAATGTGGCATCCAGGTTGTCGTTCGAGAGAATCGAATCCGCCTGCGCCAGCAGCGCGCGGGCGGCGGTGATTTCATTCGCCCGAGCCTCGGCGAGCGCGGCTTGGGCGTCTTTGTCGACTTGGGCGGCATTGGCACCCTCGGCGATGGCCTTATCCAGCGCGGCCTGACGCTCGGCCAGCGCCTTGAGCCCGTCGGCCTTGTTGGCCTCCCAGTTAGCCAGATCCTTTTGAGCGGCTTCGCGTTCGGCGTCGGTGGTGGCTTTTTTCAGATCGGCCTGGGCTTTGGCTATGCCCGTCTCGGCCCCGCCGATCCACTTGCCCTTGGCGTGTTCGACCAGTGCTTTCCCGGCTCCGATCGCTTCAAGCGGCTTCTTCGCCGCCACCGCGGCGGCTTCAGCCTTGCGGACCGCCGCGCCGGCTTCTTGAAACGCTGTCACCCGCTTTTCGTCGAGCTTCGGCAACGCCTTCTGGATGTCGGCCTGCAATGCCGTGAGCTGCTCGGCGTATTTCGCTTCCAGCTTCTGACCCACATCCGTGAGCGACACCGGCGGAGGGGCGACGGTTTTGGCCGCCATCGCATTGGATGGGTAAAAAGCCAACGCGGCGAGCATCAATCCAACGGTAATCGCCCTGCAATTTTTCATCATCGATCTCCGTAAGTGCTTTTATGTATTATGATTACATTGATCTTTTTTCGGGCCCGGCCGATACCGGGATCGCGATGGTTCTGAACCGGTATTCCGCGTTGAAACAGCGGATTCGCGGTTCGTCGGGGTCGCTCTTTATCCTACTCCGCCGGTCCGATCCGTTGATGCGTTCCTGCGACAATCGACTGGCGAAGTTGCGACATTTTCGCAGTTGCCAGAAGCGACGGGAAACCTCGCAACCCGTTCAGAAGCATCGAACAGAAGTCGGTTAGTTCTCCATACTACACGGTTTAGCCGCGAGCGTGCTCACCGGTCGCGGGTCGATGTCTAAACCGCGAGCAAGCTCGCGGCTAACCAACGCGATCGCCGGGGAAATATCCCCTTTTCGCGCCCCAATTCGTTTCCCGCCGGGTCGATCTTGTGTCCTTGTGAAGGATTTGTACAATCCTCTGCCCTGTTTGGAGTCGGCGCTCTTGTTGCGCTCTGAGTCACCCACGATTGCGAGAGGAATTTCATGGCTACCGGTAAAGTGTCACAGGTCATCGGCTCGACGTTTGACGTCGAATTCCCCGAAGATCAACTCCCCAAGATCTACTCCGCAGTCAAAATCAATTCGACCATCGATGGGCTGACCATCAAACTCACCGGCGAAGTCCAGCAGCACCTCGGCGGCGGCAAGGTTCGCGCGGTTGCGCTCGGTTCAACCGACGGCCTGCGTCGCGGCGTGGATGTCATCGACACCGGCGCGCCGCTGAGCGTGCCGGTCGGCAAAGAAACCCTCGGCCGGGTGTTCAATCTGCTCGGTGAGCCGATCGACAACCGCGGGCCGGTGAATACGACGCAGTCGCGCCCGATCCACCGCGAACCGCCGGAATTCGTCGACCTGTCGCCCAAGGCCGAAGTGTTCGAAACCGGCATTAAGGTGATCGACCTGCTGACGCCGTTCCTTCGCGGCGGTAAGGCCGGTCTGTTCGGCGGTGCAGGGCTCGGCAAGACGGTCGTCATTCAGGAACTGATCGCCCGTATCGCCCAGCAGCACGGCGGTTACTCGGTGTTCGCCGGCGTGGGTGAACGAACCCGCGAAGGTACCGACCTCTGGATCGAAATGCAGGAAGCCGAGATCGGCAAGACCGGCAAGCACGTGATCGATCAGACCGTGATGGTGTTCGGCCAGATGAACGAACCGCCGGGTGCGCGTCTTCGCGTCGCCCTGAGTGCTCTGACGATGGCCGAATACTTCCGCGATGAAACCGGCGCTGACACGCTGCTGTTCGTCGACAACATCTTCCGATTCACACAGGCCGGCTCTGAAGTGTCGGCTCTCCTCGGCCGTATGCCGTCGGCCGTGGGTTATCAGCCAACTCTCGCGACCGAAATGGGTGAGTTGCAGGAACGCATCACGTCGACCAAGAACGGCGCGATCACGTCGGTACAGGCCGTGTACGTGCCTGCCGACGATCCGACCGACCCCGCACCGGCCAACGCGTTCGCCCACCTGGACGCGTTCATCTACCTCGAACGCAGCATCGCCAGCAAGGGCATTTACCCAGCGGTCGACCCTCTCGCTTCAGCGAGCCGCGCTCTGTCGGCCGACATCGTCGGCGAAGAGCACGCCCGCATCGCCCGCAAGGTACAGACGATGCTGCAGCGCTACCGCGATCTGCAGGACATCATCGCCATCCTCGGCGTCGATGAATTGAGCGAAGAAGACAAGCTCATCGTCAGCCGCGCCCGTAAGCTCGAACGCTTCTTCAGCCAGCCGTTCTACGTCGCCCAGCAGTTCACCGGCATGGAAGGCAAGTACGTGAAGCTGGCCGACACGCTCCGCAGCTTCGACGAAATCACCAGCGGCAAGGCCGATGACATTCCCGAGCAGGCATTCCTCTACGTCGGCGACATCAACGACGTCCGCGAGAAGGCCAAGGGCATGAAGTAAGCCGCCTTCAGCGGGCAACAAGCCGCAAGACAGTCGAACCGGGCGGGCCGAACAAATCGGCCCGCCCGGTTTATTTTCGTCTTGCCGATGGGGCATAAATCGAAGCGGGTCGTCATCCTGAGCCTGATTTGGGGGATATGGAATTCCGAGTGCTGCCTGGCGCGTGGTTTGATATTGCCACCAAAGTGTTATTCCGCTTGATTGATCCCGTTAAACTTCGCCGGGAACCCTTCGGGCATCCACGCGGGCAGCGACTCCAATTCCTTCAGGTCGTCGTAGTTGGCGGAAAAGTTCCATTCCTTCAGGTACGGAACCAGATTTTTACCGACTATTTTAGACATGCGTTTGGTCCACTCGGTGTTCTCGCCCAGTTCGTCGAGCTTGCCTTTGGGGGCTTCGGCGTCGTATTGCTTCCAGACCTCAGTGAACTTATCCCACCCGAAAGCGCGGGCGATCTCCCAGTACATGTAAAGACGATCCATCACGCCGGGCTGGCGTTTCTCCCTCGGCTGGGCGAAGAGATCGGTCAGCGATTTGGTGAGCTTCTCCTTCTCCAATCCGCCAATCCCACCGAGGCCCTTGTGATAGATCGTATTCCGAACGTAGATGGGAAACAGGTTGCAGGTCACTTCGACGTTAAATGAGTTCGTCCATGCTTGCTGTTGATGATTGTGGCCAAGCTCGTGCACGGGGCCCCAAGGCACGTCGCGGACTTTGTCCAGGTCGATCACCATCTCGCCGTGCGGGAGATGACCCATGATCGGGTAACCCGAATGCAGCGCCCCGGCGGAGATTTGGCGATCAAACACCATCCGCTGTGGATGGCTGCGCTGTCGCGGTCGGCCGGTCAGGTCGGAGCAGGCGTCGAGGTATTGATCCCACACCTGCATCACCGCCGTTGGGTCGCTGATTTTCTTCGCGCTCGCGGACGGCACGGTAAGGATCAGCTTGCTGGTCGCAAACTCGGCCCACGGGCCGGGATAAGCGCTGATCGTCTCTTGCCATTCTTTGACGCTGGTTTTGCCCAGCACGAATAGCGGCGCGTTAACCGCCCCGCTGATGCGGGCGCGAATGGTTTTCCCTGACGCTCCGCCGTTCGACACGTCGATGTACACCAACCCGCCGAACGGGTTGTTCAGCTTTAAGCCCGTCGACGTAAATGGCCGCTGGATCGTGATCTCCGGGAAACGGCTCCAGTCTTCCTTGACGGCCCAGAGCAGGTCTTTGTGCGATCCGATCCGTAGCCCCAGCTTCGCATCGGCAGGCAGTTCGCTTAGATCGACGGAGATCACCTCGCCCGGAGCGGCGTAAAGCCCGGTGCTGTGCCAGCGCGGGATGGTCAGATCGATGTCGACGTCCTTCTCCACGCGGGCGGCATCGGCCGGAACGCTGCCGGGAAAATCCCGCGCGGATCGGTCCGCGGAAATCTTCTCCGGCGGCTGGGCCAGTCGTTCGGTCCATTCTTTCCTGAGTTGCTGACGCCCCGCGTCATCGGTGGGGAACTTAAACTCCGCAGTCGCCGGCGGTTCTCGATGCTTCTTAGGTTTCGTCGTCGGATCGGCCGCGGAGGCGGAAAGGGCAAACGCCCCGAGGATGCAGATACAAACAAAGAACGGAACCAGCGTGGATTGTTTCTTACTCTGCAACATCGGATCGGCCTCCACTTATCGTTTCAATTATTTTCCGGCTAGGCTTTGTCTGAAAACTCCCCCGTACCACGGGCCTCCGGCCCGTGCGAGCGATGCATGATTTAGAGAACGGTGATATTACCACCTTCGCACGCCGCCAGCACGGGCTGGAAGCCCGTGGTGCGGTCGAGCTGATCGTTTTCAGACAGAGCCTAGCGCCCTTCGTACCGTCAACCGGACCGGCCATCATCACTTGGTCTCATTTGCTTTGATCTGCTTCAGACCGAAATCCAGAATCCGCAGCGGGGTGGCTTCGTGGTCTTTCGTTGGGGATTGCTGCACCATGATGGAGAGGATTTGGCTGGTCTTCCATCGGCTGAAGTCGCCGAGCATCTCGTTGACGAATGGGCCTTTCTCCACGTGGACCACCCGCCAGTCGTTCCACTTTGACGAGGCGGTGGCGGCCATGATGACGAGGGCGCCGTCTGGGAAATAGATGTCCCAATCCATCGGCTTGTGCGAGATTTTGCGGGCGAAGATCAGGTAGGCGTTGTCCTTGTTGTCGAAGAACAACTTGGGGCGGTTGCCCGCGACGCCGGGCAGTTCGCGGTGCTGCCACGCGCCTGCGTCGTCGCGCCAGTAGTGGTGATACCGCCGAGCGTCCTCGGGGCCCCACGTCGGTTCGCTGGGTTTGATCCGGGAGTTCTTAATGGTCTCGTCCGTGCAGTGCCACATCACCGTGTGGATGTGACCCGCGGAATCCACCGCCTGCGCCTGAGTGTTCATCAAGCCGTACGCGCGGCTGATATTCACCACCGTGATGCCCGGGGAGCTGACGTGCGCCGGGCCGTCCAGAAGCTGGCCGGCGTTGTTGTGCCAGGTGTTTCCTTGATCGTCGCTGTAGGCATACATGATGTCGTGGTTTGCGCCTTGGGTTCCTTCGCGCCAGACCCAGGTGACATGCAGCCTGCCTTTTAAGTCGTAATCATACCCGTTCGGATAGGAGCACCGGGACTTGCTCGTATCGCGTGCGTCCTGGAAGGGCCCCTTGCCGGAATCGATCTGGCGGGTGTTTTTCCACAGACCTTTCGCCGGGTCGTAGTCCACCAGGATTCGGTCGCCGTTCCCAGAGCCTCGGACCCGGTAGATGATCTGCAGCGCGCCCTCCGGAGTCTGCAGGAACCGCGGGTAGGTGATCACGACCGGCTTGCCTTTTTCCAGCTCGCCGACGACCGGGCCGAACAGGTCCGACGACCATTTCACGTCTGCCGGTTTCGTCGCGACGCCGGGCTTGGAAACACGGTAGTGAAGCGGGCTGACATGATGATCGAACGCGAGATGAATCGTCCCGTCCTTGGGGCAAATGCCGATCGAGATCGTGTTGTGGGCGTCGTCATTTTCGTAGCGATAATCGGTGAACCGGATGATCTCCCATTCCCCGGAAGGCAGCTTGCGACGCGCGATGCAAACCCGTCGGTCCACGTCGTAGTACCCGACATACTGGTGCTCGCCGTGCGTGATGACCGCCGACTGCTGAAACGAGAGCCCGTTGATCACCTGGCCGAACCGGCCGGCGATCGTCAGGGCCTTGGGGTCCACCAGCGAGTCTCCGATCCGATCGACCCGGAAAGTATCCGATTTGTTATCAGCGGGTCGGTCAACGGCCGGCCCGTCCTGCGTTGCTTTGTTCGTTAACACCTGCGCCTCCGTGGCGACCGCGACGAATCCGATGACGGCCATGGCGATGTAAATGGGTAGTTGGTTTCGCATGAAGGTCTCCAGACAATTTACAGTCGATTGGTCACATCTAGGCGACCTACAAAGTCGTCGTCGAGTCTCTCATCCGCCACGAGATTCGATCAGAGGCGATTCTACGCGATTCGTTCTTCATGGATAAACGGTTCCACCGGCCGAGCGTTGGAGTGGGCGGCGATGAAGGCTTGGCGCGTGGTGTCGTCAGCAAAGAGATAGACGGCGTATCCGCCCCACCCGCCGCCGCAGTACTTTTTCGCCATCTCGCCGCCGGCCGGCAGCGCCGCCATGCCTTCGCCGATCTGCGCCTGATAGCTCATCTGCACAGCCGAGGCGAGCGTTTCAAGGTTTTGGGTTTCGACCGCCCGGGCGGCGGTCGCGCCGGCTTGCTGGATCAGATCGTAGTCTCTTGGTTTTTCCACCGAGCCGGGCGTATCGTGCTCGCCTTTAACGTATAGCAGCGCCATCTTGCCGCGCAGCATGTCGCCCGGGCGTTTGAGGTGCAGCACCGGGAGCTTGCCGGAGCGCCAGACGCACAAACCGGTCTCGCGGATGATGGCCGGGTCCTGCCAACCGACGCCCAGGCCAACTTCCGCCTCCACGCCGTCGTCGCCCTTGAGCAGCGCCCACGCGCCGCTGCCGCCAAGGCCCGAGCGTTTTTCATAACCCCAGTCGCGCAAGCTCACCAGCGGCGAAATCGCGCAGTTGACGATGAACGCCCCTTCACGGGCAAACCGAGGCACATCCAGCCACCCGCCGGCGAAATCCACCCGCAGCGGCACGCGCTGCGGGGCGCGGATCCATCGCACGATCCCGCTGGTCGACACCGGCGCGAACCGCGGCGGGGTTTTGGCCAGCACCACATACTCGGCGCCCACCTCGGCGCACAGCTTGCGCTTGATCGGGCCGTAGTGATCGTCTTCGGTCACCACCAGCAGTTGCGGTTTGATCCGGCGGAAGTGGTCCTGGAAATCCAGCCCCAGTTCCTGATGCTCGCCGACGACGACGTCATCGACCATGCGCAGCGACCGCAGCAGCGCCACCTTGTGATCCTGCGGGATCGAACTTCGCCGCTGCTTGTGGTGGTGCAGTACTTCGTCCGAAGCAAAGCAGACGGTGAGATGATCCCCCAGCGCCCGGGCCTCTGAAAAAAACTGCAGATGGCCGGCGTGGATGATGTCGTAACAGCCTGAGACGAATACTTTTCGCATGTCCGCTCCGTGGAGTGGTGACGATATCGCATCGGGCCGACAAAAACGAGTGGGGTTTCTGTCTTTAAAGATCTCCGGGCCGCCTACCCGTACCACGGGCCTCCGGCCCGTGCTGGGTGCGCTATCATTTGAGAAACTCATCTTCGCCGAGCTTGGGCGTAACTCGCACGGGCCGGAGGCCCGTGGTACGGGGCGAGCGATCTTGCTTCAATCCGCCGCGCGCCTATGCTTGGCCGGTCGATCATGAAATTGAACTACCAAACCCCCGCCGAGCACGATCCTTACGCCGCGTTGCGGACCCGCGGGTATGCCACTTATTCCATCGGTTGGGTGACGAGCATCCTCGGTCAGCAGATGGCGTCGGTGGCGATAGGGTGGGACATTTACCAGAGGACCGGATCGGCGATGTCGCTGGGATGGGTCGGGCTGGTGCAGGCGATCCCGGTGATCGCCCTGGCGCTGCCGGCCGGGCAGATGGCGGACAAGCTCGACCGCCGGAAGATCGTGATCGTCACGCAGACGATCGTTGCACTGGCGGCGGTGGCGCTGGCGTATGTGTCGCACACGCAAGCGCGCGTGGAGTGGATGTACGCGATCCTCGGATTATCCGCCTGCGCCGGCGCGCTCGGCGGGCCGGCGCGATCCGCCCTGCTGCCGCAAATCGTCTCCACCTCGCTGATGTCCAACGCCGTCACGTGGAACAGCAGCTTTTTCCAGATCGCCTCGATGGTCGGCCCGGCGATCGGCGGATTCCTGCTCCCGTTTACCGTCTCGGGCATCTACCTGATCGACGCGGGATTTGCGATGGTGTTCGCCATCGCGCTGATGTTTCTGAAAATCCGCCCGGCCGAACGCACCCGCGAACCGGCCAACTTCCGTACGCTTACGGAGGGCATCCGCTTTGTCTTTAAGAACCAGATCATCCTGGCGACGATCACGCTCGATCTGTTCGCCGTGCTGCTCGGCGGGGCGGTCTTCCTGCTGCCGGTATTCGCCGAGCGGCTGGGCGTGGGAGCGCTCGGGTTCGGCTGGCTGCGCGCCGCGCCGGCGATCGGTGCGTTCCTCATGGCGATGCTGATCACCCACCTGCCCCCGATGAAAAACGCCGGCCGATCGATGCTGCTGGCGGTGGCGGCGTTCGGCGCGGCGACGATCGTGTTCGGCCTCACCCCTGTCTACCGCGACTATGTGATGAGCCACGACCACCTCGCCTGGCTCGGCACGCCGATCTTCGGCGTTCGCCCGTGGTATTGGGTCGCCCTGATCGCACTGGCGCTGACCGGCGCGTTCGACAACATCTCCGTCGTCGTCCGCCACACGCTGGTGCAGGTGCTGGCGCCCGACTCCATGCGCGGCCGGGTGAGCGCCGTGAACAACGTCTTCATCGGCGCCAGCAACGAGCTCGGCGGCTTCGAGAGCGGCCTGACCGCCAAACTCGTCGGCCCCGTCTGGAGCGTCGTCGGCGGCGGAATCGGCACGATCGTGGTGGTCTGCCTCGCCGCGATCACCTGGCCGAAGCTGCGGAAGTTCGGAAGTTTGCACGATGCGAAGCCGATAGAGCACAAAGAAGGGATGTCTCCCGACGTCGGCGCCAAACCGGCTGGGCCAATGTCGTCGTCGGGGTTATGATTCGTGCCAGCGAAAGGGGACCATGGATGCAATCTCTCGGCTTTTCGATCTTCTAGACGACTGGCGGCACCTTCCCGACTACCAACTGGAACGCCGGGCGGACATCTTCTTCGCGATGTATCTGCCTGCGTTTCTGGCTTCACGTTTAGGAATCAATTTCAACCCGGAGATCATTCCCGAGTTTCCCGTCAGAATCGGAACGATCAATCCTGATCTGCCGATCAACAAGTCCAAAAAGATCGACTACCTAATTGTGTCTCGGGACGCGTCGCAAGCGGTCTTCGTCGAACTTAAAACCGACAGTG
The DNA here is from genome assembly GCA_031377185.1 of Phycisphaerae bacterium. Taxonomy (GTDB): domain Bacteria; phylum Planctomycetota; class Phycisphaerae; order Tepidisphaerales; family Tepidisphaeraceae; genus JANMES01. The sequence continues at coordinate 44,997 of JANMES010000079.1, forward strand.
GCTCAAGGCGAAGCGTTCAAGATGAGTACTTGGTCGAAGCCCACCGCGTGGGCGTTGCGGGGCTGATCGATGGGCTGATGCAGATCGTCTGTGCCACAGACCAGAAGCACAAATATGCTTGTCTTCTAAGGCTGCTAGAGCGAAATAGGTTGATTAAGTTGCCGCCTGATTTGGATTCGGCACTCGCATCTGCCAAGTTTAAAAGTGAATTCAATCGATGCGTGCCGAAAATCGAAATCGTACGCGGACAAATAACTTTGCAGATCCTCTACATTCAACCGGTCGCGACTTTGCCCGACGAGATTGGATTCGAGGAATTTGCCCATTGGCTTGATGCGCAACATGACGTAATCGCGCCGCGATTTGCCGCATCCCTTCGGCAATGGGGCGGGCGGAGAGCTGGACGCCTGTAGAGTTCGCATCTCGCTCTCGACCACCACCATGACCTTTCTCTCCATCCTCGCCACCCTGCTGATCATCATCGCCGGCCTGCTCACGATGGCGGTCGGGTTGATGCTCGGCGGGTATTTTTCCAAGCCGCCGCAGGGGCAGAATGCCGTCGGGCTGATCGTGCCGATGGGGATGATCGCGGCCACATGGCTGTTGATGCTGCCGGGGGCGTGGATGGTGGTGGGGCGCGGCGGGTTTGCGTGGGTGTCGGGAGATCGGTTGATGGCGGGGATCGCAGCCACAGTGCTCGTGATCGTGATCGGCAGCGGGTCGGTCTGCTCGTTTTTCGCCTGGGCTGAAAACATGGGCGTCAAATGGCGGTCCGGCGGGCCGATGGTGTGCGGGATCGTCCTGCCGCTGACGCTGCAGGCGCTGATGCTGGTCTGTGCCTGGCGGACGGATTTGCCGATCCACACGATGCGCACGTTCGCGGGGCTGCTCTGCCTGCCGGCGGTCGCGATCAGCCTGCCGGTGATCAACAACTCGCTTAATCATTGGGCCGGCAATCAGCGCCGCATGGCCGCGGACAAAGCGGCTTTTGAAGCCAAGTGGGATCGCATCCGCTCGCTCTCGCCGGCCGAGAAAGCCCGCGAGGCGTTTGAGAAGTACAGCCCGGAGGCGCCGCTCTGGACGATCACCGGGTTTCTGATCGACGCGCCGGACGATCCTGAACTGCAGAAGCTCGTGCTGGATCGGGCCGCCAAGGTACCGGACTTCGAAGCCGAACTGGCGAGCCTGCTGGCGTACGACGGCCGATCCCTGCGGGCGGGCGCCGTGGAATTCGTGCGGATCAGCCCCGACCGCTCCCCCGCCCGGGCCGACGGGTTGCGGGCGGCGATCGCGGCGCTGGCGAAGGAGATCACCGCGGCAGGCGGGAAGACCGCGCCCAACTGGGCCAGCGACTTCGAGCCCGAGATCGCCCGCGTCCGCCGGGCGGCGGCGGCGTTTGGGAGCATGGATTTTTACGATTCGCTCAAAGCCCTGGACGCGGCGTCAGCGCCGGTCTCGTCGGAACCGTGATCCGCCGTAGGGTGGGTTTCAACCCACCGGCTTTCCGCATCACGAAGACAGTGGGTTGAAACCCACCCTACCACTGGCAACTGAGACGCAATTTCCCCCTTGTATCGTCCAGCCCGCTCGATACTGTAATAGCCCTTACCGGAGGAGAAACCCATGGCTAATGAAAAAACCGTCGTCGAGGAACTCGAATTTCGCGATCTGGAAGATGATTCCAAGCTCAAATGCGCCGTGCTGGCTTGCACCGAGCTGGGGAATAATTCCAAGCCCGGCCTGCAGGTGATCTGGATGGGCAACATCGTCAACTTCCACCCGCTGGCAGCGGAGAAGTGGGCGTACGATGCGAAGAAAAAAGGCGGCGGGCCGCTGCTGCTGGAGGATCAGTCTTGGGTGGCGCACACCAACCAGTTCATCAAGATCTACTTCGTCCCCGGCAGCCCAGCCAAGGCGCGGGTGGAGATGAAAACACGGTCAATGGACCAATCCGTGACCAAGGATTTTGATTGCCCGTTCAATGCCTGACGGGCCGGGGCATCATCCTTTGTTACGACAAATTAAGTTACCGCCGGCCTGGCTTGAAACACCGCGTAGGCCAGCAACACCCCGCGAATCGTCCACAGGATGGTGCGAACCCAATTCCCCGCCGTGAGCGAACGACAGGCGTTGGCGTCGAACCCCTTGGCCAGCTTGTTGTGGATCGGAACCTGCAGAAACGCCGTGGACATCCAGATCAGCCCGACCACGATCACCCCGCCCCACGCGATGGCGTCGGCCATGCCCGGCGGGCGGTAGATGATCAGCCCCACGCTGCTGGCCAACTCGATCAGCATCGCCGGCGCGACGATCCACGAAATGCCGCTGGTGTGCCGCCGGTGATAGTCCAGCCAGTTGGTTTCGCCGACCAGATCGAACTGGCGGTAGTGGACGATCTGGATCGTCCAGATCAACCCGACAAGGTACCAGGTGGCGATGAGGTTGATCAGCAGGATGACGCTCGGCCAAGCCATGCCGAAGGTTATACCGTCTGGGGAACGAATGTCGCGATACGCCACGCAACCTCATGTTGCAATCCACGTCATTCTGAGCGTAGCGAAGAACCTTCCTTGAACCCTCGAGACCCTCATCGGCCAATACCATCCTGCTCGGTGCAAACGGTCTGGCCTTGGAAGCATTTATCCCGTTCCACATTACAAGGGCTTCAGCGAGGTTCTTCGCTATGCTCAGAATGACGGGTGGTGACGATCCTGTCGTCACTTCTATTCAAGTTGACCGTTCACCACGTATAATTCACCACCTACTTACCGACCGGCCGACTCGCCTACTTCAGCGAATCGCGCCACCCCATCATCTCCAGCTCCGCCGCGACGGCGTCCTGGATGTCCATCACCTGATGTACCTCGAACGAGAACGACGGGAGCATGGTGGTGAGCTTGTGCATGGCCAGCCCGTCGGTGGATTCGACGATCATGCACCCGCCCCAATCGCCGACGCGGATGACGAACTGCAGCACTTTGATGCTGTCAGGGAATTTGTATTGACGGAAGACGTGAAGGATGCGCTTCTGAGCTTCCTCGTAGTCGGCCGGGGATCCCATCGAGCGCTCACGCCAGGTGATCATCTGTTTCATGCGACGGCTCCGTTGAGGTGATATGGTTCGCGGGGATTGTAGTGAACGCATCAGGCCGATGCGAGTTGTTATGGCGTTCATGTCGGGCGGAACGGCAGTCCCGCCGGTACGGTCGCGGCGGGATTGCCATCCCGCCCTACATGACTTTTTGATGAATTGCTTTGTATCGGTAGGGTGGGGTTCATCCCCACCATTTCGGTCGGAGCACGTGGTGGGGATGAACCCCACCATACCGAACTACGGTACGACCTTCATCTCCATGCCGTAAAGCGTCTCGATCGTCTGCACGAATTTTTTGACGTCTCCCGCATCGCAAATTTTTTCAAAAGCAAGACGCTTGCGTCCTTGTTCAGAATCAACTTCGAGGAAATAGCCCCTTTGCACTGCGGAAATGGCCTGCACAATGCCAATGATTCCCAGCGGAATGAACCACATTTCGGCCGATAAAAGTGTGCCGCCTCGTTGCGTCCATTCAATCAAGTGGACCAGCGGGTAACAGCCCAAAACAGTCAGCACGATGCCGAGACCGCCTTGCAGGATCGGATGTGGGGCTTGGAATCCGTGCTTTAGCACGATGCGGCGAATGTCCTCTCGCCTTACGACTACCATGACCTGTCCATTGTCCAACTCGAAGAGTTGATCCGAATTACAGCACACGCCGCCATAATCGATGCGTGTACGGTTGAGTGTTTCTGCGCTCATTGGCACCCTCAATGGTTCAACCGGACGATCCGTCGGGAACTCACTCCCCGCCCCCATGGCTCGGCCCGCGCGCATCGTCGGAATCATACGGCCCATCCGCGTTTTCGCCGGCTACTTCAACCCGCTCGATGCTCAGCGCCCGGCCGGTCGTTTCGTCGATCTCGGCGATGGCTCCGCACAGGCGCACGTCGTTCGTGGCGACGTCAAAGCTGTGCGGCATGTTCGTGGTCATGTGTTTCAGCACGCGATCCTTGCGCCGGCCGAGGACGCTGTCGTACGGGCCGGTCATGCCGACGTCGCTGATGAACGCCGTGCCGGCCGACAGGATTTTCGCGTCGGCCGTCGGCACGTGCGTGTGCGTGCCGAAGACGAAGCTGGCTCGGCCGTCGAGGTGATGGCCCATCGCGACTTTTTCGCTGCTGGCTTCGGCGTGGAAGTCGCAGACCGTCACCTTCACGCTGCGCGGGAAGGTCATCAGCACGCGATCAGCCGCGGCGAAGGGGTCGTCGCTGGGGAGGTTCATGTAGATCCGCCCGATCAGCGCGAACACGCCCACCTGCACGCCGCCGCTGGTGGTGACGACGGTAAACCCGCGCCCCGCCGCCTGGGTGGACAGGTTCGCCGGGCGGACGATCCGCTCGCTGCTTTGCAGGGTGGGGACGATATCGAGCTTGCGGTAAGTGTGATCGCCGAGCGTGACGACATCGATGCCGTAGCTGCGGATCTTGTGGAACAGATTCTGCGTGATCCCCGATCCGCCGGCGATGTTCTCGGCGTTGGCGATGACCAGATCAACCTTCTTCTCGCGCACCAGCGCCGGCAATTTGGCATGCACCACCTGCCGACCGGGCCGGCCGACGATATCACCGATGACGAGGATGCGAACGGGCATGGGTTTTAGCGTACTCGAATCGGGCGAATGTGCCACAGGGAGTTTTAGCCACAGATGGGGCGCGGATGAACACAGATGGGATAACAAGGCTGATTGGCGATCTTGGGGCTTCAATTGCTTTCTTAATCAGTGTTCATCTGTGCCCCATCTGTGGCTAAATCCCCGTTTTCAGCAGATTTAGCGTGATTTGCCGCCCCTTCCGGCGTGTCGTAAGATGTTAAACTCATGGCCGTCTCCCTTAATCACTTGGTTCTCCCCGATTCGCCCACTCAGGGCCGCAAGCCTTCGTGGCTGAAGATGAAAATGCCCGGCGGCGAGGGGTATTCGCGCCTGCTCAAGCTGGTGAACGATCAGAACCTTCACACGGTTTGCCAATCCGCCAAGTGCCCCAACATGGGCGAGTGCTGGCAGGCGGGGACGGCCACGCTGATGATCCTGGGGGATATCTGCACCCGCTCCTGCGGGTTCTGCCATATCGCTACGGGTAAGCCGACGTCGCTGGACACCGACGAGCCCCGCCGGGTCGGCGAAGCCGTCGCGACGATGAACCTGGGGCACGTCGTCATCACTAGCGTCAACCGCGACGAGCTACCCGACGGCGGAGCGGAGATCTGGGCCGAGACGATCCGACAGATCCGCGCCAAGTCGCCGGGCACGAGCGTTGAAGTGCTGATCCCCGATTTCTGCGGCGACTGGGCCGCCCTTCAGCTGGTGCTGAACGAGAAGCCGGAGATCCTCAACCACAATATCGAATCCGTTCCGCGCCTCTACAAACAAGTCCGCCCGCAGGCCAAGTACCACCGCAGCCTGAAGTTGCTGCAGATCGCCAAAGACTTCGGCCTGACGACCAAAACCGGCATGATGCTGGGCTTGGGCGAAGAAGAGCACGAGATCGAATCCGTCATCGACGACCTCGTCGCCATCGGCTGCGACATTCTCACGCTCGGCCAATACCTCCAGCCGACTCACAATCACCTGCCGGTGATCCGCTGGGTGCATCCGGATGAATTCGCGATCTGGAAAACCCGCGGCGAAGCCAAGGGCCTCCGCCACGTCGAGTCCGGCCCGATGGTGCGATCCAGCTATCACGCCGAGCAGCAGGTCAAAGCCCACGCGGCGACGACGTAATTCACATGTCCAATCCATCGCCCGTTCTGGACTACGCCAAGCCGGCGAAAATCGCCGGTGGCTGGCCCGTCGGGACGGGTGTGGCGGGATTATTCCTCGTCTTTGTTCTGCAAACCATGTTCCTCTCCTGCCTCTGCGATCGTGGGGTGGCGAAGATGAAAATGGGGGTAGCCGTTGATGGAATCATACTGGCCCGGTTCGTCATCGCCTGGATTCGCCAAGAAACCGGCCGCGGGTGGATGATCTATCTCTTCATTGGTTTGAGCACGGTGGTTTGGATCCCGATGATCGTGGGCGAGTAATCACATTGGGATCGGGCTTGATTCGTATGCTTGAAATGGAGGGCGGCTGTCCCCAGCCGCCGCGATTATCGCAACGCCCCGGCGGGTGAGGACACCCGGCCTCCAGCTGGCGCACTATCCCAAGCCGCTTTATTGCTTCGCCCGCTTTTTCTTCTGGCCGGCCTTATTCTTTTTCATTCCCGCACCGTTTGCGTCCGACTTGCCGGCGGCGGGGTTTAGTTCCGACAGGACGGCCTTCAGACGCGCACGGGCGGCTTTGCTGTCGGCGGTGTCGGCGGCGGGGGCAACTGGCTTTTCGGTGAAGGGCGCGTCGCTCATGTCGAACAGTTCGCCGGCCTGGTCCATCTTCCAGCCCTGCTCGCGCACGTACCACTTAGCCCCGAGTTGCACAAACGCCCACTCGCGCGGGTTGCCTTTTTCGCCTCGCAGTTGCGGCGCGATGCTGACGCTGTCGTACTTGAAGCCCTCGGGCAGCTTCGCCCCGCCGAGCTCGGCGAACGTCGCCAGCAGATCGGTAAAGTTCGCGATGTCCTTGCTCACCCGCCCCGCCGGCGTGGTGCCGGGCCAACTGGCGATGAACGGCACGCGCGAGCCGCCTTCCAGCATCGAAGCTTTCTTACCGTTGATCATCCGCCCATTGACGGTCGTGGGATAGTTCAGCGCCGTGCCGTTATCGCCGGAGAACAGGACCAGTGTTTTCTCGCGGAGGCCCAGCCTGTCGAGCTCGGCCACCAGCTCTCCGACCTGTTTGTCCATGTAGGCGATATTGTCGTTGTAAAAATCGTGGTCGCCCTTCTTGTCCTCCTTGTGCTTGGAGTCCGGCGTTTTCAGGATCGGCGCGTGGACAAGGTGCATCGGGTAGTAGAGGAAGAACGGCCCGTCCTTGTTCTTGCGGATGAAGTCGAGGCTGAATTTCTGGATGACGTCCGGGTTGTACTCCTCGGTATGTTCGGTCTTGCCGTTCTTGGTGTACGTCTTTTCCCAGTACCAGCCGCCGGCCGTCGGGTCGGTGCAGTATTCATCGAAGCCCCAGTCGCCCGGCGTCTCGCCGACCTGTCGCCACTTGCCCGCTTCGCCTGTCGCGTAGCCGGCCTGCTTGAGCAGTTTCGGAACCGGGTGCTCGTCCTTGGATTTCGCGCCCGGCCCGCCGTCGCGCCACGATTGGTTGCCCAGCCCGCCGGTGCGGAATGCGTAGCGCCCGGTCATGATCGCGCAGCGCGACGGCCCGCATAGCGGTGCGGCGTAGCAGGTTTCAAACCGAGTACCGCTCGCCGCGAGCTTGTCGATGTTCGGCGTTTTGCGCGCGTCGGCGCCGTAGCAACTGACGCCATCCAGTCCCAGATCGTCCGCGAGGATAAAGATGATATTGGGTTTGCCCTCCGCCGCGCGGGCGGAAGAGGGAAACGCGCCAATCAGCGCAGAAAGTACCGTCAACACGAAGTAGGTTTTGTTCAGCATGGTTCTGGGTCATCGTACTCTCGGGCACGGGCAGCAAGCAAATCCGCTTCGTCTGGGCGCAACCCTGGGCGAACCAAGGCGACGCCATTCTGTTGTTGTTTCCTCCCGATGTGTTGCAAGGTGCATCCGCAACCGGTGTTGCGAACCGCCAAACCCAGTTATGATTGCCCACCAACCCGGGAGTTTATCGATGCAGATTCAACTGATCGTGAGTTTCGTGGTGCTGCTGGTCGTGTCGAACGTCGTTTTTGCCGACGTCGCGCCGTCGCAGATGTTCGCCAGCCATATGGTGCTGCAGCGCGACATGCCCGTGCCCGTCTGGGGAACCGCCGAGGCCGGGGAGAAAGTGACCGTGCAGTTCGCCGGCCAGACCGTCAGCACCCAGGCGGATACAACCGGCAAGTGGAAGGTCGCGCTGCCCGCAATGACCGCCTCGGCAGAGGGGCGGGCGATGACCATCGAAGGGAAGAACAAGCTCACGCTCGACGACGTGCTCGTCGGCGAAGTCTGGGTCTGCTCCGGACAATCCAACATGCAGTACGGCTGGGGGAAGAAAAGCCACCCGATGTTCAACTGGGGCGGCGATGCGGACATCGCCGCGCTGGCAGACAAGTCGGCCGGCAAACCGATCCGCAGCTTCGACGTTCGGCCGAACGTCGCGTGGGAACCGAGCGACAAAATCAACGGCGAATGGTCCACCGGCCCGAGTGGTAGCGCGGTGGCGTTCGGCTTCAGCTATCGCCTGCACGAATCGCTGAATGTGCCGGTGGCGGTCATCGTCACTTGCTGGGGAAGTTCCAGCATCGAAGGGTGGATGCCGTTTGACCTCGGCGAGCAACTGCCCGAATTCAAAAAAATGGTGACCGACCTCCGCTCGTCCGAGCAATCGAAATCGCGCATCGATGCGGCCATCCAGAAAGGCGTGCAGCACGGCAACGTGTTCGTCCGCAAGCAGCCGAACATTCTGTACAACGCGATGATGCACCCGATCCTCCCGTACGCCTGTCGCGGGTTCGTGTGGTATCAAGGCGAAGCCAACGCCGACCAGCCGGCCCAGTACGCCAAGAGCCTGCCGCTGTGGATCGAGCGACTGCGCACCGGCTGGGGCCAGCCCGACATGGATTTTCTGCTGGTCATGCTCCCGGGATTCGGCGTCGACAACGGCTCCCCCACCGCCAAGTCGTGGGCCAAGTTCCGCGAGGTGCAACTGGGCGCGCTGAAGCTCAAGCACACCGCCGTCGCGAACACCATCGACCTCGGCGACGCGAAAAACATCCACCCGGCTGACAAGGCGCCGGTCTGCGATCGCCTGGCGCTGCTCGCGCGTCACGACGTGTACAAGCAGGATGTCGCCGCGCGCGGCCCGACGTACAAGCAATCCAAAGTTGACGGCGCGACGATGTCGATCGAGTTCGACCAAGCCGACGGCCTGAAAACCACCGACGCCCAGCCGCCGACCGGCTTCTGGCTGGCCGACGACGCCCACAAGTGGCACCCCGCCAAAGCCACGATCCAAGGCACCTCGGTCCTCCTCCAAGCCGACGGCGTCCCCAAACCCACCGCCTGCCGCTACGCGTTTTGCGGCAAGCCGGTGGTAAATCTGGTGAACGCCAGCAACCTGCCGGCGTATCCGTTCCGCACGGACGACTGGCCGGAGTAAAAGGTGTTTATTCCAGTGAAAGGAAGACGGTTCACGGTTGGAATTCTGGACAACGAAATCATCGGCCAGGTGCTGCCGAATTTTTCTCCAGCCAGCCGAGGCCGACCAAGAACTTGTCCGCCTCGTCGAGGGTCTTGGTGTTGTACGGTTTCTTGTTGAAGAAGCTGTGTCCTTCGCCTTCGTAGGTCACCATCTCGCAGCGGTTGCTGGCCTTTAGATACGCTTCCTTGAACCGAACGGCTGCGGGCAGCAGCGGATCGGCCGTGCCGAAAAAGTTGATGCTCGGCGGCTGGTTCGGTTTGACGTATTTGGCCAGATCACCCTTGCCTTCAGGATCGCGCGGATCGACCTTACCCTCTTCCACACCCCGGCCGCCGTAACCGGGATTGAACAGCACCATCGCGTTGGGCTTTGCGCTGACGTTCGGCGGATCGGTTTTGGCGTTGATGTCATCGACCATCAGCGTCGCAACGGCGAGGTATCCGCCGGCCGAGCCGCCGCCGGAGGCGATGCGGTCGGGATCGACGCCGAGCTTGGCCGCGTTGCTGCGCACCCAGCGCATCGCCGATTTGGCATCCTCGACGCAGTCCTCGACTTTCACGCCCCGCTCTGTGATCAATCGATAGTTGACCGATACCGCCACCATTCCGCGCGAGGCGAGATGCCTGGACTGTTCCCTGAACTGCGTGTAGTCGCCTTTCCTGAAACCGCCGCCGTGGAAGAAGACGATCGCTGGAAATTTCGCGTCGGCTTTCTGGCTTTGCGGCTTCCAGACGTACAGCGCCAATGACTCGCGGCCGACGGTTTTGTAGATGTGCTTGGTCGCCGTCTTGTCGTCGTTGTCTTCGTTCCCGCCGGCCGCGTCGACTTTCTGCGATTCGGCATTCTTTCTGAATGCTTGCGACTCTTTCTGTGACACAACGCGATCCCCGCTCGCGTTTGATCGCGGGTACGGCTTGAGGGCCGCGGTCGACGCGGCGTTATTTCCCTGTGTCTGAGCTTGCGCGAGCAGCGTGAGGCTCATTATACAAATGGCAGCGAGGTATTTCATAACCGGGGATCCAAGATAGGTGAAACCCACGCGGGATCACGCCCCGCGGTCCTTCCCATCACCCAGAACGGCCGGGGGGGCCGATTTATTTCTTCGGCTGCGAATCAAACACCTGCTCCACCTTCTGCCCCTCGGCCCCCTTGTGCGGCGACAGTTTCCACAGCAGCCAATCGTCGTTGGCGACGAAATCGTTGGCTTCGCGGCTCCACTTTTTTGGGAGGCGTTCGTTCAGCTTCTCCAGGAACGGCAAAAGCGGCTTGACGGGTTTGTGCTCGGCCTCGTGGTCGTCGAGGGGGATGGCCGGCCAGCCGAAGCGGTCGGCGTACTCGGCGAAGCCGAAGCCGTCGAAGAAATGCTCCCCGCCGATCAGCGGCATGTACCACAGGCTGGGGGCGGCCGACGGGTTGGGCTTGATCGGGACGGCCGTCTCCAGCTCGTCCAGCATTTTCAGGCCGGTTTTGTCGTTAGCCTTCTCCAGATGCTCCCGCAGCGCCGTCAGCGGCTTGAAGCTGACGTACGGGCTGACAAACAGCACCGGCTTGAACTGCTGCCGTGCCAGAATGATCTCGTGCGGCGTGCCGACGCTGTAGATGTTCGTCGGGCAGTACGAAACGACGAAATCGCTGGTGTCGACCATCCGCAAATCCATATGCAACGCCGGCCAGAACTGGGCGGCGCATTTGTCACGCTTTTCCGCGCCCGCCCGGCCCTCTTCAAACGTCCACTTATGGCGCACGCTGGCGATGGTGTCGTCTTCTTTGCCGTACTCCTGCAGGCCGTGCAGCTCGGGCTTGAACCACGGATCAAACACAGTCACGCCGAACTCACGAAGAAACTCCCCCACGCGGTTGCGCCACCCGAGCTTCTGCTCGGCCGCCCGGCTGGCGACAAAGTCCATCGGGCCGGAGAGATACACTCGGGCATCGCGCAGCAGATTGGGGGCGGGGAGTTTTTTGGACATGCTTCTATCCTACCGCGACAGAGCGGGATTGGCATTGTGCCGCTAAACCACTGAGAGAAAGAAGGTTGCAGGCAATCGGAAAGTGACAGAAGGCGTTGCACGAATCCGCCAAACGTCACCCCGGAGGTTTCTTTGCTCCTTACAATCGGCGTCGCAGACTACTAAAATGCCCCATTGCATCCCCCATGCGTCAACGGCGAGGCGACTCGGGGATAGACACTGGGGAGATTCGAGGGTTTCTGTCAGGCGCTTAGCACTGGTTGGGCCAGTCAGTCGCGCTTACACGCTCAGTAGAAAGAGATGAAAGTGAATAAAGCACGCACCATCGTCCGCCGGGTTGGGTATCGATCGAAGCTCTGCCCGTTCGTCGCCTCGCTGGTCTGGCTGGCGGCTTGTTTGACCGTCCACGCCGCTTCGCCGATTCCGTTGAATCTGCCTCGTCCGGACGGTCAGCCGGGGGATGCGACCAAGCCGGTGAAGGTCTACATCATCGCCGGGCAGTCGAACATGGTGGGCATGGGCGACCTCACCGGCGCTCGGCCGGAGTTTCCGAGGGTGTACTACTCGGCTGATCCGGCGATCCTCCCCGGCGCGACGCCCATCGGCCGCAACGAGCGCGGCTCGCCGCTGTCGCACGTTGCCGTCGAACGGCTGAACATCTTCGACGCCAAGGCCAACGGCGCTCCGGTGGCGCTGGGCACGGCGTCGCAAAACCTGCCGGTGGTGGCGGACGGGCAAACCCTTGTCGTCACCGCGCAGATCGAAGTGCCCATCAGCGGCAACTTCTTCGTCCGCGCTGGGTTCGGCGAGAGTACGTTCAACACCGTCACGCTCGACGGCAAGGAAGTCTCCGCCAAAGACGCGAGCGGCAAGCTGACGCTGAACAAAATCACGCTCGAAGCGGGCAAGCGTTACCCGGTGCAGATCCGCTACACCAAAAGCGGCTCGGCCGCGTTCTGGCTGGAACGGGTCGATATCCCCGCCAACGGCGATTTGGTGACGATCACCAAGCGGGACAAAAAGTTCCCCTACCTGATCGACGACGCCGGCAACTGGACCGTTCGCAACGACGTTTATTTCCAGGAAGCGCGCCTGGTCGAAGGCGGCAAAGGCGCGCCGATGAGCGCGGAGTCGAACAAAAAATGCCTGCCCAAGTGCGGCTCGATCGGGCCGGAAGTAGGCTTGGGGTTTGTGCTCGGCACGTTCCATGATGAGCAGGTGTTGATCATCAAAACCGCGCAGGGCAACCGCTCGCTGAATTTTGATTTCCGCCCGCCGAGCAGCGGGAAAGGGCCCAACACCAGCGATTACGAAAGCTTCGAGTACCGCGCCATGATCAAAGGCGTTCGCGAAACGCTCGCCAAGATCGACCAAGTCGTCCCCGGCTATAAGGGCCAGGGTTACGAGATCGCCGGCTTCGGCTGGTTCCAGGGGCACAAGGATTCAGGCTCGACCAAGGAAGAGTACGAAAAGCACCTGGTCAACCTGATCAACGACCTGCGGGCCGAGTTCAAAGCCCCGAACATGAAAGCCGTCGTCGCGACGGTGGGTTTCCACGGCTACCGGATTTTCGCCACGCCTTGGTACGGCATCTGGCAGGCGCAGATGGCCGTCGGCGATCCGGAGCAGCACCCGGAGTTTGCCGGCAACGTGGCGTCGGTCGACACGCGTGATTTCTGGCGCGAGGTGGACGAATCGCCGCGCGGGCAGGACTACCATTACAACCGCAACGCCGAGACCTACATGCTCGTCGGCGAAGCGATGGGCCGGGCGATGGTTCGCCTGCAAGGCGGGCAGGCCGAAGAAATTCCCAAGTCCGACCGCGAAGCGAAGGTGAAAGCGGAGATGGCCGCCGAAACCGCCAAGCCCGAGCCGACCGACGCGCAGAAAGCCGCCCACACCGCGGCGATCAAGCCGTTCATCCTCGACAGCTCGCTGACGTCTTTCGTCGGCGACGCCAAAACGCTGGCGGCGGTGAAAGCGGCGATGAAGGTAAGCAAGCCCGCCAAACCGTCGCCGTACCTCGCCGACACGTTGGACGACGTCGTGCAGTTCTACCAGGCCGCCGGCGTGCATGATTACGACTGGCAGCCGTTCGGCGGCGATCTCAAAAACTCCAACTGGAGCTACTTTGCGTTCGATCTGCCCGGCAACCCCGGCAAGTTCAACGTCAGCTCCTCCGCAGGCGAGGAGGAAGGTGGCGGCGATGACAACAGTCCGGAAAACCCCCCGCCGGGCAATGTCAAAGAAGCCCCCAAAGCGCCCAAGCCCGCCGACATTCCCAAAGAAGCCGTCTCGGTGAAATGGGTTCTGCCCGCCGGGATGGACAAGTGGTTCGCGACGGATTTCGACGCCACCAAAGCCGGCTGGAAGACCGGCCCGGCCCCGTTCGGCGAGAGCGCTGAAAAGCTCAAGATCCCCGAATGGGCCAGCCGCCGAATCCCCGCGAGAAAACCGCAAACCGTGATCGCCAGCGACGCCCTGCTGATGCGGCAGACGGTTGAGCTTCCCCCGCTGCAGGACGGCTACCGCTACCGCATCCGCGTCGCCGGCAGCCTGCACAACAACATGGGCGAAGGCTACGCGATCTACGTCAACGGCCAGCAACTAGCCGACAACCACGAAGGCGTCCTAGGCTGGCGTCGCCAGGGCCCCACGCCCCGCGGCGTGATGATCTATCCCGACACCCGCGAGCTGCTCAAGGGCAGCAAGATCACGCTGGCCGTCAGCCACTTCCCGATGGACAACTGGACCCCCGGCCGCTACGTCCCGCCGGGAGCGGCCGTCAGCGTCTGGATCGAACAACAAAAGCTGCCGACGGTGGGGGAATAGCGGGACGAAAGGGACACCCAGAATATCCTCGTCCCCTTACCCACGATCCTAGCACCACAAAGGCCGCCGATTTCCCGGAGGCGTTTGATCGACGAAGGATATTCTGGATGTCCTTTTTGCGATCCTCTGGGTCAAGTCGTCTGTGGTATCCGGTGGCTGCGGATTATAATGCGCGCCATGAAATCACTTTTACTCATCGGGTTACTCGGTTGCTCCATGTGCAGCACGGCTCTGGGCCAGCAGATCATTGCCAAGACTGGCGACGCGATCCCCGGGGGCGGCAAGATCGATGGCATTTCGCGTGCCGCGATCAGTTCGGCGGGTCACGTCGCATTCATCGCCACCGCCGAGCGCACACCGACGTCGCTTCCCATCCTGGCGTTGGTGGGCAAGGCCCCGGCGCCCGAAGCCCCGTTCGAATGGCAACGTGCTTTGATCGCCGATGTACCGCCTCCCGGCGGTCCCACAGACTCCAAGCTGCTTTTAACCCTCACCACGACGCTGCACGTCACGCCCAGCGGCTGGCTGGTCGCCCAGACACCGGTCCACCTGAAGCGAGCAGGCCCCTCGCGCGTGGACGCGGTCGTGCTCAGCGACGGCAAAACGGTGCAGACGCTCGCGTTGCCTGATTTCCCCATGCCCAACCCGCTTGGCCAATGGCTGTTAAGCGGGTATCGCCTGGAGGTGCAGGGCGAGAGCATCGCCTTGGGCGCGCAGGGCCGAAAGGGCGAAAACCCCAGCGCTGAGAACAAACACAACGTCATCCTCGTGACCAAGGCCGGCCAGGCCCCGACGGTCGCGTGTGCCCAGGGTGATGCGATCCAGGGTGTCCCCGCCAAGCTCGACCTGGGGAGCATTGGCCTGCATCGGGTGGCGGTCACCGAGTCGGGTCAGGTCTACTTCGCCGACGTGATCGGGCCGAATCACAACGCCATCCTCACCACGCAACCGGGCAAGCCCGCGCGGGTGGTCCTGGCCGCCCGCACACCGGCCCCGGTGGCCGACCGGGTCTTCGCCCGCTTTGGCAACCTCAGTGCAGGCGGGGATGTGTTGGCCTTCTATGCTCGGCTGGAAAGCACCCAGAAGGGCGACTACTCCCACGTGCATGGCTGCTTTTACCGCGACGCCGGCGGGAAGATCAACATGATCGTCAAGGGCGGCGACCCATTGCCCGGACACGAAGGCAAGGCGGTCGATCATCATCAGCCGACCTTCGACCAGCTCGTCAGCCGAGACGGCCGATTCATTCTGGTGCGGACGATCACGACCCGGCCGGCCCAGAACAAGCACGGCAGCCCGGTAACACTGCTGTTTGATACGCAGACGCGTCAGCTCGCCACCGTGGTATTTGAGGGCATGCCCGCCCCGGCGCCGCATCAGGCCATGACGCTCGATAAGTTCAGTGACGTGCAGTTCAACTCCGCCGGCCAGGTTGTTTTCAAGAGCATGAACGCGGTCTGGGCGGGCACACCCGACCGCCTGACCCGCATCGTCGCGGAGGGCGAGCCGCTGACGATCGGCGACGCCACGTTCACCCCGAAGAGTATCGGCCTGGCCGGTCAGGGCCGCAGCGGAGACGCCAGCGCCCTCAACGACGCCGGCCAACTCGTGCTTCATTTCAGCGATAAGAGCCGCGATGACGCGCTGGTGCTATTCAATCTGAACCAGCCACGCGACAAATAGGACGGGCTGTTTCGTAGGGTGGTGCTGAGTCTTCAAAACCCACCGGATAACGTGAGGCCGTTCAATGGCCGGTCGGCCGCCGACCGACATAGCAACTAGGATAACCGCCGTGGCCGACCGGTCCATTGGAGCGGGTGGTTATCTGCCGTTTGTCTGCGGCGGTTGCTTTCCAAAGACTGCAACCGACAGGCAGACGGCAGCGATGCTGAACGAAAGAACCCCTTCCCACCACGCACGAAATCTGTCACCCGATGCCATGCCAATGGCAAACGTGATGACGCCAAGGCCGATGGCCAACAAGCCGCCAATCGCGAAAAGTATTCTCAGGGCCGTAAGAAACGGAATACGTCGCGCCACTGGTGTTGCACTTGCGTAGCCAACGACCGGCGCGCTTTTTTGTCCAGGGTGGTCCTTCATTGCACGACCTAGGCAGATAACGTACTGCCGTTCACTGGCCGCGGCCGCGCCGACGACCATTCGAGTCAAAGTAAGCGTTCCGCGGCCGCGGTCCAGTGCAGCGGCGTGTTATCCGTCACTCGTCTGACAGCGCGATGTACTTCCGCGCGCGTTTGAACATCTCTTCGGTTTCCATCACCAAGTCGCTCGCCGAGACGCCATCTCCGTGTTCGAGGTGCTCGAAAGCGACGTGAAGATTCCGCACGCACTGTCGAAGCTTCTCCTTGCCCTCTTCGGTCGGCGTGTGCTCGATGAAGTGCTCAAGCGAGGTCCACGCTTCGGCGTACGCAGACGCCGACGTGGTCCCAAACTCGTCGGTGTAGTTTGGGTCTTCGATCGTGCTGAGGACCACTAGGTGGTCAGCAAGTTCTGTTGGCCGCTCATGTCGCATAGGTGTCGTGACGGATAACTAGCTATTAACCTGACCGGTGGCGCAACTTAGCGTGCCGTCGGTGGAATGAATGATAGCGATGTAATCCTAAGTGCAGCAAGGCCTTTGAGATTCGATGAGGGGCGTGCGCCTGGGGTGATAGTCCGCACGGGCCAAAGCGTTTGGCATGTTATTTTGCGCTAGAGCGGACTGAAACATGGTTTTTTGCGGGATATCGCGAATCAGGCGCAGCTTAACAGCGCGCAGGGCAGATCTTGACCTGCGGGGGTTCTTTTTTCCGGCCGACATCGCCAGGGGTGAAGCAGTTGAATTGTGAATCTTCCGCGTCACAGTCCCGGTTTTCTGGACCATTTGCTCATCTGCTTCGCCGGCGGCGCGCCGTTCGCGCAGCAGCAACCGTTATTGTGAGCTGCGGACTTCTTGAACGCCGCTCGGTTGTGCGAAACGGGTTGGGTTTGAGGTTTTTTCCCGCCGCTTGCGGCTTTGCGAGGGGTGGACGGCGGACACTCGCGACGCCGCGAGCGGTGGGGATTCAAGCTGATCTGCCCCACCTGTCGGGCTGGTTCTTTGACAAGTCGACCCAGAATCAACAGGCGTGCTTGTTGTGTTGGTTTGACTCCCAGTTCCTCCCGTTGCGTACCCTTGCGTACCTTTGCGTACCCGCCGACGGGGCGGGGTTGTTTTTTGTAACCCTTTTCTAATAAGCAATTTATGCGCGTTTTATGGGGGTGAAAATCGGCCCGCTTACGTTTTTTTCTTTTCGGGGCGATGGATGCGGGGTACGGATCGCCCTGACGTGTGTTTGGGGAATCTCAACGTTGGGTTAGTTTCGTGATAAGATAGGGTGAGCTCCGGGTCCGTTGCCTTGCAAATCTTCGTTTAGCCGCCGCCTCGGGCGGCGGGAGTGCCTCGCGAGCGAGGCGGCTAACGAAACACTTGAGTTTGAAACGCCTTTGTGCCCCATGCGATACCGTCCTGCCATCCTCGTTCTGCTCGCTCTGTTGGCGACCCGTGCGGCGGCGCTGGAGACGGACCAGTTCACCGTGCCGGACAAGCCGCTGGTTGATCTGGGGGTGGTGGTGGATGATAAGGTGTCGGCTGAGCTGCAGCGGGTTGTTCGTCGCGCTAACACCACGCGGGCGGAGAGGTTACGGGCGGCAGGGAAGACGAACTGGGCCTGGCTGGCGGCGAAGCATCGGGCGGAGGCGGCGGAGGCAGTCGCCAACGACTCGGTGGCTCGGGAGTTTTACCAGGCGATCTCCGGCGGATCGATGTACCACTCCAAGATCGAAAGCTGGATCCAGTCGAGCAACACGCTCCGCTCCGCGCTGCTCCAGCCGATGTCGGTGAGCGAGTCGGTCTACGGCGGGAATCCGCTCGAGCGCCCGTTCTTTCTCGTCGAGTTGTCGCCGACGGTTCGGCTGCACGATCAGTACTTGGGCACCGACAAGCTCGGGCATTTCTTCCAGCAAGGGCACGAGTATTACGAGCGGTTCGCCGAGGCTCGTCGCGAGGGCAAATCCGACATCGAAGCGACGAAGCTGGCCGTGGCCGGCGGGGTGAAGCAGGAGCACGGGTTTTACGGCGAGGCGATCATCGGCGTGTACAGCAACGCCGATCTGGCCGCCAACTACGCCGGGCTGCTGTTCTACCGCAACCTGTTCGAGCCCGTCACGATCAACGGCAAGACGCTCGAGCCGATGATCACCCGCGACGGCGATATGCTGGTGCTGGCCGACCGCGTGAACATGGACATCCTGACGCCGTTCATCACCGATCACTGGAACGAGGCGATGAACCCGTGCTACTACGACGGCTACTGGCGGCCGTTCGTAAAAGAGCGGATTGCCGGCAAGATCGACGCGTGGATGGCGTTCCACCACAGCAGCCCGGCGCAGGAAGCAGCAAGGCTCAGCCGGATGACGAGCTTCGACGGCATCGACTACGGCCATAGCGGCTGGCGGGATGTGATCACGCTGACCAACGCGGCGAGGTCGGAAGCGGTGGCTTCGCGATAGAGAGTCATTGGTCATTTGTCATTTGTCATTAGTTGAAGACAAAGGACCAATGACTAATGACCAATGACTCTTTCTTTCGTATGATGCCTCTACCATTTTCATGGAGGAAAAGGTGAAGATTGCCGCCTGTCTGTTGATTGTGTGTGTGCTTGTGGGATGTCGTCGTCCGGACGCGATCGAATACCCGCCGATGAATTACACTGCTGAGTTGCCGCCGGGCACGAAGGCGTTGCGGAAGATCACGCCGGCGGAATATCCGGATTTTTCCGACGCGTTTCTTCGCCCGAACCTGGCCGACGTGACCGCGGCGATCAACCAGAGCCTGAAATACCTGGAAGCGCCCAGCAGCCGAAATTACTTTCCCTATTTGGATATCGATCACGCCCGGGCCGTCGCGACGTTGACGGAATTGCGAACCCTGCTGATGGAGCGGCGCTATCACAGCCGCGAGGCGTGGAACGCGGTGATCGCTGAGCGGTTTGAGGTGTACAAGAGCGTCGGTGCGCCCCGCGTCGACGGGCCGGGCTACAGCGGGCAGGTGCTGTTTACCGGCTACTTCACGCCGATCTACCCGGCAAGCCTGACGAAGACCGCCGACTTCCAATGGCCGCTCTACAAGCGACCGGCGGGGATGATCAGCGACGAGGAAGGCAAGACCGCATCGATCAAGCAGCCGGACGGATCGATCAAGCCGTACCCGAACGCTCGCAAAGACATCGAGCAGCGGCATCTGCTCGACGGACAGGAACTGGTATGGCTGAACAACCGCTGGGACGCGTACGTCATCAGCGTGCAGGGCAGCGCGCGATTGAAATTGACCGACGGCCGGACGTACGAGATCGGCTACGCGGGCAATAACGGCATGGATTACGTGAGCCCGGGCAAGCAGATGATCGCCGACGGGATCATTCCGAAAGAGCAGTTGAGCCTCAAAGGGCTGCGGGCGTACTTCCAGCAGCATCCGGAGATGATGGACAAGTACCTGTGGGTGAACCCGCGGTTTGTGTTCTTCACCGAGCGCCCGGGCGGGCCGTTCGGATCGCTCAATGTGCCGGTCACTTCGTTCGCCAGTATCGCGACAGACAAGGATGTTTACCCGCGTGCCATGCCCGCGTTCGTCAGCACGCAGATCCCCAGCAGCTACGTCGGCGGGACGATGCCATACAAGGCATGGATGCTCGACCAGGACACCGGCGGCGCGATCCGGGCCGCCGGTCGCTGCGACCTCTACATGGGCATCGGCCCCGCCGCCGAGGGAATCGCCGGACAGCAGATGTATTCCGGCGAGCTGTATTACCTTGCCGTGAAGCCCAGCGGCACGCCGACGACCAGGCCGTGACGAACGTAGCGTCGCGAAAAACGCCGCTGGCCCAGTCTTCGTGACGCGGGCCATCGAAGATGGCCGTTTTCTTTATCGTTCGGTTTTCGCGCGATCGAAAAACCGGCCATCTTCGATGGCCGGCGTCACAAAGATCGCATCGGGAGCCTGTATTGGAGCAAGAGAGAAGGCTGCTCGGTCGCCGATTAGCAAATGCAAGTCACTTGCAGTAAGATGTGCAGGCGATGCGCCCTCTTGTCGATATCCGCGATCTCGATTTCGCCTACAGCGACACGCCCGTGCTGAAGAAGATCGCCCTCACCGTCGATCAGGGCAGCACGATGGGCCTGATCGGGCCCAACGGCGGCGGGAAGACCACGCTGGTGAAATTGCTCACCGGCCGATTGCAGCCGACGCGCGGGCAGATCTTGATCGATGGGCTTGCGCCTCTGAACGCCGTGCGGCGAGGGGATCGCATCGGCTACCTGCCGCAAAACCCGCGGGTGGAGACGAATTTCCCGCTCAGCGTGCGCCAGGCGATCGTGCTGGGGCTGGCGGGTAAAACCGGGATGCTTCGGCGGTACGCGAAAGCCGATCTGGCGTACGTCGATTCACTGATCGAGCGCATCGGCATTGCGGCGATCGCCGACGAGCCGATCGGCAGCCTGTCCGGCGGGCAACTTCAACGGGCGCTGATCGCCCGGGCGCTGGCACCCAAGCCCAGGCTGCTCATCATGGACGAACCGACCACCGGCATTGATGCGCGCGGGCAGCAGGCGTTTATCGAATTCATCAACGCGCTCAAGAAAGAGCTCGATCTGACGGTGATCTTTGTCAGCCACGATCTGCGGGCGGTGACCAGCATGTCGGATCGCATCGCGTGCCTGAATGTCACGCTGCACTACCACGACGTCCCGCAGCACCTGCCGGCGGATCTGGTGTATCGCATGTTCGCCTGCGACCTGGAGGCAGCAGGGATTAAATCATCGGCTGGACCGCTGACCGGGCCGTTTGTGCCATTGATGGCAAAGAATTGAAATTCTGGTGATCGGTCATTGTTCCGTGAGCAGGGTTTGGGTCACGGACCAATCAACACTCACCATTCGGGTCTTGCAATAAAACGTCATGCTAAACCAGCTCCTCACACCCTCGCTCCTCACCGCCGCCACGCTGGCGATTGCGTGCGCGGTGCTCAGTGTGTTTGTGGTGCTCCGCCGGTGGAGTTTTATCGGCGAAGGTATTTCGCACAGCACACTCGGCGGCGCGGGGACAGCGTGGATGCTGGGGTTGATGTTTCCAGCCATCGAGCAATCACGCCTGCCTTACGTGGCGATACTGGTAATCGCCTTTTCCTTCGCGACGGCGATGGTAATCGGCATGATTACCCGCCGGCAACGCGTGCATCCGGATGCGGCGATCGGCATTTTCCTGGTGTCGTCGCTGGCGTGGGGTTTTTTGGCGCAGGCGATCTACTTCCACCAACGCCGCGCAACGCCCGCCGGCTGGGATACCTTTTTGTTCGGCGACATCGAACACCTCGATCGCCATTTCGCGGTCGCGGTCGCGGTGCTGAGCGCGGCGGTGGTGACGACCGTCTGTTTGCTCGGCAAGGAAATGATCTACTGCGCCTTCGACGCCGACATGGCGGAAACTTCCGGTGTGCGGGCGGGGGCGATTCATTACCTGCTGCTTGCGCTGCTGGCGATCGTGATCGTGGTGGGCGTGCAGGTGGCGGGCAGCGTGCTGATCCCGGCGATGCTGATCCTTCCCGGCACGGTGGCGTTACAACTGAGCAAAAAACTCCGCGACGTGTTCATCCTGTCGGTCGGGGTCGGCCTGCTTGGCGCGCTCGGCGGGTTGCTGTGTCATCGCCAGTGGAATTACGTCCCGGTCGGCCCGGCGATCGTGCTGACGCTGTTCGTGATCTTCCTCGCGACGTGGACGACGCGACGGATAGTCTGATGTCGCATGGGCTACCAGCCCATGCCGGTGTATGTACCAAAGCATGGGCTGGTAGCCCAGGCGACATCAAGCCCACCAAAATTTCGGCAATCCGGTGAATAGAAAACTTGTAGCCGCGGCCAGCACGTCGCGGCTTCGTGTGGCTTTTTCGGTCTGGCCGCGTAGGCGGTGGTAGACTGTTTGGATCCACGCTCGAACCACGCGCAGGGGCATGTCGAATGTCACCAGCAGCTTGTAGAGCCTCGCCCGCCACGGACCGTGGTGTTTGCGGCAGTATCGGGCGTACCCGCACTCATAGGTGCGATACGTGAACGGGCGGTTGGCACGCGAGCTGATCCGGCCCAGGTGTTCGATCTCGGCGGCGGGCTCGAAGTAAATCGCGCCCAGTTCGCCGAGGCGTTTGCACAGGTCGATGTCTTCGCCGCCGAACTCAAAGCCGTCGTCCCAGCCGCCGATCTGCTGAAGTTGTTCGCGGCGAACCATCAACGCCGCGCCGTCGAGCTGGCCTACCGGGCTGGCGCGGTTGGGGTCGAACGAGCCGTTGCGGTAGCGCTTATACGCGCGGCTGAACAGGCCGGTTGCCTTGAGGAAGGTGATCCGCTGGAGCAGTGCGGGGAACGTCAGCAGGGCCCGCGCGTTTCGCTGTGGCTTGCCGTCGGCGCCAATCAGCCGCGGACCGAGCGCGGTGATCTGGGGGTTTGAATCGAACGTCGCGACGAGTTTCGCCAGCGCGCCGGGTCGCACGATCATGTCGTTATTGAGAAACAGCACGTACCGCCCCGTCGCCGCAGCGGCACCGGTGTTGTTGCCGCGGGCAAAACCCAGGTTGCTGCCGTTGCGGAGTAATGTCACGCCGGGGAATTCCGCCGCCACCATGTCCGGCGAGCCGTCGGTGCTGGCATTGTCGGAGACGATGGTCTGCACGGTCGCGCCGTCGCTGTATTCGGCGATCGACCGCAGCAGATTCCGCAGCATCGCCTGGCCGTTCCAGTTGAGGATGACGACAGACAGGTCGGGCGAATCAGTGGCCGGCATGGGCGAGATGTTAACCGAAATGGGCGGTGGATTTGGTAACAGGCCATGGGAAAAGAATCGGCTTAAAATGTTCGTAAACGTTGCGGTGGAAATTGTTGCCCGTACCACGGGCCTCTGGCCCGTGCGTTTGACTCATAATTTCCGAGGACGTTATTTCTTGTAGTCTGCACGCCGCCTGCACGGGCCAGAGGCCCGTGGTACGGTCGGGGTTATTTCTCACTCGTTTCCGTAGCCGTACTTCTTCATCCACGGATTCTCGCGCACGCTTTCCGCAAACGCACGGAGCACCGGATCGCCCTGCCATGCGTTGCCGCGTGACACGTTGACAGCAGGCACGGCGGTGGCGATTTGCTCCGACGTCGGTGAGAGCTCGCAAAACGCCGCTAGGTCTGTCAGATGTTTTTTCGGGTCGGCGAGAAAATCCTCAAACCGCACGGTGAGGATCTGGTTTGGAATCCCCGCCAGATTCGCCTCGGCCGCGGTGACGTATTCTTCCCACAGCGAGAATCCGCCGGCCAGTTCGAGACAGCGGGCGCTTCCGCGGTAGGCGGCGAGATCGACCTTGTCCTTGCTCGACATCCGCCGGATTCGCTGGTCGAACTTCGCCACCCGCTCGGCCAGCATTTTTTTCTCGCGCACCTGCAGGCTGCTGGCGACGTCCACGCCGTGACGGAGGATGTTGATGATTTTGGCTCGCGGAAACAGCCGTAACCAAATCGGCAGGGTGAAGACGGTTCGCGGATCCTTAAACCCCCACTGCCGATCGAATTTTTCGATCGAGCGGTACTTGATAAACGTGCCCAACCCCAGGAAATGCCGAATCTTGCTTGACAGCACGTCGCCGCGAAGGGCTTTGACGGTCATCTCCGTCGCATCAGCGTTCCGAAGCATGGCCAGGATCGGCGCTGGGTTGTCCCACGCGCCGTTGATGCGGCGGAGGATTTTGTCGTTGAGGGACAGGAAATAGGTGGCTTCATGATCGCCCTGCAGGGACGTTCCCACGAACAGTCCGAGCTGGTCGAGCAGTTCGGTGATCATCGTCGTACCGGAACGATGCATGCCCAATAGGATGACTGGTTGGCGGAGACAGGTGATCTGCATTGAGTCATAGGATACCGCACGGAGCAGAGACCGCGAAGCGGTGTAGCACGGGCGTCCCGCCCGTGTCAGAGCGGGGAAGCGGGCAGCACAATTGAAAAACCACACTGCGAGCGGCGGGGTTTTGTTTGACGCTCGCGACGAGGTATTGCGCCATTCGCGGCCCGGTTTGCCGCTCCACGTCGCCCCGCTCGGGCGGGACGCCCGTGCTACACTCCCTCTCGATCGTACGCTTCCCGCTCAAAATAGTTATCGCGATACGGCCGCTTGCCGCGTAGCAGCGCGATCAGCGACGCCATCCCATATGCGGGCAGGAACAGTGGCCCCCACCGCTCGGCTTGCTTCACGTGGATGCGTTCGTGGGATCGAGTCAGATCATGGGCCATTTCATCGCGGGCGAGGACGATATTGCCCAGCGTCATCGCCGTCGCGCCGCCTTTGAGCAGTGTGCAGTGTTTGAGGAAGAAGGTGGTGAACCCGCCCCACACTTCAAGGGCACCATCCACCACCCGATACCGGCCGCCTGTGCATAACGTGGGGACGAGCAGGAGACAGCCGGCGAGTGTGGTTGGGCTTGTCCACAAATACACCACAATTCGGAGTAGTTTAATCACAATATTTTTCGGTGGTTTAACCAAGCCTTTTGTATGGCCAGTGGATAACCCGACACATCGCGATGTGAACTGAACTTCCAGCCCGAGTACTGGCGACAGGTCGTGAGAGTTCCGACGATCAGCCTGCGGCGAAAACCGACTGCCGGCGATCCACCACGACAGCGGCTGCGCCATGTTATCCACAGCCAAGTTCCGATAATAAATTTCATAAAGCCATGATCTCATTATGTTTAAGTGTGAAATCTTGAATTTATCCACAATCGGCGCGTCATCATCACTATGACTACTATATAAGTTCTTTATAAGACAGTAAGGAGACGTTAGACTGCCCGGCCCAACCAAATCATCAGTCGGGTGTACGAAAGGTCAGCCAATGAAAGTCATCTGCAATCGAGGGGCCCTTTTAGAATCTCTTACCGTTGTCGGCAACGCGGTAAACCCGCGTAGCCCGAAGCCGGCGCTGCACTGCGTCAAACTATCCGCCTTGGGTAATGCCTTGACTGTATCAGCGACCGATCTGGAAGTCGCGATCCGCTATACCGATACACAGGTGCAGATCGAGCAGGAAGGGGAGATTCTCATCCCGGCCGACAAACTGCTGTCGATCGTTCGCGAAAGCATCGACGACACGCTCTCGATCGAAATTGTCGGCGATCATGCGGTCGTCAAAGGCCAGGACAGCAACTTCAAGATCTTTACCCAGAAAGCTACAGACTTCCCGCCCATTCCGGATTTTGAAGGCGACGCCGATTTTACCGTCGCCGGCGGGCAGTTGAAGCAGTTGATCGGCCAGACCCTGTTCGCCGCCGCCAAGGAATCGACACGGTACGCCTTCAACGGTGTGCTGGTGAACGCCAAGGCCAAGAAGCTGAACCTGGTCAGCACCGACGGCCGCCGCCTCGCACAGGCCCGCGGAGAGCTGGTGACGGACAAGACATCCAAGGAAGGTGCGAAGGCGATTATCCCCGCCAAGTGTTTACAACTGGTTGAAAAACTCATTGACGATCCGGAAGAGGCAGTTGGGTTTCAGATCAAGGAAAACCAGGTCATCTTCCACACCAGCAGCGCGACGCTGACCAGCAACCTCGTGGAAGGCCAATTCCCGCCTTACGAGGACGTGATCCCGAAAGAAAGCGACAAGGCGATGACCGCCGCGACGGCGGATTTCCTCTCCGCCATCCGCCGGGCCGCACTGCTGACGACCGACGACAGCAAGGGCGTCCGCCTGGCGTTCGGCAAGAAGGGCCTGGTTCTCACCAGCCGCAACCCCGAAGCCGGCGAAGCCACGGTCAACTTCCCCTGTAAATTCGAAGGGGCCGACGTCGAAATCGGGTTTAACCCATCGTTCTTGACCGAGGCGTTGAAAGTCGTCGATAGCGACGACATCACCCTTGAACTGACGGCACCCAACCGCCCGGGCCTGCTCAAAGGCGGGCCGAACTTCACCTACGTGATTATGCCGGTGAATTTGCAGTAGAATTTTTAGCCACAGATGAACACAGATGCACACAGATCAGAATCAGATTGCATTCGTGTTCATCTGTGCCCCATCAGTGGCAACTTATGCCTGGTCTTCCTCGAAATAACGCAGAAGCCGAGTTAGCCCGCCTGGCGAAATTCAAAACTTTGCCGCCGAAGACCACGGCTGCGATTGGTCCCGAGCTGATCGAATTTTTCAAGCAATCCGTCGAAAAGCGGCAAGGCAAGTTCGCCAAGATCGCCGATGTGTGGAACCGGCTGATTCCCCCCACCATGTTGAACCATTGTGCATTAGACGGCTTTACGCGCGGGGCGCTCACGGTGGTGGTCGACAGTTCGCCGCACTTGTACGAGATGAAGCAGCTACTGCTATCAGGCCTGGAGAAGCAGTTGCTGATCGCCTGCAAATCCACAGGACTAAAGAAAATCAGCCTCAAACCCGGCCGCTGGTACGAAGGCGATGGCAAAGAACAGAAACTCAAGTTTTAGTGAACACCAAGACGCCAAGAGCGCCAAGGTAAAACACCAAGGAAATCCCGAGAACAAGCAACGGATCGCTCGGCCGGTAAGGGTGCGCCCATTGGCTTCTTTCTTGGTGTTCTGAACTTGGCGATCTTGGCGTCTTGGCGTTCAGTTCATTCCCGCGTAAAAGAGCACGTCTATGCCCCCAGAATCTGAAAAAATTATCTACTCCATGATCGGCGTCTCAAAGATGCACGAGAAGAAGGTGATCCTCAAGGACATCTACCTCTCCTACTTCTACGGCGCGAAGATCGGCGTGCTCGGCCTGAATGGCGCAGGCAAGTCGTCGCTGCTGCGCATCCTTGCGGGGATCGACACCAACTATGAAGGGCAGATCAGCAAATCCCCTGGCTACACCGTCGGCTTCCTGGAGCAGGAGCCGCTGGTGGACAGTAAGCTGACTGTGCGCGAAGTCGTCGAACAAGGGGCAGCCAAGACGATCGAGCTGCTAAAAGAGTACGACCGCATCAACGAAAAGCTCGGCGAGCCGCTCAGCGACGACGAGATGACCAAGACGCTGGAGAAGCAGGGAGAAATCCAGGAAAAGCTCGACCACCTCAGCGCCTGGGATCTCGACCAGCAGCTGGAGCAGGCGATGGACGCCCTGCGATGCCCGCCGGGCGATACGCCGGTGAATATCATCTCCGGCGGCGAGAAGCGTCGCGTCGCGCTCTGCCGGTTACTGCTGCAGAAGCCGGACATTCTGCTGCTGGACGAACCGACGAACCACCTTGATGCCGAGAGCATCAACTGGCTGGAACAGCACCTGAAGCGCTACGCGGGCACGATCATCGCCGTCACGCACGATCGGTACTTCCTGGATAACGTGGCCGGGTGGATTCTGGAGCTCGATCGCGGGGCGGGCATTCCGTACAAGGGCAACTACACCAACTGGCTGGAAGCGAAACAGACGCGCCTCAAGATCGAGGAGAAGACCGAGACCGCGCGGCAGAAGGCGCTGGCCCATGAGTTGGAATGGGTGCGATCCAGCCCGCGCGCCCGGCAGGTGAAATCCAAAGCCCGATTGAAGGCCTACGAAACGATGGCCGCCCAGGAGCAGGCGAAGAAGGCAGCGGAGATCGAAATCTACATCCCGCCCGGCCCGCGGCTGGGGCAGCTGGTCATCGAGGCCGACAAGATCGCCAAGAGCTACGGCGAGAATCTGCTGTACGAAAACGTCAGCTTCAGCATCCCGCCCGGCAGCATCGTCGGCGTGATCGGCCCGAACGGCGCCGGCAAAACCACGCTGTTCCGCATGATCACCGGGACCGAAAAACCCGACGCCGGCACGATCCGCATCGGCGACAGCGTGAAACTCGCGTTCCTCGACCAATCCCGCGACGCGCTGGGCACCACCGACAGCGTGTGGCAGTCGATCAGCGACGCCAAAGAAACCATCCAGCTCGGCACGCAGCAGGTGAACAGCCGGGCGTACGTCGCCCGGTTTGGCTTCACCGGCACCGACCAAAGCCGATCCGTCGGCACGCTCTCCGGCGGCGAGCGCAACCGCGTGCACCTGGCCCGCATGCTCAAGAGCGGCGCGAACGTCATCCTGCTCGACGAACCGACGAACGACCTGGACGTGAACACCATCCGCAGCGTTGAAGAAGCGTTAGAAAACTTCGCCGGCTGCGCCATCATCGTCAGCCACGACCGCTGGTTCCTCGACCGCACGGCCACTCACATCCTGTCGTTCGAAGGCGACAGCAAGGTGGTCTTCTTCGAAGGCAACTTCAGCGACTACGAGCTGGACAAGCACAAGCGGCTGGGGACGGATGCGGATCAGCCGCACCGGATTAAGTATCGGAAATTGACCAAGTGATGCTTTGGGTCTTCACGATCCTCGCCGCCCTGCTGATGCTTGGCGCGCTGCTGTTCACCCACCGCGTGATCGGCGTACCCACCCAGATGGGGCGGACCCTATACAGCGGGGTGCTCAGCGGCCTGGCGTTTCTCATCGCCGCGGGAACCCTCATCGCCGCGCTGGTGATGCGCCAATGGTTGGTCATCCCCGTAGCGATGCTGCCGGGCGTGATGGCGATCGTCAGCGACCTTATCACCCACTGGCAGAGATCGAGAAAAAAATAGGTTCCGCGTTCGAATGCCGGCCGTTCCGCATCCGTCGCGATTATCGCCCGACCTTTGCGGCCTGCTTGACGTAAGGCTCGAAGGCGCTCAGGAGCGGATCGATACGGTCTCGGTACTGCTTGTTGATGCTGGCCTTGATCAGAGCGCGAGGAATGATGGAAAAATCATGGATCTGGGTAATACCTTCCCCGGCATTGCCCTGTTTACTTTTGGCGATCAGCTCGAAGTGAATCCCGCCGCCGGCGAGGATGGCTTCGTGTCCGCTTCGGGTGCCTTCGGGTGCTGTCGTGATTCCATGAACTTGGAATCCGCGCTTGGTGGCCCCGATGACGAGTTCCTTGGTTGCCGCTTCGGTTCCCTTGGTGAGGTTGGAATCAAAGATGAGGACGATCACGCGGATGCTGTCGGGTTCTTCCGACCACTTCAACGACGTCAGCGCGGTCGATAGCCCGCCATGAACGGCCGAGCCCGAGTGCATGTTCTTGAGGGCCGGATCGGGTTTCGGGATTTTTTCCGCCGCCATCGCCGCCGCCAGCGCACCGGCCTCTTTGTTCAGAGCCAGGTGCTTGGTTTGATAATAAGGGAATTTACCCGCCGGCCCGCAGCACTTTAATTCAAGCCTATCGCTGGTTTCGTGTCGGAAATAGACCGCACCGACGCGCGACTGGTCGCTGACCAGCGAGATCAGCCGCATCACCTTCGCGGTTTCGGCGGCCACCCGCTGATTCGTCGCGTTCATCGAGCCGGTGGAATCCATCGACCACGCCAGATCAAAATTGCTGATCGCGAGCTTGCCCAACTCCAGGTCTTTGTACCACTGCTCGTCACGCGGATTGGTGATGCGCTGCGGTGCGGGGACCACCGTTCCGACGTCGGTATAAGGCTTGGTCCCTGGCCCGGCGGAGCCTTGGGTGGCCGTTGCGGCGAACGTTTTGAGCTCGCCGATGCGCTTTTCATCCAAGGATGTGGCCTTCGATCCTGCCGCATCGCCCTTGGGGGCATTGGGCAGCGACATCAGCAGGAATTCCGCCGCCGGCCAGCGGCGCGAGTCGCTCAGTTGCTCGGCCACATGCTCGATCAGCGTCGGCTCGTTCCATGTCGCCAGCAACCGGCCGGCTGACTTCAGCACCGGCAGGTCATTTTCTTCCGCCGGCGAATATTTGAGCATAATCAGATCAAACGCCTTGGTGCTAACCGCTTTCACCTGCGATTGCGGAATCGAAACCGCCGCATCGAGCATCGGCTTGACGGTGGTGCCGGGAAGCTCATTGCTCGCCACCAGTTCCAGCCCGCGTTGAACCCAGTAATCGTAGTTGGCCTTGGGCAGGCTGGTTTGGCGCGCGTGGAGAATCTCCCACGCCAGGTAGGAGACGATCAGGTCTTTGTTCCCCGCCGCCTCGATCAGCGCCAGGGTGCTCGGCAGGCAATCGATCTTGGAAAGAGACATCAGTGCGATCAGCTTCGGTAGCCGCGGCTTCATGGCCAGCGGTTTGGAGTACGTTTTGGCTAAGTATTCCTCGAGCTCGGCGATTTGCTGTTCCTTGCTCCGACGCGTGGTCGGCGGGGCTTGGTCTTCTCCGATCGCGACAAGGTTCGCGGACAGAATCAGGGTGATAACAAGGAGATGTAATTTCACTCGAATACTCATCTTGCTCGCTCCGGCGCGGGGGTCGCATGTCAAACGATTGATAACGGAGGGATAATAGAGTCGAGACAGGGCAATTTTTCAAAGCATTTTTCGCCCAACCGCGATTTTCTTGCCAGCCGGGCAGGGATTCTGAATACTGGCTGGCCATGAGGCACCTTTTTCCGAATTCCCGCAAGATCGTCATCGGCATGCTCCACCTTCCTGCCTTGCCTGGTTCGCCGGGATTCGCAGGGAAGCTCGATGCGATCTACGACACCGTACTCCGCGACGCCCGCGCCCTCGAGGCCGGCGGGGTGCATGGGCTCATGATGGAGAATTTCGGCGACATTCCCTTCTTCCCCGGCCGCGTGCCGGCGTTTGTGGTGGCGCAGATGACGGCCATTGCCTGCGAGGTCCGCCGGGCCAGTAAGCTGCCGCTGGGGATTAACGTTCTGAGGAACGACGGGCTGAGTGCGCTGTCGATCGCCGTGGCGTCCAAGGCGAACTTTATCCGCGTGAATGTGCTCTCTGGCGCCCGCGTGTGCGATCAGGGATTGCTGCAGGGCATCGCCCACGATCTGCTGCGCGAGCGGGCGCTGCTTCATGCACAGGATATCCAGATCATGGCCGACGTGGACGTAAAGCACTCGGCCCCGCTGGCGGCCAGGCCCGTCGCGGACGAAGTCGACGACACCATCCACCGCGGGCTGGCTAGCGCCGTAATCGTCAGCGGTGCCGGCACGGGTAAGCCGACCGACTTAGGCAAGCTCCAGGTCGTCAAGGCCGCCGCCGGGGATACGCCGGTCTTCCTCGGTTCCGGCGTGACGGCCAAGAGCATCGGCAGCTTCCTCCCCCACGCCGACGGCTTCATCGTCGGCACGGCGTTCAAAGAAAACGGCGACGTTGTTAAGCCGGTGGATACGGCCCGCGTGCGCGAGCTTCTCGGCCAGCTCAAGGCTGGTTGAATTACAGCGCGGTCGAGGGGAAAGAACATTTCTCCTCGAGTGCCGCCGCGTCTTGGCGGTTAATGCGTTCCACGACGACGACACCACGACTCCACCACTCATTTTCAACCCAGCCGGCATTCTGCGATTTGACAACCGGGCTCATCTTTAAGAAAGTTGGAGATCGCTTGGGGGCACTCATTTTTCGTTGGGAGACGATCCATGTCAGCATTTCTTCGCAAAGCCGCACTCTGTTTGTCCACCACGATCGTATTGGCGGGCTGTGAAACCCATTCAGCATCTACGGCAAAAGCGCCGGGGACAGAATCTGGCGTGCATGCGGATCACGCATCGCCGTCGGGTTCGGCCGGTGTCACTTGGAGCACGCCGACCGCCGCGGCGGCTGCATCGCACGACAAACCCGCTGCCGGAGGTCACGACACGCCTGCCGGTGTGGCACCGGCGGAAGCGATCGCCAAGCTGAAGGCCGGCAACGCCCGCTACGTCGCCGGGAATCCGCAACGGCCGTCGCAGTCGATCGAGCGTCGCACGGAAGTGGCCAAGGGGCAGCATCCGTACGCGATCATCCTCAGCTGCTCCGACTCTCGCGTCCCCCCGGAACTGGTGTTTGATGCCGGGCTGGGCGATCTGTTCATCGTCCGCGTCGCGGGCAACACCGCCGACGACGCGGCGATCGGGAGCATCGAATACGCGGTGGAGCATCTGGGAGCGAACCTGATCGTGGTGCTCGGTCACGAGCGCTGCGGAGCGGTGAAGGCCGCCGTCGAATCAGCCGGGTCAACTGCCCCCGCGCCGGGGCACCTGGGCGCGGTCCTCTCTCCGATCGCGCCTGCCGTCGCCGCCACCAAGGGCCAAGCCGGCGATCCGGTGGACTTGACGGTCCGCGAGAACGTCAGCCGGGTGGTCGCGCAGTTGAAGGCGTGCAAGCCATTGCTGGCCGAGCGTGTGGCTGCCGGCAAGCTGCAGGTCATCGGCGGGCGCTACGATCTGGACACGGGTGTTACTGAGTTGAAGTAGAAACGTCGCGGTCCCTGAAAATTCATCACGCCGCACCCGGTTTAGGCCGGGTGCGGCGTTTTGGTTTCCGTGAGCCGAACCCACCCATTACGTGAGCCAGACAACAAATTAAAAGTACAAGAATCTGACGGTTTGATTTGTCTTTCGTGACGGTCAGCGATTCTATATAATCGATTCCGCAAGCAAAACTTATGCCCGTAGAAGGAATTGTATAAGCAATTGTAAATAATGCAGTTATCTCACTCCATGTCGATGCGGATGGATCAGCGCCAGGTGCTGACCCCGCGCATGATCCAGAGCATGGAGATCCTCCAATTGCCGCTGATGGCGCTGGAGGAACGCATCGAGCAGGAACTGCAGGCTAACCCGGTACTTGAGCTGACCGACAACGAAGCCGACCCCGGCGACCGCACCTTGGCGGCCGAGAACGCCGAGGACTACGCCGACGCCTCTTCCCGCTTTTCCGAGGACGAGCGCCCGCTGGTGGTGAAGGAAGACTCCAACGGGTCGGACGACTTCAACCGCCTGGAAAAGCTGGCCGACTACCTCGACAGCGAGGAGTTCTCCACCAACGCTGGCGTTCGCGACTACACCCGCAACGGGGCTGCCAGCTCGTCGGACGGGGATCGCGACAAAAAGCTCGACGCGATGAACAACACCGCCAGCCGCGGCGGGAACCTGTCAGAGTACCTGCTCAACCAGTGGGTGTTCGTCGAAGCCCCCGAGCCGATCAAGCAGGCCGGCGAGGCGATCATCAACAACATCGACGCGACCGGCTACTTCCGCACTGAGCTGGAGCAGATCCAGCAAGAGAGCAAAACCCCGTTCTCGATCGAGCAGCTAACCGAGGCCCTCAAGCTGGTGCAGACCCTGGAGCCGGCCGGCATCGCCGCCCGCACGCCGGCTGAGTGTTTGCTGCTGCAGCTCGATGCGCTGGAAAACGGCGATGACGAGGACTTAGCCGAGGGGCACGATTTCCCGCTGGAAAAAGCCTTGGTCCGCGACCATCTCAAAGACCTGGAGATGAACCGCTACCCGCAGATCAGCAAAAAGCTGGGACGGAGCATCGACGAGCTGAAAACCGCGGTGAAGCGTCTCGGCCGGCTCACCCCGCACCCCGGCAAACTGATCGGCCCGACCGACGCCCCGCCGATCACGCCCGACGCCGTGGTCTCTCTCAACGAAGAAACCGGCAAGTACGAGATCGAGATGGCCCACGACCCGGTGCCCGGCCTGTCGATCAGCCAGATGTACCAGAAGATGGCCAAGGAAAAGGGCGTCGATAAAACGACGCGAGAATTCCTGGCCAACAACGTCCGCAACGCCAAGTGGCTGCTGGAGGCGATCGAGCAGCGCAAGAGCACGATCCACCGAGTCATCCGCGCCGTCGTCGATGCCCAGCAGGAGTTCTTCGAAAAAGGCCCCGAGCACCTCAAACCCCTGCCGATGATCGGCGTGGCGGATCAACTGGGCATCCATGTGGCGACCGTCTCTCGCGCGGTCAGCGAAAAGTGGATCCAAACCCCGCGCGGCGTCTTCCCGCTCCGCCGCTTCTTCTCCGGCGGCAGGCAGAACGCCGAAGGCGAGGACATGAGCTGGGACGCGGTGAAGGAAAAGCTCAAGATCATCATCGACCACGAAGACAAGAAAAACCCGCTGAACGACGACGAAATCGTCGAACGCCTCAGTGCCCAGGGTCTGACGCTGGCGAGGCGGACGGTGGCGAAGTACCGCAAGATCATGAACATCCCAACGGCGCGGCAGCGGAGAGATTTTTAACCACGGGGGCACGGAGACACGGAGGCGCGCTTGAGAGACGGACGCCGCCTTTGACTGCTTTGGCCTCTCGTATTAAATGCTGGGAAGCAAGACCATTGTAGATTGACGGAAGCGTCTCCGTGCCTCCGTGGTTTCTCTGTTTTGAAACTTTCCGCGCGCGCCCCGCGTCCAACCCTCGTCTACTCTTACAGAACGGAATCGTGAGGTCGGCGTGAATGAGCCAGGTTCGCCAGCGCAGCCAAGCAACGCCGACGCCGCTCGCGCGGTCGCGGGGGATCGCGCGGCGTTCGTCCGGCTGGTGAACCGCACCGCCCGGCTGGTGCTGGCCACCATCCTGCTTGACGTGCACGACCCGCACCAGGCCGACGACCTGACGCAGGAAACGTTTCTCAAGGCCTGGCGGAGTATCGGCACGCTGAACGATCCGTCGCGGTTTAACGCCTGGCTGATCGGGATCGCCAAGACGGTATGCATCGACGCGCATCGACACGCGAATCGAAAAAAGCGAGGCACGCCCGGCGCTTCGCCGGTCCGCCCGCTTCAGCGGGTGGAGTCGGATCCGGAAGACCCCACGCCCGGCCCGCTCGATCTATTGTCGCAAGCAGATCAGCGCGAGCGATTGATCGAAGCCCTGAAATCGCTCCCCGCCGGCCAGCGCGAGGTGCTCTCGCTGCGATACCTGGCTGGAGCGGATTACGAGACGATCGCAAAACAACTGAACCTGACCGACGGCGCATTACGAGGACTGCTTCATCGCGGGCTGGCGGAAGTACGAGAACGCTTTACCTGTAGCACGGGCGTCCCGCCGGTGCCAAAACGCGACCCAAGACGAACGATGTTCAACCTGGATCGAGAGCCGTAAACGTCCCCCGTACCACGGGCCTCCGGCCCGTGCCGAGCAACGTGCAGATTCCAAGAATCGCGCGTCATCGGCTCATCCGGATCATTCGGCACGGGCCGGAGGCCCGTGGTACGGGTAAGTCAACCGACGGCCCAAAAGAGACGCGGAACACGCTATGTCGCTCGAAGACACACAACCCGATTGGTTTCACGACCACGCCCCCGCCTACGTCGCTGGCGGGCTGACCGCCGACGAGCGCGAGCAGATCGAGCAGTTGGCGAAATCGAACGACGCTTACAGAATCGAACTGGAGGAACTCATGGCCTTGGACGCATCCCTGACCCGCGCTGCCGGCGTGGAGTCGATCGTGGCGGGTTTGGAAGACCGCATCGCCGCCGCGTTGCCGACCCGGCGATGGCTGATCCACCCCGTCGTCCGCCGGGCCGCCCTGGCAACGGCGGCGTGCGTGGTGCTGGGGACGTTCGGATTCATGGCGACTGATCGCATGGAATCGAACCGGCTGTGGGGCTGGAACGAGCCGGCGGGTTCGAGCTTTGCCTTTAATGTAAGGCAATTGAGTGGAGGATCATGGGATCTGGCCGCCGCATCCGACAGGACACCAATTAGCCAGGCCATTACGAGCACTGGCGAAGGCGAAAGCTGGCAATTTCGCAGTTTTGATAGGGTTGGGGACGGAAAAGAACCAGGACGCGCTGGAAGTGGACCCATCCGCACTGACTCCGAGAACGACGACCCGGTGACGGCTACATACAATATTGGGAAAATGAACTCCGCTGGCGAGTTGGGCGTCGCTGCGAAACAGTCAGCGTCTTGGTATATGGACAAATGGGACACATCATTGGCGACCGATTCGCGATCCCGCGAAGCCCAGGAACTTTTTGCCTTCAAACCCGGCGATCTCACCAAAACCGGCAGCGGCACGCTCAACTTGTCGGGGGTCAATACCTACTTCGGCAAAACCAGCGTCAACGGCGGGACGCTGGTCGTTAGTGGAAACGTAGTCTCCGGCACCACAAGTGGGAAAGATGCGACTAAACATGAGTGGAATGAAAGAGGCGGCCAACTCGGCGACACGAACAATCAAGTCGCTCTCGAACAGTTTGGCAGGGGAAAGCCCGGCCAGAACGCCCCCGTCGCCGTGGTGCCGGCCGCTCCGCCGACGGCACCGGCGGTCGATAACCGGAAGATCATCCGCACCGGCGAGATGGAATTCGAGGTCGATCGGTTTGACTCGGCCGTCGCTGTCGTGAGCAAGATCGTCAGCGATGAGAAGGGCTTCGTCGCCACCACCGCCTCCGACAAGCTGGCCAACGGCAAGGTGCGCGGGCAGATCATCGTGCGCATCGCGCCGGACCATCTCGATGCGTTCATCATGCAGTTGCGGGCGCTGGGCGATCTCAAATCGCAGCGGATCGGATCGGCCGACGTGACCAAGGAGTACACCGACCTGGAAAGCGAGCTGCGCTCCTGCCGGGCGATGGAAGAGCGGCTGCTGGAGATGATCAAGACCGGCAAGGGCGCGATCAAAGACCTACTGGAGGCCGAGAAGGAGCTGGCGGTTTGGCGCGGGAAGATCGAGAAAATCATCGGGCAGATGAAGTACTTCGATAACCAGGTGTCGCTCAGCACGCTGACGATCACGCTGATGGAGCGCGACATCCGCACCGCCGCCGCGACGGTGGAGCAGGAGGCGATTAGCGCCGGCGTGGAAGCCGATGATGTAGAGAAGGCGCGAACCGCGGCGCTGGCGATGCTCGGCGAGGCCAAGGCGCGGATCGTCAGCGCCGATCTGAACAAGCTCGACGCCGGGCAGATGGCGGCGACGATCGTGGCCGACATCCCGCCGGACAACGCCGGGCCGGTGATCGATCGCATCAAGCAGCTGGGCAAGGTGGCGCGGCTGGAGGCGAAAAAGTCGCAGACGGCCGATCCGAACAACCCCTCGACGCCGGACACCAAAGTCGAGCGGCGAGACAGCCGGCTGACGCTGTCGATCTACAACGTCGCCAACGTTGCCCCGCGGCAAACCAGCACGATGAACCTGGCGGTGGCCGACGTGCAGGCGGCGTACGCGAACATCGTGGCCAAAGTTAGCAAGGCCGGCGGGCGAGTGGTCAGCGGCGGCGCGACGCAGACGGCCGGCGATAACAGCCGGGCGAGCGCGCAAGTCGAAGTCCCCGCCGACGCGGCCGAGGGGTTCCTGATGGACCTCCGCTCGCTCGGCGAGGTGGTGGCGCTGTCATCCACGAGCAACCCCGATACCGCCAACGTCACCGTGAGCAAGCGCGGGTTTGCGATCAGCCTCTTCCCGATCGCCTCGCTTCCGCCGCGACAGACGGGTTCGTTCAGCATCGAGGCGTCCGATGTCGAGCAGGCGTCGGCCGGTGTGCAGGCGATGGTGATGCAGGTCGGCGGGCGGATCGTCGGCAATAACGTGCAATCCAACCCCGGCGGCGTGTCGTCTGCGACGCTGTCGATCGAACTGCCTCTGGATAAGTCGGCCGAGGCG
Source organism: Phycisphaerae bacterium (assembly GCA_031377185.1). Lineage (GTDB taxonomy): Bacteria > Planctomycetota > Phycisphaerae > Tepidisphaerales > Tepidisphaeraceae > JANMES01. Next base: position 82,500 of record JANMES010000079.1, read on the forward strand.
ATCGCGGCGGTACGAGCGGCAGGGAAAGTGCTGGCGGTCAGCACCCAGCAGAACCCGCAAGCCCCCTCCGGCGCGGCCGCCAAGTGCAGGCTCGACGTCTCCTTCACCACCGCCGGCCCGATCACCGGCGAAACCGGCGGGCTGATGGCGAATCTCCGCAACGGCTTCTCACTCAGCGCCAAGGGCTTGGTCTACAGCGCGCAGTTGGTGGTCATCGGCTTGTGCTTCGTGCTGCCGTGGGTGCTGATCATTTACGTCGTCGCCAAGCTCTGGAAGCGCCGCAAACCCCGAGCAGAGCCGACGGCTTGATGTACCGGCTCTTTCACCTGTTACGCCAAGAGAAGCCCGGGATGAGGGTTCTGTCGTTTTACAGAAATGATCCACGAATAACACGAATCTGCACGAATGAAGAATCCAATTCGTGTAGATTCGTGTTATTCGTGGATCATTCTTGCAGTTGAGTCCTGCGGATCGCAGTTCATTCTGGCGCGGTCGTTCCAAGCGACTCTGAGAAATGACGAGCGGGAATTTGCCAAGTCCCGTATGATTCCAACCACCAATGACACGTGATCGCCTGAAACAGATCGCCGTTGCCTTTCTCTTTGCAGGCGTGGTGTACGCGATGGTGTTCGGCGGTCTGAAGCTGCGCCGCTGGACTTGGACGCAGACCGAATCGATCCGCTACGGCGCCGACATGGACAACGCATGGAGATGGGGCAGCACCGCCGCGAAAGACGGATACTTTAAACTGTACGATCGCGTGCTGGCCGATCATGTGGGCGGCCATTACGGACTCGACTACGTTCCCCTGCGGCTGGGTGTGATGACGTTGTGGGCACGCTGGGTGGAGAAGCATGATCCCGGCGCCACCGGCTGGAAAAGCACCTACGAGTTCAACGCCCCGCTGCTTCGGTTCAACACCGCGATGGAGCTGTCGGCGGCGGTGGGGATGTTTTTTCTTGTGCGGTATTGGCTAAGGAAGGAAAAGCAATCGCCTCCCCCATCAGTGTGGGGGAATCGCGTTCGTAGATGGTTTGGCCGTCCGACGATCGAGCCGATAGCCGCCACCGTCGAGCCCACGCCGATGCGATTCTGCGACGGCCATTGGCTTGCGTTGCTGGCAGCGGCGCTGGTGTGGTTGAACGCTTCGTCGATCTTCAGCGCCCACGGCCGGCCGACCTGGGACGTGTGGGTGATTCCGTTTTACGTCTGGGCGGTCTACTTCGCGTCGCGGAACAACTGGTTCATCGCCGGTCTGCTGGTGGGCGTGGGCGCGATGCTCAAGGGCCAGCAGATGATCGCCGCGCCGTTCTTTGTGCTCTGGCCGCTGTGCTCTTTGCGGTTCGGCGCGATCGGGCGGTGGCTGTTGGGCGTGACGCTGGCGGCGGGGTTGATCGTGTCGCCGTGGCAGGTATGGCTGACGCCGCAATGGGGGCCTTTGCTGATCTGCATCGCGGGGTTATTGCTCGGGCCGGCGGTGTGGCTGATCGTGTGGGCGATCCGCCCGATTCGCCGATTTGCGAAAGTCCGCCCGGCGATCTGGCTCAGCGGCGCCGGCCTGGCGATCGGGCTGTGGGCATCTCCAGCATTGTTTCAAACCAGTACGGCGTGGTTCAAAATCGGCTACGTATACGGCATCGATAAGATGCCCGATCTCGAAAGCGGCGGCACGTCCAGCATCGCTGGCCTGATGCAGCACCGGTACGGCTGGGAATCCACCTCGCCGGCGAATGTGCCCTTCACGCACTACCAGGTGCCGGTGAAGTACGTGCTCGTGACGGTCGCTTATGTCCTGATCGCACTCAGCGCGATCGCCGCCGCGTGGCACGGGGCGCGGCATGATCGGCGGTTCCTGCTCGCGGCTGCCGCGCCATGGCTGATCTACTTTGCGCTCTTTCCGCAGATGCACGAGCGCTACCTGTTGTGGGCGTCGCTGATGACGTCGTGCGCCGTCTGCTTCAGCGTCGGGCTCACCGGGCTGTGCCTGATACTCACCGCGTTCTCGTGGATCATGGGGATCAACCAGATGCTCCGCGACGGCGACCCTGAACGATTTGCCACCGGTATCTCGCCCACGTTCGGCCAATCGCTGCGCGCGTTCTGCAACGGCACGATCCCGGACAGCGCGTGGGCGATCGCGCTCGTTTGCCTGATCTGGATGTGGCTGATGTTCACCCATCGGCCGGGTCGCACCCTGCGATGCCGACATTCGTCGGCTAAGATCGCCCCGGTAGAATGAGCCAACCCATGCCGATCCTGCACGACGAAGACGACAATGAAGAAACCGACGGACCTTCCGAATCGGAATACCCCGACGAATCCGACCAGGATGACGAGGACGATCCCACCGACGACTGCCCTTCCTGTGGCCGGGCGGTTTACCACGACGCCGAGCGGTGCCCGCATTGCGGGCAATACATCTCGCAAACCTTGCCTATTGACCCAAAAATCAAGTGGATTGCGATCGCCGTCCTGATTGCGACGGGTTTGGGAATCATTCGGTGGCTTTTCTAGCCCGGCGTGATAAAAACAAGCGTTAATCGAGGCCAATACGGGCAGCTTCTACCCCACGCTCGATGAGATTCCATCGTTTTGTGAGCTAAAGGTTTTTTCATGCTGATTAAGAGCGAACACATTCCCATTCAGGTCCACCAGGACGCCGCCACCGCCAGTGTTGCGGTTTCTAAATCCATTGCCCAACTGATCCGCCAGCGCCAGAAGCAAGCCAAGCCAGCCGTGCTCGGGCTTGCCACAGGATCAACACCTACCGGCGTGTACGCGGAACTGGTTCGGCTGCACAAGGAAGAAAAACTCTCGTTTGCCAACGTCATCACGTTCAATCTCGATGAATACTTCCCCATGCAGCCGAATGAGCTACAAAGCTACGTTCGGTTCATGAACGAACATCTGTTCAACCACATCGACATCGACCCGAAGAACGTGAACATCCCTGACGGGACGGCCCCGATCGAGCAGGTGCTTGAGCAGTGCAAGCGCTACGAGCAGAAGATCAAAGACGTCGGCGGGATCGACCTGCAGATCCTGGGCGTGGGGCGCACCGGGCACATCGGCTTTAACGAGCCCGGCTCGTCGCGCGACAGCCGGACGCGACTGATCACGCTGGACAAGGTAACCCGTCTCGACGCCGCCAGCGATTTCTTCGGCGAGGAGTACGTGCCCCGCCGGGCGATCACGATGGGCGTGGGTACGATTCTCGAAGCGCGCCAGGTCATCCTGATGGCGTACGGCGAAGGCAAGGCCAACGTGATCGCACAGGCGATCGAAGGGCCCGTGACGGCCAACATCGCCGCCAGCTTTCTGCAGGGGCATCCAAATTCGGTCATCGTGCTCGACGAAGCCGCGGCCGCGCAACTTACGCGGTTCAAGAGTCCGTGGCTGGTCGGGCCCGTCGATTGGACGCCAGCGACCATCCGCAAGGCCGTCATCTGGCTGGCGCAGTTGGTGAAAAAGCCGCTGCTCAAGCTGACCGACGAAGACTACAACGAGTTCGGCCTACAGGACCTGCTAGCCGCCCACGGGCCGGCGTACGAGATCAACCTCGACATCTTCCGCAGCATGCAGCGGCTGATCACCGGCTGGCCGGGCGGGAAGCCCGACGCCGCCAAGCGCCCCGGCGACATCCGCCGGCCGACCGACGAGATCTTCCCCAAGCGCGTGCTGATCTTCTCCCCCCACCCGGACGACGATGTCATCAGCATGGGCGGCACGCTGATCCGCCTGGTCGATCAGGGGCACGAAGTACACGTGGCGTATCAAACCAGCGGCAACATCGCGGTATTCGACTCCGACGCGATCCGCTTTGCTGAGTTCGCCAGCAGCTTCGCGGCGATGTTCGGGCTTGGTGCCGAGCCGGCGGCCAAACTCGAAGGCCAGATTGAGGAATTCATCAAGAACAAAAAGCCCGGCCAGATCGACAGCCCGATGTTGCAGCAGATCAAAGGGTTGATCCGTCGCGGCGAAGCCCGCGCCGCCGGGCGCGACTGCGGCGTGCCTTACGAGCGGCTGCATTTCCAGGACTTGCCGTTCTACGAGACCGGCACGGTTCGCAAAAAGCCGCTCGGCGAAGACGACATCCGCCTGACCGCGGAGCTGCTGGAGAAGATCAAGCCCCACCAGATCTACGCCGCCGGCGACTTATCCGACCCGCACGGCACGCACCGCGTGTGCCTGAACGCGATTTTCCGTGCGATCGATCGCGTGAAAACCCAGCCGTGGTTCAAGCAGTGTGAAGTGTGGCTGTATCGCGGTGCATGGCAGGAATGGGAGCCGGAAAAGATCGACATGGCCGTTCCGCTTTCACCGCTGGAATTACTGCGCAAGCGGTCGGCCGTCTTCAAGCACCAGAGCCAGAAGGATCGCGCGATGTTCCCCGGCAACGACCCGCGTGAGTTCTGGCAACGGGCCGAAGACCGCAACCGCGCGACCGCCGAGCTGTTCGATCGGCTGGGACTGTCGGAATACGAAGCCGTCGAAGCATTCGTGCAGTGGCGGCCTTCCTAAGAGCCAACGCTAAATGCTTTACCACCAAGAGCAGCGAGAAACACAGAGGCACACAGAGAAGACTCTGAAGCATTGCCTCTGTGAACCTCTGTGTTTCTCGGTGGGCTCTGTGGTAGATGTTTTTGGAATACGGTGAAAGAAATCGACTCCATCTCATCGCGTCTGCATCAGGCGGGGATGTACGTGCCTTCGGCCAAAGCAAAGGCGTCGCTCTTTAGCCGGCTGAAGCTGCCGACGAAGCCGGCTGTCGCGGCATTTGTGCCCGGGCGGATCGAGCTGTTCGGCAAGCACACCGACTACTGCGGCGGGCGATCGCTGCTGTGTACCGTCGATCGCGGGTTCTGCATGGCCGCTTCGTCGCGATCGGATGGCGTGTTGTCGATCACTGCGGCGGAAAGCAGTGAGACGATCGAGTTCCGGGCCGGACAAGTGCCGCCCAAGCGGCCGGGGCATTGGTCCACCTATGCGACGGCCGTCGTGCAGCGGACGGCGAGCAACTTTCCCAAAGCGCAACTCGGGGCGGACATTGCGTTTATCAGCGATCTTCCGCCTGCCGCAGGGCTGAGCAGTTCAAGCGCGTTGATCACCGGCTTGTTCATGTTGCTCGCGCGCGTCGCTGGCTTCGCTGATACTGCGGAATGGCAAGCGAACCTGCGAACGCCCGAGGACACGGCCGCGTATTGCGGCTGTATCGAAAACGGCTCGACGTTTGGGACGCTGGCGGGCAGCCGGGGTGTCGGCACGTTTGGCGGGAGCCAGGATCACACCGCCATCCTCTGCTGCAAACCGGGCGCGATCAGTCAATTCCGCTTCGGCCCAGTGGTGCGGGAAGCCGACCTCGCACTTCCGCCCGGCGTGAAGCTCGCGGTGTTGCTCAGCGGCGTGATCGCGGAAAAAACCGCGTCGGCGATGGAAAAATACAACGCCGTCTCCTTCCGAGCACGGCGGCTGGTCGAACTGTGGAACGTCATGCACGGGACGCAGCTTCGCTACCTGAACGACGTGATCGCTCAGCCCCGCGCCCGTGACATGCTGGCCGGCCGCATCAACCAATTGCCTGGAGAAGAGCGTCGCGCTCTGACACTGCGGCTGGAGCAATTCATCCGCGAATCAACCCAGATCATCCCCGCCGCCGCGGAGGCGATTCGCGCGAGTGACCTTGTTCGCCTGGGCGAATTGGCGAACAAAAGCCACGCGCTGGCGGTCACGCATTTGCAGAATCAGGTTCCGGAAACGATGGCATTGCATCAGCGGGCGATGGCTCAAGGTGCAATCGCCGCCAGCGCGTTCGGTGCCGGATTCGGGGGAAGCGTTTGGGCGCTGTTGCGGGATGAACAGACCATCGATCTGCCGGCCGGTTCGTTTATCACCGCGCCGTCCGTGCCGCTGACGATTCTTTGAGAAGAGATTAAACACGAAGGAACGAAGAACACAAAGAATTTCTCTGGTGCGTATTGGGCGGGAACCATGCGATTGCTGGAGGGTGGGTGTCCTCACCCGCCGCCGTTTCTCCAACCGTTAGGCGGCTGGGTACACCCGCCCTCCAGCAAGCGAACGAACTAAGCTTGATCCGTATCAACATCCTTCTTCTTCCAAACAATCAATCTTGGATTGTTTGGATTTCCCATGTGCGCACGCACACCGGGAATTGTTTCGTGTTTAATTCTCTCAAGGAAAAAGCGGCGTACAGGGTTCGAACCTGCGACCGGGAGTTTGGAAAACTCCAGCTCTACCAACTGAGCTAACGCCGCGCTGCGTCCAGCATTGTATCGGTCAAAGCCGGAATGTTCCAGAGTCAGTTTTCTTAGGCAATCAGCGTCCCCACATCCAAACCTCTCCGGACTGGCCGCTTCAGCGGTCAGCAATGTGCCCAAGCAAGTATTGGGCAATCCATTCCTACCCGTACACTGCGTTCCATGCGTGAAATGTGTTCACGTGGACTTTTACCACCTGTTGCACATCGGACGTATACCCGCCGGCCAGTACCCAGGCGATGGGAATGTTCTCGCGGCGGGCGAATTGGAATACTTCCTCGTCGCGGCGCATCAGGTCATCGTGATCGAGCGCCAGCGGCGAGTACGGATCGAGATGAAACGGATCGGCACCGGCCTGATAGAGAATCAGATCCGGCCGGCCGCGCTCGAGTAGAAGATCGAACGCCTTGTTGAGCGCTACCAGCAGTTCATCCAACCCCGACCCATTGGGAAGCGCAACGGACTTGTGGTTCAGTCCGTCGGCGTGGCGAGGAACTGACACATCGCGGTAGGCGACGTTGTGCATGTAATCATTCCCGTACACGCTGACCGCCTGCACGTACGGACGAGTAGCCGCCAGCGCCGCCGTGCCGTTGCCGTAGTGCAGGTCGCAATCGAGCACAGCCGCGCCTTGTGCGAGCGACTGTGCCCGCAGCGCGTCGATCGCGACGATCAGGCCGTTGAACGTGCAGAAGCCCTCGCCGTGATCGGCGCACGCGTGATGAAACCCACTGACCAGCGCCGCGGCCGATCCATCGATCAGCGCCCGCTCGGCTGCTGCGAGCAATCCGCCGCCGGTGAGGAGGACCGAAGGGAACAACTCCGGCGACCACGGGAATTTCTGGCTCTCCGCCAGTTCGCGCGGCTGGCCGGTCTTGATCGCGTTGACGTACGCGGGCGTGTGGACGCGCAGCACATCGGCCTCGGTGAGCGGCGCGGGCTGGACCATCTTCACGAACGGCAGCTTGCTCACTTCGTCAGCCACCAAGCCGAACTTACGGATCGGCATGACGTGATCGCCGATCGGTGCTGCGTAGCCGGGATGGTAGTAGGTGTGCAGCATCAATCATTCCGTCGGCGGCAGCATCGGGATCGGCGTATCGTTGTCCGCGATCCGATCCAGCGCTTCCCAGCACGGTTTCATATCGGTAAAGCGGAAGCCCTGTGCGTACATCGTATACAGCGATCGCACAATCAGCCGCACGTCGCGGCTGGCGATGGTGCGGTCCTGCTCGCGGCCGACTCGCCGGACGATCAGCGACATCTCCAGCGGCTGCGGCCCGCCGGTCAGGTCGATCGACTTCGGGTCGCGGAAGTCGGGCTGAAGGAACGACACGACCGCAGGATCGACCTTGGCGAAGCCGGCTTTCTCGTACGCGCGCAGGCGGATCATGCGATCGGGAAAGGCAGGTAATGGCGGTTCCATCTCGCCGACAAGGGTGATCGGCGCCTCCGCCACGCCGGCGGCCTGCATCGCAGCCCGTGCCGTCTGAAGCGGTAACGCCCGCATCCACCCGGCCAGCCCGGTTTTGCGAAACGCTTTATCGATCAACAGGTGCGAGAGATGAACTGTTACCGCCGCCGTGACGCCGGTACCCGACACCATCGCCGTATGATCCCTCCCTGCCGCGAACGCGCCGTTGTGTTGCACCAGTAGCATCTGATACAGCAGCGAAATCCCCTCGACCGGCTTGGCCGGATCGAACGCGAGGCGTTTTTCAAGAACGTTGACGGTTTCGATCTCGCCCTTGGGCCCGAATTCTTCCCACAGGCGGCCGTAAGCGAGGCGGAAGTTGGCATCGCTTGTGGACCGGATCTCGGAGATCAGCAGATCAGCAAAATCAAACTCACGCGATCGCTGATCGCCGGGGGCCAGATCGGATGGGACGAGCGCGATGGGCATGCAATATTGTAGCGTGGTTTACGGGATCACGCGTATCAGGCACGGGTTGGTAGCCCGCGCGACGTAAAGATCGCAAGGGCGACCAGCCCATGCCAAAGCAACGCTGACTTTTCAAGACTACGCGAGTACCGGCTCGCTATAAGGCATGCCGTGCGCCTGCGCCACCGGCTTGCTCGTCAGCTTCCCGTCCTGCACGTTGATGCCGTTGATCAACCCAGGCTGACGCTTGCACGCCTCGGCCAAGCCGTTGTCGGCCAGCAGTTCGAGGTAGCGGTAGGTGACGTTGGTCAGCGCCTGCGTGGCCGTGCGGGCGTAGGCGCCGGGCATGTTGGCGACGCAGTAGTGCATGATCCCTTCTTCGAAGTAGATCGGGTCATGGTGCGTGGTGGCGTGGCTGGTTTCGGCGCAGCCGCCCTGGTCGATGGCGATGTCCACCAGCACGCTGCCGGGCTTCATGGCCTGCAACATCTTGCGGCTGATGAGCTTGGGGGCTTTGGCGCCGGGCACCAGCACCGCGCCGATGAGCAGATCGACCGTCGGCAGCAGGTCGGTCAGGCTGGCCTCGCTGCTGTAGAGGGTGTGCGCGGTCTGCATGGTGATGTCGAGGAATCGCATTCGCTCCAGATCGACTTCGAGGATGGTGACATCCGCGCCCAGGCCGGTCGCCATGCGGGCGGCGTTGACGCCCGAGGTTCCTCCGCCGATCACGACGACCTTGCCCGGCAGCACGCCCGGCACGCCGCCGAGCAGCACGCCCTTGCCGCCAGCGTGCTTGGCCAGGAAGTATCCGCCGACGATGACGCTCATGCGACCGGCGATTTCGCTCATCGGCTCAAGCAGCGGGAGGCGGTTGTTGAGGGTGACGGTCTCGTAGGCGATGCCCGTTACCCCGCTCTTCAGCAGTGCGTCGGTCAGTGATTTACTGGCGGCCAGGTGGAGGTAGGTGAACAGGATCTGCCCGCGACGGAGCAGCGGGTACTCGCTCGGCAGTGGTTCTTTCACTTTCACGATCGTCTCGGCCTGCTCGAAGACTTTGTCGTGGTCGTCAACCATCGTCGCGCCGGCGGCGATGTATTCAGCGTCGGGGAAGCCCGTTCCCGCGCCTGCATTCTTCTCGACGATGACTTTATGCCCCCGCTTGATCAACTGGTATGCCGCCGAGGGCAAGAGGGCAACACGGTTTTCCTGTTCCTTAATCTCTTTTGGGCATCCAATAATCATGCTTCGATTATCTCACGAATCGCCCAAGGTTGCCACGGAAAACCCGCCAGTACCACGGGCCTCCGGCCCGTGCGCGCGACTCGATACCTCGGAGTCGATACGCTTCTTGAGATTCGCATGCCGCAGGCACGGGCCGGAGGCCCGTGGTGCTGGCGAGTTTTCCCACTCACCACACCAGAAATTATCCTCATAGCCTGACTGGATATGAATTTCTGCGCGGCAGGTCGATTGCTTGGTAAAATGAACTTATGGAAACCACCACCCTGAAGAGCCTCCAGCAGAGCGATCGCGAGCACCACCTTCATCCGTTCACCAACCACCGCGACATGCACGCTAGCGGGACGCACGTCATCACCGGCGGGGAAGGTTGTTTCGTGATCGACGAGAACGGCCGCCGCCTGCTCGACGGGCTGGCCGGGCTTTGGTGTGTCAACGTGGGTTACGGGCGCGACGAGATCGCCGACGCGGTGTACGAGCAGATGAAGAAGCTGTCGTACTACTGCTCGTTCTTCAACAGCACCACCGAACCAGCGATCAGGCTGGCGGAGCGACTGAGCAAGCTTGCTCCGGGGCGGCTGGATCATGTGATCTTCTCCAACAGCGGCTCGGAAGCTAATGAGTCGGCGCTCAAGTTGATCCGCGGGTACTGGAAGCTGCGCGGGCAATCGTCGCGGCACAAGATCCTCAGCCGCACGTTCAGCTATCACGGGGTATCGATCGCGACGACGAGCATGACCGGGCTGCCCAGTTGCTATGCGCCGTTCGATCTCCCGCTGCCGGGCTTCATTCATGTGCCCGGTCCGTATCACTACGGCGCGAATACCGAGATGACACCCGCCGAGTACGGTCAATGGTGTCTGGCCGAAACAGAGCGGACAATTCACCACGAAGGCCCGCATTCGATCGCGGCGTTGTTTGCCGAGCCGATCCAGGGCGCGGGCGGGGTGATTGTTCCGCCGGACGGATATCTCAAGCAGCTACGCGAGTTGTGTCGCAAGTACGAGATTCTGTTCGTCGCCGATGAAGTGATCAGCGGGTTCGGCCGGCTGGGCGAATGGTTCGCCAGCGGGCTGTGGGATCTTGATCCGGATTTAATGACGCTGGCCAAAGGTTTAACCAGCGGCTATTTGCCTCTGGGTGCGACGATGTGCAGCGGCGCGATGACCGACGTGCTCAACGGCGGTGGTTATTTGGCGCACGGCTTCACCTACAGCGGCCATCCGGCCACCACGGCCGCGGCGCTGGCGAATCTCGACATACTCGAAAATGAAAAACTCATCCCGCGCGTGAAGAACGATGTCGGCCCGTACTTCCAGAGGAAGCTGGCGGAGTTCAGGGGGCATCCTTCGGTGGGCGAGGTGCGCGGGTATCAGTTGATCGGCGCGATCGAACTGCTCCCGCGCGGCGGACGCGCGGCGCTGGCCAACCCGCCGGTGCTGGGTGCTCGTGCCGCCACGATCGCGCGAGGTGAAGGCGTGATCGTCCGCGGCATTCGCGATCTGATCGCCCTTGCCCCGCCGCTGGTCATCACGCACGCGGAGGTCGATTTGTTGATGGACGCCGTCCGACGGACGCTCGATAAGCTGTGGGATTGAGCTGCGCGTCGCATGGGCTACCAGCCCACGCCCAGTAGCGCCCATTGGCATGGGCTGGTAACCAATGGTGCTAGTTCTACAGCGAGAATCGGGCGATGGAAAGTTCGACGCGTTGCGGGTTCCACGCCGTCAGCAGGTTAAACGCGGCTGCAAGATAGCCGAGATGGGCCCGCACCGCCGGCCAGGTGCGTTCGCTGAGA
>JANMES010000128.1:0-18861 GCA_031377185.1 Phycisphaerae bacterium
CCTTAATGGCAGGCGAACACATTTTGCTCGAGGATGTGCCGGGCGTTGGGAAGACGTTGATTGCGAAGGCGCTGGCAAAGAGCATTGACGGCAAATTCACTCGCATCCAGTTCACGCCGGACTTGCTACCAAGCGACATCATAGGAAGTAGTATTTTTCACAATGGTGAATTTAAGTTCAGCCAAGGGCCTATCTTCGCCAACGTGATCTTAGGGGATGAAATCAATCGCGCTCCGCCTCGTACTCAAAGTGCCTTGCTAGAAGCGATGAGCGAACGCCAAGCCAGCGTCGATGGAAAGACTTACTCGCTGCCCGATCCCTTTCTTGTTATTGCAACTCAGAACCCGTTTGAGTTTGAAGGCACCTATCACCTGCCCGAAAACCAGCTCGACCGCTTCATCCTTCGTGTCTCCGTCGGCTACCCCGACCGCCGGGCCGAGTTTCAGATTCTCACCACGCAGCCCGGTCGCAGCCTGCTGGACAACCTCAAGCCCGTGATGACGGCCGATGAGATCATCCACATGCAGGACACCGTACCGAATGTGAAGATGGATCGCTCGATCGTCGACTACATTCTCGATCTGGTGGAAATGACGCGTCACGACGACGGGCTGCACCTGGGCGTGTCGCCACGTGGTGCATTGGCGTTGACCCAAGCCTGCCAGGCATCCGCGGCGCTGGCCGGTCGAGATTACGTCATCCCGGATGACGTCAAGGGCCTGTTCCTGCCGGTGTGTGCCCACCGGGTGATCAGCAAGACGTACCTGCACAACGGCGATTCCAACGCCACCGGCAGCGTGCTGCAATCGATCCTCGATCGCGTTGCCTCGCCGCGATAAACCTCCAGCGTTCGTATGGCCAAACATCGCCGCAATCCGATTGATCGCACCGCGACGGTCGTTCGCCGCAAGCCCTCTCTCGACTTTTCCATCACCGGGCTGGTCTACTGCTCCATGATGATGTTCATGGGAATGGCCGCCATCAACAGCCAGGCGAATCTGCTGTTCGGCGTGTTCGGGTTGATGATCGGCATTTTGCTTATCAGCGGCGTCATCAGTCGACTGGTTTTGAAGAAGCTGGCGATTCATCGAATCCTGCCCGAAAACACTGAAGTGGGGCAAACCGTTACCGTCACCTACCAGTTTGAGAACCTCAAGAAGTACTGGCCTAGCGTGTCGGTCACGGTGGCGGAGCTGGACGGTGCCGAAGGATTCACCAAGCAACCGATGAGCTACATGCTCCACGCCGCCGGCAAGATGACGGCATCGGTGCCGACAGAACTGCTCCCCAAGCGTCGCGGCCTGCATGAGATGGACCGTTACCAGGTCAGCACCAGCTTTCCGTTCGGCTTCATCAAGCGGGCGTTGGAACGCGGTGAAAAGGATTCGCTGATCATCTTCCCACCGCTGGCCAGAGTTGATCCGCGGCTGATGCAGCTTTGCAAGTCGGCGGAGAACACCGGCTCGGTTATGCGTCCCAAGCACGGCGGGATGGACGAGTTTTACGGTGTGAAAGAGTATCGCCGCGGTGAAAACACCCGGCTCATCTATTGGCGGCGCAGCACGCGCGACGGCGTCCTGGTGAGCAAGGAAATGACCCAAGTCGCCCCGCCGAGATTGGTACTGATGGTCGATACGTTTTTGCAGAACGAGGAACCCGAATCCTACGCCAACGTCGAGCGCACCATCGCCATGGCCGCCTCGCTGGCGAGTCAGGCGATCGACGACGGGTTGTTGGTCGGGCTTGTTGCCTGGTCGAACGGCTGGATCACCTTCCCGCCCGAGCGGGGCAAACGCCACCGGGTTGACGTCCTGGCGACGCTGGCCAAGCTGCCCAAGAACACCCGCTTCCCGATCGCCAAGCTAATGGACGAGGCACATCCTCTGCTGGAATCGTCGACGACGGGCGTGGTTTTCACCCCGGGTTCAATCTCCATGAGCCTGGGCGACCGCGTTCGGTCGTCGATCGTGATCGTGTCGGCCACGTCGGTCCAGAACCGGGCGTGGTTCCGGTTCAATAAAGACGTGGATTTTACAACGTGTATGCCCGCCAATCAGCAGCCTAAACTCAAAGAGTAGCGTAGCGCGATATGTACGACATCCGCCAGTTCAAACCGACTCTATACGTCCTCGTACTGATGGGATTCATCGGCTACGCGATGGCGGCCGAGTCGATCGGATTCTTCGTCTTTCCGGTCGGATTGGTGCTACTGAACGGCTGGTTGATGAAAACAGGCCGCTTCGCCCCCCTGCCGCGATGGTTGTCGAATCTGGCGACGATTCTTTGCCTGCTCTGGGCCGGTTCACAGGTTGTGGGCACGCGCCAGACGGCGATTCTCGTCATCGGTCAATTCCTGGTTTTTCTGCAACTGGTCAAACTTTACGAACAGCGGGCCAATCGCGACTTTGCTCAGTTGCTCGTGCTCAGCCTGCTGCTGATGGTGGCGTCATCCATCAACACCGCAAGCCTGTTGTTCGGCATTATCCTGATCACGTACCTTTTCCTCTCGCTTTACTGCTGCCTGTTGTTCCACCTGAAAGTCGAAACCGAGCACGCCCGCTCGGCCATGGCACTTCCGGACAGCGTTCGTACCGAGCTTACCCTGCGCCAGGATCAGCGGAACCTCACGCGCTCGATGCGACGACTCACGGGCCTGGTGTCATCGGCTTCGGTGGTGATGGCGGTCATCGTCTTCCTGTTTTTCCCACGTGGGATGGGCCAAGGCATTCTCGGGCCGATGCAGCTTGCGCCGGGGCAGGCACTCACCGGATTTAACGATCAGATGAGTTTCCAGCGCATCGCCGCCATCACCCAAAGCACTGAGCAGGTTGCCTGGGTGACTTTGAAAAAGGACGGAGAACTGATCGAAGGCACCATGCCGCTGCTGCTGCGCGGCACGACATTCGACATCTACAACGGCAACGACGAGGAAGCCCAGTGGCAGTGGTCGCGATCGCGGATTTCGTCGATGTCCGACATGGCGGAAGGAATCGCGTCAGGAACTTCCTGGCGGTCGCCAACGTACGGCGCGGGACTCAATGTGTGGGAGCAAAGCATCTGCCTCAAGCCCACCGGTACGCCCGCACTGTTCGCGATGGCCGGTGCGTATTCCGTCTCAAGCAATTCTGAGCTGGCCATCCGCCAGAGCGTATCCGACGAAATCCTGCAACTGGCCGAGCCGGTCAACTCCCAGATTACCTACACCGTGCTTTCCCGCGGCGTGCTGGACCCTTCGAACACTCGAACGCCGTCGCAGGCGTGGACGCTCTGGCGGGAGATGAGAGATCGACTGGCCCAGGAAAGCGGGATTGAACCTCGTCCTGATTTTGGAAATCGCGGACGCGGACGGTTCCGCAGACGGTCATTGATCGACCCGGCAGTTGCCGCATATGCCCTGCTTCCGGATATCACCAACGGCCTGGCGGCGAAGCGTGACCAGTCGGCGGAAGTGACCGACCTCGACTTGCAGATCGCCGCCGCCATCGAAAAACATCTGCAGACTCAATTCACCTATTCCCTTGACTTGACTGACAGCAAGCGATTGGCCGGGCAGGATCCGATGGCGTGGTTCCTGTCCGATCAGGGTCGTCGCGGGCATTGCGAATACTTCGCCGGCGCGATGACACTGCTTTGTCAGAGCCTGGGCATGCAGGCCCGGGTCGTCGCAGGCTTCAAGTGCGATGAATACAACCCGCTGCTCGGGCAATACATCGTTCGTCAGTCGCACGCCCATGCATGGGTGGAAGTACTGACCAATCGCGGCTGGGTCACGTTCGACCCGACCAGCGGCCGCACTGCTCCGCAGCCTTCGGCGATCGCAAGTGTGTGGCAAAAACTGAAATATGCATTCAACTATCTTGAATTCGGTTGGCAACAGAACGTCGTAGCGTATGACAATGACAACCGGGAAAACCTCGTCGCCAACTTGAATCAGCATCTGACCAACACCGCCATCCAAGGTAGCGGCGCGGCGAAAAGCGTGCAGGAATGGCTTCAATTCGGTGGGCTGTTCATCATTTCATCGCAGTTGCTGTCGGCCTTTATGGGGCTGATCCTGATCGTGCTGATCGTGGCGGTAGCGTGGTTTTTGCTGGAGAAGTGGCGCCTTCGCCGCCGGGCCGTTCGGATCGGTTTGGATAACCTGCCTGCGAATGATCAGTTGAAACTGGCCCGCCAGTTGGGATTCTATGACGACTTGATGCAGTTGCTCGAACGACACCAGATCGTACGGCAAAAACATCTCACGCCGATGGAATTTTCCGAATCGCTGGCGTACCTGCCGAACGAAACGTTCCGTACGATCCGAAGGCTTACGGGCATCTTCTATCACATCCGCTACGGCCGGCGGGAATTGACCGGGCCGCGACAGCGATTGCTGGGTAACGTCATCCAAAAACTCCAGCAAGACATGTCCGCGCTGGCCGGTGGTCAATCGGCGGGCTGATCGTCTATTATCCCTGCCATGAATGCCTACATTCTTTCTGTCGGTGATGAACTGGTTCTCGGCCAAACCGTGGACACCAACTCCGCCTGGATCAGCGCGCAGCTCAGCAGCATGGGTTGCGATATCCTCGCGCACAAAACCATCGGCGACGATCAACTCATGATCGAAGCCGCCATCCGCGAAGCCACCGCCAGCGTCGAACTGCTCATCATCTCCGGCGGCATCGGGCCGACCGAGGACGACCTGACCCGGCAAGCGCTGGGCACCGTATTGAACACGCCACTGGAATTGAACGACGCGTGGATGGCCCGACTCGACGAATTCTTCAAAGCCCGCGGGCGAAAGATGCCCGAGACCAACAAAATCCAGGCGATGATCCCCCGCGGTGCCACGATGCTCGACAACCCCGCCGGTACGGCGGCGGGCATCCGGGCGAAGATCGGCGGCTGCGAAATCTTCTCCGTCCCCGGCGTGCCGAAGGAAATGAAGGCGATGTTCGAAGCCCATATCCGCCCATACGTTAAACCGCTGGCCGGCGGTGCGGTGATTCTGCAGAAGAAGCTCAACACGTTCGGCCTTGGCGAAAGCTGGGTGGCCGAGCAACTGGGCGATCTGATGAAGCGAGGACGAAACCCGTCAGTCGGCACAACGGTAGCCGGCGGGATGGTTTCACTGCGGCTGAACGCGCGATTCGAATCCCTCGAACGCGCCGAACACGAAATGCAGCAAACCGAAGCCGCCTGCCAAACCAAGCTCGGCGAGATGATCTTCAGCGAGAACGACACATCGCTGGCCGACGTGGTGGCGGATCTTCTAAAGGAAAAGCGAGTCCAAGTCGCGACGGCCGAGAGTTGCACCGGCGGATTGCTGGCGAAAATGCTGACCGACATCCCCGGCTCCAGCTCGTATTTCAAAACCGGGTTCGTTACCTACTCCAACCAAGCCAAATACGAGCGATTGGGTGTGAGCATGGAGGTAATCAACCTCTACGGCGCCGTGAGCGAAAACGTCGTGGAAGCGATGGCACGGGCAGCCCTTCGACTGGCGAAATCGCACGTCGCCCTCAGCATCAGCGGCATCGCCGGGCCTGACGGCGGCTCGCCGGCCAAGCCGGTGGGGACCGTCTGCATCGGAATGGCGTTCCAGTCGCCTGATCGAATCGTACAGGCCGTTACCCGAACATTCAATTTCCCGGGCGATCGTGAAATGGTCCGCGATCGCAGCGCGAAAATGGCGTTGGCGATGCTGCGGTATCACTTGCTGGATAAAAAGATGCCATTCTGAGAATCCAATGCTTTATCGGAATGACTAAATACGAAGGTCATTCAAAATGAACGCTGAGACGCAGAGAGGAAAACTCTTCTCTGCGTCTCAGCGTCTCTGCGTTCATTCTTGCTTCTGGATTTCCTCGCACCTTCGCGATTTCTCCCTCTTGTGACCTCCGCCCGCCCTGCTACGATTCTCCCACTGTGAGCGAAACCACCCCCAATCCGCCGTCCGATCCGAATCAACCGATCTCTGAAAAGCTGGCCCACCAGCCGGTAGGGGCCCGCGTGCCCGATCGCGTTGCCGCCGGGGTGTATTCCACGGGCCAGGTCGTGCTCGACAGTCCGAAGGAATTCGTGATCGATTTCCTTCAAGGCTTAACGCGACCGTTCCGGGTCAACGCCCGGGTGATCGTCGCGCCGCAGACCATGGCAGAGCTGATCTCGGCGCTGAAGGACAATATCGAAAAGTACACCAATGCGTTCGGCCCGCCGCCCGCACTCCCACCGCGACCGCCCAACGAGCGGCGACTGGGGATTCAAGAGATTTACGAGAATTTCAAAATCGCCGACGAATTGCTCAGCGGCACTTATGCCAACTCGGTATTGATCGGACACTCGCCGGCGGAATTTTTCTTCGATTTCATCACCGGCTTTTTCCCGACAGCCGCAGTGTCGTCTCGCGTATTTATATCAGCGCCGATCATCCCGCGATTTCTCAGCACGCTTGAGGGCGCGTACATGCAATACATGTCGCGCACCAAGCCGCCGAACACATAGCATGTACTATTACCGGTAGTGGTTCCATTTAATAATGGTGGGACAGACATTACTGTCTGTCATGGGATGCAGTATTCCGCGGACCATTAAGTACGTCTGAATGAGTACATTCAGCCGTGACAGACAAGAATGTCTGACCCACCGAATTCAAAATGGCCCAGTACCCTACTTCCCTGCATTGTGCTGATTCCACCACGCCACGTACGGCGTGTTTTCGATCTCCTGCCGATTGTAATCCGGCGCGCCATCCGTCCACCAAGGCTTTCCCCGTTCGCCAAGCCCCTGCTTGGCGGCGTCCACTTTCTTGTGCGCCTTCTGGACATCCTCCACCGTCCCCCACATCTTGGCTGAACGCACTTCCTTGCGGGCGATCACCAGTAACGCCGAGTATTTCTCACGATCCGCCGGCGACAAATCGGGGTTGCTGCAGCGCAGGAGTTTGCCCCGCGCGACGAAGTATCGACCGTCGGGCGTCTTGATGTAGCGGCTGGTGGGTGGTTCGTTGTTCATATGAAAATAGGCCCGCCACTGTGGGTGACGGGCCTATGAGTTTCAACTTCAATCGTTCGACTAATCCAAATTCATGCTCATCAGGAACTGAGCATTGCTCGGCACTTTTTCGAGTCGGCCCTTGAGCAGTTCGACGGCTTCCACCGGGTTCATGTCGCTCAGCACGCGACGCAGGCGGAAGATGAGTTCCATTTCCTTCTTGTCGAGCAGCAATTCCTCACGACGCGTGCCGGAGGAGTTGATATCGATGGCCGGGTAGGTGCGGCGGTCAACCAGGCGGCGATCCAGGTGCAGTTCGGCGTTGCCGGTGCCCTTGAATTCCTCGAAGATCACTTCGTCCATCTTCGAGCCGGTGTCGATCAGTGCGGTGGCCAGGATCGTGAGCGAGCCGCCTTCTTCGATGTTACGGGCGGCACCGAAGAAGCGCTTGGGCTTCTGCAGGGCGTTGGCATCGACACCGCCGGTCAGGATCTTGCCCGAGTGCGGTACTTCGGTGTTGTACGCACGGGCCAGGCGGGTGATCGAGTCGAGCAGGACGACAACGTCCTTGCCGAATTCGACGTAACGCTTGGCTTTTTCGATGACCATTTCCGCAACCTGCACGTGACGGCTGGTCGGCTCGTCGAACGTGGACGAAATGACTTCACCCTTGGTGTTGCGTTCCATGTCCGTCACTTCTTCCGGACGCTCGTCGATCAGCAGGATCATCAGGATCACTTCCGGATGGTTCTTGCTGATGGCGTTGGCGATCTTCTGCAGCAGCACCGTCTTACCGGTACGCGGCGGAGCGACGATCAGCATGCGCTGGCCTTTGCCGATCGGCGTGACCAGGTCGACGATCCGCATATTGAGGTCTTTCGGATCGCTCTCCAGTACCAGCCGGCGGTTGGGGTGCAGCGGCGTGAGGTCTTCGAAGTTGCCGGTATCGTTGATGCGTTCGGGGTCTTCGCCGTTGATGGCCTCAACGCGGAGCAGCGCAAAGTAACGCTCGCTTTCCTTCGGCGGACGAATCTGACCCTGCACCACGTGGCCGTTCCGCAGACCGAAGCGGCGGATCTGGCTGGGGCTGATGTAGATGTCGTCCGGGCAAGGCAGGTAGTTGTACTCAGGGCTGCGGAGGAAGCCGAAGCCGTCAGGCAGGATTTCCAGCACGCCTTCGCCGTACATCAGGCCGTTCTGGCGGATGCGGGCCCGGAGGATCTGGAAGATCAGATCCTGTTTCTTCAGGCCGATGTAGTCCTGGATGTTTTCCTGCTTGGCGATTTCGTGCAGCCCGATGATGTCCATCTGCTGCAGGTCTTTGATGTATAGCTTGCCGCCTTTGACCTGCTCGTAGCGGGCGTTGGTTTCAGCGTCGAAGCTGCCGATGTCCTCCCCGGTGGCCGAAGAGCCGGCGTTGGCGTTGCCATTTGCCGGCGGCTGCGGCGCAACCGGAGCGGGCGCGGCAGCGACAGGCTTAGCCGCAACCGGCGGAGGCGGCGCGACGGCGGTGGCAGTGGTTTCTACTTCGGGAGCGTCGTTCTCTTGTTGCGAGGTGTGCGGACGACGCGGACGGGGTGTGGACTTTGCCATGATGCAGGCTTCCAAAAAAAGAGGTTACCAATTGACTGACATGCCTTAATTAACACTGACGACCCAAACGGCTGGTGCGTTATTTCAATTTGATGGCAGAAACTTCAATGCACATGCGATTCAAGCGTAATTCGAGGATTCTCAGGATTGCGATCGCCGAGCCATCCGGGCGAGGCGATCGATCTTTCGATAAGACCCGATCCACAGTCACCTGTGAAGCCCGCCATCCCAGCGGGCAATTCCTTTCAACGATTGATCTTGAGGAAAAGTATCGCGATGTTCCACCCGGTTCGGCCGGGCCACTGCAACTTGCTTCTTCCCTCACGTCCGACCGACCAGACCCATCTTGTACAGGTGAGCGTGCCGATCGATGAGCTTAAATCCAATCCGATGCGTGAGCCAAACCGCTAAATCTGGCAATAAGAAAGTAAGACAATTGCCGGGTTAATACGATTCGGGGTCTTTCGACGTTCTCGCAAGAATTCGGGAAAGCACTTGACCGACTTGGCCGCGGGCGTCAGCTTCGTTTCCGAAGTTGACTATCACATCGTTGCATAAAGAACGCTTTTTATCAAGTGGCCACTGTAAATTTTCTCGGCGGGACAACTCGGCCTGATCCCAACCCCGTCCGGCGACCCGACTAAGTCTGGTTTCCAGCGGCGCGTCAACAAAAACAACGGTATCGCACTGCCGATGCAGTCCGGCCTCAAACAGGAGCGGCGTATCCCATATAAAGGCTTTGAGATTCGGGGTTTGCGACAAATCTCGGTTCATCTGGCAGAGGCGAGCCTGATCGACCAGAGGATGAACGAGCGACTCCAATCGCTTTCGTTCATCAGGGTTGTTAAAAACCCGCGATGCAACCGCTTTGCGATCCAGCTTACCGACCTGATCCACCACGCCCGGCCACCAGCTTTGCAGGGTTTGCAGCACCGCAGGCTGGGTATAAACCTCGCGGACCGCGGCGTCGGAATCGATCACCGAGCAGCCGAGTTCGCCAAACAGCCGGGCGATAAACGACTTCCCACTGCCGATCCCGCCGGCGATGCCGATGATGGGTTTGTGGTGGAACACGCAGGATCATCTTCGCAGATTTGATCGGCCTCGCAAATAGCGATCCCGGCGTAGGAATCGTTCGTCAGATGATCCGCACCACTTCGCTCAACCGCACCCAATGGCCGGCCGGGTCTTGCAGGAGAAAGGTGGTTTGGCCGACGAACAGGCCGGACTCTTTGAGGAATTCGATCTGGCGGTCGACCAGCAGCAGTTCCAAGTCGCGGAGGGATGGCACTTCAATCCCCAGCACACGCATGTCATCTATTCGAGGCGAATCATCGACCACAAACCGCAGGCGGACGTTTTCAGCCCTGTAGACGTAGCCTGGCTCTTTGGTGTCGCGCTCGAACCGCAGCAAGCCGACGTAAAATATGTCGAGCTTCGCCGACTCTTTCGTTGATGCGGCCAGCGAAACGTCCTCCACCGCAATCACCCGAACCGGCGGCGGCTCGGGAATCGTCGGCCGGCAGTCGATCTTTGGGACAAACTCAAAGCTGGGGTTTTCAAGTTCCACGGCTTGGTAGTTTAGTCTCTTGAGCAATCAGTGTCTTGGCCAGGCGGTCGCTATTGCAGAGTGAATCACAACTCCCCCGTACCACGGGCCTCCGGCCCGTGCCTTGTGCGATCGAATATCCAACGTTGCCGTTTCTTAAATCGGAACATCACTCGCACGGGCCGGAGGACCGTGGTACGCGTAGGCTACTTGCCTTCTTCCCAGTTCTTGCCCCAGCCGACTTCCACTTTGATCGGCACGCGTAGGCTCATCGCGTTCTGCATCTCCTGCCGAACGATCTCCGCCTCCTGCTCCACTGTGGCCGCCGGCGTTTCGAAGACCAGTTCGTCGTGAACCTGCATCAGCATCTTGCTCGGGCGATTTTCCTTCCGCAGCCGGCGGTAGACGTTGAGCATCGCGATCTTGATCATGTCCGCGGCCGAGCCTTGGACGACGCTGTTGATGGCCATCCGCTCGTTCATGTTGCGGATCGCGATCACGCCGGAGTTGATGTCCGGCAGCGGGCGCCGCCGGCCCATTAGGGTTTCGACGTAGCCGTGCTTCTGGGCGTGCTCGACGCATTCCAGCATGAATCGCTGGATGGCGGGGAAGCGTTTGTTGTACGCGTTGATCAGCTCTTGTGCCGCGCCGACACTGAGGCCTTCGATCCGCCTTGCCAGGCCGAACGCGGTCACGCCGTAGATGATGCCGAAGTTGACGGTCTTGGCCTGCCCACGCTGGTCCTTGGTGACCTGGTCGAGCGGCACATGAAACACCTCGGCCGCTACGGCGCGGTGAATGTCTTCGTCGTTTTCGAATGCCTTCACCAGC
Source organism: Phycisphaerae bacterium (assembly GCA_031377185.1). Lineage (GTDB taxonomy): Bacteria > Planctomycetota > Phycisphaerae > Tepidisphaerales > Tepidisphaeraceae > JANMES01. The sequence goes on from JANMES010000128.1 coordinate 10,952, forward strand.
GCCGGCTCCTGCGTGTAATGCGCCAGCACGCGCAGCTCGATCTGGCTGTAGTCGGCCGTCAGCAGGACATTCTTTTCGCGATCGCCGGGGACGAACGCCAGGCGGATCGCCCGGCCCTCGTCGGTGCGGATCGGGATGTTTTGTAGATTCGGATCACTGCAGCTCAGCCGACCGGTCTCGGCGCCGATCTGGCTGAAGCTCGCATGGATCCGGCCGGTCTTGGCGTTGATGTATTCCGTCAGGTTATCCAGATACGTGTTCTTGAGCTTCGTGAGGCTGCGGTACTCCAGCATCAGCTTAGGGACGGCGTGTTCGAGCGAGAGCTTTTCCAGCACTTCCACGTCAGTACTCGGGCCGGTCTTGGTTTTCTTGACCACGCGCAAGCCGAGCTTGTTGAACAGCACCTCAGCCAATTGCTTGGGCGAATCGGGATTAAACTCCCCGCCGGCCTCGGTCATGATTTGATGGCGCAGGTCGTCGATGCGATGGCCGAGCTTGGTGCTTTGCTCCTTGAGGATGGCCGGGTCGACCGCGACGCCGTTGGCTTCCATCTCCACCAGCACGTTGACGAGCGGCGTTTCCATGTCGTGCGACAGCTTCTTGATCGCGGGCACGTCGTCGAGCCGCTTCTCCAGCAGTTCCGACAACCGCCAGGTGATGTCGGCATCCTCGGCGGCGTAGCGAGTCACGCGGTCGAGGTCGACTTTGTCCATGCTGATCTGAACCCGGCCTTTGCCGATGAGATCGATCGTGGGGATCTTTTTGAAGTTGAGATGATGCAGCGAGAGCGCATCAATGCCGAACGTGTTCCGCGTCGGCTCTAGCAGGAACGCCGCGACCATCGTGTCCATCGCCAGCCCGCGCACTTCGATTCCGCGCTGGCGCATCACCTGCAGGTCGTACTTGATGTTATGGCCGACTTTTTCGATCTTCTCGTCTTCGAGGATCGGCTTGAGCCGGCTGAGCGTGTCCGGTTCATCAAGCACGGTCGATCCGCTTGGCCCGGCCAGTGCGATGTAGTATCCCGTGCCCGCCTGCCAGGAGAAGCTCATCCCGATGCAGCCGCTGCTGATCGCACCCAGCGCGTCGGTTTCGGTATCGAACGCGAATCGCTTCTGCTTCTTCAGCTCAACCAGAAATGCCGCGAACTTCTCTGGCGTGTTGACCAGCGTGTAGTTCAGGCCTTCGCTGGTCTCGTGACTCGGCGGCGGAGCGGCTTCGCCGTCTCCGGTCATCGCGCCGAACAGACCGAACTCAGCCGGGCCGGTGCTGGCCTTCGGTTTCGGTTTGGCCGGGGCCGGTGTCGCCACGTCAGCGCCGATCCGCTTGGCCAGGCTGGAGAACCCCAGTTCGTTCAGGTGCCTACTGACGGCCGGAATGTTGAGGCCGGTGAATTCGCAGACGGCCGGGTCGAATTCCATCTCCACGTCGCGCTTCAGTGTCACCAGCTGCCGCGCGATCGGGAGGCGATCAGCGTTTTTCTCGAAATTCTCCCGCAATTTCGGCGTCAGATCGTCCAAGTGATTCATCACCGCGTTGGCCGACCCGTATTTCTCGATCAGCTTCACCGCCGTCTTCTCGCCCACGCCTGGGATGCCGGGGACGTTGTCGATTGCGTCACCCATCAGCGTCTGGATTTCGATCGCCATCGCCGGCGTAAAGCCGAGCTTGGCGTGCAGCTCCGCCGGGCCGAACGATTCGTCGGTTTGCGGGTCGTACATGCGTATTTTGTCGTCGAGGATCTGGCGCAAGTCCTTGTCCTTGCTGACGAGGAAGACTTCGAACTCCCCTTCCAGCCGGGTTGCCATGGTGGCGATGACGTCATCCGCCTCGAACCCCGGCTTGGCAAAGATGGGCACGCCGGCGTCGCGGACGATCTGCATGATCCGCTGCTCCTGCGGCTTAAAGTCATCGGGCGCGGGTTTGCGGTTGGCTTTGTATTCCTTGAAGATTTCCGAACGGAACACATCACCGGGGCAATCGATCACCATTGCCAGGTAGTCGGGCTTGCGCTTCTCGATCAGGTTGATCAGCATCTGCGTAAAGACGTAAGTGGCTTTGGTCGGCTCGCCGGTAGGCGAGGTGAGATCGCGAAACGGAGCATAATAAGCCCGAAAAATCTGGGCGTGACCGTCGATGATGAAGAAGCTTTTGGGCATTCGGTTGATTCTAGTCGGGGATGGGAAGAAATGAACGCAGAGACGCAGAGGCGCGGAGAAGAAAGAAAAAATCGCCGCTCAGATTGGCCATTTTTCGGGAGCCGCATGAATTGCTTTGCAAATTCTTCTCTGCGCCTCTGCGTCTCTGCGTTCATTTAACTTTCAGCACGACTACAATCCCAACATGAAAGCATGGATCCTCGAATCGATCGGCGGATTGCAGAATCTCAAGCTCGCCGAGGTGCCCGATCCCGTACCCGCGCCGGGCGAAGCCGTCGTGGAGATTCAATACGCCGCCCTCAACCCGGCTGATCGATACCTTGCCGAAGGCCAGTACCCGGCCAAGCCTGCATTTCCGCACATTCTGGGTCGGGACGGTATCGGTACCGTTGTGTCCGTCGGCAAGGCGGTGATCTCGCCGCGCGTGGGCGAAGTGCGTGTCCTGCTGCGCGGCGACGCGGGTGTGAATCGCCCGGGGACATTTGCGCAGAAAGTCGCCGTGCCGGTCGAGTACCTTGCCCCCAAGCCCGCCGGCTGGAGCGACACTGAGGCGGCCGGGGCGTCGCTGGTGTATTGCACGGCGTATCAGGCGCTGACGATGTGGGAGCCGTTTAACGTCGGCTCGGTCGTGCTAATCACCGGCGCATCGGGCGGTGTCGGCACCGCCAGCGTGCTGCTCGCGAAGTCGATGGGGTTTCGGATCGTCGTCCTCTCACGAAGTGAGAAAAAACGGAAGGAACTGCTCGTTCTGGGTGCGGACATCGCGCTCGACCCGAACAACCCCGATTGGCCGAAGGAACTGAAGGCCAAGCTGGAAGGCCGGCGCGTGGACCTGGCGATCGACAACATCGGCGGCTCGCTCCTGCCGCAGGTGATCGAAACCCTCGGCGAGCGCGGGCGGGTCAGTCTGGTCGGTCGACTGGCCGGGCCCGTGCCGAGCTTCAACACCGCGTCGTTGTTCTTCAAGCGGTTGCGGATCGGCGGCGTTCACGTCGGCGGGTATACCGCCGGCGAGGTGAACGAAGTCTGGAAGAAGATCGTCGGCCAACTCGCCCGAAACGACACCCGCATACCGATCGACAGAATCTTTAAGTTCGAGGAGCTCCCCGCCGCCTTCGAGCGACTGGCCGCTGGGCCGATGGGGAAAGTGCTGATCAAGGTCAGATAGTATTTTTGCGGGGCAGCCCACCCGGGCAGATTTGTTTCTGCCCCACTTCAATTCGACGCTGTGAGGTCGCAGCCAAACGACGGGCGTTCCTAGCGCGTCCGATAAGATCGCCGCTCCGCGCAAAACAAGAAAATTCTTTCCCCCGATTTGCATTCACTTCAATTGAATGTGACATCCCTTCTGTCAGCCGCTCGCCAGCGGCCCGAATAGGAAAGAGGAGACAATGTCACAGTTCATCGAACAACTCGAATCACGCCAGTACGCGTCGGTCAGCATGAGCAACCCAACGTACCTCGACATCAAGCCCACCGAATCGATCATCTCCGGTGAAGTGAACAAGGCCCGCAAGGAAATCTTCTACCTGTTCCGCGTGATGAAGGCCGGCATGGTGAATCTCCGCCTGGAAGGCCTCACCGGCGATGCCACCCTGCAGCTCATCAGCGACCGCAACCGCAACAACCGCCTGGACAGCGGCGAAGTGGTTCAGGAATCAAAGAATCTGCTCGGTGCCGATGAGTCGATCGTCCGGATGATGAGCGTGGGTTGCTACCAGGTTCGCGTTTTGCAGTCGGAAGGGAACTCGATCATCAACTTCAAACTGCGCTACAGCACCAGCCCGTTCACGACGCCTGACAAGGTCGACCAGACTGGCAACGACATCGCAACCGCCCGTGACCTGTCGGTTCCGATGAACACCAACCGCTGCGTGAACGAATACGTCGGCAAAGACGATGCTGCCGACGTTTACAAGATGGTTGTGACCGAAACCACCAAGTACGACATCCGTCTCAGCGGCTTGGTGAAAGACGCCGACGTGACCCTCACCGACGCCAGCGGCAATACGCTGTTCACCACCCAAGGCGCACCGGCTGCCAAGAAACTGATCTCCGGCAAGCTCGACGCCGGTACGTACTACCTGACCGTGACGGCCGTCTCGGAACCGACCGGCTATTCGCTCCGCGTGGTGGGCTCTCCTTATCGCTCCAGCGACGTGGACCTGAACGTCAGCCGCGCGATCCGCAGCCCGTTCTCCACGACTCCGATCAATGCGGTTCCGAGCAAATAATCCTGTTTTATCGATTCGAGATTTCTTCCGGATCAGAGGTCACGGGCAGTTTCAGCGCCTCTCGCAGCCGTTCGACGATCCAGCGGGCATCCCGCTTGGAAGCGATCCCCGAGCCGGCCGACCGGGCATTACCGTTCTTGGGATGGATTCGCACGCTGTAGTACGGCTTATCACCAACCTGAGCAGTGATCTTGAAGGTGACATTCTCCACCTTATCGGCCGACCATTCCTGGGTGGAACTGTAGACCGGCGACCACTTGCGCACCTTCAGCGTGCCGCGAGAAACGGAGACGACCGTTTGGGCGAACAGCAATTGCCATAGCCCGACGAAGCAGAAGAACGCGAAAAGGCCAAAAATCCCACCGAAAAAGTAGGACCGCGCGAAATATCCAGCCACCACTGCAACCGCTGCGAAGATCACAAAGAGCAGGCCCACCACTTTAATCGCCGTCTTGCCTCGACCCGCGGCGAAGTGGATGTCCCACCCGGCGTCGATGCGTTTGGTGGCCGACACGCCGGGCTCGGTCGGCTTGGTGTGGACGAGTTCAGCGAACGGCTTGTTAGATTCCTGCGGCTGGGCTTCCATCGCCTGAGCCGACGCTGCGGTCATGTAAACCGGGATTTCAAATTTAGCGCGGTACTCCATGCCCGGGAGTTCTGATGTAGCCGAAATTCGCCACAGCCGTTGGTCGTAAGTATTGGTGATATCGGAAAGCGGCACATTCGAGGGAAGGCTGAATCGGAAGGCAATGGATGTTTCCGCCCCGCCCACCGCACTTTTGGAACGAACCTCCTGTTCGTCTTCCCATAGGGTCGATTCGTTGGTGCGCTGATGCTCACCGCTTCCGGTGATACGCCGATGGGTGCAGTACAGCCTGATTTGGACCGAAGCGTTATTGAACGACGTGGGTACGGAGATAGTTCCGGAAACAACGGTTCCAGGCGAGGCGGGCATCGCATCAAGTTTCAGTACGGATACGCCAAATCGCCTGTGGCGCAAATTCTGGCGCAGCGCAGCATACGCCACCAGCAGTCCAGCCAGAGGGAACAACAGAACTAAAAGGGCAAGTGGCTGCTTTCCCAAGTCGTTGCGAACCAACACGATGATCGCCACAGGCCAGACGAAGGCATTCCAAATCGCCGCGAATGCCCACATCGCCGCCATGCCCGAACGGGGGTCATCGACGATCTGCCCGTTGGCCCATTTGGGATTGGATTGCCAGGACTGATCGACCAAGGTCGTAGGTTCAATTTCTTGCGACACGACATACCCCAACGGTGGTGCAGGTTCTGCCGTAACCCTACTTTGTCGTCCAAACCGCCGGCGGAGCGATGTCGTCGGTCGGGCGACCACCCGCGTCGGCGCGGCCGGTACCGGCCAGGCGGGAAATCGCTCGGACAGTCATGTCCCCGTCGCACTGAATCTGGCAGGACAGCCGAAGCCCCGCCTGAGCGTTCAAACCCCTGGCGGCCAGGAGGGATTTTTCGGCCTCGGTAATCCGGCTGGGCTCGCCTTTGACGAATTCCACCCGGCAGGTGGTACAACGGGCGTTCCCGCCACAGGCGTGCAGTTGATCGACTTTGGCTTCGTCGACGAGGGCATTGACCAGGCGTTTTCCCTGTGGAACGTCCACCGTTCCCATGTTTTCGACCGTTAGTTTGGGCATTTGAAATCTCCTTGTGCTGTCCAGTTTAACCGAATACGAGTGATTCGTGCGACTATCGAGGGACTGCATAACCCGGAGGCCTAACACCGACTCGTCCAAAACTACCGTTTTGACCCGGTCCTGTCCGATAAGTGCTTACGTTGAGAACAGCTACAGTTCTTGACCCGCGTTGCCCTTGGGCGATAGATTACGCGGCTCACCCGGTTGTGCACCGAGTACTTACGGAGATATTGGTATGCCCCCTATCACGCAGCCGCAAGGGTCACGAGGCGGATTGATTACCGCACTGGTCGTCTTTGCAATCCTTTTCCTCACGGCCGCCATTTTCGCGATTTATTACAACGTGAACATGCGGGCCGAGCAGGATAAGTTTGCCAAGCTCGAAACCAAGTACAAAGGCGTGATCGCCGATAGCGATCTGGTCGGCGAAAGCGACGTGCAGACGACCGTCAGAGACTTGCGCGAACGCTTCCCCGAATTGGCCGACACCAACCTGAAGCTGGTGAACGTGCTGCAAGTGCGCGGCGATCGTCTGGCAAAGGTCATTGCGGGCGATTCAGCCCGGGCGGGTCTGGCGGCTGAGACTCAGGCCGCCTCCAGTGTCACTGCGGTCAATGAAAAGCTCCGTGGGAACAAGAACCTGCAAGGCGTGGTCGTCAACCCGGACAACCTTCTCGGCTCGGTCGATTCGCTGGCCAAGGCGCTGATCTCCAAGGACCAGCAGTTGGTGGCTGCCAACAACTCCATCGCCAAGAAGTTTGCTGACAACGCCAACGAAGTCAGCATTTCCAAAGCCCGTCTGGAGGAAATCGAGCAAAAAGTCGCCACCGCCAACGCCGAGGCCGAGAAAGCCCGCACCGATGCGGCCAAAGACCGGTCAGAGAAGCAAGCTCAACTTGACGCCCTCAGTGCGGAAGTGAAGAAAGTCTCCGACGAACTCAATAAGGCCGTTCAGGACAAGCAACTGGAAGTCACCGCTGCCCTGGGCAAGATCACCAAGCTCCAGCAGGATTTGGAACGTCTTCAGGTCAAGCTCGGACAGTACCGCATGAACACCACGGAATCCGGCGTTCGTCGGCCCGACGGTGTCATCAGTGAAGTGGCCAAGGGCAACACGGTTTACATCAACATCGGCCAGGGCCAGCAAGTGACGGCCGGCATGACGTTTGAAGTGTACGACAAGATCGAAGGCATCCCGCCGATCGGCAGCAACGGCCTGCGCGACGACGAAATGCCCATCGGCAAGGGTTCCATCGAAATCGTCCGCGTCAACGCCGCCAACAGCGAATGCCGCATCGTCAAAACCACACCGGGCATGGCGATCACCCAAGGCGATCTGATCGCCAACCTCGTATTTGATGTGAACGTCACGTTCAAGTTCGTCGTTTACGGCAAGTACGACCTCGACCGCAACGGCATTGCCACCGACGCCGACGCTGATGTGGTCAAGCGCCTGGCCACCCAATGGGGCGCCAAGGTGATGGATCAAGTCAACGTCGATACCGATTTTGTCGTGCTTGGCAAAGAACCGATTCTGCCCAACTTCACCAAAGAAGAACTCGACCTCCCCGAAAACGCCAAGAAGCTGGCCGACGCACAGGCCGAATCCGACGCCTACCAGAAGGTCAAGGCCGACGCTCGCGAACTGCACATCCCGGTCCTCAATCAGAACCGGTTCCTGTACTTCGTCGGCTTCTACGATCAGTCGAAGCGATAAGCTGAAGCTGACAACCTGAACGCAAGGCAAAGCCCGCTGGATTCGTCCAGCGGGCTTTGTTGTTGGTCAAGCTGTGGTGGGAATGCGCAGAGTCTTCGAGAGAATCCATGCGACACAGAGGCACAGAGTCACA
>JANMES010000108.1:0-34009 GCA_031377185.1 Phycisphaerae bacterium
CGCCGGCGGCGAACGTCTGAATCCCGACGACAAAACCATCGCCGACACGTTCAAGGCTGCCGGTTACGCGACGGGCGCGTTCGGCAAATGGCACAACGGCAGCCAGTGGCCCTACCACCCGAACGCCCGCGGCTTCGATGAGTACTACGGCTTCACCTCCGGCCACTGGGGCTCGTACTTCGACCCGCCGCTGGAACACAACGGTCAGCCCGTCCGCGGCAAGGGCTACATCACCGACGACCTGACCGACCACGCACTGGCGTTCATCGAACAGCACAAGGACCGGCCGTTTTTCTGTTACTTGCCGTTCAACACGCCCCACTCGCCGATGCAGGTACCCGACCGGTTCTACGAGAAATTTTCGGGCGACAATTTGAAACTCCGCGGCCGCGAACCAACCGCCGAGGACACCAGCTTCACCCGGGCCGCGCTGGCGATGTGTGAGAACGTTGACTGGAACGTCGGCCGGATTCTCCAGCGGCTCGACGAACTGAAATTGGCCGACAGCACCATCGTGCTCTACTTCAGCGACAACGGACCCAACAGCCCACGCTGGAACGGCGGCATGAAAGGCATCAAGGGTTCGACCGATGAAGGCGGCGTGCGCGCCCCGTTCCTGATCCGCTGGCCCGGCCACATCCCGGCCGGCACGCACATTCCGCAGATTGCCGGGGCCATCGATCTGCTGCCGACGCTCGCCGAACTCGCCGGCGTACCGTTGATCAGCCGTAAACCGCTCGACGGTGTCAGCCTCAAACCGTTGCTGCTCGGCGCCGCGTCCAACTGGCCTGACCGGATGATTTTCTCCCACTGGGCCGGCAAGGTCAGCGTCCGCATCCAGCGATACCGGCTCGATCACCAGCAACAGTTGTTCGACATGCAAACCGATCCCGGCCAGGACCGCGACATCGCGGCGGAACAAAAAGATGTGGCCACCCGCCTGTCGAAGGCCGTTGCCCAATGGAACGCCGAAGTGTTGCCGGACCTCGGCAAAACCGAACGCCCGTTCACCGTCGGTTATCCCGATTTCCCCGTCACCCCGCTACCGGCCCGCGACGGCGTCGCGCATGGACGCGTCGAGCGCAGCGCGATAGCGCCGAATTGTTCCTACTTCACCAACTGGACCAGCCCCGACGACCGGATCACATGGGATGTCGCCGTCGATATGACCGGGCGCTACGAGGCCACCATTTATTACACCTGTCCAGCCGCCGACGTCGGGGCGACCATCGAACTCAGCCTCGACGACAGCCGGCTCCAGGGCAAGGTGTCCCAACCCAACGATCCGCCCGCGCTGGGTGCCGAACACGACCGCGTCCCGCGCAAAGGCGAATCGTACGTGAAAGATTTCCAGCCGCTGCGGTTGGGCGTGATCGAACTCAAAGCCGGCCGCGGCCCGTTGACGCTGCGCGCATTGACCGTTCCCGGCAAACAAGTCATGGAGGTCCGCCAGATGACACTCACCTTGCTCAAACCATAATGAACCCATTCCACCTATTCATTCTCGCACTGTTCACGGGCACCAGCCTCGCGATCGCTGACAAGCCCGCTACGGCGACGCCTCGGAACATGTTGCTCATCATCACCGACCAGCAGACCGTCGGCGCACTCAGTTGCGCAGGAAATCCGTATGTGAAAACTCCGAATCTGGATCGGCTGGCGGCCCGCGGGGTGCGCTTTGAGAAATCCTACTGCACCTTTCCGTTGTGTTCTCCGTCGCGCGGCAGCCTGTTCACGTCGCGCACGCCACACGAACTGGGAATCTACGGCAATAAGGATAGCGAGCTTTCTGAAAGAGAAGTCAAGGGGAAGACGATGGGCGAGGTGTTTAAAGCCGCCGGGTATGAGACGGCGTATGCCGGGAAATGGCATTTGCGTGTGCCGTTCCCGTCATTCAAAGGGCAACAGATTCCCGGCTTTACCATGCTGCCGCTCGCGGGAAGAGACCCGGGGGCGATTGACCAGGCGAAGCAGGGCAAGGGACTGACCGTTGACCCCAACACCGCCGACGCCGCCATCAAGTTCCTTCGCCAACCGCACAAGAAACCGTTCCTCCTCGTCGCCTCTTTGCTGAACCCGCACGACATCTGCGAGTACCCGGAGAACCCCGAGAACCCCGCATTTCGATCGTTACTGCCGGATGACCGTGCAAAGCTTTCCCCGGAGCGTCCGAATCTCCGCGACACCGAGAAGCTACCCTCGGCGCTGCAGCCTGCGGTGTCGCAGAAAGGCGTCTGGACCGAACAACAATGGCGCGAATATCTTTGGGTCTATTACCGGCTCTGTGAAATCTCCGATAGTGAGGCGGGGCGTGTGCTGGATGCGCTTGATCAGTCGCGATTGACCGACAACACCGTTGTCGTGTTCACCTCCGACCATGGCGAGATGATGGGATCTCACCAGATGATCCATAAACAGAAGCTCTACGAAGAATCCGTTGCCGTGCCGCTGTTCGTTGTGCCACCGGGCGGCAAGGCCCGCGTGGACGACCAGCATCTTGTCAGCGGCCTCGACGTCATGCCAACGCTGCTCGACTATGCCGGCATCGCCGGTCCTGCTTCACTGCAAGGCAAGAGCCTGCGCCCGCTGGTCGAGGGGAAGGAATTGCCATGGCGCGAGTTCGTCGTGTCGGAGGTAAATGGTTTTGGCGAGGCGCGCATGGTCCGCACGGCCCGCTACAAATACATCGTTTTTGCTGAGGGTGAAAACCGGGAGCAGTTGTTTGACCTGGAGAAGGATCCCGGTGAGTTGAAGAATCTGATCGCCGACCCTGCACTGACCACTGAGGTCGAACGGCATCGCCGTCTGCTCGAACAGTGGCGGAAGGAGACCCATGACGAGATTGGCAAGCAATCCCCCGTGGAGAAGGTTCGAAAGGGCAAGAATAGATGAACAACACGCATCAAATCGTCTTCCTGATCGCCCTGGCGCTGGCGCCGATGGCCACGCTGCGCGCTGCCGATACGCCGAGACCTGCCAACAAGCCGAACATTTTGTTCATCGTCGGCGACGACATGGGCTACGCGGACGTGGGTTTTCACGGCTGCAAGGACATCCCGACTCCGAATCTCGACGCGATTGCGGCATCGGGCGTGCGATTCAGCAACGGCTACGTCTCGGGGCCGTATTGCTCGCCGACCCGGGCCGGATTGTTGACGGGGCGATACCAGACCCGGTTCGGTCATGAGTTCAATCCCCGCGGCGGCGACGCTGGCTTGCCGTTGGCCGAGACCACAATCGCCAACCGACTCAAGGCGGCTGGTTATGCGACCGGACTCGTCGGTAAATGGCATCTCGGATCGTCTCCGGCGATGCATCCACAGCGGCGCGGTTTCGATGAGTTCTTCGGTTTTCTTGGCGGCGAACATAGTTACTTCGCGTCGGCCGGCATCCTGCGGGGCACCGTGCCGGTCAAGGAACTGGATTACACCACGGATGCGTTTGGTCGAGAGGCCGTGGCATTCATAGACCGCCACCGAACCGAACCGTGGTTCCTCTATCTTGCGTTTAATGCCGTTCACACGCCGATGCACGCGACTGGCGAGCGCTTGGCGAAATTCCCCGGCATCGGCGACAAACAACGCCGTACTTACGACGCGATGACGCTCGCGCTCGACGACGCCATTGGTGTGGTGCGGAAGAGACTGAGCGAGACCGGTCAGCAAGACAATACGCTGATTTGCTTCATCAGCGACAACTGCGGCCCCGTCATGCCGGGCACCACCGTCAACGGCTCGAGCAACGTTCCGTTGCGCGGCAGCAAACGCACCACGCTTGAAGGTGGCATTCGCGTCCCGTTCGTCGTCGCGTGGCCAGGCAAGATCAAACCCGGCGTCTACGACCGGCCGGCCATTCAACTCGACCTCACGGCGACGGCGCTGGCCGTGGCCGGCGTCAAGGCCGAAAACGTGGAAGGCGTCAACTTGCTGCCATTCCTCGCCGGTGAGAAATCCGGTCCGCCACACGATGCGCTCTACTGGCGCTTTGGCCGGCAAATGGCCATTCGCGATGGCGATTACAAGTTGGTCCGGTACGACGCCAAGGCCGACACAGGCGCCGGCAGGCAGAAGGCACCGGTCAGCGGGGCGAAGCTCTACAATCTCACCAAGGACATCAGTGAAACGAACGACCTCGCGGCCGCAATGCCGGACAAGGTCAAGGAGTTACAGGAGAAGTGGGAAGCGTGGAATCAGTCGAATGTTCCGCCACTTTGGGGTGACGGAAAAGCCGGCAACGACGGCCCCGAACCCTGATTGGCCTTACTCACGAATGGTGGGCGCGGCCGACCGTGAAACGCGTATTCCGATCAATTTCCATCACTTTAACTAATTTGCCATATGAAATACCTCACTTTCCTGCGCCTTGCTGGATTCCTCGTTCTCCTCGCTCCGCTATTGTCCCGCGCCGAATCCCAGCCCAATGTCATCATCTTCTATGCCGATGACCTTGGCTGGGGAGAGATCACCGCACAGGGTTTTTCGAAGGACATTCCCACGCCTAACATCGATTCCCTCGCGCAGAACGGCCTCCGCTTCACCAACGGATACGTTGCCGCAACTTACTGCAGCCCGTCGCGCGCGGGCCTCATGACCGGTCGCTACCCGACGCGCTTCGGCCACGAGTTCAACGCCGTCGCCGAAGCTGTCGGCCTGCGTGCCGACCAGACCACCATGGCAACGCGATTGAAAGCCCTCGGTTACGCCACCGCCGCTATAGGCAAGTGGCACCTCGGTGATCAGCCCGAGAATCGCCCCACCAAGCGCGGCTTCGATGAATTTTTCGGCACGCTCAAAAATACGCCGTTTTTTCATCCAGCCAATTTCATCGACTCGCGCCTCTCCAACGAGGTGCGCGAAGTGACCGACGACGCCTTCTATACCACCGACGCCTATGCCGACCGCGCCATCGAATGGTTAGAGAAGAACAAATCCAAACCCTGCTTTCTCTACCTCCCCTTCAACGCCGTCCACGCCCCGCTCCAAGCCCCGAAAAAATATCTCGATCGGTTCCCGAACATTGCAGACGAGAAGCGAAAGACCTTTGCGGCCATGATGTCCGGCATGGACGATGCCATCGGCCGCGTCCTCGCGAAAGTCCGCGACCTCGGTCAGGAAGAAAACACGCTGATTTTTTTCATTTCCGACAACGGCGGTCCCACTGCGAGCACGACCTCCTACAACGGCCCCCTCCGCGGTTTCAAGATGACCACCTTCGAAGGCGGCACGCGCGTTCCCTTCATCGCCCAATGGAAAGGTAAAATTCCCGCCGGCAAAACCTATGACTTCCCTGTCATGAATCTCGACGTTCTACCCACTGCGATTATCGCGGCCGGAGGCAAGCCCGAAGCCTCATGGAATCTCGATGGCGTCGACCTGATGCCCTACCTGACCGGCACGAATACCTCACGCCCCCACCAAACCCTCTACTGGCGATACGGTCCACAATGGGCGATCCGCGATGGCGACATGAAGCTCGTCGTCTCCAAAGGCGGTAGTGGCAATCCCGAACTCTACAACCTCGCCCACGACATCGGTGAATCCAAGGACCTCGCCGTCGCCCAATCCGCCAAGGTGAAGGAACTGAAAGTGATGTGGAACAAGTGGAGCGCCGAGCAGGCCCCCGCAAGCGCCACAGATTCCGAACGCAGCAAGAAGAATAAGAATAAGAAAGGGAACTGAGCGTCATCACATGGCCCGGCATGAGCTTTCTCAGCGGCCTTCATCTCAAAAACAATTTCCTATCAATCAAACGGGAGTAAAACAACATGCCTCGTCATCATGAACTCACAAATATCACGCCTCCCCTTCGAGCGGCCATCTTCCTGATCGCGCTGCTGACGCTGGTCTCATGGTCTGCCGGCGAGGAGACAAAACGGCCCTACTTCGGCGCGCGGCTGGAACCGACGGACGGACGTATGATTAGCGGGGCCGGGCAGACGCCGGAGGGCTTCAAGGATTACTACGATTCCATCGGCACCAATAAGCCGGTTATGTACATGGCATATCGGAATCTCAATCGGGCGGACACCCCTGACTGGTTCGCGAAGCTCAAGGCCGAACTGGAAAAATATCCGCAGACGTTTCTGATTCCGCAGATCGGGCTGGGGATGAACCGCAGCGGAAAGAATCCGAAGCATTATGCAGACAGGGTGGCGGCCGGCGAGTTCGATGCGCAGCTTGATCAATTCTGTGCGGGGTTGAAGGACTTGGGCCGGCCGGCCTTCATTCGCATCGGCTTTGAATTCAACGGGCAATGGAATGGGTACGAACCTGAGAGCTACAAGGCCGCGTTTCGGTATGTGACCGGGAAGATCCGCAAGGCCGGACTGGAGAATGTCGCGACAGTGTGGTGCTTGGGAGGGGCGGGGAGTATGGATTACATGCCCTTCTATCCGGGCGACGATGTTGTGGACTGGTGGGCGGTCGACCTATTCAGTGCAGGCATCATGTCGAAGAAAGGGATACAGGAGTTCATGGCGGCGTCGCTGGAGCATCGCCGGCCGGTGATGATCGGTGAAAGCTCACCTAAAGGGATGCGAATAGCCGAGGGAAGCAAGGTCTGGGACGAGTGGTTCATCCCGTATTTTCAGTTCATCCGCCGGCACGAGAACGTCAAGGCATTCTGCTACATCAATCAGGACTGGGAGGCGACAGGGATGTGGAAAGGCTGGGGCGACTCTCGGCTGAGCCAGGATGCGGAGACCCTGAAGAAGTTTCAGGAGCAGATCGGCGCTTCGATGTTCCTCCACGGCGCAGATCGCGAGCAGACGCTCAAGGCGCTGCACGTCAAGGAGTGAACGAAGTCTTGGAATCGTCAGGCGCTTCGGTGCACTCCGCATTTAGATTCAAGCTCCGCGCGTGATGCGGTGGCATTGGAGCACATTAGGCTGAGGAGGAGTTATGATGCATTCCTTCTCGAAGCTTGTTCGTGACGCGGCTGGCTGCGTTGGTGCTGCACGCGGCGGATCCGCCAACATCATATTTGTCCTTGCCGACGATCTCGGTATTACCGACCTCGCGTATTGCGGCAGTCGGTACTATGAAACGCCGCACCTCGCCCGGTTGGCGAAACAAGGGCGGTGCGTCCCCATCTGCCGCCCGTTCTGGCTCCCTCCACAAGAGCAATTTACTATGAGATTCTTGTGAATTTTCTCACTCGTCGCAAGTTTCTGGCCGGGATCACAGCGGGGACAATTTTGGCGTGTTTGCCGCAATGGGCGAATGCGGCGGACGCCGCGCGGAAGCCGAACATCGTCGTCGTTCTCGCCGACGACCTCGGCATCGGCGACGTGAGCTGCTACAACCCGGCCAGCAAAATCCCGACGCCGCACTTCGATGCGTTGGCGAAACAGGGAATGCGGTTCGCCGACGCGCACACGGCGGCGTCGATTTGTTCCCCGTCGCGGTACAGCCTGATGACGGGCCGGTATCCGTGGCGGAGTGCGTGGCGCAGCGGCGTGTTGCAGGCCGGCGAACCGTGCCTGATCACGCGCGGCACGCCGACGTTGCCAGGAATGTTGCAGTCGGTGGGCTATCGGACGGCGATTGTCGGCAAATGGCACGTGGGTGAGTCGCCGAATTTCGGGCTGAAGGAAGTCGGGTTCGATGAGGTGTTGCCGATGGGATTGACGGGGGACAAGGTCGAACGGTTTCGCGAGAATGACCGGGTCGTTCTCTCGCGCACTGTCGAGTATCTGAAGGCACGCGCGGCGGACAAGGCCGGCAAGCCGTTCTTTCTTTACGCCTGCCCGACCAGCCCGCATGACCCGTACCTGCCGCTCAAGGAATGGAAGGGCAAGAGCAAGGCTGGCGATTATGGTGACGAGGTGTTGCAACTCGATGCCCATCTCGGCGAGATCATGCGTGTGCTCGACGAGACCGGCCTCGCCAACGACACATTGCTCGTCGTCACCAGCGACAACGGCCCCGAGTCGGCCAAGCGCGATTACAGCAAGCCGAAGTTTGATATCCCGGCGGACAGCGACGACCACATCACGGTGTTCGAGCGGAAAGAGAAGTTCGGTCATGACAGCGCCGGCGGCTGGCGTGGATCGAAGTATTCCGCCTACGAGGCCGGGCACCGGGTGCCGTTCATCGTCCGCTGGCCCGGCAAGGTCGCCGCAGGTGAGGTCAACAATACGCTGCAATGCCAGACTGACCTGTTTGCCACGTGTGCTGCAATTACCGGCGCGACCGCGCAGGCTGATGACAGCCTGAACCAGCTACCCGTATGGGTGGGCGAGACAAAGACGCCCATCCGCAAGAACGGTGTGTTTGCCAGCGGCTTGAACAAACAGGTTGCCGTGCGGCGTGACGACTGGGTACTTATCACGCCGCTGGTTCCGACCGGTAAGAAGCAAGCCAACGAGCTGTACAATCTACGGGACGATCCCGCCCAAAAGACCGATCTGGCCGACAAGAATCCCAAACTCGTCGCTGAGCTCCGCGCCTTGTTCGATAAAGAACGCACCCGGACAAAAGAGTGACGGCAATACTTCTAGCCGGCCTACTCACGACGCTGACCAGTAAGGGAGACGTGCCGACACGGATTGCCGTCATTGCCAGCGACCGGCTGACGCAGCGCTGCATCAAGTAGAAAAAAAGGCCACTACGGATTCCACAAAAGTAGACTATTGAATGGGTTCAACAGATCAGACTGGACAACCAGTGCTTATGTTTGTATAATGTTCGGTTACACCTGCAGTTCTTTTCAGTGCCGTTCTTTGACAATCCACAACCTTGGTAGTGTTGCAGTATTGTGTGGCGTCTAACCCGGCTACCGGGCGAGTCCCTTGGGCGCTCGATTCGCTACCTGCTGCGTACCTTGGAGTACCTTGGAGCACCTTGGAATTGGTTTAAGTTCATTATAAATAAAGAGTTGTGATTTTCGGAGTGGAAAATGTAAAATCGGCGAGGCCAGCATGCGGTCGCCCATTTCGGTGCTGGGTCAATCTGAAAGGGGTGGGACAGAACCCTCCCCCCAGACCTCTCCCGGAGTACCGGGCGAGGAGAGATTCAAACGGACCTACGATCTCAATCCTTTTTCTTGGGCAGCTTTTTGAACATCGCCAGCGTCGCTTCTCGGGCTTTGGCGTGATCCACGATCGGGCTGGGATATCCTTTGGTCGGCGGGGGTGAATGGATTTGGTCGGCCGGTAGATTTTTCAGCTCGGGGACGTATTGGCGGATGAATTTGCCTTGGGGGTCGAACTTTTGGCTTTGATTGGCGGGGTTGAAGATGCGGAACCACGGCTGGGCGTCGGTGCCGGTGCTGGCGGACCATTGCCAGCCGCCGTTGTTTTGGGCGGTTTCGCCGTCGATCAGGTGTTGCATGAAATAGCGTTCGCCCCAGCGCCAATCGATGCGCAGGTCTTTGGTAAGGAACATCGCGACGATCATCCGCAGGCGGTTGTGCATCCAGCCGGTCTGGTCGAGTTGGCGCATGGCGGCATCGACGAGCGGGAAACCGGTTCGCCCCTCGCACCACGCGGCGAAGTGCTTCTTGTCGTACGACCATTCCAGCGGCTCCATCGCAGCTTTGAACGGTTTGGTTTCGACGTGGGGGAAGTTGAACAGGATCTGCTGGTAGAACTCTCGCCAGACCAGTTCGCCGATCCAGGTGTCGGCACCCTTGGCGGAGGTCGGGCGGGCGGATTTGGCAGCCAGGGCGGCGTGGATGCACTGCCTGGGCGAGAGCGTGCCGTGCCTTAAGTGCGGCGAGAGCTTGCTGGTGCCTTCCGGCAATGCGGGGAAATTGCGCGTGTCGTGGTAAGTGTGAATGGTGCGATCGCAAAAGCGCTCCAGCATCGTCAGCGCGGATTTTTCGCCCGGAGCGATCGCTAGTTCGTGCGTCAGCCGATGCCCGAGCTTTTCCGCGGTCGGCAGGCCGACGTTTGCGGCTTGCTTCAGGGTTGGCGGAAACACCAGCTTGCCCGTCGTCAGTGGCTGGGGACCGTCAGGCCCGAAGTCGGCCAGGAGTTTTTTGTTCCACGCGTTGCGGTAGGGCGTGTAGACGGTGTACGGCTCGCCTTTGCTGGCCGACAGGATTTCCTGCTCCTCGTAGATCACCTGGTCTTTGCAGGCGTGAACGGAAACGCCGACTTTGGGGAGTTCGGTTTCGACTTCCGTGTCGCGCTCGCAAGCGCCGGGGGCGTAATCCTTGTTGTAGTAGATCGCGGTCGCGCCGGTCTCGATGGCGAGTTTTTGGAGTTCGGTTAACGGTTTGCCGTGACAAAAAATCAGGTCTCCGCCGGCTTGGCGGAGGTTGTCGCGCAGCTCCTCTAGGCAGCCGAGCATGAACGCCACGATCGGTGGGCCGCAGTCTGGGTGCTTCAGGATTGCGTCATCGAAGATGAAAACGGGGATGACCCCGTCGCGATGGTTCGCCAGGGCGTGCAAGAGGGCGGTGTGATCGGTCAGACGTAAATCCCGGCGGAACCAGACGATAGCGGCCATGCCCAAGGATAGCAGGCGATGGGGAAATCCTCCACGCCCGATGCAGCCCAAACCGCTGATTGCCGATAAACTGTTAGTAATGACCGGCCAAGATCCTCAATCCTCAACGTCATCCGCGGAATCGCAATCTGCAAGCGTGAAGCATAAGGTGATGATTTACACGACGCTGTTCGTCACGCTGCTGCTTGCGATCGGACTGACGACGGCCATTGGCATTAGGTGGATGAATCAGCGGACGCCGAGTTCCATCGTGGTGTTTCATGGTCAGGCTTCAATGGTTGACGCAGCGATACACATTTCCGGCGACGATGGAGTGACTCGCGCCCCAGTGACGATCCGCCAAAATGAAGATTTCACCACTCCAATCTTCCTGGAACCTGGGAGTTACTCGTTCACTGTGAAAATGGGGGGAAGGGTCATCTACCAGGAATCCATGTACGTGGCCGAGGGATGTCGCTACGACATCGACATGTCCCGTCCTCCGGTCCGGTGACGGGATTTCGCTAACGCCTACGAATCGAGCAAATGCGCGATCCACCGACGCGCAACCGCGCTGCCGCTGACGGGCATAGGGGTGATTTTTCGGTTGGACAACGATTGCCACGATCTCCACACCGTAGAAGGTTCAGACCGGCACGGCGTTTGTTACCACCTCCATCAGGTGAGGGTTTGGAGAAGCAGTCATGAGCAGTTTTAACGGTGCCCCACGACTGCGGCACATGGTCGTGATAGGCGGTCTAAGTCTGGTGATCCTGGCGGGTTGCCAAGCATTGTTGGCTGAGCCGATTCCGGACGATATCGACATGGTCGAGGTGATCGAATCCACGCCTGACTCCGTCGCGGAATCATCCACGCCTGTCCATCCGACCCCCGTTCCGAGCAGTCTGCATCTGCTGGCAATGGGCTTGCTGCTGGTTCCAGCAGCCCACAAGTTGCGGTGGATCCCACGGTAAGTTGCATCCCGTTCGCAGTGATGCGTTCTGCGGAAATTTCATTCCCCATCGAATCGCGCCCGTGTTGCCGGTACACTGCGCGCATGACCGAACAGCCGCTGGTTTTGGTGACCGAAGGGTCCGACGCCGTTCCGCTTCAATGGCTTAAGGAGCACGCCAGGGTGATCGAGGCGTCGCCGGAATCGCCGGAGTTCGCCGCAGCGTTACCGAACGCCTCTGGGATGGTTGTTCGGACATACACGCGGGTCGATGCTGGGCTGCTCGCCAAAGCCCCCAAGCTGAAAGTCGTCGGACGAGGCGGCGTGGGGATTGAAAACATCGATGTCACCGCCTGCCGCGCCCGCGGAGTGGAAGTCGTCTACACGCCCGATGCGAATACACTGGCGGTGGGGGATTTCGTCGTCGGCTACGCGCTGCAGTTGCTGCGTCCATGGAATTTCTTCCGCGACGCGGCTTACGCACCGGCGGAGTTCAAGAAAATCCGCAATACCGTTCGCGGCGTGCAGTTGAATGAGCTAACGATCGGCATCCTCGGCATGGGCCGGGTCGGCCGGCGCGTGGGGCATTTGTTTGCCAGCGGCTTTGGCGCACGGGTGATCTACAACGATCTGCTCGACGTGCAAAGCCAGCTGAAATTCCCCGCCACGCCGGTGGATAAGGCCACCCTCTACCGCGAGGCCGACATCCTCTCACTGCACGTCGACATGAAGCCGGGCAATCACAACCTGATCGGCGCCGCGCAGCTGGCGACGATGAAGCCGACGGCGATCCTGATCAACACCAGCCGCGGCGAAGTGCTGGACGCAGCGGCACTGGCGGAGGCGATTCGGTCGAAGAAGATTGCCGGCGCCGCGCTGGACGTCTTCGCCCCTGAACCGCCCCCGGCGGATTTCCCGCTGCTGGGATTGCCCAATGTCCTGCTCACCCCGCACCTGGCCGCGCGGACGTATACTGCGATCGAGAACATGAGCTGGGTCGTCAAAGATGTGATCGGCGTTTTGAACGGACAACCGCCGAAATACCCGGCTCCGAAATAACTTCCAACACTTAACGAGGAAAACCGTCAATGCCCTTCGCGATCAAACCCAACTCCACCGTTCTCTTCACCGGCGACTCCATCACCGACGCCGGCCGGCGTGACAACCACTACCCGCTCGGTAACGGCTACGTGCGGATGACGGTCGATCTGATCACCGCTCGGTATCCCAATCACAATCTCAAGTTCATCAACACCGGTATCAGCGGCAATACCGTGCGCGATTTGTACAACCGCTGGACCGACGACGTCATCCGCCACCAGCCGGACTGGGTGTCGATCATGATCGGCATTAACGACGTACACCGCTGGGTGAATAAAGTTGAAGGCGCGTCGGTCAGCCCCGAGGAATACGCCGACCTGTACCCCAAAATCCTCGATCGTGTGAAAAAGGAAACCAAGGCCAAGCTGGTGCTGATCGAGCCGTTCTACATGTCCATCGATCACGAGCCAGGCTCCTACCGCGGCAATATCTTTCAGAAGCTGAAGCTCTACCAATCGACCGCAGAGAAACTCGCCCGGCAGCACAAGGCCCCGTACGTGCGGTTCCACCAGATGTACCAGAAGCTCCTCAAGCTCCATCCGTCCGACCGCTTCTGCAACGAACCAGTCCACCCGAACCTCAGCGGGCATCTGACGATGGCGCATGAGTGGCTGAAGGCGGTGGGGTGGTAGGGGAAATATCAGTAGTGGGTCACTTCTGATATCTACCAGAAGTGACCCCTTTGCGTCATCTGATTTGCTGCCGTTTGGCGATCACTTTGGACGTTTAAAGATGTAGTTCATGCTTTTAACATTTCCAGTTCCGTCTTGAAATGTCGCCACTAACTCCCAACCTTCAGCTCCCATCAGATTCCATGCGTCAGCTATGTTACTTCTTTCGGGGATGATCACTTGGCCAGCATTCACCGAGAAAACGCCGATTCGTTTCCCTTCCATCTCTGAAGTGAAAACTCTTGCGTATTCCCAGCCACGAGCTGCGGCGGGTGGTGCTGCTGGCGATTGTCGAACTATTGTTGCGGTTACGAGTACCAAGAGCACCACAACCGCAGAATTCCAAAACACTTTCATGTTGTTCCCCGATCTGCCAGTTGACTGGCAAAAAGATGCCACGATAGCAAAGCTGCAAGTCATTTTCTTGCACGGTGAGCACGCCCACCATCTTCTCGCACCGTCACAACGACGATGGGCAGTGCTTAACCGTTAATTCAGTCCAGAATATCCAACGTAGAAAAGTGCCCGTTCTCCAAAAACTCTAGCGACGCGCCGCCGCCCGTGCTGACATGTGTCATCCGATCTGCAAGATGCATTTGCTCAACTGCCGCAGCGCTATCGCCGCCGCCGATGATGACGGTAGCGCCCGCGGTCGCTGTTCCAGTCGAAGCGCCACTTGTGGCTATAGTCGCATCAGCACAGGCTTGAGCAATTGCACGCGTCCCTGCCGCGAAGGGTTTCTTTTCGAACACGCCCATCGGGCCGTTCCAGATGACGGTCTTGGCTTTGGCGATCTCGGCCTTGTAGGCGGCGATCGTCTTCGGGCCGATGTCGAAGCCTTCCATGTCGGCGGGGATGTTGCCTTCGACGATACTGGTTTCAGCGTCGTCGGTCATCTTGTTGCTGATGACGGTGTCGATCGGCAGGCGGATCTTCGCGCCGTGCTTGGCGAGCAGGCTCTTGGCGAGATCGACCTTATCCTTCTCCACGAGGCTCTTGCCGACTTCCTTGCCCTGGGCGAGGAAGAAGGTGTACGCCATCGCGCCACCGATGAGCAGGACGTCGGCCTTGCTCAGGAGGTTTTCAATAACGGCGATTTTGTCGGAGACTTTTGCGCCGCCCATGATCGCTACGAACGGGCGGACGGGCTTGCTGACGGCTTCGCCGAGGAACTTGAGTTCCTTCTGGATCAGCAGGCCGATCACGCGCGGCTTGCCGGCCAGCGCCTGGGCCGCGCCGAACGTGCTGGCGTGCTCGCGGTGGGCGGTGCCGAAGGCGTCGTTGACATAAATGTCGCCGAGCTTGGCTAGCTGGGCGGCGAAGTTGGGGTCGTTCTTCTCTTCTTCCTTGTGGAAGCGGAGGTTTTCCAGCAGCAGCACTTCGCCATCCTTCAGCGAGGCAGCGGCGGCTTCCGCCTTCGGGCCGACGCAGTCGTCGGTGAACGCCACCGGCTTCTTGAGCAGTTCGGCCAGCTTCAGCTGCGCCGGCTTGAGCGAATACTTCGGCTCCGGCCCGCCCTTGGGACGACCCAGATGCGACATCAGCACCAGCCGACCGCCGCGATCGAGCACCGACTTGATCGTCGGCAGCGCCTGAGCGATTCGCCGGTCGTCGGTGATCGTGCTGCCATCCAGCGGTACGTTAAAATCGACGCGCATCAGAACGCGCTTCCCTTTGACATCAATATCCGCAACGGTTTTGGTGGCCATGAAATCTCCTTGGTTGTATTGGGATGGTGGATGCTACGGGAGAGCGAGAGCAAGTCAAGAATCGCAGAACCCGTTCGCACAGTGACCAGTGTGGAGGATGCCCCGCGCGCCGGTCGCTGTGCGACCGGGTTTTCTAAGACCAGTTCACTTCACCAGCGCATCGTCGACGGTTTTGACTTCCACCTGTCCATTGCGCGCCAACTCCGCCAGCGTGCTGCGGCCCATGACGGCTCGGAACTCGACACGATCGTCGTGAAACTCTCGATGGCTGACTCGTGTGTGGCTTTCGATAAAGCTGATCAGCCGGCCGTTGGTGACGTCGCATTCCAACGTGGCTTCCACTTGCTGGCCGCGGACGAATTTGTAGACGGCCTCCAGCACTTCGGGCAGGCCGATGCCGGTCTTGGCGCTGATTTGGATCGCGCCGGGGTACATCATCCGCCAGAAGGGGTAGCGTTCTTCGCCTTCCTCGGTGTCGGTTTTGTTCAGCAGCAGGATTTCCTGCTTGCGCTTGGCGCCGATCTCGTCGAGCACTTCATGCACCGTGTCGTACTGCTGCTGGGCGTGAGGATGGCCGACATCCAGGACGTGTAGCAGCAGGTCGGCGTGGACTGCCTCTTCCACCGTCGCCCTAAAGCTGGCGACGAGATTGTGCGGCAGATCGCGCACGAAACCGACGGTGTCGCTCAGCAGCACCTCGGTCCCGCGCTCCAGCCGCCAGCTGCGGGTTTTGGTGTCGAGCGTGGCGAACAGCTTGTCGTCGGCATACGCTCCGGCGGCGGTGAGTGTGTTGAACAGCGTGCTCTTGCCGGCGTTGGTGTAGCCGACAATGCAGACCGTAAAGTGGTTTCGATTTCGCTCGGCCACCAGCCGGCCTTTGCGGTCCTGGATCTTGACGATCTCGGCCTTGAGATCGGCGATGCGTTTACGAACCAGCCGGCGATACTTCCAACTGCGTTTCACCGGGCCCTCGCGTGCCGATGCCCATGCTCCCGCCGCCGGCGAGGCGCTCGAGGTGGCCCCACATTTTCGTCAGCCGCGGATAGGTGTACTGCATCTGGGCCAGCTCGACCTGCAGCTTGGCTTCGTGCGATTGGGCGCGGGTGGCGAAGATGTCGAGGATCAGCTCCGAGCGGTCGAGGACTTTGATGCCTTCAAGCCGCGGCTTCTCAGCGGTTTCGTTGATGATTTTCTCCAACTCACCGATCTGGGAGGGAGACAGGTCGTTATCAAAGATGACGACGTCGGCTTTCTCCGCGACCGCCAGATGGGCGATCTCCTCTGCCTTGCCCGAGCCGATGTACGTGCTGCTATCGACTTTGTGCCGGTTCTGCAGCAACTGCCCGACAACCTTTGCACCGGCCGTCTTCGCCAGTGACGCAAGCTCGCCCAGCGGATCGCGCGGGTCGGCCGTCGATTTGGGGAGGATCACGCCGACCAGGATCGCCCGTTCTTGCTTGACCGACAGGGTGGTTCGTTTGAGTTCCGCCATGGATTGCGAATCATACGGCTAAAAATCCGAATGACGAAACCCTTTAAGTGGAGTAAACCCGAATGACGAAACCCGAAATCCTAAAGAATGACGAAATCCGTATGATGAATGACGAAAAACCCGGTACTTGCAAATTCGTCATTCGGGCTTCGTCATTCGTTATTCTTTCGGATTTCGGGTTTCGTCATTCGGGCTTTTCATCGGTTATACTTCCTCCATGACCACGCCCGAACTTCCTCCGCCGATCAGTTTGTATATGGATGCCCGCGTGAACGAGCTTCGGGCGCTGATTCCCAAAGCGCTGCGGGATTTTGAGCCCGAGGCCATTCATCAATCCCGGGTAGCGACACGTCGATTGACGGCTGCCGTTCGGTTGATGCAGCCGGTGCTTTCGGGGTCGCACCGCAAGCCGTTTGAAAAGGTGCTGAAATCCCTCCGCCGGCAACTCGGGCCGCTGCGCGATCTGGATGTGATCTTGCAGCATCTCAACGAGTTGCCCGAATGCACCAAGTTTCCAGCGGCGGTGTCGTGGTTGGTGGAGCGAATGATCGAAGATCGCGATAAGCTCCGCGCCAGGCTGAAGGACAAGCCGGTTGTTGGCAAAACGCTCTCGCGGCTTGGCGAATGGTGGGGGCTTCACGATGAAGTCGATGAAGCGGGCAAGGCCATGCGCTCACTGGTGGCGCAGTCGCTGCACCTGCAACTCGACCGCTTCGCCGAGCAGGCCGACCGCCTGGCAAATGGGCCTGACGGCATTGAGGGCGAGCGACAGGACCCGCACGAATTGCGAATCGCCGGCAAAGCGCTGCGTTACACGCTGGAGCTGGCGGTCGCGCAAGGTCACGCGCTCCCGCCGGATGTGATTAAGACATTCAAGAAGATGCAGGAGCAACTCGGCGAATGGCACGACATGGTGGTGCTCAGCGAAACCGTGCTGATGGTTGCCATGCAGCACCTGCTGCCCCATCACGATGCCGCGACGGCCGGTCAGGTGATGGAGATCGCGAAACTCACACTCGCCCGCAGCGGCAAGGCGATGGGCAAGTTCTCCTCGCAATGGGCGTCGGCCGGTCCGGAATTGGTGAGCACGATCCGCAAATCGTTCCCACTGACCAAGCCGGCGGTAATTGAACTGGCTAGCGAACCGAAAACGGATCCCCATCCTGTTGCGACAGGTGAAACGCCACCGCCGGATGTGACGCCGTCAGACGTTCCGCCAGTCGTTTGAGGGTGATGCGCTCGCTATTGCTGTGGAGCGTGGCGACCACGGTGACACCCGCCGCCGCGGCTTTGAGCGCGTCGTGGTGCTTGATTTCGCCGGTGAGGTAGAGATCGACCTTGGCGGCGATGGCGGCGTCGATGAACGACGTGCCCGATCCCGCGCACACCGCCGCCTTGCTGACGACGCCCTCGGTCGGCCCGGCGATCAGCAGATGGCCGATCCCCAGTTCCTTTTTGATGGCCGCAAACAAGGTGGCTCGCTCCATCGGTGGCGATAAGACGCCCACCCTGCCAATGCCGTCGGTCGTGGGGGCGGCCGCCAGCACGACCAAGTCGAACGCGGGCTCTTCGTACGGGTGCGCCTTGCGCAACGCAGCCACCACGGCATCGACTTTTTCGATCGGCACGACGGTCTCGACGCTGATCTCCTCCGCCGTCTCCAGCCGACCGGATTGACCGATAGACGGATTGGACCCTTTCTCGCCAAAGAACGTGCCGACGCCCGGCGAGCGAAAGCTGCACGAGGAGTAATCGCCGATCCGCCCCGCGCCGGCGGCGAAGAGGGCGGCGCTCACCGATTCCACCGCGTGTGCGGGGACAAACGTGTCGAGCTTGTACTGCATGTGTGCGGGCGCGGTTTGCTTGAGCGGGCCGCGGTCTTTCAACCCCAGGACATCCGCCAGCACGTCGTTGGTTCCGCCCTCGGCGGCGTCGAGGGCGGTGTGAGGCGAGTAAATCGCCATCCCGCGACGGATCGCATCGAATACCACACTTCCCGCGAGCAGCTTTTTGATCGGCAAAAAAATCGGCGGGTGATACGCGATTACCAGTTCAGATCCCTTCGCCGCGGCCTCGGCGGCCACCGCCGGGGTGTAGTCGATCGTCAGCATAACGTTCACCACCTCGGTCGACTGATCGCCCACGAGCAGACCGACGTTGTCCCACGACTCAGCCAAGGAAGGCGGGGCAAGTTGATTGAGCGAATCGACGATCTGCTGGAGTAATGGCATGTGACTAATCTAACACGAAGCAACATGGCAACGAAAGGAAAGAGAACGCCATGGGCCTTGCTCTGATTCTTCAAACCCCTAGAGCTCCAAACATCGCCCGTGCCTTGACCAACGTCTCTTCATATTCCGCCGCCGGTGATGAATCGGCCACGATCCCGCCGCCTACGGGGATGTGAATCAGACCGGCTTTGACCGTCATCGTGCGGATCGCAACGGAGAACTCCATCTCGCGGCCCTCGATCCAGCCGATCGCGCCGCAATACGCACCCCGGCGGACGGGTTCGAGTTCGTCGATGATCTGCATGGCGCGGATTTTCGGGCAACCCGTCACGCTGCCGCAGGGGAAGGTGGCGCGGAGGATGTCGACGAAGCTGACGTCCGGGCGGAGGATGCCTTCGATCGTCGCCACGCCGTGCAGCACCGTGGGGTGCGTTTCGATCGCTCGCGGCTCGGTGACGTTCACGCTGCCGATCTCACAAATCCGGCCGAGATCGTTGCGCTGCAGATCGACAATCATCGCCAGTTCCGCCTGGTCCTTCTCGCTGAGCAGCAACGCCTCGTACATGCCGGGGGCGTTCGGGCGGGTGCCCTTAATCGGGCGGTTGACGATCTTCCGCCGGCCGTCGGGGAGTTCGGTCACGCGGAGGAACAGCTCGGGTGAGTTGCTCAGCAACTGGAAGTCACCAGCGTCGAGGTACGCGCCGAACTCGGCCGGGAAGGTCTGGCGAAGTCGCTGGTAGAGCAGCCACGGATGCTCGGCTAGCGGCAAGGTGAATCGCTGGGAGAGGTTGATCTGAAACACATCACCGGCGGCGATGTAATCGAGGCACCGCTGGACGGCCCGCTCGTACTCAGTCCGGGTGAAGTTGGATCGCGGCGACTCATGCACCTGCGGCTGGCTGGTGGCGAGGGTCAGATCCGCCGGTCGATGCTCATCACACGCGGCGAAAAACAGCGAAGGCAGCTGCAGATCATCAATTGCCCGATGGGGCAGCGTCTCAAAACATCGCCCTACGTCGTAGTTGATAAACCCGGCATGGCGACGGCTGGCCGATCGGCGTTCGACCTCACCGAGCATGGACAGCGCGGTATCGGGCGATGCGAAAATGGCGGTGTCTGTAGAGCGTGCTGCGGTGTCGCTCCAGGATCCGCCAGGCGACGATGAATCGAACAAAACAGCCGGCGAACGCATGTCTCGATCTTAACCGGGAGCGGCGAGGATTGACGAATCGCGATGGAGGGCACTCGCAAGGACGAATGCCGTTGGATGGTTTGCGTTTCTCCCCCTCACCCCAACCCTCGCCCCTCCGGGGAGAGGGAGCCAGAAAGCACAGAAGCCCCGGGATCGCTCCCGGGGCTTCTGGTGAAACTCAATGTGACTACAGCCAGTTACTTGATGAACAGCATCTCGCGATACGTCGGCAGCGGCCAGTAGTCGTCGGAGACGATGACTTCCAAGCTGTCGGCGGCTTCGCGGAGGTCGTTCAGCGCCGGGAAGATTTCGGCCCGGGCGTGCTTCGCGTGATCGTACGGCTCACCGTCGGCGGCGTGTGATACCGCGTGGTCGAGCTTGTCGATCGTCTTGGTCAGCTTGGCGATCCCGTCATTGAGGCTCTTGAGCAAGTCAGCCCCTTGCGGCTTGGCGATTCCCGCTCCCTTGGCCGCCGATACAGAGCTGGCGACTTCGCCCATGAACTTGAGCGCGGCCGGCAGGATCATCGTCTTGGCGATCAGAACCGCCGTCTTGCCTTCGATGCTGAGCGTCTTGACGTAGGCTTCGCTCAGGATGTTCAGGCGGCTTTGCAGTTCACGTTCGGTGTACACCTTGTACTTGGTGAACAGCGCAACGGTGTCCTTGCGGGTGATGATGGGAAGGACTTCGACGGTGTTCTTCAGGTTCGGCAGGCCGCGCTTGGCGGCTTCCTTGTGCCATTCTTCCGAATAGCCGTTGCCGTTGAAGATGACCTTTTTGCTTTCCTTGATGATGCCCGGCAGAAGCGCCTGGATCGCGTCTGTCAACGATTTGCCGGCCTTGATGTCGGCTTCCAGTTTGGTGGCGATGAAGTCCAGCGACTCAGCCACGATCGTGTTCAGCACGGTGTTGGCCCCGGCGATATTCGCCGAGCTACCGACCGCGCGGAACTCAAACTTATTGCCCGTAAACGCGAACGGCGAGGTTCGGTTACGGTCGCCGGCTTCCTTCGGCAGCGGCGGGAGCACTGACACGCCCGTCTGGAACAGGCCGCCTTGTTTGCTGGTCGTGGCGCCGCCTTTTTCGATCTGCTGGATGATGTCGTTCAGTTGATCGCCCAGGAAGATCGAAATAATCGCCGGCGGGGCTTCGTTGGCGCCTAGGCGATGATCGTTGTGCGCCGAAGCAATCGATAACCGCAGAATTTCACTGTACTTAGCCACCGCGCGAATGACGGCGGTGGTGTAGACCAGGAACTGTGCGTTCTCGTGCGGCGTGTGGCCGGGTTCGAGGAGGTTTTCGCTCTCGGTGCCCATCGACCAGTTGTTGTGCTTACCGCTGCCGTTGATCCCGGCAAACGGCTTTTCGTGAAGCAGGCAAACCAGCCCGTATTTATCAGCCGTCTTCTTCAGCACTTCCATCACCAGGTTCTGGTGATCGGTGGCAAGATTGCTGTTTTCGTAGATCGGGGCGATCTCGTACTGGCTCGGTGCCACTTCATTGTGGCGGGTTTTGACCGGGACGCCAAACTTGAACAGTTCCAATTCCGCATCGGCCATGCACGCCAGCACGCGCTCCGGGATCGTGCCGAAGTACTGGTCTTCCATTTCCTGCCCCTTGGGAGGCGGCGCGCCGAACAACGTGCGGCCGCAGGTGATCAGGTCGGGGCGGGCGTAGTAAAAGTTTTTGTCGATCAGGAAGTATTCCTGCTCCGGGCCGACGGTGGTGACCACGCGGTCGGCGGTCTTGCCGAACAGCTTGAGGATGCGCATCGCCTGGGTGGAAAGTGCGTCCATCGAGCGAAGCAGCGGGGTTTTCTTGTCCAGTGCTTCGCCGGTCCAACTGAGGAACGCGGTGGGGATGACCAGCGTTGATCCGTTGGGATTTTCAACGATATAAGCTGGCGAGGTCGGGTCCCAAGCGGTGTAGCCGCGGGCTTCAAACGTCGCGCGCAGTCCGCCGGACGGGAATGAGGAGGCGTCGGGCTCGCCCTTGACCAGTTCCTTACCGCTGAATTCCGCCACCGCATTGCCGTCGCCGGTGGGGGCGAGGAATGAATCGTGCTTTTCCGCAGTAATGCCGGTCATCGGCTGGAAGATATGCGTGTAGTGGGTGGCGCCTTTTTCGATCGCCCAATCCTTCATCGCGCTGGCGACCGCGTCGGCGATGGTGGGGTCGATCGCTAAACCCTGCTTGATGGTTTTCTGCAGCGCCTTGAAGATCGGCTTGGGCAGCCGGGCTTTCTGCTGCGCTTCGTTGAAGACATTGATACCGTACAAATCCTTGATGTGCTTGGATTTGAAATCGATTTGGTTCAGCCGGTGCTTGGTCTGTACGATAGCTTTGACCGCATCTTTGCGAACTGTGGACATGGAGATCCTCCGGATTAAAAAATAATGTTGGCCTCGTTTTTCTTTCGCAATCCGCCGCCTGCGATTGAAGGACGGCATTATAGCCGTGGCTACGGGCGAGGTGTCAACTGGTGACGTTTTGGGTGATTTCCTTTATCAAGAGCAGAGGCCTCGAGAATTGCTATTTCGGGGATTGCCCGATTAGCCGTCCCAGCGTCGGTATGGCGCGTTCAACCTCGGGCGTCCACAGCAGGCCGCAGTTGATTCGGATGCAGTTGCGGTATTTGCCTGCAACCGAAAAGACCACGCCGGGACAGATCGAAATGCCGTTCAGCATCGCGCGGTTGTGAAGATCGACCGTATCAACGTGCTGCGGGAGTTCGACCCAGAGCAAGAACCCGCCTTGCGGACGGGTGATTCGCGTGTCGCGCGGAAAATGCTCGGCCACCAGTTCGCTCATGCGCTCCACTTGATGGCGGTAAATCGTGGTCACTTTTCGCAAGTGCCTCTCGTAGCCGCCTTCCTCCATGAACTGCGCCAGCGCCAGTTGCGGTAACATTGGCGCTGCGATGTTGAGCCATGCTTTCATGCGCGTGACTTCCTTCGTCCACTTGCCCGGCGCGCACCAGCCGATGCGCAGGCTGGGCGCGACGGTTTTGGAGAACCCGCCGCACACCATGACGATGCTTTCAGTGGAGGGTACGTCATCAAAGCTGCGGCACGCACGCGGGCGGCTGGGTTCGAAGACCAGGTCCGCGTAAATGTCGTCTTCGATCAGCGGCACGTTGGCCTTTCGGATCATCGCCAGCAGTTCGCGGCGGGCGTCTTCGGGCATGATCGAACCGAGCGGGTTGTGAACCGTCGGGATGAGCACGACCGCTTTGACCAGATTCTGGCTCAGCACGACATCGAGCGCATCGAGCGACGGGCCGGTGCGCGGATGGGTTGGGATTTCGATCGCCTTCAGGCCGAGCATTTCGATGGTCTGCAGGATGCCCCAGTAGGTCGGCGATTCGATCGCGACGGTGTCGCCCGGCTGGGTAACAGCGCGCAGGCAGAGATGGATCGCCTCCAGCGCGCCGGAGGTGATGACAACATCATCGGCTGCAAGAGTGCAGCCGGCACGGACGTACCACCGTGCGACTTGCCGACGCAGTGACAAAATCCCCGCCGGCGGGGGATAGCTGGCGGACAAGAGCGGCTGCGATCGGCTGATCGAGTTCATCAGCGAGTGAACCGCTTTGGTCGACCAATCGGACACCGCGCCATTGGCTGCGCCCAAGGCGATCGTTCCGGGCTGGGCGAACTCCGAGAGCAGCAGAAGCCGAAGATCGCCGACCGTGACCGCCGACGCCGTTTCCGGCGGGCTCGACATCTTGGGTTCCTTAACCGTCTCTCGCCGCTGCGCTCTGACATAAAACCCCGACTGAGGCCGACCTTGCAGACGCCCCATGTCCTCCAGAAGCTGGTACGCCATCACGACCGTAGAAATGGACACCTTCAAGTCTGCCGCCAGCGCCCGAACCGACGGCGCCCGGCTGCCCACGGCTAACGTGCCGCTGTCGATCATCTGCGAGACTTGATTCGCAACCCTTTGATAGAGCGGATGTTGGGTGTTTTTGGTTCGATGCATGTTATCGGACTCAGTACAGTTTCGGCAGGATATGGCCGGTACAGTTTGATTTATCAATATCTGTGCTGGGTACAATTCGTCTATTCTGCATCTGTATTGCCCTCGTTGCAAGCATAAACTAGTCATCAAGTAAGTCAGCCACCCAAGGCACCGCCGCGAGACGGTCTCAAGGCGAATAGAACACGGCTAAGGAAGGCTGAGTGGAAAAGAGGAGTTCATCATGGCACAGGTCAATCAAAACGGTGGGCGATGGCTGATCGCGGATAGCAACCACATGCCCGATCACGCGGACGCGGGCGGCCGGTTCTGGATTCAGGATCACGATCACAATGCTGACCTGCAGCAGAGCGGTCAGCAAGACCAAACTCAGTCGAGCGATCGTCAGCAAGGTGGCGAAGGCAAAAAGCCGCGTCGTGGTCGTCAGTTCCTGTAAGAACCAGTGTCGCTCGATGAGCGATGAATGGAATTACATCGGACCGTAGCGTAGAGGTTCGCTACGATCCGATTTTTTTGATGAAGAGATTCACCGGCCTGCCCGATTCAGCGGTTAGTGCAAATGGTTTCTGCTTTCATCCACCCGCTCAAGAAGGCAGGCCCGCGCAAAAAAGATCTCCACCCGTTTCCGGGTGGAGATGCGATTGAATCGTTCAAAACCTGACGTGTCCGAATTACTTCGGAAGCGGCACGCTTTGGATGGTCTGCAGAATTCGGCTGGCAATCTGGTAGGGGTCGCCCATGCTGTTGGGGCGACGGTCTTCCAGGTAACCCTTGTAGCCGTTCTTCGGGAAGCTATTCGGCACGCGGATCGACGCGCCACGGTTGGCGACGCCGTAGCTGAACTTGTTCCACGGGGCGGTTTCGTGCTTGCCGGTCAGGCGCTTGTCGTTGTCCGGGCCGTAGACGGCGATGTGCTCGTGGAGGTTCTTCTCGAACGCAGCCATCAGATCCTTGAAGTACTTCTCGCCGCCGACTTCACGCATGAACTTCGTGGAGAAGTTGGTATGCATGCCTGAGCCGTTCCAGTCGGTATCGCCCAGCGGCTTGCAGTGCCAGTTGATGTCAACCTTGTATTGCTCGCAAAGACGCAGCAGCAGGTAGCGGGCCACCCACACCTGGTCGGCTGCGGTCTTGGAACCTTTGCCGAAAACCTGGAATTCCCACTGGCCTTTGGCCACTTCGGAGTTAATGCCTTCGTGGTTAATGCCGGCTTCGTGGCAGTAATCGAGGTGCTTGCGGGTGATTTCGCGGGCGACGTTGCCCATCAGGCCGTAACCCACGCCGCAGTAGTAGCGACCTTGGCCTTCGGCGGGGAACCCTTCGGCGGGGAAGCCGAGCGGCTGGCCGTTCTGGTAGAGGAAGTATTCCTGCTCGAAACCGAACCAGGTATCGGCATCGTCGAGAATGGTTGCTCGGCCGTTGGTGCTGTGAGGTGTGCCATCGGCGTGCATGACTTCGTTCATCACGATCGCGCCGTTCTTCACTTCCGGATCGGGATAGACGGCGACGGGCTTGAGAACGCAGTCGGAGTTATGGCCTTCGGCCTGCTGAGTCGAGCTGCCGTCGAAGCCCCAGAACGGGAGTTGCTCGAGCTTGGGGAACGAGTCAAATTCCTTGACCAGCGTCTTGCCACGGAGATTGGGTGTGGGCTTGTAGCCGTCGAGCCAGATGTATTCCAGTTTGTACTTAGCCATAGAAATCAGATTCCATCATTCACGGCCGCCGCGCCGAATCGGCTTGACCGTGAGCGTTATTAGTAAGTGCCGTTTCCGGGTCTCGGCGATACACCCGGGAAGCCCTGTTGCCGCCAATCATTCAGGCCGGCTTGGGTTGCCTGGGCCGCCGATGTCATTGGCGTTGCCACACTGCGTTCACCCCCACAGAACGCCTACAACGCCCATCGACGGACAAGACGATGCATCGGCCGGAACAGCCCTTGTTCGGGCGTCCGTGCCTCCATGCCGCAAATCGATTTCGGAGGGAGTCGAAGCGATCGAACTGTCCTACGAAACTTCCACCGGCCAAGCGAGCTTGTAGCAAAATCCGTGCAAGTCCGAAAACATTCAATCAGGGAGATTTTGTCGCGCGCTCGCTGAGCATTTGCCTGATTTCCCGTCAAACGATGCGCGCAAATAAAGCAGGTGGCGCATTCTTCCACAGAGTTCTCCGGATCGGTCTAATTCAGAATGTAAAACGTTCCCTTAAAGCCATTGTTTTCATGGGCTTACGAATATGCATCTGGATTACGGTGATCTGCGTCACGTTACGCGGCAGGGTGCTGTACTGGCGAAAAATGGACCTGCAAAGTGTGGGGTTGCAATCCGGTGTGTCACCGAATTAGGCACGCTCAGGTGGGGGTCGAGGACGGACGGCTTTTCTTAATCGCCACCGGGTTGGCTTCGCCGAGTCGCCCGAAGATCATCTTTCCAGCGCTGGTTTGCAGAACGCTGGTGACGGTGAACTCCACGTCTTCGTTGACGAATTGCCGGCCTTGTTCGACGACGACCATCGTGCCGTCTTCCAGATAGCCGACACCCTGTCCGGCTTCTTCGCCGGCTTTGATCAGGCGAACCTTCATCTTCTCGCCGGGAAGCACGACCGGTTTCAGGGCGGTCGTCAGGTCATTCAGGTTGATCACGGTCACGCCGCGGAGTTGGGCAACTTTATTGAGATTGAAGTCATTGGTCAGCACGCGGGCGTTCATCTGCTGAGCCAGGGTCATCAGCTTTTGATCCGCACCGATGTCCTCGGCTACTTCCTGCGCGGAAGAGTCATAGAGAACCACCTCGCACCGCTTGGAATTCTGAAGCTTGCCCAGCACATCCAGCCCGCGACGCCCACGGTTACGCTTGAGCTTATCCGCGCTATCGGCCACCGCCTGCAATTCCAGCAGAACGAACTTGGGGACGATCATCTTGCTTTCGATGATCCCCGTATCGGCCACCTCGGCGATTCGGCCGTCGATCAGCACGCTGGTATCGACCAGGATCGGGCGAGCGCCCTTGGTTTCTTTCGCAAACTCCACGAAGGGGATGATGAAGCGGAAATCGTCCTTCGTCTGCATGATAAAGCTGATGGATAGATAGCAGCAGACGATACCCACCAGCAGGTTGATGAATTGCGTGAGGTTTTCACGCATGAGGCTAATATCCGAAACCGCATGGTTGGCACCGAACAAATCCAACGCGCGATCCACCACCAGTTTGACCACGAAACTCAAGGCGTAGGAAATGGTGATCCCGACGACCAGCCCAAAAAACGTACCTGAGAAAATGATCAACTTTCGGCGGGGCGCGAGAATATCGATACAAATCAGCAATACACCAACGGTCAGCGCAACGGGCATGGACCAGTAACTGGGGTTGGTTTCCGATCCGCCAAGCCTGCCGAGGTAATAATACCCCGCAGCGGCCATGAGCATGACGAAAAGTGCTCGCAGGATGTGCAGGACCATGATCCGCCCGGTTAAAAGACGTGCAATTCCTGTGAAACTATAAAGACCCAAACAAGGAACGTCTAGCGGAATCCGAACTCCTTGGAAGGCAACGTTCAGGCAGCGGATTTTCCCGATTGGCGTTTTAGTCAATCAAGCGATTCTATCGCCCGCTTTGGAAAACCCAGATCAGTACCGCCGAGCCCAGAACGATGCGGTAAATTGCAAACGGCATAAACCCGCGTCGGCGAACCCAACCCATGAACCAGGCGATGCAAGCCAGCGCCACGACGAAGCTGACGGCAAAACCCACGGCCAGCACGCCCCATTGCTCGCCGGTCATGGCGATTGGGGTTTTTCGGATGAATTGGAGCAGCTTAAAGCTGGTGGCGGCGACCATCACGGGAATCGAGAGGAAGAAGCTGAATTCAAGCGCTGCCGAACGGCTGAGGCCCATCATTTGCCCGCCGGCAATGGTGGCCATCGAACGGCTCGTGCCCGGAAACGCGGCGGCAAAAATCTGGAAAAAGCCGATCACGATCGCCTGCGGCAGCGTCATCGCTTCAATCGAATGAACCTTGGCGCGTCGGCTGAAATACGCATCGACAATCCACATCGCCACGCCGCCGATCAGGAGCGAAAGGGCGATGATCTTCAGCGATTCGAGGTTCTCGCCGATTTTCTTGTCGATCAGGTAGCACGGCAGGGCGGTGACGACGAATGCAATCATCACGAGCACAAGCGGATGTTTCAGCCACGTCCGCGGCGCGGCCGGCGCGGGATCGGAACCTGCTGCAATGGGTAAGCCGAAGAACGATTTGACGAAATTGATCAGCCGACGATTGAAGAAAACAACCACCGACAGGATTGCACCGAGTTGGATCACGATGGCGAACATCTTCCAATACTCGTCATTCAGGTTGATTTTGAGGCAATCCTGCACCAGCCGGATGTGGGCGGTGGAGCTGACGGGTAGAAATTCGGTCAGTCCCTCAACAATCCCGAGAATCAGTGCGATGAGATAGGCGTTCAAGTTAATTCCTAAAATCGACGAAGAAAGCGTGACAATTTATGGGCTGCCAATAGAGGACCGTCAGGTGCCGGTTTTGTCCTCGCGTTTCATCATCGCCAGCGAGATGGACTTGGTGACGTAGGTCAAGCCGCTCCATACGGTGACAATCAGTGTGACCCAGATGCAAAAGTTGCGAAAATAGATCGCCTTAGTCTCGTAATGATGGTCCTTGAACCAAGGGAGATAATTCACATAAACGAGGATGACGAGGATGGTGACGGATTGGGTCACCATTTTGGCCTTGCCGACAAACGCCGCTCCGAACTTCACACCGGCCGCCTCCGCCACGCCGCGCAGGCTGGTGACGAGCAACTCGCGGGCAAGGATCAGCACCACCATCCACGGCACGACGCCGGTGATGGTGAGCACGTTGCTGGGTACATCATCGGGATTGGCCGCAGGAATCGTGAAATTCTTGCCCGCAAAGAAGATAAAACTGCCCAAAACCAGCACTTTATCGACAAACGGATCGACCACCCGCCCGAACGCGCCTTCGACTTTCCACTTGCGGGCGAGGTAGCCGTCGAGAAAGTCGGTGATTAACGCAATAAGGTAAACAACAAACGCGATATTCAGCCAAACCGGATCACCATGTCGGCCGCTCACGTCGTATTGGTAATACGCCAACATGGCGAAAAAGACACCAGCGAGGATGAGCCGAAGGCCGGTGATCAGGTTGGGGATATGGCGAAACACTAGGGTGGGGATTGTACGGAAGATTGCTTCACCTTCCAACGCTCGGCGATTGGCTGCGGCGTTAGTTCGCAAGCACCGTAAGTTTCTTCGACTTACTCTTCGGAATCTCCGCCACCAGATCGTACGCCTGGAAGTCGGTGATCTTCACATTCAGCATCTGCCCCGGGTGAACGCCATCGGCGTGTAAGAACACGCAGCTATCGATGTCCGGTGCCTGGCCCTGGTGGCGGGCGACGAAGCCGTCTTCGGCATCGCGGCCGGCGGGGCGGTCGATCAGGACTTGCATCTGCTGGCCGACCATCGACTTGGCACGCTTGAACGCGATTTCCTGCTGGGCGAGCATCAGCTCATCCACGCGGGCCTGCTTGACGTCGTCGGGCAGCTGGCCGGCGGCTTTGCCCATGGGCGTGCCGGGCTCGGGGCTGAACGGGAAGACGCCCATCATGTCGAAGCCGAAGTCTTTGACAAACTGCACGAGCTCCTTGTGCTGAGCATCCGTCTCGCCGGGGCTGCCGGCGATGAAGGTGGTGCGGATCGCGATGCCGGGCACCCATTTCCGCAGCTTTTCCAGCAGGGTTTCGATCTGCTTTCGCGTCACGCGGCGTTTCATCACGTTCAGCAGCTCATCGTTGATGTGCTGAAGCGGCATGTCGATGTACTTCACCACGCGGTCGCTGTCGGCGATCGTTTTGATCATCTCGTCGGTAAAGCACGACGGGTACGCGTACATCAGCCGCAGCCAGTGGACGTCTTTCATCTCCTTGTTCAGCGTCCGAAGCAGTCCACTCAGGCCGGCCGCGTAGGAGATGTCGGTTCCGTAGCTGGTGGTGTCCTGGCCGATAAGGTTGAGCTCCACCGCGCCGTCGGCGGCGAGCTCCTTGGCTTCGAGCAAAATCTGCTCGATCGGCTTGCTCCGCATCGGCCCGCGGATGCTGGGGATCGTGCAAAAGCTGCAACCCTGGTTACAGCCTTCGCTCATCCGCAGATACGCAAAGTGGCGGGGAGTGAGACGGAGACGAGCCCGGTCGTCTTCGAAGACGGGGAGACGGTTTGTCTTCGGGTTCCGGGTTCCGGGTTCCGGGTTCCGTGAAGAATCGCTATCTGAGTCTTTTCCGGAACCCGGAACCCGAGACCCGGAACCCGACAGCCTCTCCAACTCCCGCGACAGATCGTGATACTTC
This sequence comes from Phycisphaerae bacterium, assembly GCA_031377185.1. Classification (GTDB taxonomy): domain Bacteria; phylum Planctomycetota; class Phycisphaerae; order Tepidisphaerales; family Tepidisphaeraceae; genus JANMES01. The sequence continues at coordinate 30,145 of JANMES010000108.1, forward strand.
CCGAGGAAGTGCCCGTGATCCTGTCGCGGGTTCTCTTTCCCGCGAACCGCTTCGACGATGTGCTCCCGATCGAACACACCCACCAATCGGTCGATTTCTGGCACGTCGTTAAGCAGCTTAGTCTTATGGCGCTGCACCAAACAGCCCGCAACGACTACGCGCTGAACCTTGCCTGACTTTTTTAGTGCTACCGCGTCTCGGATTTCCTGCAGTGACTCGGTTTTGCTGGCTTCCAGAAACCCGCAGGTGTTGATGACGACCACGTCGGCTAGGGACGCATCGGGTGTGATCGAGAGACCGTCCTGCGCAAGCAGGCCGAGCATGCGCTCGGAGTCCACCAGGTTTTTGGGACAGCCTAGGCTGACGAACGCAACGGATTTGATCGACTTCTTACGCGGCAATCGGGTCTCCAACAAAGGGCGAGCACGATAACCGCAAACCAGCCCGGGGGAAAGACAATTCTTCCGCAGAATCCAAACATCCTGCGAACAAATTATCCACTTTGCGGTTTAAAGCCAAAATTGGCAAATCTTTGGCCTGTCGTGAGTTACGTCCGAAATTTGTAAACCCCCACTAACTCTGCTAGAATGGCAGGTCTATGGCGACGAGAGCGAAACCGAGGCGCGGGGGATCCCAGCGGGCAACTGTAGGACGAACAGAGCGGACCCGCTCTGCCAAGCCAAAACACGTCGCCTCGCGGAAACCTGTTAAGCCGGTACCGGCACCGGTGGTAGTCAAACCAGTGATCAACCCCGGCGTGGCTGCATTTAACCGCGCGATGAAGTCGTTGTCCACCTTGGCCGACTTCGAGCGCCTGCGCATCGTCCGTTATAACAGCCAAAATTTCGACCTCGACCGCATGCGCCTCCTGCTCAAGCGTCTGGGCAACCCGCACGAAGCGTTCCGCTCGATCCATGTGGCCGGCACCAAGGGCAAGGGCAGCACCTGCGCGATGATCTCCGCGATGCTGCAGGCCAACGGATACAAGGTCGGCCTTTACACCTCGCCGCACCTGGTCGATGTCCGCGAGCGGATGACGATCAACGGTGAGATGATCTCGCACGCGGATTTTGCCCGTCTGGTGAAGGTCGTTGAGCCTTTCCTCCCGCGGATCAAGCCTTCGCCAACGTATTTCGATGTGTTGACCGCCATCGCGTTCAAGTATTTTGCCGAGCAGAAGGTGGATATCGCGATCATCGAGACTGGCCTGGGCGGTCGGCTCGACAGCACCAACGTCATCAAGCCCGAAGTCACCGCCATCACGTCGATCAGCATGGACCACATGGCCCAACTGGGATCGACGCTCCGCGCGATCGCGACGGAAAAAGCCGGGATTTTCAAGCACGGCGTGCCGGCCGTTACCGTCATCCAGCATCCCGACGCTGAGGCCGCCCTCAAGGCGGTGGCTGACAAGATCGGCGTGACGCTCGATATCACCGGGAAGACGATCGAATTCAGCTACCGCTTTGAGTCCAGCCGAATGCTCGGGCCGCATAACCGCATCGTGCTGACGACCCCGAGCAGCAAGTTCGAGCACCTGGCCGTCCCACTAATGGGCGAGCACCAGGCGATCAACTGCGGACTTGCCCTGGCGGTGGTCGATCGGCTGAAGGGCCGCGGGTTTGCGATCAACGATTCCCGCGCGATGGAAGGCCTTGCCAAAACGCAAGTTCCCGGCCGGATGGAGATGGTCAACCAGACCCCGCGGATCATCGTCGACGGCGCCCACAACGCCGCCAGCCTCGATGCAGTCATGAAAGCCATCGGCCAGCACATCCCGTACGACAGCATGGTCGTCATCTTCGGCTGCTGCAGCGACAAGGACGTGCCCGGCATGCTCGAGCGCATCACCAGCGGGGCCGACAAGGTGATCTTCACGCGGGTGGACAACATCCGCAGCGCCAACCCAACCGAACTGGCCGCCCAGTACACCGAGTTGTACGGCAAGATGGCGCAGGTCGCCCCGACGCTGGAGGAAGCGCTCAGCATCGCCGCCCGCGCGGTGACCAAGGAAGACTTGATCTGCATCACCGGCAGCTTCTACCTGGTCGGCGAAGCCAAGAAATACTTCACCGCCAAAGCCGCCGCAGCGGCAGCGCTGTTGGAACCGAAGCCGGTCTAATGATTGACGATTGAATCATCGAGCCATTGACGATTGAATGTCCTGTTTTCAGTCGTCAATGGCTCGATGATCCAATCGTCAATATCCTCACACCGTTGTCCCGCCGATTTTTTCAACAATTTCCGTCGCCAGTTGAACCGCCGCCATGCCGTCATCGGCGGTGACTTCGGGCTTGCGGCCGGTGGTTACGGCCAGCAAAAACGCATCCAGCTCGGCCCGCAGGGGTTCGGTGTCGTCGGGTTTGAGTTCTTCGACGTTGACCAGTTCGGTGTAATTCACCTGCGAGATGTCCTCGATCTCACCGGTGCGGATCTTGTTCACCGTGTCGCGGATCAGTTCAACGTTCTCGCTCTTGCGGGCGAGCATGCCGGTGCGTTTCTGGTAATCGAGCGAGATGTACGCATCCTTGGAGAACGCCCGCAGCTTGCGCTCGGTCTTGAGCGCCAGTCGCGAGGCGGTGAAGTTGGCGACGCAGCCGTTCTCGAACCGCACGCGGGCGTTGCAGACGTCTTCGACGTCACCGATCACACTGATGCCTACCGCATCCACCTGAACGGGCTTGCTGCGGGCGAGTTTCAGCACGATGTCGATGTCGTGGATCATCATGTCCAGCACCACGCCCACATCGATCGACCGGAAAGACAGCGGGCTGACGCGGATGACTTCGATGAACCCCGGGCGAATGTCGTGCTGGTCCATCGCGCGGATGATCGGGTTGAACCGCTCGATATGACCGACCTGCACCGTCGTGCCGTACTGCCTGGCCAGCGCCGCGATCCGCGACGCCTCGGCCACGTCCTTGGCCAGCGGTTTTTCGATCAAACAGGCGATCTTCGCCTTGATAAACGGGGCGGCCAGTGTTTCGTGCGTCACCGTCGGCGTGGCGATGGTGACCGCCTTCACGTGCGGCAGCATTTCCTCGACCGTCTTAAACGCCTTGCACGAAAACTGCTCCGCCACCTGCTGGGCGGATTCGTAATTGGCGTCGTAAACGCCGACAAGCTGTGCACCGGGGATCTGGCTGTACACACGAACATGCAACCGACCCATCCGTCCACAACCAATAACGCCGACGGGCGTGCGGGAATCTGATGTCATAGCGTGTCATTCTCGGAGAACGCGCGCGGGAATCAAGCGGCGCGGGCCACGGCTAGGCCAGCTGTCCTTTTTTAAAATCAGACGGCGTGCCCGTACCACGGTCCTCCGGACCGTGCCTGGTACGATTCTATTTTAACGTATTGGCGATTACCAAGTCTGGACGTCGCGCACACGGTCCGGAGGACCGTGGTACAGGTAGGCCATCAGCTGCACCTCTGCGATGAGTTTTGCGATGGATGAGAAACGGATGCCGGCGGAAATCGAGTAGCCTACTTCGCCCGGGTGCTTTCCAGATACCGCCCATGCCGGCCCTGGTCGCGGCGGCGAAGGAACTCGATCAGATGCTTCACGTGCGGATTGATGCCGTTCTGAGTCTCAAACTCCGCAACGGCGATTGCGAACGGCTTCTCGCGTCGGAACAGCTTTTTGTACGCTTCTTCCAGCGCGTCGATGTCTTCGGTGCTGAAACCGTTGCGAGCCAAACCCACCGCATTCAATCCGCGGACCAGGTCATGGCCGTCAGTCTTGCAGAACGGCGGGGCGTCGTGCGTGATGCGGCTGTACGCACCGATGTAAGCATAACTGCCCACAGAGCAGAAGTGGTGAATCCCCACGCAACCCGCAAGGTTCACCGTATCGCCGACC
>JANMES010000119.1:0-37224 GCA_031377185.1 Phycisphaerae bacterium
GTCGGCAGCGCGCCGCAGCACCTGGCCGGCTATTGGGGGATGATCAAGCGGCTGGACGAGGCGTACGGGCGATTGATTGACTCGCTGTACAGCGCGGGCAAGTTGGACAACACGATCATCATTTTCACCGCCGATCACGGCTGCCATTTCAAAACCCGCAATGGCGAATACAAGCGATCGTGTCACGACTCTTCGATCCGCGTGCCGGGCGTGATCACGGGTCCCGGTTTCCAGCGCGGCGGGGAGGTTCAGGAGCTGATCAGCCTGATCGACCTTCCGCCGACCATGCTGGAGGCGGCCGGCATTCCCGTGCCGGACAGCTACGACGGTCGCCCGGTCGGGCCCCTGATCCGGCGGGAGACGGACGATTGGCCGGAAAGCGTGTTCGTGCAAATCAGCGAGTCGCAGACCGGCCGGGCGGTTCGCACGCACCGGTGGAAGTATTCGGTCACCGCCCATGTCGGCGATCGTCCATGGGCCGAGTCGTTTAACGAGGATTTCCTCTACGATCTGGAGTGCGACCCGTACGAGTTGACGAACCTGATCAACAGTGGAGCGCACACTACGGTGGTCGAGCGAATGCGCACGTTGCTGCTCGATCACATGAAACAAGCCGGCGAAAAAAGCCCCGAAATCGTCCCGGCCGAACGAAAGAGGGGCGGCCAGCGAATGGTCAGCGTGGAGGATTTGAACGGATAATGCCGAGCGACGGTGGATCGGTGACGATGCGTTTATCCGTGACGCCGCGTTGCGATTGAAACGTTAATCCGCCTTTGAATTGGCGAAAGCATCAGTAGTGACTCCTTTGTCTATCCCGGAGAGTAGTGTCATGCGAATCCGGTTTCACCTCGTTCTTATGATGATTCCGCTTTCCATGCTGGCTGCCGCGAGTGAGCCCAGCTTGGATGCGCCGCCGGCTGGCACTCGGCGTATCGACACGGTCAATTATCGGCTTGGAACCCAGACCTTCGGCATCAAGTACAAGTTCACCGACAAGACCGGGCTGGTCGAAACGGCCGAGCGGATTCACGAGATGGGCTCGAATATCCTGAAGTTCTCCATGAGTAAGAAGGTCATGGGGGAAGCGCCTTTCGGCCTTCCCAAGAATGACAGCATCAAGTCGCTTACGCAGATGGCAGACAAGGAGCCATCCGTTCGGGCGGTGCTGGATATGCCCTTTGCCTATTATCTCATCTGGGTTTACCCGTTCGCACATAACGATATCGCATGGGCCGACGGTCTTTCACAGAAGGAACGGGACGAAGAGTACAAGGAAATCCATGACCTGGCCGTGCATCTGTTGAAAACCTACCAAGGCACCGGAAAGAGCTTCTATTTCGGACACTGGGAGGGAGACTGGCATCTTCTCCAAGGCGCCGGCCGGAAGCGGGAACCAACCGCCGAGGCGATCAAAGGCATGATCGACTGGCTGAATGTTCGGCAGGAAGCCATCGACGATGCCAAGCGGGAAACCCAGGCCAAGGACGTCTACCTGTACAATTACACCGAGGTCAACCTCGTCACCAAGGGAATGCAGGGCGGCAAGTGTCTTGTCAACGACGTTCTTCCGTTCACGAAGGTGGACTACGTTTCCTATTCCAGCTACGACACAACCGGCAGCCGCAAAGCCAACTCGGACCAATGGCTGCGTGATGCTCTCACGTATATTGATTCAAAATTGCCTCCCAAAGAGGGATTGCAGGGCAAGCGGGTTTTCATCGGAGAATACGGCTTCCCAAGAGCGAAATTTTCGCCCGAGCAGCAGGATGCCTTCTCGCGGGACGTCAGCCGAGTCGCACTGGAATGGGGCTGCCCCTTCGTGCTGTACTGGGAGATCTACTGCAATGAGAAGCCCGCCGGCAAGCACAACGGCTACTGGCTCATTGACGACAAGAACCAGAAGCAACCCTTCTACTACACGCTGCAAAACTACTACGACGGGATGCGGGGAACCGTCGCGGAATTCAAAAACAAAAACGGCCGACCGCCTACCAACGACGAGCTTCAGGCCGAGGCGATTCGGATTCTGAAGCAAGCAGACAGCACACGGGGCAAAGAAGTCGACGGGCGTCGGAATTAGTCAGTAGTGATCCCGATTTTGATTCCCCCTTTTTTGACCCAACACCAAACTGGACGACCGCTCGATTGCCAAACCGGTTCAATATTTTCGCCCTAAAAATCACAACTCTCTATTTATAAGGCATTTACGAAAAACAAAAGGTACTCCAAGGTACTCCAAGGTACGCAGCAGGTAACGAATCGATCGCCCAAGGGACTCGCCCGCTGGCCGGGTTAGGCGCCACTCCATTTTGCAACACGACTCAGGTCGCGGATTGTCAAAGAGCGGCACTGAACCAAATTACAAGCATGACCAAACATTATACGAACATAAGCACCGATTGTCCAGTCCGATCTGTTGAACCCATTCAATAGTCTACTTTTGTGGAATCAGTAGTGACCCCTTTATCCCCTCCTCAATAAAATTCCACGGGACGGTAAACAGTTACCTTTTCAGTTCCAGTGGTTACCAATGAGCCTTGCCGTGCTTGCTTATTACCTCCGCCCGGTCTCGGCTTCGTTCATTAGCTCTTTTACTTTGTCGTTGATGGCTTCGGCCCAGATGTCGAAGCCCTTGCCCGCCAAGTGAAGGGAGTCATTCATGACCTCTTTGCTGATGGTGCCGTCGGCCTCGAGAAATTTGGCGCTGATGTCCATGTAGCTGACTTGCCCGCCCTCGAACTTCGAGATCAGGTTGTTGACGGCTGTGATCTTGTCCCGCCCGGAATTGGGCTTTTCGCCACGGGGGAAAATGCTCAGCAGAAGGATATTGGCCTGGGGCTGTTTGGCCTTGATCCGGTCGAGGATCGCCTTGATTCCATCCGCCACCTCGGCCGGATCGGCTTTTTTGTCCCACAGGTTGTTGGTGCCGATCATGACCACGAACACCCGGGCCTTGTAGCCATCGAGTTGGCCGTGATCCAGACGCCAGAGTACGTTCTGCGTCCGGTCGCCGCCGATGCCCATGTTGACAGCCCGGTACGAACCCCAGTGCTTCTTCCACGATTCCCCGCCCCAGCGTGCGGTGATGGAGTCGCCGACCAAGACCAGATCGATCTTGCCATCCAACTTCTTGATGTCGTTGTTGATCCTCTGGTATTGCCCACGCCACCATTTTTCGCCGTTGGTCTTGCCTTCCTCTGGTTCGTTGGGCTTGGGTTTGCTGGCAGGCTGAGTGGTGTTGGATTCACCGGCGGCGCCGCCGTCCGCGGGCTTGGCGGTCTTCGGTTCGGCGGCGACCGTTGCAGACGCGACGCATACCGAAAGGGCAAAGGCCGCAAATACTCTAAGAATCAGGGACATGATCGTTCTCCAGATAAGAAACCAGAAAAGGCGAGGATTAACATTTCAAGCGTAACATAGGGCGGGCGAAAAGTGATATCGCCGCGGTTGAATCCCCTAAATCTCCTCCCGTTCCCGAATGTCAACTCGAGCCTCGCTCATCGCTTGGCGGGCGCGTGGTCGGCGTCGTTTTTGTGGCGCGCCTGTTCCTGCAAGCCGCAAAGGTCTTCGCCGCAGGCGATTGGAGGCTGGCCGACAGGGACGGGTTCGCTCGGGCAGACTTGCGGGTTGACGGGCAGGCCAAACCCCGTTCGCAGGCTGCGGCGGTGGGTGAGGATTTGCTCCATCTCCTTTTTCGTGCCCACGACCGGCGGGGAGTTCTTTACCGCGTCGTGCAGCATCGCCCAGCTGACTTCGCTGGCGATCACGCTGTCGCGCGCCTGCGGCACGCCCAGATTTTTGCCGGCCTGAAGGCTTCTTGCGAAGGTGTCGACGAATACATCGAGCTTTTTGTCGTTGAACAACGCCGTCTTGTGGACCGTGGTGTTTATGCCATGACATTCGATCGTCGCGTCGATGAAGTTGTGTCGCATCCGCGCGATCCCCTTCGTGCCGATGCAGTCGACATAGCAGTTGTGAGTTTTTTCCTTGGCGAGATGGCCGTAGACGAAGCCCTGGGTGACATCGAAAACCACGCCGTTCTTGAACGTGCCGTGGACCTGCACCCACCACGGGTCCTTGTGGTTCCACATGCGAATGCCCTGAGCGTGCCAGGTGGCGTATTCGCTTTTGGCGTACCAGCGGGCGACATCGATGTAGTGCATGCCGCAGTCGTGGAAGGGCGGGCCTTCGGGGTCGTGGCCTTCGGTGGGCATGTGGCCGGGCGTCATGTGGCTGACGCGGATGATCGCCAGATCGCCGATCTCGCCCTCGGCGATGAAGGCTTGCATTTCCTTGTGGTACCAAGCGTTGCGGTTGAACAGGTTGACCCCGACGATGCGGTCGGAGGCTTCGATCAGCTTGACCAGCTCCCATTCGGTCTTGACGTCAGCGCCGATGGGCTTTTCCGCCATCACATGCTTTTTGGCGGCGAGCGCCCGGCGGATCATCGCGGGCCTGACGTCGGCCAGCGTGAAAAGACCGACGACGTCGATCGTTGGATCGCTGAAAATCGCTTCCGGATCGGTCACGATCTTCGCGCCGGGCACGGTTTTCGCTGCCAACTCGCGCGAGGCGGCGTTGACGTCGCAAATCGCCGCGACGTTCCAAAAACCGCTCTGCTGCATCGCGGCGACGAAGCCCCGACCCATCCGCCCGTAACCGATCACGCCGACCCGGAACTTCTTCCGCATGTGTTCTAACCTTTTCAAACAATGGTTGGAGATAATATGCGGGCTGACAACTTACGTTGCAAACCGATTTTGAGCCGCAGACCGCTTGGGGATGAGTCTGATAACCGGAAAGGCCTGAGATCGCCATCATGTCAAAACCGATATGTCGCCGGTAAGTCTATTTGGATAATGGAGATATGGCGGAACGCATGGTCCGATTTTGCCCCATCCTGTCCGAATGGATGCAAAGAAGCCAATAACCCGTGGGTTATTGGCACTGATATGAGGTGCCTCAAATTCCGCCGGCGACTGCTTCTGTAATCTGCGCTAAATTGCGAGAGAACCTGTCGTGAAATCCCCCGAAAAGCCCCCCAAAAGGCCGATATCACTCGGGACAGAATAAGCCCGCAGTCCGAGAGGGCAAATCCTTATTTTCGGATCGCAATTCGAGGTCGATGTGCGGAGACGCCCGCCTTGCAGACGTGGAGCGGATTGAATGCAGGAATGGATCGAACATCTCGGACGCTGCTCGGCCAAGGCGTCATCCGCCAAAACGGATGACCTCGCTGCCCTGGTCGACTTGCATGTTGACCTGATGGCGATGCACGAGATGGCCGCCGAGAAGAACGGCGGGAATCCGGGTGTACACCCCGAGGTATTGTCCGGCGTTGACCGCATCGCGCAGACGGTGGAGAAGCTGGTCCTGAATGAGTCCGACGGGGCGGAAATTTCCATCGAGGCGGTGAACCGGCAAATCGGCGAATTGCAAAATCTGATCAGCGGCGTGAAGACCCAACCGGCCAAGAAGCCGGCGAATGCGGCTACTTCCGCCGCCCCCAGGTCGGCCACCGAATCCTTGCATCCGAAGCCTGCAGCGCCGGTCAATCGCGAAGAAAAAGTGATCTCCGAACTCGACGCGCCCCTGGCGATCGAGTTCGTCGGCGAAGCCCGAAACCATCTCGACACCGCCGAGGCCAGCCTGCTGAAGTTGGAAGAAGACAACAGCGACCTCAGCGAACTCAACGCCGTCTTCCGCGCGTTTCATACCATCAAAGGTGTCGCGGGATTCCTGGGGATGCAGCAGATCGGTGCCCTGGCGCACTCAGCCGAGACGGTCTTGGACCTGGCTCGCAAGGGCAAGCTGCAGTGTTCTGGCGCGGTGTTGGAATTGGTGCTCGAATCCAGGGATGCACTTGCGAAGATGGTGCAGGACATCGAGTCCGCCGCCCGGGCCAATACTGCGCCGGTTCAGCATGCTGGGCTAGACCAACTGCTTCAACGGCTCGACGGCGCGGCGCGCGGAGAATCGATCAAACCTGCCACCAAGCCAGAAACCGTCGCGACGCGGGATGCCGAATCGCCCAAACCCGCCAATCCCGCCGGCCATCATGCTGCGGATTCGGCGGTGAAAGTATCCACCGGCCGGCTCGATACGCTGGTCAACGCCGTGGGGGAATTGGTCATCGCCCAGGCGATGGTCACGCAGGATCTGGCCGGCGTGAGTTTGGCCGACAACCAGCGGCTGATGCGCAACCTGTCGCACCTGGGCAAGATCACCCGCGGGCTGCAGGAACTATCGATGGCGATGCGCATGGTGCCGATCGCCGGCGTGTTCCAGAAAATGGCTAGACTGGCCCGCGACACCGCGCGGAAGGCCGGCAAGGACGTGGAGTTTGTTCAGGTCGGCAGCGAGACCGAACTCGATCGCAACGTGGTCGATGCCATCAGCGATCCGCTGGTCCACATGGTGCGCAACTCGATCGACCATGGCATTGAATTCCCGGAAGATCGCGTCAAGGCGGGCAAACCCCGCACGGGCAAAGTGGTGCTTCGCGCGTTCCACCAGGGCGGAAGCGTCGTGATCGACATCACCGACGACGGCCGCGGGTTGAACACGCAGCGGATCGTGCAGAAGGCCGTCGCTGCGGGGATCGTCAAAGAAGGTCAGGAACTGACCGAGCAGCAGATGTACCAGATGATTTTCCACCCGGGCCTGTCGACTGCCGAAACGATCACCGACATTTCCGGCCGGGGAGTGGGGATGGACGTGGTACGCAAAAACGTCGAATCACTGCGCGGCCGGATCGAAATCTCCAGCACGCCGGGCAAGGGCAGCGTCTTTACGGTGCGCCTGCCGCTGACGCTGGCGGTGATCGACGGGCTGATCGTCCGCGTCGGTACCCACCGGTACATCATCCCGATCACCGGCATCGAACAAATCCTCCGCCCGACGGCTGACCAGCTCTCTAGCGTGCAGGGTCGCGGCGAACTGTGCATGGTCCGCGAGCGGCTGTTGCCGATCGTGCGATTGCACGAGCTTTTCCACGTGGAACCCCACCATGCCGATCCGACCAAGGCGCTGGTCGTCGTCGTTCAGGAAGGCACCTACCGCTGCTGCCTCATGATCGACGAACTGATCGGCCAGCAGCAGGTCGTCATCAAGTCGGTTGGCAAGGAACTGGGCACTCTGCCCGGCGTCGCGGGATGCGCCATCCTGGGTGACGGGAATGTCAGCCTGATTCTGGACATCGCCGGCACGATGCAAGCCGCCATGAAGCAAAAGGAATCTCAATGAGCACCAACGCAACCCCCGAACGCAACGAAACCCGCGCCCGGGGCGGAAAATATCTCACGTTCTCCCTCGGTAACGAGGAGTATGGCCTGGAGATCCTCAAGGTCCGCGAGATCTTTGGTTACATGGATGTCACCGCCGTTCCGCACACGCCGGCGCATGTGCTGGGCGTGATCAACCTGCGCGGGCAGGTCATCAGCGTGATTGACCTCCGCTCGCGGTTGGGGATGCCGACCGTTGAACGGACGAATCGGACCTGCATTATCGTCGTTGAAATCAAGGTTGAAGGACGACCGACCAACGTGGGAAGCGGCGTTGATACCAGCTTCATTAGTGGGATGGGCAAGATCGGAACTCAAGTGAAGATCCTGCTCGATATCGAGATGGTTCTCGGGTCAGTAGCAGTCAATTAACAGCAATACGTACGGGTCATCGGAACAAAAGGTGCAATATGAAATGGACGATCAGCAAGCAACTCGCGGCAGTTTCAGCTTTGGGCGCCGCCTTGTTTATCGCCAACGGTGTTGGCAATTATGTCGGTCTCAATCGCTTGCAGGAGTCATCCAGGACTGGCCATCTCGCCGCCTCTTCCGAAGCGATGCAATCGGAGATGGCATTGGACATGATGCACGACGCCATTCGCGGCGACGTGCTGGCGACTCTGAATGCCAATGACGAAAAAAGCCTCAAGGATACCGCCGAAGACTTCGACCTGCACGCCGAGAAAACACGCAAGCTTCACGGTTCTCTGGTCGGACTCAAACTCGAAGAGGCAACACACTTTGCGATCAAAGACGTCAAGCCCGATATCGATCGTTATCTCAGAGAGTCGCAAGCGTTGATCAAGACGGCGGCTTCCAACAAGTCCGCCGGTCAGGAGTTGTATCCCAGGTTCATGGATTCTTTCAGGATTTTGGAGGATCGACTCGAGAAACTTGCTGACAACATTCGCGAGGACCTGTCCCACGCTCACGCAGCCGCCGAGGCGGATTTGGCGAGGTTCCAAGTGATCATGATTGTTTCGACAATCGTCTCCCTGTCGTTGTTGATATTCGTGGCGTTGATCGTTAACCACCGGCTGGGCCACGCGATTCGAAGGGTGATGGCGGCTCTGGTGAACGGATCCGAGCAGATCACCACCGCCGCGACGCAGATTTCTGCTTCGAGCCAGTCATTGGCGCAGGGAGCGAGCGAGCAGGCTGCGAGCCTGGAGGAGACCAGCAGCAGCCTGGAAGAGATCAGTTCGATGACGAAGAAGAACGCTGATACGGCGCACCAGGCGAGCATTCTGTCGTCGGAGGCCAAGACGGTGTCGGACAAGGGGAATCTGGCGATGGGGAAGATGAACAAGGCGATCGTGGACATCGAGAGGAGCGCATTGGAGACGGCGAAGATCGTCAAGACGATAGACGAGATTGCGTTCCAGACGAACCTGTTGGCGCTCAATGCGGCGGTGGAGGCGGCGCGGGCTGGTGAAGCGGGCAAAGGGTTTGCGGTGGTGGCGGAGGAAGTGCGCAGCCTGGCGATGCGATCTGCGGAGGCGGCGAAGACGACGGCGAACCTGATCGAGGGATCGGTTCAGAACGCCAAGAGCGGGGTGAGCATAGCGCAGGAGGTGACGAACGTGCTGACGGAGATCACGGCATCGAGCGGGAAGGTGAACCAGTTGGTGGCGGAGATAGCGGCGGCGAGCGTGGAGCAGAGCCAGGGAGTGGGTCAGGTGAACCACGCGGTGCAGCAGATGGACAAGCTGACGCAGGGTACGGCGGCGTCGGCGGAGAAGTCGGCGGCGTCGGCGGAGGAACTCAACTCCCAGAGCCAGCAACTCCTCGCCATCGTTGTGCAACTCAGGCGCCTGGTCGAAGGCAAAAGCACGGCCCCGAGTACCGATGTCGCGGCTGTTTTCGCACCGTCAGCGAGGAGCGAATCGGCGGGAACCCGTTCCGTGATCCGTCGGGCGGCTTGACGAGTTGAAGAATGGGAATGAACACAGAATTTCAGGCCACAGACGCCGATTTCCAAACGGTTCGGGAAGTCGTCTACGAACATTGCGGCATTTCGCTCAGCGTTGATAAGGCCTCCATGGTTCGTGCCCGGCTGGCCAAACAAATCCGCTCGGGTGGGTTCAACTCGGCGGGGGATTATCTGAAATACGCGCTGGCAGACCGCAAGAGCCAGGCGTTTGCCGGGTTGATCGACGCCATCACCACCAATCTCACCAGCTTTTACCGAGAGTCTGATCACTTCAAGTTCCTGTCCAAAGTGGCGTTGCCTGCGGCGATCAAGAAAAAAATCGAAACCGGCGACAACCGTCTGCTGCTATGGAGTGCGGCCTGCTCCAGCGGCGAGGAGCCTTACACGCTGGCGATGCCCGCGCAGTTCACGGCCGCGTTTGCCGGAAGACTCAACAAGATGTGCCAGGTCGAAGTCTGCGAGGCCTCCGACGGTGATAGCGTGCTTCCGGTGAGGGTGTTGATCGCACCGGGTGGATTTCATACCGTTCTTAGGCGATCGGGATCCCGGTACTACGTAGAGATCAACGATGGCCCGGAGGTTCATCACCAGAAGCCGGCGGTGGACAATCTTTTTCAATCCTTTGCAAGACATGCCGGAGCGAATGCAGTCGGGGCGATTCTGACCGGCATGGGCGCCGACGGAGCCACAGGATTATTGGCCATGCGAAAAGCCGGTGCCGCAACAATTGCCCAAGACGAGAAGTCATGCACCGTATTCGGAATGCCGATGGAAGCTATAAAGTGCGGTGGCGCAGAACATGTGCTACCGCTGGAGGCGGTCGCATCAACGATGATCAGGCTGGCTCGAACCGACGGACGTCCAATTCAATCGCCGGAAGTGAAAACAATCGAGTCCTAAATGCTAACGACCGCCGAACCGACCATCGCGCACCGAAAGCTGGATTCAAAGTTCATCATGCCGTTCGTCAACTCGACGATCAACGTGTTCACCACCATGATGAACATCAAGCCGGTGATCGATAAGCCGCATTTGAATGACAACCCCGCCACCACCCATGACGTGTCGGGCATCATCGGTTTCTCAGGCGAAATCATTGGTTCAGTCGTGGTGAGCTTCCAAATGGAAACCGCGGTGAAGCTGGTGAACGCGCTGGTCGGGAGCGAGGTGGATCCCAAAGGCCCCGACTTCATCGACGCCGTGGGCGAACTGGCGAACATGATCGCCGGAAATGCCAAGAAGGACCTTGGGCTGTGCGCCAACATCGCCGTGCCGACCGTGATCATCGGAAAAGATCATATCGTTGGTCGGCTCAGTGGCGTGCCTTGCGTGGTGATTCCGTGCAACTCGCCCGCGGGTGCGTTTGCCGTTGAAGTGAACATCAAGCCAACGGTCTAGGGCCTTTGGACAGTGTGAGGAACAACAATGAAGATCTTGTTGGTGGACGACTCGACCACGATGCGAACGATCCAGAAGCGAGTGCTCTGCGAGGGATTCGGCACGATCGATTTCACTGAAGCCGATGACGGTCAACAGGCGCTCGAAGTCATGTCGACCGAAGCCGGGGCGTTTTCGCTGATTATTATTGACTGGAATATGCCCAACATGGACGGGCTGTCGTTCGTCAAGCGTGTCCGCTCGACTGACAAGAAAACCCCGATGCTTATGTGTACCACCGAGGCGGAGAAATGCCGCGTGATGGAAGCCCTCAAAGCCGGGGTGAACAACTACACCCTCAAGCCGTTCACTCCTGAGAATCTGATCGAAAAAGTGAAGCTGATTCTCTCCAAGGCCGCGTGATTTTTGGCCCCTGTCGCGGTACTCTCTACGGTGTGCCCAAGCCGAACAGAATCAGCCCGGCGGGCGCAAAACACGTCGCGCCGGATCAGTCCGCCACTTATCTCCATGACTCGGCCAGGCTTGCGGCAATCGTCGAGTCGTCCGATGACGCGATCGTCAGCAAGACACTCGAAGGCATCATCACCAGTTGGAACAACGGCGCTGAGCGGATCTTCGGGTACACCGCCAAGGAAATGATCGGGCGGAGCATCACCGTTCTGCTGCCGACGGAGCGCCTGGCGGAGGAAGACTCCATTCTCAATCGTCTGCGTAACGGCGAGCGGATCGACCACTTCGAGACGGTTCGATTGACCAAGGACGGGCGGCGGGTTGACGTCACCATCTCCGTGTCGCCGATCCGAGACTCAAGCGGCGCGATCGTCGGCGCATCGAAGATTGCCCGTGACGTGACTGAACGAAATGCCGCCCAGGCAGCGATCATGCTGGCCGAGCAACGCCTGAAGATGGCGGCCGAAGCGGCGAAGATCGGGTTTTGGGAGCGCGATCTGGTCACGGGTCAATTGATCAGTTCAACCGAATCCGCGCGGATCATGGGAATCGCCGAGTCGGAGCGCCGGCCGGAAGACAACGCCTTAAACATTCACCCTGATGATCGAGAAATGGTCCGTGCGAAGATCGATCAGGCGATTCAATCGCGTACCTCATACGAGTTGGAATGCCGGGTCATCCGTCCTGACAGCAGCATCTGCTGGGTCGAAGGTCGCGGCCGTGCGATTTACAACAGCCAAGACCAGGCCGTCCGCTTGTTGGGGACGGTGGTGGATATTTCTGAACGCAAGTCCAATGAAGATTCCGCTCGCCGGCGCGATGTGGAGTTGGCGCATCTGTCGCGTGTCAGTGCGATGGGGAACATGGCGTCGGGACTGGCGCACGAATTGAATCAGCCGCTGGGGGCGATCCTCAACTACGCCACGGTCGGGCAGAACCTGTTGCGGGCAAAGCCGGTTCAGGCCGAGAAAATACAAGACGTGCTGGAAAGCGTGATGAACGAAACCCGACGGGCAGGCGCAATCGTCAGTCGCGTGCGAGTCTTTGTGAGCAAGCAGACGCTCAAGAGTCTGCCGGTGGCTTTGAATGAAATGGTCGACAAAGCGGTCCATTTCGTTGAATTTGACATGCGAGAGCAGGGTGTCACGGTTCGCGTATCACCCGCGAAGAAAGAGGTATGGGTCCTCGGCGACGCCATCCAGATTCAGCAAGTTCTCGTAAATTTAATGATCAATGCAGCACAGGCGATGGACCACAATCACCAGGCCGACCGATCGCTCGTGATTGAAATTCAGGCCGTCAATGAGAGAATGGCCCGGGTGAGCGTGATTGACAACGGCCCGGGCATGACCGCTGAGCAGTTCTCGCGGTTGTTCGAGCCGTTTTACACCACCAAGCTGCAGGGATTGGGCTTGGGGTTGAACATCAGCCGCTCGATCGTCGAAAATCACGGCGGGCGATTGACCGCCGAGGCCAACCCTGCGGGCGGCATGAGATTTTCTTTCACGCTGCCGCTCAAGCCGGAATAGCACCATGGACCTTCATCCACCCGCCGAGGTGTATATCGTTGATGATGACCCGGGCATTCGCAACAGCCTGTTGATGCTCGCCGAGTCCGAAGCGATCCCAGCGTCCGCCTACGCATCGGCCGAGGAGTTTCTTGCGGATTTCAGCCCGGTAAAACCCGCGTGTCTGGTGCTTGACCTCCGCATGCCGGGGATGAGTGGCCTTGAATTGCTGCAGCGACTGCGGGTCGGCGCGCGGGAAATTCAAGTCATTCTCATCAGCGCCCATGCCGAGGTGTCTGATGCGGTCCGGGGGATGAAATTAGGTGCGGTCGATCTTCTCCAAAAGCCCGTTGAGCCAGGCGCGTTGATCGACACGATCAGGCGGAGTTTGGAGTTAAGCCAATCACTCACCCGCAGCCGCATCGAAGCCGACGCGATCCGGCAGCGGTTTGATCGGCTGACCGAGCGCGAACGTCAGCTTCTCAAGCACATCGTTGATGGATTGGTGAACAAACAGATTGCGACCCGGATGGGGATTGCGATCAAGACGGTTGCCAATCACCGCGCCAGCCTGATGGCCAAATCCGGCGCAACCAATGCCGCTGACCTGGCGAGACTCTATACGATGTACAGCGCCCAGATAGACCCCGATGAATCCACTTCCGCATCCGAAAACACCCTAAATTGATTTGTCGTTTTGTTCCGCGATCCGGTGCGACCACAGGAGATGCTTGACACGTCCCGCCCGGTGTCGTATCCCTTTCCCATGGATCACCCCAAGATTCTTTCCGACGGTATCACGTTCGACGATGTTCTACTGATCCCCGCGCGCAGCGACTTTGTCCCTGGTCAAGCCGATACGCATACCAAATTAACGCGAGGGATTGAGATCAATATCCCGCTGATTAGTGCGCCCATGGACACCGTGACCGAGGCGGCGTTGGCGATCGCGCTGGCGCAGGAGGGCGGGATCGGCATCATCCACAAGAACCTGTCGGTGGAAAATCAGGCCCGTGAGGTGGAGAAGGTGAAGCGATCAGAAAACGGCATTATCGTCGATCCGATCACGCTTCCACCTAACGCCACGGTCGGCCAAGCCCGCACGATCATGCGGGAATACAACGTGTCGGGCATTCCGATCGTGGAAGGCCAGCCCGCTGTGCATGCAGGTCGGGTGAAAACCAATGGCAAGACGGGAAAATTGCTGGGCATCCTCACCCGCCGTGATCTGAAGTTCCAGGAAGACGATGCCCGGCTAATCGGCGAGGTGATGACCAAGGAAAACCTCGTCACCGCCGCCGACGACACGCCGCTCGATCAGGCGGAGAAGATTCTCTACAAGTCGAAGGTCGAAAAGCTGCTGCTGGTCGACAAAGAACATCGGCTGGCAGGTCTGATCACGATGCGGGACATCGACAAGATCCACCAATTCCCCAACGCATGCAAAGACAAGCGCGGCCGGCTCCGTGTCGGGGCGGCGACGGGTGTTAAAGACTTCAAACGTGTTGAAGCCCTCATCGCTGCCGACGTCGACGTCGTTGTTGTCGATACCGCGCACGGCCACAGCCAGAACGTCATCGAGACCGTGAGGGAGATCAAGAAGAACTGGACGATCCAGGTAATCGCCGGCAACGTCGCGACGGCCGAGGCGGCCCGCGACCTCATCGACGCGGGCGTGGACGGGGTGAAAGTGGGTATCGGGCCCGGTGCAATTTGCACGACGCGGATCATCTCCGGCGTGGGCGTGCCTCAGATCACGGCGATCTTCAACGCCGTCAGCGTCGCCGAAGCCGCCGGTGTGCCGGTGATCGCGGATGGCGGCATCCGCCATTCCGGTGACATCACCAAAGCCATCGCCGCAGGTGCCAGCAGCGTGATGATGGGATCGCTTTTCGCCGGCCTCGATGAATCCCCCGGCGAGACGGTCATCCACCAAGGCCGGCGGTACAAAACCTATCGCGGCATGGGAAGCATGGGCGCTATGATCCAAGGCTCAAAGGACCGTTACGGCCAAGCCGGTGTGAAGGAAACCAGCAAGCTGGTTCCCGAAGGCGTTGAAGGCCGAGTGCCTTACCGCGGGCCGCTGGGCGATTTTGTCTACCAGATGGTCGGCGGCTTGCGGGCGGGAATGGGCTACTGCGGGACGAAAGACATCGAATCGCTCCGAAAAAATGCCAAATTTTGCCGTGTCTCGGCCGCCAGCATGGCCGAAAGCCATCCGCACGACATCTCGATCACCAAGGAATCGCCGAATTACTCTGGGGATTTTAAGACGGAAGTGTAGAATGGGGAAATGCAGATCGAGGAATGCAGAATGCAGAGTAGCGGAGCACAGATGAGATTTGCTTTCATTCATCATTCCGCATTCATCATTCTGCCTCTACTCGTGCTAGGTTGCTCCGGCAACAAGCCCACCACCCAGCCGACCAACATCCGCGATCGGCAGGACGCGGCGCTGAAGGACCCGTTCGGGTATTCGGTGGACCTCAACAAAGAACGCGACGTCAGCGGCGGTGGGATTTTTGAATTGGACAAAGACGGCTTAAAGAAGGATATCGACCATGTTCTCAATCCGTAATCTATTGATCACCAGCGCATTGGCGATGTCGGTCGGTTGCCAGTTCAAGGAACCGAACCGATCCGCCGCATTGAATGATTCCCCACTAATCGTTGACGGAGCCATGAAGGCCCGCGACTGGGAACCGACCAAGGCGGTCTACCCCAACAGCAGCGTGCCCGCGAATACCGACCGCTTTATCCTGCAGGCGTCCGACAACACCGTGGAAGACTGGGGCTGGGCCAGCGAGCCGGGGCTGTTTGTCGCTAATAGTTTCTTTTGGCCGGTGACGTATATCGAAAGCCCGCCGGGCAAGTGGGTCGAACACCCAGCCGAGCCGACCCGGGCGACGTCTAATGCGTTTCCGAAGGAACAGGTTATTCCGCCGTACGGGTTGAAGCACTGAGCGACCGCTCGTTGGCTTTGGAGGGTGGCTGTCCCCAGCCGCCGTGATTGTCGCAAGATCCCGGCGGGTGAGGACACCCGCCCTCCAATCATGGCCAACGCAAGAGTGGCGACTTTCTAATTCTTAGCGATGCCATCGTTAAATTGCCGCCGAAACTCCCTCGGCCGGAGTTGCTTGATCTCGCGGAATCGCCGGTTGAAGTTGGCGAGGTTGCCGAATCCCGATTCAAACGCGATCGCGGTAATCGACTGCTCGGTCTCGGTCAGCAGCCGGCAGGCCCGCGCGACGCGTAATTCATTCACATAGCGCACAAAACTCTTCCCCGTCGCGCGCCGAAAGAATCGGCTGAACGCTGACGCGCTTAAGTGCGCCACGCTCGCAGCGTCTTCCAGACGCAATGGCTCGGTCAGGTGATCGAGGATGAATCGGCTGACACCGTCGATCCGGCGTTGATCGCTGGCGGTGACCGAGGGCGCAAATCCCACGCTGGAAAGCGGTTGCACCTCCGTGGCCGTCGAGAGAACACTGAGGGCTTCCAGCAGCGCGATCATTCGCCGAAACGGCGGCTGGGTGTCCAGTTGTCGCATCACAGCGTCGATGCGGTCGCGAACCTCGCCGGCGAAACAAAGCCCGCGTTCGGCTTGCTGAAGCAGGCGGGCGATGCCTCGTGTTTCCGGGCGATCGAACAGCCCATTTCCCAGGCAATCCGGCAGGAACTGGATGACGACCGATTCGCAGGGCGCGAACGATCCGTCAGGCTCCGCATCGCTCAGCCACGAGTGCGGCAGGTTCGGCCCGAGCAGGCACAGGTCACCGGCAGTAAAGTTGGCGATGTCGTCCCCCACAAACCGTTTCCCGCGACCTGCCAGGATTAACGTCAGTTCGATCTCCGGGTGGAAATGCCACCCGTATGTAAACCCTTGCTGCTTAAAGCGCGTACAGCGAAACGACGATTCCGGAGCGGGCTCGACGGATTCGCGAAAAGGCTTCATTTAATACGATCCAATCGGAGTAATGCGATTGAAACTCAATCAGCAGCAGAATCGTACCAAATTTGGATCGATTTGGCGAGGTAGGCCTTGGTATGGGCTTCTATATTCCCTCCATCTCGTGGCGAGTGCTTCGGGACGGAGGCCTATGTCTTCAATCGCTCAATCATCCGATCCGTTGGCGGGAACTCCCGCCCGAATTTGCCCGGGAGTTTGCCATGCCTGTAACCGCTGCGCTCGATCTCGACACGCCGTACAAGTTGACGCAGAGTCAAATCGATCAGTTCCGCAAGGAGGGGTTCATCAAGCTCAGGAACGTGCTCTCGCCGGAAGTGCTGGAGCACTACGGGAAAGAGATCACTAAGAAGGTCTTGGAGTTGAACACGCTGAACATTCCGATGTCGCAGCGGACGACGTATCAGAAGGCGTTCCTGCAGATCATGAACCTCTGGCGACAGAGCGAAATCGTCAAAAAGTTCGTTTTCAGCAAGAAACTGGCCAAGATCGCGACCGAATTGATGGGTACGCGCGGCGTACGGATGTATCACGATCAGGCGCTGTACAAAGAAAAGGGCGGCGGCGTGACGCCTTGGCATGCGGATCAGTACTACTGGCCGCTGAGCAATGAAAACACCTGCACCGCATGGATTCCGCTTCAGTACACCCCGCAGGAGATGGGCCCGCTGGCGTTCGCGGCCCGCAGTCAGCACATGGCGTTCGGGCGCGATCTGGCCATCAGCGACGAAAGCGAAAAGCAACTGCAACAGGCGCTCCAGGACGCGAATTTTGATTACGTCGATGCGCCTTTCGATCTGGGCGAAGTCAGTTTCCACTACGGCTGGACGTATCACCGGGCCGGGCCGAACACATCGGATAGGGCGCGAGAGGTGATGACGATCATCTACATGGACGTGGATATGAAACTAATCGAGCCCAAAAATATTGCCCATCGCAACGATCACAAATCCTGGATGCCGGGTGCGAAAGTCGGCGAGGTGATCGATACGCCTCTCAATCCGGTCCTGTTCATTAAGGGTTAGGTCGTTATTTGACATTGGGACGATGCGTTTCTGGTCAAAAACCTGCGTTGAATGCCGTCAATCGCCCGACGAACATTACCTGCTTTTTCGTTGATTAATCGTTTGAAAACCATCCGTGTTGCGATACATTATTGACTGATCGCTCTGTGGGACTCATATCTGACCGGTCCGAACGCATCTCGAATGTCCACACGCACTGCGGGTGACATTGCGTTCGATGAGCGAAAGGATCAATAAAATGCCGACAGGAACCGTGAAATGGTTCGACGCGAAAAAGGGGTTCGGTTTCATCGTCAACTCCGCCGGACAGGATGTTTTTGTCCATTTCTCGTCCATTGAGTGCGACGGATTCCGATCCCTCAAAGACGGCGAGCCGGTGGAGTACGAAGAGAAGCAAGGCGACAAAGGGTTGTCGGCCGTCAACGTCAAGCGGACTTCGCCGAAGCGAGTGACGGTGCAAATCTCCAAAGGTGCTGCGGTGTTGGAGAAGGTGCCGTCGCCACAAACCGTCAGTCAGTAGATTCGCCGTGAGAGGATTGAGTCATTGACGATCGGAGAATGGTTTTCAATCGTCAATGCCCCGATCGTCAATGGCTCAATCACTCGTCCCGCCACTCCGGAAAAAATCCACACGATTTCCCTCTCACGAACCCTCGGGCTAAGATGCCTTGCCCCTCGGATGCGCTTGGTGACGTGCGACGACGGGCAGTTTGTCTATGTTCCGACTCGGCTCGCTCATCCTTCGCAACGTTTTCCGCAACCGCCGGCGCAGCTTGCTGACGCTGGCGAGCACGGCGGTTTCGCTGGCAATTCTGGGTTTCCTCGTCGCGCTGTACCAGGGTTTTTTTCTTGCCCCGCCGACTTCACCGACCGAGTTGTTGCGGCTGGTCTGCCGTCACAAGGTGTCGCTGACCAATAATCTGCCAGCTAGCCATCAACAGAAGATCGCCGCCGTGCCTGGGGTGGAGGCGGTGTCGGCATATACATGGTATCAAGGCAAGTACAAGGACGGTCGGCCGGAGGAATTCTTTGCCCGGTTCGCGGTCGATCCGGTGGAGATTCGGAAAATTCAACTCGACTATCTGGCTCCAGCCGAGCAGTGGGATGCCTTCATCAAGCAGCGGACCGGCTGCGCGGTGGCGAAGAGGATCGCGACCAAGCAGGGCATTAAAATCGGCGACCGGATTACCATCGTCGGCGACATCTACCCCGTGACGATCGAACTGAACGTCGTGATGATTTACGACTGCCCCAAGAACACCGAATGTCTCATGTTTCAACGCGAGTACCTCAACGAACTGCTTAAATCCAAAGGCGAGCGAGGCGTTGACACCGTGGGCACGTTTTTCATCCTCGCCGACTCAGCCGAGAGCGTGCCGCGCATCGCCAGGGCGGTTGATACCATGTTTGACAGTTCCCCTTGGCCGACCAAGACGCAATCCGAGCGGTCGTTCGGGCTGGAGTTCGTTGCCTTCCTGGGGAACATCAAGCTGTACCTCGGTGTGGTCTGCGCGGCCATCACGTTCACCATCCTGCTGGTCTCGGCGAATACAGTGGCGATGAGCGTGCGCGAGCGTACCAGGGAGATGGCAATCCTCCGTACGCTCGGGTACACACCCGGCGACGTCATGCAGATCGTACTCGGGGAATCGGTCCTCATCGCACTGCTCGGCAGTATCCTGGGTATCGGTTTGGCGATGGGGTTGACGAAGGTGATGGCGATATTCAACCCGGCCGACAACAGCATGGATTTCAGCGTTGCGGCGGCGCTGATTGTGGCGGTGTTCGGCGTGGTGATCGGACTGGTGTCGGCGGTCGTGCCGGCGTACTTCGCCTCTCGCCGGAACATCGTCGAGTCGCTCCGCTTTACCGGATGAAACGATGCTTCCACTCCGCTACAACCTCCGCAACCTCGTCGAGCGCAAGGGCACGACGATCATGACCGCGACGGGCATTGCGCTCACGGTGGCGGTTCTGGTGACATCCCTGGCACTGATGTTCGGCATGAACGCGGTCTTCGCGGGGTCCGGCCATCCGCTGCAGGTGCTGGTGATGCGAGAGAGCGCCAACGCCGAGCTTTCTTCGACCGTCAAGGAGGAATCCTGGCAGGTTGTTCGCGCCTTCCCGGGCATTGCCCTTGGTGCCGGCGACCAGGTGCTGGCATCGCCGGAAGGGATGCAGATTATTAACCTGCCCAGCCTGGAGAACCCCGCCGGGATGAACGTGACGATCCGCGGGATGCTTCCCGTCGGGCGAATGATGCGCGAAAACGCCACCCTGTTGGCCGGCCGATGGAACGAGCCGGGCAAGCGCGAGGTCGTCGTCGGCACGGGCATCGCCCAGCGGTATCCGGCGGCGCACGTGGGACAGACACTGAAATTCGGACGAGGGAGCTGGGAAGTCGTCGGCGAGTTCGTCGTCGGCGACTCGGCAGCCAATTCCGAGCTTTGGACCGACCTCAGTCAGCTTCGGGGCGATTTTGAACAAGCCGGCGGATGTAACTCGGTGCTGGTGCGGCTGGAGTCCGCCTCGGCGATTGCATCGTTCACCAGCGCCATTGAAGGCGACCAGCGCCTTACGCTCTCGGTCACCCCGGAGCAGACGTACTATAAGGAGCTGACCAAGAGTTCGACCGGATCGTTCCTGCAATTCATCGGGTTTTTTGTCGCGGTGATCATGGCGATCGGTGCCGGTTTTGCCGCCACCAACACCATGTACGCCGCCGTCAGCCGGCGGTCGCGGGAGATCGGCACGCTGCGGGCGCTGGGGTTCAGCCGGATTGCGATCCTGCTTTCGTTTGTCTTCGAATCGATCTGTCTGGCACTGATCGGCGGCGTGCTCGGATGCATGATCGCGCTGCCACTGAACAATCTGTCGGCCGGGATTGGAAACTTCCAGACGTTCAGTGAGATGGCATTCAAATTCCGCGTCACTCCCATGGCGATGGTGATGGGCCTGCTCTTTTCTGTGACGATCGGCTTGATCGGCGGTTTCCTGCCGGCGTGGTCGGCATCGCGAAAGGGCATTGTTGCAGCGATGAGAGATATCTAGAGAAAAACCGTGGAAAACGAACTGCAGAAACTTCGGATCGACAAAAGCCAGAAGGCCCGCCGCGATGAAAAATCGCGATGGCCTTGGGTCGTGGTGATTATCGTGCTTCTTCTGATCAGCCTGGGTGCGTGGAAGTGGGCGCGCGGCCATGCGGCTACAGAGGTTGCGACGATTCGCATCCGCATGCCCGAAGGGGCGATGAACGAATCTGATCTGATCACCCACAGCGCTAACGGCTATCTGATGGCAGCGCACAAGATCGAGCTGGCGACCAAGGTGGTCGGGCGCGTGTCGTGGGTGGGCGTGGAGATGGGTGATAAGGTGGAAAAAGGGCAGGTCCTCGTGCGGCTGGAAGACGAGGAGTACAAGGCCCGCTTTGCACAACAGCAAGGTCAGCTCGACGCCGCCAAAGCGAAGCTGGCCGAACTGTTGGCCGGCTCGCGGCCACAGGAAATCCTCCAAGCCAAAGCCAACGTCGATCAAGCCGCCGCCGAATTGGCCAACGCTGAGCGCAACTACAAGCGGCTACTGGAATTGGAATCCAACCGCACCGTCTCCACGCAGGAAGTGGCCGACGCCGAGACGCTGGTGAAGTCACGCAAGGCACAAGTCGATGCCCAGCATCAACTTTACGAGATGGCCAGGCTCGGCCCGCGCCAGGAACAGATCGACGCCCAGCGGGCTGTCGTCCGTCAACTGGAAGGCGGGCTTGCGCTAGCCAAGGTCGATCTGGACAACACCCTTATCTGCTCGACCGTGACCGGCACGGTGCTGGCGCGAAACGTGGAAGTGGGCGAGTTCGTCACCACCGGATTCGTCGGCGAGCAGGGGGCCAAGGGTTACGTCGTCTCGATCGCCGACCTCACCGACCTCCGCGTCGAGCTCGACGTCAGCCAAAACGACTTTTCAAAAGTGTCTGCGAAGCAGCCGTGCTGGATCCTGACCGATGCTTATCCTGATCGACGGTACGAAGGCGTGGTCGACCTGATTTCCCCCGAAGCCAATCGCCAGAAGGCCACCGTTCAGGTTCGCGTAAAGGTTCTGAACCCCGATGAATTGCTGAAGCCCGACATGAACGCGACGGTGTCGTTCCTATCGCCGGAAAAACTGGCGACGACCCGGTCCGCCACCACCGCGCCAACAGGTGAACGGCCCGTCCTGCGGGTACCGGCGTCCGCCGTGCGCGGAGGGGCGGTGTTCGTCGTGGAAGGCGGAAAGGCCGTCCAACGCACTGTCACCACCGGATCGACCGACGCCAAAGGCGACCTGGAGATCAAAAAAGGCCTGATCGGCGGCGAAGACCTGATCACCAACCCGCCGGCCACGCTGAAGGAAGGCGACCCGGTGAGGCAGGAATCTCAACCGTAACACGAGCCTCCGGCCCGTGCTGATGGCGTTGGAACTGGGATGTCCGTACGTCGCCGACGTTGAAAGTCATCCGCACGGGCCGGAGGCCCGTGGTACGGTTGAGCACCTTGAGACCGAAATCTCGACAGGAGTATTTGTGAGCGAAGCGATCGTTGAAGCCATCCACCTGAGCAAGGAATTCGAGCGCGGGCAGACCAAGGTCGTCGCGCTCGATCGCGTGCAACTCGTCGTCAAACGCGGCGAGTTCATCGCACTCATGGGCCCCAGCGGATCGGGCAAAAGCACACTGCTGCACCTGATCGCGGGGATGGATAAGCCGACCGACGGCCGGCTGGTCGTCCTCGGCGAAGAGCCGGCAGGGATGACTGAGCGCAATCTGGCTCGATGGCGAAACAACCACCTCGGTTTTGTCTTTCAGGCGTTCAACCTCATTCCGGTGCTCAAGGCGGTGGAGAACGTCGAACTGCCGCTGAAACTGACCTCCCTCTCCCGAACCCAACGCCGCGAAAACGCAACGCTCGCCCTCAAGCTGGTGGGCTTGGAGGACCGTCTGGACCATTTCCCCCGCCAACTGTCCGGCGGGCAGGAACAGCGCGTCGCCATCGCCCGCGCAATCGTGACCGACCCCGACATCATCCTGGCCGACGAACCGACCGGCAACCTCGACGCCGCCAGCGCCCGCGACGTGCTGTCGCTGCTGCAGAAGCTGAACCGAGACTTCGGCAAGACCATCATCATGGTCACCCACGACCCCCACAGCGCCGCCGCCGCCAGCCGGCTGATTCATCTGGACAAGGGCCAGTTCGTCGAAGCCGAATCCGTCACCTCGCCGCCGCCGGTCGGATAGTACGGCACTTTACTTTGCGAAAATCTACAGTGTCGCAAATACGAGGTTGCTTTGACGCAAATAGGTGAAAAATGAGCCCAGCATTTATGTAATTTATGTGATATAGTATGTTGAGCAAACGATCCCGCCATGTGAGAATTGCGCCCGAAAAGTATGGCAAGATCGGTAAATTGGAGAGAGAAAATCATGTCTTTGCACCGCAAATCGGCAGAAATTGCGTCATTTGATTCCACAGGCTACACCGCTCCCGCTCCGTTATCGGACGCCGGCCGGGCATGGCTCGCTGCGTCGGCGGTTTCGGAACGGAAGGCCAAGCGTCGCGCGTTCCGCAGCGGGCTTGTGGCGGTGTCGGCTCTGGCGATCACGCAATTCGCCACACCCGGCGCGTTTGCTGGCAACACTTGGGACGGCGGTGGCGGCTCGGGTCTCTGGAATACGAATGCTAACTGGAACCTTGATACCGCTCCGTCCACCGGGGTCGCGCTGACCTTCGCTGGCAATGTCCAGAACAGCACCAGCAACGACCTCGCGGCCGTCGATCCCTCTTTCGCAGGCATTCTTTTCACCAACTCCGGTGCCGCATCCAATACCAACGCCTTCACCTTGGCGGGAAGCCGCATCACGCTCGGCGGGAACATCACCACCACGGCGAACACCGCAGGCGCGACGATCGTGGACATCATCAGCCTCGATATGATTCTCGACGGCAACCGAACCATCACCACAGAATCAGCAATCCGCCACCGTCCAACACAATCTCACGATCAGCGGTATCATCAGTGAAACTGGGGGGCCTCGCAACCTCATCAAGGCCGGCGGAGCAAACAGCGTCCTCACCCTCTCCGGCTCGAACAGCTACACGGGATCGACGACGGTCAGTAACGGCTTCCTCGTTTTGAACAATCTCAACGCCATCCAGAATAGTGCGTCTGTTTCCGTCGCCAGTGGAGCGACGCTCCAGGCCAATCTTGCGGGGACTTACGCCAACTCTGCGGCCGTGTCCCTCGTTGGAAACGGGGTCAACACCGTGGCCACCAACAATGCCGGTGCGCTGCACTTCGGGAGCGGCGGCACTACGACAACCGTTTGGAATGCCCCGCTGACACTGGGAGGTGCTACCAGGATTACCAGTTTTGGCGTGACCATGAACCAGACTTTGGGCGGTGCAATCACCGGAACCGGCCCCCTCACCATCTCTTCCCGTGGGGGCACTAGCGTCTCCCATACTGCGGAGTGGACCTTGGGTGTGGCAGCCAGCTACACGGGCAACACGAACATCGTGAACGATGACGGCCTCAAGGACATCACGGTCAAGCTCGGCATTGCGAACGCCCTGCCCACCACGACCAGCCTGAATCTCTCTACAAGCGTGGGATCAGCTAACCCAGCATTTGCCACCCTCGACCTCAACGGATTCGCGCAGACCCTCGCTGGACTGACGGACACGGGCGGCACTGGTTTCTCCGGGGGCTCCAGCAACAAGCGGGTCATCAACAGCAGCGGCACCCTTGCCACGTTGACGTTGAACATCGCCTCGGGAACGAGCACGTATGGCACCACGGGAACAAACATCACCGCAGGCACCATCGGCGGCACGACGGCTGGGGGAGCGGCGGCAAATAACCTGGCCGTCATCAAAGACGGCGCGGGCACGATGGTCCTCGGCGGTGCCAACACCTACACGGGCGGCACCACGGTCAGCGTTGGAACCTTGAGAGTCGGCAACGCCACCGCCTTGGGTGCCAATGCCAGCGCCGTGAGCGTTACCAGTGGAGCAGTGCTCGATCTCAACGGCATCACGATGAACGGCACCAATGCCCTGTCTCTCAACGGCTCGGGCATCGGCGGAACCGGTGCCCTTATCAATTCCAGCAGTAGTACGTCGGGGAGGTATGCCGGGACCGTCACGCTCGGCAGTGCCAGCACTATCGGCACTACTGGCACTCAATTTTTGCAAATATCCGACGGAACTAACAGCGTGGTGAACCTCAACGGTTTTCTCCTGACCCTGAAGGGCAATGGGACCGTCGCGGCTGCGATCAATATTCCTCGTGGAAATGGCATCACCGGTGCCGGCGGAGTCACGGTGGATGGTGCATACCTCGACCTTAGAACTGGAGGGAACCAATCGACGAATACCTACTCGGGCACGACCACCCTCCAAAACGGCGCGGGTATCCTGCATATTGGCAATTTCAGCGCCAACTCGAACATCGTTCTCAATGGCGGTGTCCTCGATGGATATTTCAACTCAGGCTTTACTCGAGCATTGGGCACAGGAGCCACTCAGGTCCAAATCCTCGGCGGTGCCAGCGGATTCGGCACGAACGGCTCGGCGAACATTAATCTCGGTGGTGCTAGCGCCCAAGTGACTTGGGGCTCCGCCTTCTTCAGTCCGTCCTCGCTCATACTTGGAACGCCTGGATCCTCGGCTGGCACCACCACCTTCCAAAACCCCATTAATCTCAGCGGCACCACACGCACCATTGCGGCTAACTCTACGTTGAATGCCGGCGCCATCTCCGGCGTCATCAGCAACAGCACCGGCACCGCCGGCCTCACCAAAACGGGTGTCGGGCAACTGAATCTTACAAGCACTACCGCCAACACCTACAACGGCGGCACCACGATCAGCCTAGGCACCCTGCTCTTCGACACGCGCCTCTCCATGCCAGCAACCGGCGATGTCTCCGTCGCCTCGGGAGCTACACTCGGTGTGACTGTGGCGAGCACCGGTACCACTTGGGGCAGCGGCACGGGTGTCGCAGGCATTGCAGGGTTAACCTCCACCGCCAACACTGGCGGCACCGGGTTTGGCGGGCAGGTCGGTAGCACTGTTACCTTCGCCGGCAATTCCAGCCTGTTCCTTAACGTCACGGGGGTCACCACCGAAAGCAACGTCATTGGTAACGGCGGTGCCACCAACCTCACGCTCATTAAGAGCGGTGCCAGCACCCTGACTCTTTCCGGCAACAACAGCCACTCCGGCGGCACCACTCTGTCCGCAGGGATCCTCGCCCTTGGTCACGACAGCGCCTTGGGCTCCGGCACACTCACAATCAATGGCGGCACCACCATTCAAAGCGACAGCGGCACCGCCCGCAGCTTCGCCAACGCGGTGTCGATCGGCGGCGACTTCACCGTCGGTGGCACGGGGAATATGACTTTCTCCAATACCGGAGCAAGCAACTTGGCAGGCAACCGCACGATTACAGTGACTACCAACGGCGTCAATGCCACCTTCGCCCAGGCATTCAATGGAACCACCAACGTGATCACCAAGGCAGGTGCAGGAACGCTGACGCTCAGCGGCAACAACACTCATACCGGCGGCACCACCCTCACCGGCGGCACGCTTGTCGCATTCGGCACGGGTGCCAGCACTACTGCTCTGGGAACGGGCGCTCTCACATGGGGAACTACAAACACCACACTGGAATTCCGGAGAGATGGCGACATGTCGGTCACGAACACGTTGGCCACAACTGCCCGCAGCCTCAATCGGACGCTCGTGGTGAGCCGGGTGACATCAGGCGCTGTCAACTTGGCGTTTACCCAGCTACCGGCCTTTGACTGTGGTAACGTGCTTAATTTTCAAGCCGGAGCCAATGTTACCGGCACACCTACCATCACGTTCTCCGCAGGCACAAACAGCTCAGACAGCAACAATGGTGACAGAACTCAGGCAGCGAACTCTGCCACCGGACCGATTACTTTCAACCCGACCGGGGTGAATCTCAGTATCGCGAGCATCGCAAGCTCTGCCAGAACCAGGGCCTATTTTCTCAGTGGAACCAGCACGGGCAATCAGATCACTGGCGTGATCAATAATGGCACTGGCACGACCATCGACAAGACAGGCAGCGGCACTTGGACGCTTTCAGGCGCCAATCTCTACTCCGGGTCAACCACCATTTCTGGCGGTAAGCTGACCATCTCGGCGGGAAACATCAACGCCACCAGCGGCGTGAGCATCAACGGCGGTGAATTCAACTACAACTCCGGCACCGCACTGACCAAAGCAGTGACCTTCACCGGAACGGGCGGTACGCTGAGCGGAACTGGGACGATCAATGCCTTGGTCACCACCGGTGGATCGGCCAGCGTGCTCTCGCCGGGCAATTCGCCTTCGTTCCAGACCTACAGCGCCGGGTTGAATGTGTCGGCAGGCACTCGCTTCAAGATGGAACTCAGTGGTGACAATACGACAGCCAACGCCTCGGATAAGATCATCGTTACCGGCGGCAGCGGGCTGGTCGCGCCCAGCAGTGGATCGGGCGCATTGGTGCTCGATCTGTATGCATGGGGTTTTGGCCCGGCAATTCCGAACCCAGGCGTGCCCTATACCTTGGTGACCTACACCGCCAGCAGCAACCTTGATGCGGGTGACGTTGCCTTGGGAAGCCTAATGTCCGGGTTGGTTCTGGACTCGGGCTATGGCACGAACGGGATTCTTGTCGATTTCGGTGGCGGCGGCGGGGCGGGAAGCATCTCGGTCCAATTCTCCGCCGTCCCGGAACCGACGAGCCTGACCCTGCTGGGCCTGGGCGGCATGGGCCTGCTCAAGCGCCGTCGGCGTCGCTGATCAGGGACTACTCATTATTTTCTCCTCCACACCCCGCCCCGGTACCTCACCCGGGCGGGGTTTTTGTTGATGCCACAAGGAGGCCATGATCAATGCTGCCAAGCATCATTGCAATCCTGCTCAGTCATGCCGATTGAAATGAAATCCACCCTCCGCCGAGAAATCACCGTCCAGCGTACGCCGCGGATTATGCAGACGTGCGGGAAGTTCGACCTGCCGTCGGCGGGCCGAGCGAGTACGAGGCGGTGACGAAGATCATCATCGACTGCCCGAACGACAAATGTCAGGGCGACCTGATCGACACGATCGAGAAGAAACAACGCCGGCGATGGGACGAAGCTTGGCAAGCTGAGTAAACACCGTGCTTCCGCTGGATCGCATTGGGACAACTGCCGTATTTGGTTTGGGTGAGCATCGCCACCGTGCTTCAGGTAAGCATTACTGTCAGTAATCGCTAGTTGGAGACGGGCGAAAAGGATCGATGTGCGTATGCAGCGAGACGCAGACCTCTAAGCCCTCGGCTCGCCAATCGCCTGATCGGTCGATGGATCAGTGGTGTGATCCGTGCAGGACAATTGTGAGATGGCAGATGTAATCTGCGAAATCTGAACGGGCTTCCGCAGGACGACGGAGAATCCCGAATCTCTGTAATGATGAGTTTCGTCCTCCAACGTGTAGCCGGTTACGGCGATGCCTCGCATCGGTTGCAGTTTCTGCAAATCCCCGAACAAGTCGCACCCGTCACCGTCCCAAAGGTTGATGTCGCAGACTGCGAGATCGAATCGTTCCTTCTTCGCCAAATCCATAGCCGCCTGATAACCGTCAGCGGTGTGGACGACATGTCCTAGCGTCCTGAGAAACTTAGCAAACGTCGTTAGGGTGTCAATGTGGTCCTCGACCAGCAGAATTGTCATCGCCTTCTGAGGTGTTTTACGATCAAGTGTCATAGAGCATCTCTGAGCCGATCATAGGCGTGTTATCATGCACAAATCTCTCCAAGCAGTTTTACCAATCGACTGAAATCTACGGGCTTCACTAGATGATCGATAAAGCCTACTTCCTTGCTTTTGCGAATATCGTCCTCCATGCCGAAGCCGCTGATGGCAATCGCCTTGATGGGCCGCTTGGCCTGCAACTGCCGCATCAGGTCCAGTCCGGTTCCATCGGGCAGGCCGATGTCGCTGATCATGGCATCAAACGTTTCCACTTCCGTCGCACGTAGTGCTTCGGCCACACAAGTGGCAATGGATACGTCATAACCGGCGGACGTGAGCAGTCTGGCTGTGGCCCGAGCGGTATCGACATGATCCTCAACCAGCAGGATATGGCGTTTCACGCTCTGCTTCGTAATGCCATGTCCGCTGTCATTTCGCTTGGAATCCACTGTCCCTGATTTTGTCGTACTGAGTTCCAACGTGAAGGTCGCTCCCCGGTCTTTCCCTTCGCTCTCGACGCTCAGTGTCCCACCATGCAGATTCACCAGCCCCTTGCTGATTGCCAGCCCTAAGCCCAGCCCACCGAATTGGCGAGTGATCCGCTTGTCGCCCTGCTCGAAGGCATCAAAAATTTTGGGCAGAATGTTCGGCTCAATCCCAATGCCGGTATCTCGCACTGCCACCGCCAGTCGATCAGCCGAGGGATTGTTCGTGCGGATCGTGATATGACCCCCTTCAGGCGTGAACTTGGTCGCATTCTTCAGGATATTCCATAGCACTTGTTGAATCCGGGCAGTGTCGGCCTGAACCTGATGGAAGTCAGCGGTCAGTTCCAGCGTGAGTTTTAGCTGCTTGGATCGGATGTCGTTGTCGCAAATCTGAATGACATTGAGAATGGTCTGATGCAGATCGACTGCCGCCCAGTGCATCTCCAGCTTTCCTTTGGCGATCCTCGTCAAATCCAGCAGATCGTCGATGAGCCGGGCCTCAAGTTCAACATTTCTGCGGATCACATCAAGCGATTCCCGCTGGTCTTTTGAGAGCGTCGGATCGGTCTCCATCATCTGCACAGTCAGCAGCACTGGCGTCAATGGCGTGCGGAGTTCATGGCTCAATACGGAAATGAATTGATCCTTTGCCTTGTTGGCGGCCTCGGCAGCCTCTTTGGCGTGGAATGATTCAATTTCCCATTGCTTGCGGTCCGTAATATCTGTCACCATCGCCAACGCACCCGAATAGTTTCCTTGTTCATCATGGATGGCGTTGGTAGACATCAGCGTCCAGACTGTACTCCCGTCTTTCCGCTTAAGGCGAAACTCATGCTGTTCCCGAATCCCTTGCTTGCGTCGAGCAAGGTTGACTTCGGATTCTTTGCGGGCTGCATCATCCATGAAATCAAAAAGATGCTTACCCACCATTTCCTCAGTCGAATAACCGAGGAGTTTAGTCATCTTGGCATTGACGAAGGTTGTCTTTGCTTCGAGGTCGATGATCCAGACCCCTTCTTCGGCGGTTTCAATCAGGTTACGGAAACGCCGTTCACTCGCTCGCAATGTTGCGTCGGCTACATGCCGCTCGATGGCAACTCCGACCAAATGCGCTGCCGATTCAATCAATTTGATTTCCGAAGGCGTGGGTTTGCGACCTTGCTTCGGATAGATGGCAAAGCTGCCCAGAACCCGCTTGTCGCTCGAAAAGATCGGCTGTGACCAACATGCCCTCAAGCCGAAGCTGAGGGCCAGTTCCCTGAAATTGGCCCAAAGTGGGTCAGTCGCAATGTCCTCGACAATGACCGGCTCACGCCGATAAACCGCCGTGCCGCAGGAACCAACAGCAGGACCGATCTCAACCCCGTCAATTGCTCGATTGTATTCTGCTGGTAACCCGGGAGCGGCTCCTTGACGTAGATGTCTGCCATCGGGATCAAGCAGCAGGATGGAGCCGACCGATTCGTCGAACTGGTCCTCAACCTCACGAACCACGGCAGTCAATACCTCCTTGAGTTCCCGCCCGGTAGCCAGTAGCTCCAGAGCGAGACCCTGCCATATCTTGTTCCGTTTACGATGGATTTGATCTCCCACCTTGTGCCCTCCGCAAGCTGTAACCGATCAGATAAGTCTACCGCCAATGCCTCACCGACGATCTTACTCTTTCTGGATGGTCATCGATGGAATCAGTGTATCCTGTTGCTCCATGGAATCTGCTATGTATTCTTCTGGGTGGAGTGATATTCCGTATTTCGCAAAAGTTGAACGCAAAGATAAAGGCGGGCAGCTTGGATGCGCTGCCTTTGCTTGAAAACCCATTCGCGGACTGGTCGGCCCACTTATTCACGGCGGATCGAACACAGTACGTGATCGTGTGCAACACCAAGACGCTCTACTCCATCGTGATGTACGGCAACACCAATGGTTAAAGCCTCGGCACTGGACCTGATCGAAAACACCCCGCTCGTGGAGTTGGCACGCCTGCATCGGGGACTGGGGCGGATTGTCGCGAAGGCGGAGTTCATTCAGCCCGGCGGCAGCATGAAAGATCGCGCTGCGCTTTACGTCATCCGTGACGCCTACGCCGCCGGGAAGCTGGTGACTGGCCAGCGGGTCGTCGAGATGACCAGCGGCAATATGGGGGCGGGACTTGCGGTCGTCTGCAACGTTTTCGGTAATCCGTTTACTGCGATCATGTCCGAGGGCAACAGCCCCGCACGAGCAAAGATGCTCGAAGCACTGGGGGCGAAGGTGATTCTCTTTCCGCAAGTCGATGGCAGTGTCGGACGTGTGACTGGAAGGGACATCTCCGCTGTGGCGGAGCATGCGATCACATACGCCAAACAGTTTGGTGGTTACTACGTCGACCAGTTCAACAATGTTTCCTGTGTCGAGGCCCACTATTACGGGACCGGCCCGGAGATATGGTCCGCGATTGGTCGGTCGCTGAACGCGTTCGTCGCCGGGGCCGGTACAGGCGCGACGTTCATCGGTGTCAGTCGCTACCTGAAAGAGCAGAACCCCGCCATCTTATGTGCGGCCGTCGAGCCGGCCGGAGCGCGCGTTTTAGCCGGGGAGCCGGTGAAGAACCCGAGGCACCTGCTTCAGGGCATGGGGTACGGGATCCAGCTTCCTTGCTGGCAATCGGATCTGGTCGATGACTACATGGCGGTCACCGACGAGGACGCCGCTGAGTACCGCCACTTGCTCGCCACTCGTGAAGGACTGCATGTCGGGTTTTCCGCGGCAGCAAACGTATGCGCGGCCGTCCGGATATTGGAGAGCGGGCGACTCGGACCAGATGCAACCGTCGCGACGGTGCTGTGCGACACAGGACTCAAGTATTAGGGGCAGCGAACAGAAGGGGGGCACTTCGGCTGCTTCTCCGAAAACTCTTCATAATGCGGCGGGTTCGAGGTTGAATTGATACCGCAGTCGTTGGAGTCGGTGGGGAAAGCGAACGGGCATCCTCAGCGATACACAACGAGTAACTGTCTGTGAGTAACTCACAGACTCCGCGGCAATCCTGCTTTCAGTGGGCTTCGCGTTTGAGCACGAGCAGTGTGAAGAGCTGCCATTGAGTAACTTTCTTGGGCGCGAAACTGTGGCAGTAAGAAAGAATCGATCGCCGAGCATTCGCGGGTTCTATACAGAGCCAGTAGCGACCCTTATACGGCCCACGTGGGTCAGCATCTATTAGGCTATGTTTTCGTCAAAAGTCATTTCGGGGCTCTTCTCGGTGTCAGCGCGTCGAGCATCCTTCTCGCCTTTTTCTCTTAATTCTTCGCCTTTCGCCCCCGCGTTTTCTTCGCCTCGCCGGTCGGTTCGAGAAAGATCGGGTATTTCACGCGGTCGGGCGTTACGGTCTCTTCTTCGTCGTAACCGACGTACTTCACCTTGAAGTTTTTCCCGTCCATGGAGATCAGCCTGGCGCTGTACCAGGCACCTCCCTGCTCGACCACGAGCGGCCTGAGTTCGCCGGGAAGAACAATCTCATCCCGCGTGACATGATCTGTTAAAAACCACCCGCCGCGGGGGGTCGTATTCCAGCCGTCGGGCTCTACGCTGTAATTTTGCTTCTCTTTGCCCAGCAGGACACCCGAATACCACTCACCGTCTTTGACGAAGGCGACCGCATTGTCTGCAACGCGTGTCAGGGCGGCCTCTGCGGGTTGCTTGGCATTCGCGATCACGCACTCCACGCCGTCTTTCTCGAACGTCGCGTCGAAACGTAGGCGCACGTAGCGTGTGAACTCCGGCAGCATCACCACGCCATCCTTATTGAAATCGGCGCGGCCTCGCAGGGCTTCCATCGCGGCGATGTCGAGTTCGTTGGTCGCCGACTGCTTCGCCCTGCAGCAGGTGATGACGGTCACGTTGTCGGGCACAGGGATGTCGTTCTTGTGGTCGCGCGCGAATCCGCCGCTGCCGCAGGTCTCGATGAGCGCTAATACCGGACACGGGATCGCACCGAGGATTTCCTTCACTTCCTTGCCGCGAATTTCCTGGTTGTCGACCGTTCCCACGCCCCAGCCGTCTTTACGGTCTGTACCCCCGTGCATCCCGATGTAGATGACGACGAAGTCGCCGGCTTTCGCCCTCCGCTGAATCCCGTTCAGCGCTCCCATAAATCGGTCGCGCGTCACATCGGCCCCTAGAACCGACCTGCCATCGACCTTCCGATACAGGTCTTTGCCCAAGGCAGTCAGGACTTTGACTTTCTCCTCGGCGGACCAGTTGAACGAATCGAGCAGCGGACCCGGTTTGCCCACGCCTTCAACGTTCACGGCAATCCCAAGCACGTGCAGCGTGCCCGCCGATCTGGCCGGCGCATCGGCCCGCGCCAGTGAAGCCATAAACGCTAGACCGATGACGAGTGCAACAGCCCAATGGCTTTTCTGCATTTGATCTCCTGCTCCTGGTGAAAATCGTAGATTGTTTGGCGCAGGATAACAAGGATAAGAAACCCTCTCGCCCCCAAGCCTCCAAAGAACGCCAACGGGTAGTTACATTTCCTATCATGTTCAGGCGTCAGCGGCTACGCTGTCGCCTTCAATCATTACCTGGAATGCCTGATCGAAATCTCCCCGCCGTATGCGACGGACGCCGGCCAACTGAAGCAGCCGCTTTTCCGGGTCCCGATTGAAACTCGGTCGCAGCTCCGTGGCAGACCCGCGCTAGGCACTCAGCATACCTCTCATGATAGACTCCACCGCCAGCATGACCGCCAACGGTCGGTCATTGATCCGCCGCAGCAAACGGGCGATACTGATCATTCGCGGCCTTCTGTTGGTGAGTGTGCCAAGCACCACCTTTTTGACATAAGGCTGCATCACGTGAGAGTGTTGTAAAAGCAGCGACGGCAGAGTTGCGGATCAAGGTTATCACATTCGTGATGACCCCTTATTTCAGAGGAAAATCGATCATGCGAAACATCGTCGGCCTTCTCTTGATTCTGACCGGAACCGTTGCCCCGTTGTTCGCGGCTGCCCCCGCGCCGGTGGCGGAGTATTACACCGAGACAGCGCCTTTTTACTCCCGTCCCGACCCGAAGTCGGAAAAGGATTTCGGCGATATCGGCGTAACCGGCATGAAGGTTCGCATCTATCCGGGAGTCGTCGTTACGGTTGAAGAAATCACGCCGAACACACCCGCGGCAGGCAAGTTTGCCAAGGGAGAGGTGATTACCGGCGTGAACGGTGTCGCACTGAAGGGCCGCAATCCCTACGTCGCATTGGGCAATGCGCTGACCGAAGCCGAGGCCAAAGACGGCCAGCTGGTTTTTGACGTTCGATCGGCCGACGGCAAGGAAACCAAGCAGGTGACGGTGATCATCCCCGTGTTGGGTGCCTACAGCGCGAATTGGCCGCTGGATTGCCCGAAGTCCAAGGCGATCGTCAAACTGGCGGCCGACTACTACGTCCAAGCCCTGAAAGACGCCAAGGACCCGGCCAAGCTCAGTAATGAAGTCCGTGAAGAAGTTGAGATCCCCAACGCACTGGCGTGCCTGTTCCTTCTTTCCACCGGCGATGACCAATACCTGCCGGCGGTCAAGTCGTACTTCGACAGGATGGCGAGCAACGTCAAGGCCATCGGCGAACATACCTGGAACAACGGCTATCACGGCATCGCCTGTGCCGAGTATTACCTGCGCACCGGCGATAAGTCGGTGTTGCCGGTACTCCAATACATCTGTGATGACGCCCGCAACCGGCAATTCTACGGTATCGCCTGGGGCCATTGGGGTCGTGATATCAACCCCGCTTACACGGCCGGCGGTCTGATGAACGCAGCCGGCGTTCAGATGCTGACGACGCTGCTGCTGGCCAAGGAATGTGGCGTGCAGGTCGATGAGCCGACCTTGCTGGGCGCCCTGAAATTCTTTTACCGCTTCGCCGGTCGCGGCAGCGTGGCTTACGGCGATCATCGTGGCGAAGGCGGAGTCGGATCGAACGGCAAGGACGGAATGGTCGCAGCGGCGATGCAAATCGCCTGCGGGGCGCAGGGGAATGTCGATATTTACCGCCAGGCACGCAACTATCTCAGTCTTTCCATGCTCGACAGCTATCCGGCGCTGGTGACCGGACACGGCGATAATGGGCGTAGTGATGCGATCTGGCGCTCCATTACGTCCGCCTACTTATCGGAAGTCAAACCCGACTCGTATCGTGACACCATGAATCAACTGCGCTGGTGGTTTGACTTGAGCCGGCGTCCGTCGGGTGCATTGGGCGTGGCGACTTGCCAGCGTTTCAACGACGAAGGATCCGGCGCTGCCGTCGCGATCTCGTACACAGCGCCGCTCAAGACGCTGCGGATTACCGGCGCGCCACGATCGAGGTTTGCTGTGGATTTCAAACTGCCGGAATACCTGTGGGGTCGGCCGGCGGATATGGCGTTTGTCTCGCTCGAGCCCGGTGCGCCGTATCGGCAATCCGGCCCTGATCTGCACGTCTACGAGTGGGCCGCCCAACTCGGCAACGCTTACAGCACCCCTACGAACTACACGGCGTTGCCGCGCACCGAACTGGTGCGAGCCGCCTATCACCGCAACTACATGATCCGCGCCCAGGCCGCCAAGGCGCTGATGCATACCGGTGCGTTTGCCGAACTTGAAAAGCTGATGGAAGACAGCGATCCCCGCGTCCGTCGCGCCGCCGTCGACGGGCTGACCGACTACCGGTACTGGTTTGCGATCGGCAAGAATCCGATCAAGCCGGAGGACGTTTCGCCGGCGATGATCGCATCGATGCGCAAGATGCTGGTGAACCCCAATGAAGCCGTCTACACCGTTGACGGTGCATTGCTGGCGTTGAGTTGTGCGACGCCCGCCGCGGTGGCGGATTGCGTGCCGGACATCCTCCCTTGGACGACTTACGATGAATGGTGGGTGCGTCAGTCGGCGTTCATGGCGCTAGCGACCGCGGCGCGAGCGGATGGTGTCGCCGCAAAAGTGTTGCCGACGATGTCGGAGATGTTCCTGCGCGAGCAACGCGCCGTGGCCCGTCAGACGATGGGGGGCACGTTCGATCGCCTCATGATTTCGCTAAAGGCTGACGCCGATTCCACCAAGTTCATCGAAACCACGTTCAAGCGCGCCACCGCCGAAACCGAAGTCAAACCTGGCCCGCGCGCGGGGGAAGGTGGATATTACGTCTCCGAGGCCGCGGTATCAGCCTTGAAGGGCGACCCCACCGGCGCTCCGGAATTGGCGAAGCTCATCAGCCAGCGGTTTGCGCAGTTGGAGACCCGGCAAATCGTCACGGTCATCAATGCACTGTTGCCTACGCGAGAAAAACTCTCAGACAAAGCACGCGAGGAAGTGACCGACATTCTCTACAACCAATACCGGCAGGAATTGCTCCGAAGATTGGACTCGGGTGAGACGCCTCTGGATACGATATTGGCCCTCACGCAACTCAAACACGCCGACTTGGCCTGGCACGATCTGGGTAAGCCGGGCTCGGCGGATCGGGTATGGCAATACACGTCGTTCGAGCCGGCGGCCAAGGACTACCTGCATCCACGCGAGGGCAAGCGTTACCGTGATGTAACGCCGCCCGCTGGGCTGGAGAATTGGTATCTCCCGGAGTTTGACGCAAGTAAGTGGTCCAGCGGCAAAGCCCCGATCGGCAAGGGCGTCTTCAAGCCCAAACGCGGCAAAGCCCCTGCCATCGAGAACCGCTCAACCTGGGGCGATGGCGAGTTCATCCTGCTACGCACGACGTTCGAGATGGACTCCGTGGATTACGACTTTTACCGCCTTGGCGTATTAGGCAAGCAGGGATACACCGTCTACCTGAACGGGCATCCCGTTTACACCTACATCTGGTGGAACGATGCCCCCGAGTACCGGAAGGTCGGGCTGGGTGCCGACGCGGTGAAGTATCTGAAAAAAGGCACAAACGTGCTGGCCATCTACGCCAACGCAGCCTATGTCGACGGCGCGCCGGTCGGCCAGATTGATATTCGCCTGGAGGGTCTGAAGAAAGCGGATCTGCTGAAGGAATAATACGCATCCCGGTTAATTCGGAGGCGTGAGATAATCGCACGCACAGACGGTTTTGATCCGGTCGGCGTCGATGCTGGCCATCGCGGTGTCGGCGGCGTGCAGCTGTGAACACCGGTTGAAAAGTGGAGCGGGCGTAGGGCGAAAAACGTGGCGCCCGGAATCAAACTACCTTACAAGCCTTGGTCGTGTCCACGCCAGAGTCTTTTCACGTCATCCGTTTGGACGGTTCTGTTTCGCCGCGTCGTCCGCGTGCGATTCTCGATCGTCTTGAACTCGCGAAGGATCAGCTCTGCGTGGGGTTGGCGGATCGACCTTTGACTCTTCGGCGATTTTCGTTCGAGGTTGCAGAAGCTGACTGATGACTACGCTCACGCC
>JANMES010000123.1:0-34192 GCA_031377185.1 Phycisphaerae bacterium
GCGCCCCCTGCACTCAATAAAATTCCACGGGACGGTAAGCAGTTACAAAATCCATGACGGGACGGTAAACAGTTACCGAACAAGTGACGGGCGTCGTAAGAAGATAGCCAATTAGTCAGCCGTCGATGATTCCCTACACGAGCTCGCTGGAGAATGATGGATGCCATCTTCTCTGGTTCATACAATATTGGATATGCGTGATCGCGAACCGGCCGCCCTCCTCGACTATTTCTCAGAGCGATCACCGCTCGCAAAGAGAATGGGTCTGTTTATTCGTCGGAGGATTCGTTTGATCTGCGTAGCTGTGTGCCTATCCACAGCTTTTATGATCGCGACACCCTTTGCCCTCATTCAGTATGGCAAGCACAAATGGAACGTGGCACTCGCGAGTTCCACCAGACCAATCAGAGGCGTGGTGGTTCGGTTCGATGGTTTTGTGTATGGCGGTGACCATCTCATTTCAGGATGGGCCGTTCGATATAAGCTGGTCTGGCCGGGGCAAACAGATGGCTTCGACGCGTATCTAGTAATATTCCCGCGTTTTCTCGAGATTGACGCGCCGATATTCCATAGCTGACGCAGACCCGCAGTGCCAGCAAATCGGCCGGACTCGCCAGACCTCTGCCGCATCGACGGCGACGGAGCACCTGGGCACGGCCCAACCCGGACCGCTACCGCTCATTTCCTCACACCTGCCGGCCCGCTAAAGTCATCGCATGACTGACCGGCATCGGCGATTGATCGAGCTTGCCAAGCTGTTCACCAAACTAGGCTTCACCGCGTTCGGCGGGCCGGCGGTGCATGCGGGGATGATGGAGGAGGAGGTCGTTCATCGCCGCGGGTGGATCGATCGGCAGCATTTTCTGGACCTGCTGTCGGCGGTCAACTTCATCCCGGGGCCGAACTCGACGGAACTGGCGATTCACATCGGCCTGGAGCGGGCGGGGTTCGCAGGGCTGATCGTCGCGGGGGTTTGCTTTATCACGCCGGCGGTGCTGATCATCCTGCCGCTGGCGTGGCTGTACACGACGTACGGGCAAATGCCGTCGGTCAACGGCGTGCTGCACGGGATCGGCGCGGTGGTGATCGCGGTGATCGCCGTCGCGATGATCCGGCTGGCGAGGGCGGCGCTGGCACCGCCGCTGCTGATCGGGATCGCGATCTTCACCCTCGTGGCCGCCGTGCTGCTGAGGCACGTCACCGCGTTTCCGGTCGAGTTGCTGCTGCTGATGATCGCCGCGATCGCGGGAGCGATGGGAGATTACCTCCGCCGGAATATCCATCCGCGCCTGCCGGTGGTGGCGATCGTTCCGATCGGCGTGGGAGCGAGCGGCGTGGCGCCGCATCTGACGGCGATGGTGCTGGCGTTCCTGCGGATCGGCGCGACGCTTTTCGGCAGCGGCTACCTGCTGGTGCCGTATCTGCAGTCCGGCCTGGTCGATCGCCTGCACCTGCTCAGCCAGCAGCAGATGCAGGACAGCATCGCGATCGGCCAGATCACCCCCGGCCCGCTGCTGACGACCGCGACGTTCGCAGGGTACGTCATCGGGCACACCAAGCTTGGCGGCGGGCACTCGCTGGGGATACTTGCCGGCGTACTGGCGACGGTGGCGATCTTCGCGCCGAGTTTCGTCTTCGTCGCATTGCTCGGCAGGTTTCTGCCGGCACTGCGGAGAATGCCCCCCGCCCGCGGCGCGCTCGACGGCATGAACGCCGCCGTCGTCGTGATGATCTTCCTCGTGCTGGTCAAGCTCGCAAGCACGAGTCTGACGAACGCGTGGTCAATCGGCATCGCGGTTGTCGGCTGCGTGATGATGCTGGTGTGGAACATCAACTCGACGCTGCTGATCATCGGCGCGGCGGCGATCGGGTGGATTGTGTTCAGATAGTTGAACCACGAAGCGACGAAGGAACGAAGTTAAGATTGAAACAAAGATTCCGCAGATTACACAGATTAATTCAATCTGTGAAATCAGCGGAATCTTTGTTTGAATCTACTCTTTGTTTCTTCTTCGTTCCTTCGTCGCTTCGTGGTTACAAATTATGCGGTGACCGATTCGGGAATCTCTGCATTGTGCGAGACCGTCTGCACGTCGTCGTTGTCTTCGAGCACTTCGATCAGCTTCAGCAGCCGGACCGCGTGTTCGCCGTCGATCTGTACGGTGCTGTTCGGCAGGTGTGTGATCTCGCTGGCTTCCACCGCGATATGGGCCGCCAGGATGGTTTCCTTTACCTTCATGAACGCCACGGGCGTGGTGATGACTTCGAAGACTTCGCCCTGGTTGCGGACGTCTTCAGCTCCGGCTTCGAGGGCGATTTCAAGCAGTTTGTCCTCGTCCACCACGTCGGCCTTGATGGTGATGATGCCTTGCTTGGCGAACTGGAAGGAGACCGCGCCGCGGGTCGCCAGGTTCCCGCCTCCGCGCTCCAACGCCGCGCGGATATCGGGGGCGGTTCGCGAGGGGTTGTTGGTGAGTCCTTCGATCATCATCGCCACCCCGCCGCCGGCGTAGGCTTCGTAGATGACGTCTTCGTAGTTGTTCATCCCCAACTCGCCGGAGCCCTTCTTGATCGCGTTGGCGATCGTATCCTTGGGCACGTTGGCAGCTTTGGCTTCTTCGATGGTGTAACGCAGGTTCAGGTTGTCCTTGGGATCGGCACCGGCCTTGGCAGCGATGATGATCTTGCGGCACAACTTGCTCCAGATCTTGCCGCGCTTGGCGTCGTTGGCGCCTTTGGCTCGCTTGATTTTCGACCAGTGACTATGCCCAGCCATGCTTCTTTACCTCGGGTTATTAGCGTCCCGGATTATAGCCGTTTTTTGTCGGACAATGCAGACCTGCTATTTGTCTTTCTTGTTGAATATGCTGTCGATTAACCCGCCGGCCTTTTTCAAACCTTCCTTGGTCACGTCCACGCCTT
Source organism: Phycisphaerae bacterium (assembly GCA_031377185.1). Lineage (GTDB taxonomy): Bacteria > Planctomycetota > Phycisphaerae > Tepidisphaerales > Tepidisphaeraceae > JANMES01. The sequence goes on from JANMES010000123.1 coordinate 2,923, forward strand.
TTTCGACGCTTTCCTTGCCCTTTTCGGCCAGGTTGGTAACGCCATCGATGACCTGCTTGCCATCTCCGGTGGTGGCGCCGATGGTGGGATATTTGGCATCGGTCGGCGATCCGGTGACAGTATAGTTGAGCAACGAACTGGTGGTGTCGCTCACCCATTTTCCGAACGGGCCGACATTCCCGAGTTTCCCCCACGGCCCGCCGCGGAGTTTGAGATCGAGCTTGCCATTGAGGTCCACCGTGCCGTCCCCTTCGACGGCGACGATTTCGCCTTCGTAGTAGATTTTGGCCTTCTCAAACACGATCTGGTTCTTCGCCAGCTTGAAGTCGAGATTCGCTTTCTCCTTGGGCTTGATCTCCGAGGGCCCGGCGGCTTTATCTCGCTCAAACACCGAAGCCAATGCGGATTTAGCAAGATTGCCCAGCCCCTGTACCAGTTCCAGCCCGGCCAGCCGAGCATCGGTGATGCGGACCTGGCCGTTACCCCAATCGTCAGGCAGCACGGGCAACGTCGTCGGCGGAGCATTGGGGTCCGGCGGAGCGGCGGCCGCGACGATCGACAGCAGCGGCGCGTTCACCAGATGCACTTCGGCGTTGGTCAGGCCGATCAAGTCCTGTGATTTGGGATCCTTATGCAGCTTCACCTCCGACAGCCGCTGCAACTGCACGTCCTTCACGATCAGGTCGAGCTTGGGCGCGGTGAAGACCGAATCGAGCAACACCTTGCCTGTCAGATCGACCGTGCCATCGAGCAACTCCACCATCGGCCCGCCGGCGGTGGAAGCGGGGAGAATCTGGACCTGTCGGTCCTTCAACTGTACTGGAATCCGGACGTGATGGACCGGGATGCGATAATCGGCGGCGGTGGCTTTGACGCTATCGATCCGAACCATCGCCAGCAGATCGCCGGCTATCGGGTCGGTCATCGGCATGCCGCCGGTGACTTCGACGTTGAGCGTGCCTTCGACATCGTACTGATAGAGCGGCGCCTGCAGTTGCGGCGGGAGGTATCCGGCGTCGCGCTTGGCGAGGTCGGCAAACAGGTTCAGCTTCAGATCAGTGACGGCCAGCGCGTCGATGTTCAGCTTCGATCCGACCGACAGCGAAAATTCCGGCGCGGCCGGCGTGGTGACGGCCAGCGTGTAAACATCGCCGGCATCGGTGTCGGGCGCAAGCTTGACGTTGAGATGCTGGATCGACATCGGCACGGTCTTGGCGACTTTCGGATCGTAATAGAGGCTCGCGTCATTGATCGCCAGTTGCGAAAGCCGAAACAGGCTGCTCAACTTCGTTGGCGGACCGGCCGGGGCTTTTTCGTGCGTCGGAGCCGCGCCGGCCGGCTGGGTCGCGGGGGCGCTGGCGGCGGCGATCTTTTGCAGATTGGCAAAGCCGACCAAATCACTCGACCCCGCCGTGAACGCAACCGCCTTGATCGTCGGGCGATCCACCACCACCCTGTCGATCACGATCGGCTTTCCCCCCACCGGCAGCGACGACAACGAAACTGCCAGGCTGTCGCACGACACGAACTGCAGCGGATTATCGCCGGCATCGTCGGTGGTCAGGTGAAAGTTTTTGACGGTCAGCGAGATCGCCGGCTCGCCGGGCTTGCCCGACAGGCCCGACAACGCCACGCCGATCGCCGCCTTCACCTGCACATCCGCGTCGAGCAGCGTCTGCGTGTTGTAATTCGTCCCCGGCTTGACTGCGGCCAGCACCTTCTCAATCGGCAGGCCGGCGATGTGGAGGTTGATTTCCGAGTCCAGCCGGTCGCTCAGCACCATTCCGCCGGTAAGGTTAAACGTGCTGCCGACTGCGGCGACCGAGAGATTGTTGATCGTCAGCATGCCACCAGCGATATCAGCATTGAACTTGAAGCCCTCGACCGGTGCCTTTTCGCCGTTGGCGACGACGCTCACGTTCTCCAGCGCCGACAGGACGTGCAATTTCGCGTTCCCCAAATCACCGAACGGCACATTACCAACGGCGCTGAACGTGAGCTTGCCCGTGGTGTGCGATTCCTTCAGCAACACCTGCAGTTGCGGCACGAGAAAATCCATCTGCCCCTGCGTGAGGTCAGCCAGCAGTTTGAGTTTGAGGTTTTCCACGCCCGGGCGATCGATATTGATCCGCGCGCCGGCCGAGATATCAAACACCGGCTTGCGGGCGATCGACGCATCGAGCACGTACACGCCGGGGTCGGCTGGATCGAGGTTGACCGACGTGTTGATGTCGTCCAGCCACATCCGCTGAGTGTTGGGGAGTCGAGGATCGTAGATAACTTTCGCACCCACGAGTTGGAAGGTTTTGACGCGAATGAGGTCGCTGAGTTTGGAGGACACGGGGTCCGGGTTCCGGGGTCCGGGGTCCGGGGCAGAGGATGCCTTGGCGGGCGTCGTTACGCTCGGCGGGAGTTTGGGCACGCCGACGAATTGCATGGAATTGGGGGCCACCGCGACTGCGCTGAGTGTGGGATGATCGAGGATAATCTTGTCGATCACGATCGGCTTGCCGCTTGTAACGGGTTCGGTGAGTGAGATATCGAGGTTCTTCACGGCAACGACATCGAGCGTCTGCCCCGGATTGGCTGGATCGGGAGCGCTGAGGCGAAAATCACGAAGCGAGATCGCCCCGAGTGGCTGGCCCGGCGCGCCCGGGGTTTTGCCCAGGATAGCCATCAGCGAGCCGGCCACTTTGAAGTTCAGATCGAGCTTAGCCGCGTTCGGTCCTGGACCGCTTTTTAGCAAGTTTTCCAGCACCATGTTGCTGACTTTGAGCGACAGGTCGGCGTCGAGGCGGTCGTTGAGCGTGGCCGAGCCGGACAGGTCGGCCGTCCCGCCGAGGGCGACGATTTTCAGCGACGTCAGATCGGCCTTGCCGTCCACGAACTTGGCGCTCAGGTCGACATTTTCGATTGGCAGCTTGATTTCGCCCATCGCCACATGCGCACTGCTGAGCGTGACGTTCGCCTGGATCTGCCCCTTCATCGGATCGGTCGCAGGCATCGTGCCGGTGATCGCGACCGTCAGCTTTCCCTTGCCGTCATACTGCTTGATGATCTGCTGCAACTCCGGCGGCAAATAGTCGAGCTTGTCGCTGCCCAGGTCGGCCAGCAACTTGATGTCGGCGTTGTGGACGGTGAACGTATCCAGATCCAATTCGCCAAGCACGATGACGTCAAACACCGGCTTGCGGGCGACGGCGAAGTTCAGCTTGTACCGACCTTGCGATGTCGGTTCGATCGCCAGCGTGGTGTTGATCTGATCGAGCGACATCGGCACAGTACCGGCGATGCGCGGATCGTATATGATCTTGCCATCGATCAACTGCACCAGACGCATACGGAACACGTCCGACAGCTTGCTCGGCGCTTCGGCCGGCTTGGGCTTGTCGGCAGACGGGCTGATCGCGCCCGGCCGGATCAGGTTTGAGAACCCGACAAACTCCTTCGACCCCGCCGCCGTCGCGACGGCGCTGATCAGCGGCTTATCGAGCGAAATCTTCTCGATGATGATCGGCTTGCCGACCGATGGAATCTCCCCGAGTGTAATCGACGCCCCGCCGCAGGCGATGACGTCGATCGCCTTCCCCGGGTTGGCCGGGTCGTCAGCCGTCAGCTTGAGATTCTTGATCGAAACCGTGAACGGGTACGTGTAATCCAGATCCGTGAACGAAAGCTTGGGGTTAAGGTAAGAGTTGGCGATGGTCAGCAACTGCGATTGGATCCATTGCTCGAGCTTTCCCGAGCCCGAACGCGATATGTACCAAAACGCCGAGCCGGCCACGACCAGCAGCAGAAGAAACAGCCCCAGGGCGATGCGAATCAGCTTCTTCTTCATAACTGACTATTAGTGGTTTTTCGGTGTATGAAGTCAATTAAATTGGAGCAAGTACGCGTCGAACATGAACCATGGTCCTGCTGGAGGGCGGGTGCCCTCACCCGCCGCTGTTTTTCTGGACCGCTTCTGTCTATTGATGGGGCTGAACCGGCCTATGCGGGTCGCAGAAATGATCGATGGCCAGAAATAGCGCTTTGGAATGCCTCGCAATCGCCAGGCTGAAAAGAGGCAGCGGCGCGACGATGAACAGCCAGATTTTCCAGAGCGGCGGCGCGTACATCCAGTTCACCCAGATCGCGACCGCCAATCCGATCCCGCCGACGATGCCATAATTAATCACCCACGTCGCGATCAGCCAGTAGCCATTCTCTCGCGTGTAGGCGTATCCGCATCGCGGGCAGCCGTCGAGTGTCATCAGTAGGTCGTCGCTGGATCGCGTCCGCTTGAGGGGCACGAACAGCGGCGAGATGCCGCACTCGGGGCATTTGAGCCGCATCGCCCGGGAGAAGTAGAGCCTGGCCCGTTGGAATTCTGTCACGATACGGAAATGGTAGGCCCGATCAGTGCCCGCTTCAATCAGGCGGGATTGAACGCCAGGCAACTCCAAAATCAAACAAACACGCAGCACGAAGAAAACCATGCTTTCATCGGCCCTCTTCGCATTCTTCTTGTGCTTCGTGTTTCAACTCCTCTAAGCGCTGGCAATCACTTCTTCATCGCGGCTTTCAAAACATCAGCCAGACGCTCGCCGGCCAAGGCGACGCGCACTCTTGCGACATCGCGCGCGTTCTCCAAATACATCGTCGGCAGGCCGGGGACCTCGGTGTCGGCGATTTTTTTCGACTGGTAATCAGACATGACCGCGGTGGAAAGATTGCCCTCCAGGTAAACCAAACTCACGGCCAACTGGTGACTTTCCTCCGCCCATTCAGCAGGAGTTTGGTGTTTGCGATAGTCGTCGTGCTTTTGAACATCGCAACGGGGATCGCGAAGCACATCGCCCGCCATGAAGGAAACGGCGGTGTAATTTTGGGCCGTGCCGAGAAGATCGTCCCAAACCTTGTGGAGGTTCAGCACGCCCGCGCCGGTGTTGACGGCCTGGTCGTTGCCGCCTTTATCGCCTTGGGGAAAGCGGGCGGAAATCATCGACGCCGCGTGCAAAGGCTGATGGAGATCGCCGGTCAGGTGCAACACCCAGCAGAGCGCCACTGCCCGGTCGGCGGCGGGTGCGGTGGTGTCCGCCAGGATCGCGCGGTTATCGGCCAGTGCTTCCAGGATGTTCACTTCCTTCGTCGTCGGCTGGCTGGCGGCGACAGGCTTGGTGGCCGGCTGAGTGGTGTCGGATTTGGCTTCAAGCACGAACGGGTCATTCATGTAATGCCAAGTCGGGCGGTTGAACTTGGTGATCTTCGGGTCTTTGTACTGCTTATCGCCCGCCCGCGAAGGACGCACCCAGTCCGGCCATGTCGCCGCCTTCAAAAACGCCCACTCGTCCTCGTTCACACCTTTGGGGACGTCGGCGGTCAGAAATACTTTGTAGTGAGGGTGTTCCTTCAGAATTTCTGCGATCTGGGTCCGCTCGGCATCGCTCAAATTCTTGTAGGTAATCTCTGCGACCACCATGTGCCCAACGTTGTTCCAGGCAAACGATGCGCTGGACAACCCCATTATGCAGAGGCACACAAAAACACCTAATGATCGACGATTCATGGAGTTACCGTACTTTCTCTGAGCCTTTTGACCGGTCTGCCCGCTTTGGCGGGTAGCTCAAAACTCCACTTCTACCCACTGAAGCGGGCAGACCGGAACCCGCAGATAATACCGAGTCACGTTATGGGACGTATTACCGGATCAAACGGATTAAGTTGCAAACTCCCTCATCCGATGTATAAATGGATAAACTGGGAAGTTCAGATAAGGAAATCCTATGAAGACGGTTTTTACAACGGGTGAGGCGGCTGAGGTTTGCAAGGTTTCGCAGCAGACGATCATTCGCTGCTTCGACAGCGGCCGCCTGAAGGGCTTTCGCGTTCCGGGCAGCCGGTTTCGCCGGATTCCGCGTGAGGCGCTGCTAGCTTTCATGAAGGACAACGGGATTCCGCCGGATGCGCTCGCCTCGGGCAAGCAGAAGATCCTGGTGGTGGATGACGATCCGGAAATCGTGGAATTGTTCGTCGATGTACTCACCCGCGACGGCCGATTCGAAGTCAAAACCGCCGCCACCGGCTACGACGCCGGCGTGCTGACGCAGGACTTCATGCCCGACCTGGTCATCCTGGACTACATGCTCCCGGACATCAACGGTAACGTCGTCTGCCAGACGATCCGCAAGAATCCGAACTTTGAGCACATCAAGATCATCATCGTCTCCGGTGTCGTCAACCAGGACGAGATCAACGATCTGCTCAAGAGCGGTGCGGATGAATTCGTGAAAAAGCCGTTTAACATCGAGAAGTTGATTGAACGGATCGGCGAACTTTTGTCGGTCTAGAGCAGGTATTCGACCACAGATAAGCACAGATGCAAACAGATAAAGACAAGAAAGCAATTTCCTTTCTTTTCATCTGAGTTCATCTGTGTTCATCTGTGGTCGATTCAATTTATTCATGGCCCAGGCCCCCGATCAACTTCGCGAAAAGCGCGTCGAGCTGATTCTTCAGCAGCTCGAAGAACTTCCCACTTTGCCCGCAGTGGCGGTGCGCGTGTTGGAAGTCACCGCCAAGGAAAATTCATCCGCGAAAGAAGTCGGCGAACTGATCGCTTCCGATCCCGCTCTTTCTGCTCGATTGCTGCAACTCGTCCACCGGGCCGATAGCGGCGTGCGCGGCGAAGTCACCAGCGTCGATCGGGCCGTGCTGCTGCTCGGGTTTGAAGCCGTCCGGTCGGCCGTCCTGGCGATCAGCGTGTTTCAAACAATGGGCGGGACGACCAAGAAGGAGGACGGTAATTTCAGCCGCGAGGAATTCTGGAAGCACTGTGTCGCGGTCGCTGCCTGTGCGGAACTGCTGGCGGATTCGCTGGTGCAAATCTGGGGCAAAGACGCCCAAGTCGACCCGGCCGCTGCGTTTACCGCGGGGTTGTTGCATGATTTGGGCAAAGTCGCGCTCGACGCGGCACTCCCGAAAAGCTTTTCCCGCGTAATCGAAGCCGCCGACATGCTGCGGGGAAATATCGCGGATGTCGAACGAACCGTGATCGGGCTCGATCACATGGTGGTCGGCAAGCGATTGGCCGAGCGGTGGCAGTTGCCAGCCGAGCTTCGCGACGCCATCTGGCTGCACGGGCAACTGCCCGCAGCGCTGCCGTCCACCGTCAAAAACCCGAGGCTGGTGAATCTGATCACGCTCGCTGACATCCTCGTCCGCGAGCAACACCTGGGCTATAGCGGCAACTACATGTTCAGCACGCCCAAGCAGGTATTGCTCGACGCGGTCGGCCTGAACGCAGAGCACGTCGCCAAGGCGATGAGCAGGCTCGTCGAAGAAATCGAGCCGCGCGCCCGCGCCCTGGGCCTCGGCCAGGCCACCAGCAACGAGCTGTATCAGCAGGCACTTACCCAGGCAAACAAAGAGCTCGGCCGGGTGAGCGGACAGTTGGCCAGCAAGAACCGCCGGCTGGCGATCCGCGCGAAATTTTTCGACGCACTCTCAGGCTTCCAAGCCGAACTTCGCCCCGATGCACCGACGCAAACCGTTCTGCAGGCGATCGGCCAAACCGCCATCAGCGTGCTCGACGTGACCGTGGCCGGCGCGTTTTCGATCTCGCCGGGCGCGAATTTCGCCGAAACGCTGCTGTTCGATCAGACCGGTTCGGTATTCGATACGACATTGATCGACTGTCCCACCCGTCCAGCCGCCCCGCCTGCGGGCGATGGACCGGTATTGCCGGCCGGTGATTCGATCGACTGGCTCATCAGCGCCGTCTCGCCGCGTCTGCCGTTCGATCAGCGTTACTGGATCTGCCTCGAAGCCGACGGCCAATGCATCGGCGGCGTGTTCTGGGGCGCACCGACCGGCGAATCCACCCGGCTGAGCACGCAAACGCAGGAAATCACCGCCATCTCCAGCGGCTGGGGACTCGCGCTCCGCATGGCTCAAATCCGCGAAGAAGCCCGCACGCTGGCCGAGCAGTTGGCCGACGCCAACCGCAAACTGCACAGCGCTCAGGACGAAATCCACCGCGGCAAGATGATGATCAGCGTCGGCGAAATGGCCGCCGGCGCGGCGCATGAAATGAACAACCCGCTGGCTGTCATTAGCGGCCGTGGCCAGCTCCTGGCGAGCCAGCTTTCCGATCCCAAGCTGAAACACTCAGCCACCCTCATCAGCGAACAGGCCCAGCGGCTGACAGGCATCATTACTGAACTCATGGAGTTCGCGAAGCCCATTCCGCCCAAGCCGCAGGACATCGACCTTGCCGATTTAATCGATCGTGCGGTTCATGAGGCTAAGCAGCACTCCGAAATAGCCGATAGGAAGTTGGAGATCACCATGGGCGACGTCCCGCCGGTGGTGATCGACGCGGAACAGGTCAGACAGGCGATTGCGGCGATTCTAGAAAACGCCCTCAACGCCACTGATCCGACCAAAGGCGAAGTCTCGATCCACGCAGCGTACGACCAGTACAGCCAACGGGTTGTCCTGACGATCGCCGACAACGGCTGCGGGATGGACGAACACACGCTCAAGCATGCGTTCGACCCGTTTTTCAGCAGCCGACCCGCAGGACGCCGGCGAGGCATGGGCCTGGCCAAAGCCATGCGATGGGTTGAATCCAGCGGCGGATCGATCCGCCTGGAAAGCCGCCCGAACCAGGGAACCAGGAGCGTGATCTTGCTCCCCGCAGCGGCGATCAAAATGCCCCAACGGGCGAGTGAAAGTAAGACAGCAACGTAGTAGTGCTGCGTGCCAAGGACTGAGTGCTGAGTTAAAGACTTCGCATTCACTCAGCACTCAACACTCAAAACTCAGCACTGAGGTATTGATGGCCCCCGTCGTAAAAGGTTCCAAGTCGAAGCAGAAGCAACTGCCGCGCATCCTCGTGGTCGATGACGAACCGCAATTGCTTGAGGTCATCCGCGACGTGGCCGGCGGGCAGATCGATTGCCGCATTTCCACCGCAAGCTGCATTGAAGAAGCGAAGAAATCGCTGATCGTGCAGAGCGTCGATCTCCTCATCGTCGATATCCACCTCCCCGACGGCGACGGGACCAGCCTGATCGAACTGCACCACAAGCACAACCCGACGGCGGGCTCGATCATCATGACCGGCGCACCGAGCATGGACCGGGCGATTACTGCCATTCGTCGCGGTGCCTGCGACTTTCTCCCAAAGCCATTTAACAACGAACTGCTGATCGATCGCATGCGCCAAGCGCTGACCAGGCAGTCGGCCATCGCCAAGCAAGGCCAGCGCATCGAGCGCCTTCGCGACGCCGTCCGCCGGTTGAACAAGGCGCGTCGTACCGTCAGCAAAAAGGTCGATCTGCTCTGCAACGATCTGATCAGCGCCTATGGCGATCTCTCCAAGCAGTTTGACGTGGTGCGCGTGCAGGAATCGTTCCGCAACTGCATCAATCAGTCGGGCGATCTGGAGCAAATGCTCTGCCACGCCATGGACTGGATGCTCAGGCAGATCGGCTACAGCAATGTGGCGATCTGGCTCGCCACCGATACCGGCGACATGCAACTGGGGGCGTACATGAAGTACACCATCCCCGGCGAACCAAACATCGTCGACGCACTGCTTCGCACGGTGGTCCCGGTTGTCATGCAGAACAATATTATGAGAACGACATCCGACGAATTGAACGACGAACTGAGCGAACGGGAACAGGAAGATTTCGCCGGACAACAGTTTGTGGGGATCAACTGCACCTATCTCGGCGAAACGCTGGCGACGATCGTCTTCTTCCGCGATGAGACGTCGCCGTTCACCGACGCCGACACCGCAACCCTGTCGGCCATCAGCGCGATCTTCGCCGTGTCGTTGGCAACCATGGTCAAAGACCAGAGCGAATCAGAGGACCAAGGCGACAATGACGACCGCAACAAAGCCGACTGGTGGAAACGCGGCGAAGACTCGCCGTACTAGACGATCCACTGCAAGTCCAACACGGCTCCGTCATTCTGAGTGAAGCGAAGAACCTATCCGTTACCCTCGCACCATTTGATTGCGGAATGGTACCACGAGCAAAATGATCTGGAACATCGATGACGCTGGTAACGACGTAGTCGCGAGGGTGTAAACGAGGTTCTTCGCTTCGCTCAGAATGACTTGCCTCGCTCGGATCGGTTATTTGAACTTCGCCCCGGTGACGAAAATCATCGCGTCGTGCCTCACGGGGTTCTCGCCGAGGTACATTCCCCAGCGGAACGCGGTTTGGCCATCCGGGCGATCGTAAGTTCCCTTCCCCACTTCCTTGCCATCAAGAAACACTTCGTAGTCCTGCCCATTGTCGCGGACCTTCAGCAGAAATGGCTTGCCGGTCATATTCGTCGCGATGACCTTATCCTCCTGGTGCCGGCGATGGTTTAGTTTGATCTCCCCGTTGTCGCTCAGGTTGATCATCACGCTCCAAGCGTTGACGTTGTTCTTCACCTGGAGAATGGAGCATCCGTGAGGCTTGACGATGGTGAACGTGCCCTCCCATTCGTGCCAGTCGCCCTTTTTCCAATGCAGACCACTGAATGACTCAATTCGCGCGGACAAGGGGCGTTCATTTCGAACATTTTTCTCACCGGCGAAGAGCCGAAACACCTGCGTGTTCCCGTCTTCCTGATACCAGCGGCTCCATTTATCAAAATCCTTACGCGGGATCAGGCTGCTACCCAGCGTGTGAATGTTGATGTTTTTCGGAATGGGGTTCTTCCCCGTTTCGCACTTGTCAAGGATGTCGTGATTCACATGGATGGTCGAGCCGGTGATTCCCTCGGTGGAATTTTTACCGATCGGGATCCGCTTCTCGTCGAGGATCGATTGAAATGTCGGATCGGTCCCTTCCCGCTTATAAAGCGATTCAGGATCCACTCCAGGTTGAGTAACGGGCGGATGGTCCGCCACTTCGGCACCCGCGATCGTGATAAGACACCCAACCAACAGAATGCCGATTATTGCTCGCTGCATTATTGCGTCTCCGATGAAAACGAAGAAAGAGGCCGCTGCTGAGTATATCAACAGCGGCCTCTTTGTTTAACTTCGGAATGTCGGACTAGAACGAGAAGATCGCGTCCACGCCGAAGGTCGCCTGGCTGTAGCCGGTGCCGCCGTCAAAGACGGGGTCGTTGGCATAGTCAAAGCGAACTTCCGGACGGATCACCAGGTTACGGCCGATGCTGTCGTTCGGCATCGGGGTGATGGCAACACCGACGGTGGCTTCGTACACGTTCGTGCCGAGACCGCGGTAGCCGTCCACGTCGTTGAACCACTCAACGCGGGCCGACGGGGAGAACATATCGCTGAGCTTGTAGGTGGCGTAACCCGCCAGGCCGTACCACTGGGCGCTCTCGGCGCTGCCGGCCAAAGCCTGGTAGCCGTAGTCGCCGTTGACGGCGATGGTGAGCTGATCGGCAACCTTCACCGACAGGATCGCATCGACCACGGTGCGCCAGTGATCGTTATCGCTGGGGGCGTCTTTACCGGTGAGCAGATTTACAGTCAACGTCGACTTGTCGTTGATTGCCCAGACCGCTTGGCCGAGGAAATCGATGCAGTCGTTGTCATCGGTGGTTGCAACGTCCCACCCGCGAGTCAGACCGCCAGTGACGGTCAGGCTGGGGTTGATGACGTAAGTTGCCAGCACGCCGGTGTGGGTCAACGGGATCGCATAGCCGAACAGATAGCTGTGCGAGTAGAACGTATTAGTAGTCGGGTTGATGGTTTCCTGCCCAAGCAGCGTGACGAACTTACCGGCGCGAACCTTCAAGCCGGTGCCGACCGGGAGCGCAATGTCAATGTAGGCCTGGGTCAGATCGAGCTGTTCGTCCGAACCCGCGTTTTCGCCGGGCTTGACGTAGTAGAGACCCTGATGGTTGGTCAGATCGCGAGCGTGGATCAGGCGAGAATCGCCGCCGTAGATGGCTTCGATTCGGCCGCCGACGTCGAACTTGCCCTTGGAGGGATCGACGAGGCGCTCAAGATAAACATCGACCTGGTTGAGGGTCAGGTCCTGATTCTCAAAATCAAAATAGCGACCCGTGATGACGCCGCCCGGAGGGTTGCTGTCGGAAATGGTCCAGGATGCTTCGACATGCCCTCCGACGGTGATACCGGCGTCGTCGAGCATCTTGCCCACGCCGACCTTATCGAGCAACTGACCGAGCGGCTTCTTGGCCGGTGCGTCGTCCATGTAGCTCGGCTGGCTCAGCGAGAGCCCATCGGCAGTCCCCGCTCGCACGACGCCACACGCCGCGAGTAAGGCAGCGGCTACTGCGCCGGCGATCGATTTACGATTCGACATAATTGACTCCTTCCCACAAGGGGATTGAAAGGCTCGATTACAGCCTCCGAAAACCTGCCACAACAGGCCTCACGGGATATCGAGCAGTTTGGTTAATATGACCCTGTCGTTTCTGTCCGCCGATTCTTGGACTTCCCTACAGCGCAACGACGCGCAAAGGTCATGTGAGCATTACTTCGGCTAGACAATTCACAAAAGTTGAGCAGAACCACCCGTTGACTGACTTGACTTAACATCATTAGTGGCGGAATGATCGGACATACCGCATCGGCTGTCAAACACCCGCGATATTATCGGGCCTTGCCTCCGAATCGGACCTCGGCCGATCCGGCAATTCCAGTCGCTTCCAACTGATGTCTCGACTACAATTCCATCCGACCACCGTCGCACGGGCCGCAAAAGACCGGCCGGAAAGTGTTCGTAAGTACCTAGATTATCTAACTTTACAGGCGGTTCACGAATCATGGCCCTAGTCTGGCAACCATCTCTTCCTGAGATTTACCGGAAATTATCCGACCCCGAGCTGCGGGTGCGGATTCAGTCGGCCAAGGACATTTTAGGCAAAAAACTGGCCATTCTCGGGCACCACTACCAGCAGGATGACGTCGTCGATTTCGCCGATTTTACCGGCGATAGCTTCGAGCTCAGTCGGCGAGCTGCGGACCAGAAAGGCGTGGAGTTCGTCGTTTTTTGCGGCGTTCACTTCATGGCAGAGTCTGCAGATATCCTCACCGAACCCAGCGTTCGCGTGATCCTTCCCGACCTGGGTGCAGGTTGCTCCATGGCCGATATGGCCAACCTCGAACAGACTGAAGACTGCTGGGCGCAACTAGCCGAAACCTGCCCCGGCCAGACCGTCGTCCCCATCACTTACATGAACAGCAGCGCCGCCATCAAAGCCTTCGTCGGCGAACACGGCGGCGCGGTCTGCACGAGCTCGAACTGTCGGAATGTATTGGAATGGGCAATGAAGCAGGGTTCAGGGTTCGGGGTTAAGGGTTCAGGAAATACAAACCCGAACCCTGAACCCCGAACCCTGAACCCCAAAGTCTTGTTCTTCCCCGACCAGCACCTCGGCCGCAACACCGCCCACGCCATGGGCTACCCGCTAGACAAAATGGTCGTTTGGGATCCCACCAAGGATTTGGGCGGAAACACGGCCGACAAACTCCGCGACGCCGACTTCGTGCTCTGGAAAGGCCACTGCTCCGTCCACCAACTTTTCAGGCCTGAACACGTGGATCAAGTCCGCCAGCAATACCCCGGCGTGAAAGTCATTGTTCATCCGGAATGCCGCTTCGAAGTCGTGCAAAAGGCCGACATCGCCGGCAGCACGGCGTATATCGTCGACCAGGTCCGCAAAGCCCCGCCGGGCACGGTTTGGGTGATCGGCACCGAATCGCACCTGGTCAATCGTCTTGCCCGAGAGCATCCGGATCAGAAAATCTTGGTCCTCTCCGACTGCCAATGCCTCTGCACCACGATGTTCCGCATCGATCTGCCGCACCTTTGCTGGGCGCTGGAAAATCTGGTCGAAGGCAAGGTTGTCAATGAGATCAAGGTCGACGACCACACCCGCCAGTGGGCCACCGTAGCGTTGGAACGCATGCTGGCGATCAGAGGCACCGGCAACCCGATCGGCAAACAGCAACCTGTGGGAACGACAGTGGATTAGAATCCGTCGCCCTTACGTTGAACGAATCGCGTCCGGCCACCCGTCTGCTTTTTTTTGCGTGCATTGCGGTCAGTTAGTGATTACTATCATGCCCATGCATCCCAACACCGTTATCGCTTTTCTGTTGATGGGCGCCATGTCCGCCGGCTATGCGCCTGCCCAGACGACCGCGCCCGCCACCCAGTCCGCGCATGCTGCCGCCACGCCCATGACGATCCAGGGCGTGGGCAACTTCGCGATGATTTCCCCAACCCTCTACCGCGGCGAGCAGCCGACGGCGGAGGGATTTGCGCAGCTCAAGAAGATCGGCGTGAAAACCGTCGTCAGCCTCCGAACCTTCCACAGCGATCGCGACCTGATGAAAGGCACCGGCCTGCAGTACGTGCGCATCAACTCCAACGCCTGGCACCCGGAGGAAGAAGACCTGGTCGTCTTCCTGAAAGTGCTTTCCGATCCCGCCAATCAGCCGGTGTTCGTCCACTGCGCCCACGGGGCCGACCGCACCGGGTTCATGGTCGCCTCGCACCGCATCGTTGAACTCGGCTGGACCTTCGACCAAGCCGTGGAGGAATTGCACCAATTCAAGTTCCACAAGATCTGGACCCAAGTTCCCGTGGCGCTGAAGGAACTGAACCCCGCCGACATCATGGAGAAGGTGAAGAACGCCCCCAAGCCCGAAATCGAAACCGTGCCGTGATTGGATTTTCTTAACCCGAGATGAACCACCAAGCGACGAAGGAACGAAGCGGTTTTCGAATTCCTGAAACCGCTTCGTTCCTTCGTTGCTTCGTGGTTCATCTTCCTAAAAAACTCTCCCTACAGATCGGCTATCGTTTCGCTGTCCCCACCTGAAGAACGCGATACACCGCCCCAGCGTTGTCTGCGTATTCCAGCTTAAACCGATCCGGCATCTCCTCGGCCCATGATTTTTCGATGGGCACAGGTTGGATTTCGTTCGTAAACACCACCAGATGCGCCGCACCGCTGTCGTGCAAATTGGCCAGCCAAACCGCCCGATCGGCCGACATCGTGGTGACACGCACGACCGCAGTGGCGATCTGCTCCCCGGCGAGCCGCTGGCCGACATCGCCTAAGTGTGGCAGGTCGGCCAGTGTTTTGACCTTCGGTCGGATCGGCGCGTAGTGGACCGGCCGATCAAGCTTAAACCCCATCAACGGGTACACCGTAAACGTGCCGGTATAGGCGATCGGTTCGCCGGCGGGCAGTTCGTCCCGCACATACTTCCAAATCTTCACTCGATCATCGCCAGCCAGCGCAACCGGAAAAATCGACTCGCGATCGGCGATAAACGAGTACCAGTTCACATAGGTGTAGCCCATGAGGAGCAAGAGCGTAACGCCCGCGACGATCAACTTTCCATCACGGCGAAGATGCAGGTGATGACTTTGCAGCCAAACCGCCCCCACGCCCAACAGCGCAACCGCTCCGCCGACCACGCAGAACGTGAGAAGCGTCGCCCACAACTCGGCGCTGAGCCCGGTCGCCACCGCAGCCAGCGCGACAAGGCCCGCGGGGATCCACGACCAGCGCGTCCCGATTGCTCCGAGGCTCGCCATCATCAGTAACAATGCGGGCACGACAAACCGGATTTCCGGGTACGGCGAGTATGCAACAAACACCACTAATCCGATCACAGGACCGAGCAGGCAGGCGCGCAGGAGCGGATCGTGTAGTAATCGCCGAACGCCGAATCCCACCGCCATCGACCAGCCGCAAATCAGCACGAGGCAAAGTGCTCCGGGGATCGCAAACGGACCGCTGAAGAACACGCCGAGCACGCCGGCGAATGATCGCAATTCCAGGCTGGGAGCGGTTTTGATGATCCCGCTGAACCAGAGGAAGTCGGCCGGGAAAAGCGGATTCCCAGTCAGCACGATATTGCGTACATACCACGGCCCGGCCAGCAGGACGACGCACACCAGCGCCATCAGGTAGTCGCGCCATCGCCAGCGGGCGCGGAACGGCGAGTCGATCGCGAGCAACAACATCGGCATGGCGAGCAGCGCGGTGTATTTGATCGCCAGGCAGAGTCCGATCGACGTCCCGATCCGCCACGGGCCCAGCCGGTCGCGAAGTCGCGTTTGCGAAAGCCCGTTCACCGCCATCGCGAAAAACGCAGCGAGAAACAGATCGTCTTTCCCCTTGTCGATCTGACTGACGATCGGCCGGCAAAGCGCAACCGCCACCCCGAGCAGCACGGCCGATCCCCAACCCGCGCCCAACGATCGCGACATTGAAACAACCGTCAGAAAGATCAACACCACCATCGGCGCCGCCGCGAAATGCGCCAGCGTGTCGTTTCCGATCGGCCCGAGGAGCCATGCGTAAAACGTCGATCCTGCCAGCGGAGAGTAAGTATTGGCCGGGTTAAAAAACCAGGTTTGGAACAAGTCGATCCGCCCGTGCTGCAACCACTGCACCGCCGCTGGGAGGTGATACGTGAGCGCATCGGTCGCCATCGGCGGGAAAAGCCGCAACTGCCACACGACCGCCGCGACATAACCCAGAACAAACAACCCGCCGACAAGCGGGAGGAGGTATTCTGGTCCCTTCTCCCGGTACGCCGGGAGAAGGTTAGGATGAGGGTTCTGTTGCGAGTTTGCCAGTGAATAAGACGGTAGGGCAGAACCCTCACCCCCGCCCTCTCCCGGCGTACCGGGCGAGGGAGTGAGCAACAGCATTCCGATCGACACAAAAACAGCGATACCAAGCATCGCGATCGGGGAAAGGAACCCAAACATCCCCGGCAATCCAACCGCGACGTACTGAATGACATAAACCAGCATCAGCGTGTCGATCATCCGCTGCAGTGTGTCCGCGACGAACCGCGAAACAAACCGCCACCCCGCGAACAACACCAACGCCTGCACGACGACGAAGATCAGCAACCGAAGTTCATCGCCAAGGGAATTCACGAGGCACAGGATAGAAAGTGGATGGACCGTCTGGCAATGGCCTGCAGGAATTAAACCCGAATGACGAAACCCAAAATCCGAATGAATGACGAATGACGAAACCCGAATGACGAATCAGGAGATTCGCCGTTTTTCGTCATTCGGATTTCGTCATTCTGTCGGATTTCGGGTTTCGTCATTCGGGTTTCAGAATAGGTCATTGAGACTTGCTCATTGGTCATTTTCTAATACGCCCTCTTCAAATTACTCCCCGGATATGCCTGCAGCACGATGTCCTCATGCCGCATGCCCTGCAGCGCGCGGGTTTGGGTACACCACTGGCACATGCCGACGCCATGCCCGAAGCCGCGGCCGGTGAATTTGATCGCGCCGCCCTGGTCGGCCGGTTCGATGAAGCTGCTGAAGAGGGTTTGGTCTTTGGGCGCGTCGGAGTTCACCGCCCAGCGGAGTTCCTCACCCGTCAGGCTGTATTTCGTACCGTTGGTGTCGGTGACTGTGAACCGCACCGGCCGGCCGTAGCGGTTGACGGCCGCCTTTTCGATCCTTGCGACGCCCGTCAGGTTCTGTTCCGCCCGGTCTCGCACCTTGCCGAAGATTTTGATCCGCCGGGCCAGTTCCGTCTTACTCAGCACGATCGGCCCCCAGTTGAACCGTGGGGAGGCGGCGCACAGTTGGCCGACGTTCTGCTCGACCATCGCGGGATGGAACGGCTCGCCGAGCCCATCGCTGGGGTTTTGGCTGATCCCGCCACAGCAACTGCTGAAATAGGTTTTGAAAATCTTTTCCTGCCCCGGCGTTCCGTACGCAACAACAATGCCGCTGGTCGCATCGACCGCCCGACGGGCCTTTTCGGTTTCGCCGGCGAGCCCGCCGTACACCTGGCTGCGCTGATCGGGGAATAAGTCCCACGCTCGCCCTGCCGGCGAGGTACGAGCCTCGAACAATGCGTACGTTCGCGCCACGATCGCCTGCGCCCTGTACGCCTCTTCCGCCCAGCCGGCGAGCATCTCTTTGGCAACGACGCCCTTAAGGTAGTCGTCTATATCGACATCGTTGACGACATCAAACCGCCCGTTGCCGGTAGACACAAACCGCATTTGCCCGCGGTACGACTGGTTGTTGACGATGACTCCGCCCAGCCGCGTCGGCTGAAGCACCAAATCGCCCGGCGGGAGCTGCTGGTTGCCGACGATCCACCCGTTGTTGCCGTACGCCACCCGCACCGCAGGGCCCGGCGGGAAAGTTGCGCCGATCGGAGTGGCCCCGATCCGCACCACCGGCCGATCCGCCAGCACCGCCGCCGTCTCCAGCGATTCAAACACCCGCACCCGCACGATCTGCGGATTGGACTTCGTTGAAGTAGACGAGGGATCGCTGCTGCACCCGAACGGGCAGAGCATAAGGCAAAATACAAGAATGAGCGTAAAGCAATAACGCATGGCATCCTTGCCATCAAAATTCTGAATGCTGAATGCTAAATTCTGAAAAAAGACCTTTCAGCATTCAGCATTTAGCATTCAGCATTCTTCAGTCTTCCAGTTTCCTCAAGCTCAGCCCGAACGTCGCCAACTGCTGCTTGATCTCGGTCAAGCTGGTCTGGCCGAAGTTCTTGCAGCCGAGGAGTTCATCTTCGGTGCGGCTGATCAACTCGCCGAGCGTGTTGATATTCAACCGCTGCAGTGCCTTGCGGCTGCGGACGGACAGTTCCAGGTCCGTCACGTTCTTGCCGGTGAGTTCCGGCGAGACCGCCCCGGCAACCGCTTCGTCAGGCAGCATTTCATCGCCCAGCGGCCGACGCATCACGCTGCCCTTGCCGTCTTCGGCCGCCTGGCCGAGGCGCAGGCCCTTCTGGGCAAGCATGGCTTTGATTTCGTTCAGGCTGGTTTCGCCGAAGTTCTTGTAGCTGAGCAGTTCCTGCTCTGTCGTGCGGAGCAGATCGCCCACGCTGCGGAGGTTCATTTTCTTCAGGCAGTTGCGGCTGCGGACTGACAGCTCGAAATCGCTGATCGGGATATCCAGCACCGCGTTCTTGCGATCGCCGCGACGATCGCCGTCTTCGTCGAAGTACATCGACCTCGCCGACTCCACGTCCTTCATGTACAGGCGGGCGCGGGTGTGGTTCGGGGCGCTTCGCAGCACCGCGTCGAGGCAGCGGTGGGCTTCCTCGTAGTGGTTGTTGTCTTCGTACAGGATCGCCAGGTTCAGCAGCGCATTGACGTGTACCGGCTCAGAAGTGCAAATCCGCTCGTACAGCTCGATCGCCTTGGCGTCTTCTGCCCGGCGGTCGTACAGCACGGCCAACGCGAAGCAGGCCCCTTCATGGTCGGGGTTTTCGTTCAAAGCACGCTCGAAGAATTCGACGGCTTTCTCGTGGTTCCCCGCGGTCTCGGCTTCGGTGCCACGGCGGAAGTATTCTTCGGAGGCTTTTTCGTTGATGGAGGAAACGGTCATCTCGTTCATAAGCGTCATCTCTGTCGATCACCAATGGATCAGAAAAGAAAAGGCGGACACTGTCCGCCGGTTATCTTAGGCAATCCCGGATTGTGCCTTGGCGATATCAGCCTGTCAACCGTGAGTGCGAGTAGCCGCCCGGCACGCGGACGGCTAACATCATCGCTGTGGCGGACGTTCTAGTGCTCTTCAACCCCAAGGCCGGTCGAGGGAAAGCAAGCCAGACGGCGACGCGCATAGGTGTGGCGCTGCGCCAGGGCGGCTTTCATCCGACACGCGAGATCAACCGCGATCGCGGCCTGCCCGAGTCGGCGGTCGTCATCGGCGGGGATGGCACGCTGCGGTACTTTGCCACAGAGATGCTCAAAACCTTCGGCCAAGTGCCGCCGCTGGTCGTCATTCCCGGCGGGACGGCGAACCTCATGGACCGCCATCTCAATCTGCAGTGGAATCCGGCCCAGCTCGAACAACAGGTCGTGCAGACGATCCGCGACCGCAAAATCCAGTGGCTCGACGCCGCCAGAGCTAATCACGAGATTTTTCTGCTGATCGCGGGCGTTGGTTTCGACGCGGCCGTCGTCGCGGCGCTGGATCGCGTCCGCACCGGGCCTATCACCATGTGGAGCTACGTCATGCCCGCACTGCAGACGATCTGGGAAAGCTCGTTCTTGCCGCTGTCGGTGTCGGTCGATGGCAAACCAGTGTTCGGGCCGGCGCAAGGCATGGTGTTTGTCGGTAACGTCAAAGAATACGGCACGGGTTTCCCGGTGCTGCCAGATGCCCGATCCGACGACGGCGTGCTCGACGTCTGCATCCTGCCTTGTGCCTCCCACGAAGATCTACTGCGATTGGCACTGCACACGGTGGCCGGCGATCATCCGACACTGGAAGGTGCCAAGTATCTCAAGGCCAAGCGCGTCAGCGTGACGGCCGCCAAACCCGTGCCGGTGCAATTAGACGGCGATTCTGCCGGCACGACGCCGGTGGAGATTGAATTGCTTCCGATCAAGGTGCCGTTTATCGTTCGCACATAAGTTGCCGGTGATCAATTTCCAGTAACGGCATTCCACTGGCAACTAACAACTTACAACTGGCAACTGATTCAACCATGATTTCCCTCCCCCCAGACAAACTTTTCGTCATCGCCGGCCCGTGTGTCATCGAGTCGTACGAGCAGTGCCTGCAGATCGGCAAGCATGTGAAGGGCGTTTGCGACAAGCTGGGCATCACGTACATCTTCAAAGCCAGCTTCGACAAGGCCAACCGCTCGGCCGGCAGCAGCTTCCGCGGGCCGGGGATTGTCGACGGGCTGATCGTGCTCGATCGCATCAAGAAAGCGCTCGACGTAGCGGTGCTGACCGACATCCACGAGCCGGAACAGGCGGCCGTCGCGGCGAGGGTCGTCGATATTCTGCAAGTGCCCGCGTTTCTTGCCCGGCAGACCGATTTGCTGCAGGCGGTCGGCAAAACCGGCTGTACGGTGAACGTGAAGAAGGGCCAGTTCATGTCCCCGCAGGAGATGGGCAACGCGATCGAGAAAATCCGCAGCACCGGCGGGAAGCATGTACTGCTGACCGAACGCGGCACGTTCTTTGGCTACAACCGGCTGGTAAACGACTTCACCGCTTTGCCGATCATGCAGGCAATGGGCTGCCCGGTCGTTTTCGACATCACCCACAGCACCCAACAACCGGCAGGCATGGGCACCAGCAGCGGCGGGAACCCGCAATTTTCCCCCATGCTCGCCCGCTGCGCAATGGCGGCCGGTGCCAACGGGCTGTTTTTGGAATGCCATCCCGACCCGAAAAACGCTAAATCCGACGCGGCCACGATGCTTGGGCTGGAGGTCGTTGAACCGCTGCTGGCGAGTGCGAAGCAGATATTCGATCTGCGACTGAGTTGGAGAGTGTAAACATTGAAGTGCTCGCGAAGAAAAGCAGAATGAAATTCCTTCTTCGTGTTTCTTCGCGGTCTTTGCGCCTTCGCAAGCTCTTCATAAGCCATTTTCAAGCCGGCCATGGTGGATTGAAACCCACCTTACGGAAACATCATCATGAAAAAGAAAACCCTCACCCACCTCGACTCCAAAGGCCGAGCGCAAATGGTCAACGTCGGCGATAAGCCCGTCAGCCGACGCGAGGCGATCGCCGAGGGATACATCACGCTCCAAGCGTCAACGCTGCGTGCCATCGCGGAAGAACGCGTCCCCAAGGGTGAGGTGCTGAACACCGCCCGCATCGCCGGCGTGATGGCGGCCAAGCGGTGCGGCGATCTGATCCCGCTCTGTCACCCGCTGCCGATTGAAAGCATCGAGGTCGATTTCGACCTACCCGACCTGCAGCCCAACGGCACCGAGCCCGTGCGGCTGTACATCAAAGCGATCGCCCGCATCACCGCCAAAACCGGCGTGGAGATGGAAGCACTGACAGCCGTCAGCATCGCGGCACTGACGATCTATGACATGTGCAAGGCGATCGATAAATCGATGGTGATTTCAGAAATCAGGTTGATTTCGAAAACCAAAAAACCACTCCGAAAATGATCGGGGTGCGATTAGATCAACACGCCCACCACGCACGCGCCCATCAGGCTCGCGATCGCGCCGCCGACCATTGCAAGTAGCCCAATCCGCGAGAGATCACCGCGGCGATCGGGTGCCATCGTGCTGATTCCGCCGATCTGGATGCCGACGCTGGCGAAGTTGGCGAACCCGCAGAGGGCGTACGTTGCGATCAGCGCGTCGCGCGGCGAAAGGAAGTTAGGGTTCTTCACGAACGAATCGCTCAACTGCAGATACGCCACAAACTCGTTTAGAACGGTCTTGACTCCCAGCAGCGATCCCACGTCCCGGCAATTATTCCCACTTACGCCCGCCAGCCAGGCCAGCGGCGACATCAGCTTGCCCAGAACGTATTGCATTGTCAGTTCGGGAAGACCGATCAGCCCGCCGAGCCAGCCGATGCCGGCGTTGAGCATGGTCACCAGCGCAGTGAACGCGATCAGCATCGCGATGACGTTGATCGCCAGCGCCATGCCCTCGCTCGTGCCGCGGGTGGCGGCGTCGATGAGGTTGGAATCGATGCGGGTGGTCTTAAAGCTCACGCCGCGCGCGGTGACGGGCTCGGCCGTCTCGGGCATCATCAACTTGGAGACGACCAGCGTCGCCGGCGCCGAGATAAAGCACGCCGCCGCAAGGTGCCCGCCGACGTTTTGGATGTAGTCCTTCAGCAAGTCGGTGTACACCACCAGCACCCCGCTGGCGATATTGGCGAACCCGCCCACCATCACCGCCATGAGTTCGCTCTGCGTCGCGGCGGCCAGGAACGGGCGGACGAACAGGGGAGCTTCGGTCTGCCCGACGAAGATGTTGGCGGCCGTGCTGAGGGTTTCCGCGCCGCTGGTACCCATCGTCTTCTGCATGATCCACGCCAGGCTGTTGACGACCCACGTCATCACGCCGATGTGGTAGAGCACTGCGGTTAGCATGCTGATGAAGATGATGGTCGCCAAAACGGTGATGGCGAAGACGAACCCCAACTGCACCGTACCGGCCGGCTTACCGGCGGCGTCGGTCACTTGTGCGGGGAGCAGGATGCCGCGGAAGACCATCTCAGCACCGGCGTTGGAGAAATCGAGCAGCTTCTGGATGGCGTATTGGATCTTCTCGAGCACGGCCGGCGAGTAGACCACAATCGCACCGAACGCGAACTGCAGGATCGTACCCCAGGTGATGACGCGCCAGGGAATCTTTCGATTGCCACGCACCCAGCCGATCGCAAACGCAATCACGACAAACACCGCCAGCCCGAACAGCGACTGCGCCCGCTGCCCGATCGAGCTGCTCGGCACACTCGGCGCAGCGGCGAATACAGTAGACGACGATGCGAGCAGGGATAAAACACTGAGCAGGCAAAGGCGGTTGCGATGGGCCATAGTGCAATCGAACGCGGTGACGGGAGGGTATCACAGGCGACGATCCGTCGCGAGCAAAAACGGAGGATAGGGTTATCCCGAATCCGTGGTATGGGCAATCTCACCCGTACCACGGGCCTCCGGCCCGTGCGGATTGCGTTGTTTATTCCAAGAACTCCGCTGACCGAAATCTGAGCGCCACTCGCACGGGCCGGAGGCCCGTGGTACGGGTGAGTTTACAATTCGATCGGCGACAATCGTCCGTCGAGAAACGCCTGCAAGAAGTCGGCGGCGGCGTGGGCGTCGAGGCGTTCTTTGCGCTGGCCTCGGGTCATTTTCCCGCCGGCGCGTTTGCGGTCGGCCAAGTGCTGCTCGGCCATGAAGGAACTGAGCCGCTCATCGACCAGCACCAGCGGCTTGCCGGATCGCTCGGCGACGACCTTCCCCCAAGCAGCCGCGTCGCGGGCGCCTTGGCCGATCGAGTCGTCCATGTTGATCGGCAAACCCACCACCAGCCGCTCGATGCCTTCGTCCTTGATCCGCTTGAGAATCGGCTCGATCGCCAATTCCGGGGACGAGACGTTCAGCACATCGACGGGCGTGGCGAACTTTCCGCCCTCATCGCTCTGTGCGAGGCCGACGCGTCGGGTGCCGTAGTCGATGCCTAGGGTACGCATGAAATGCGTGGAAAGCGATGAGCGATGAGCGATGAGTTTTCATTTTACTCGTCGCTCATCGCTTTCCACTTTCCACTTCTATAAAAATTCGTTTCCGTACTTCTCTTTCACCTTCGCCACCAGGTCTTTCACTCGCTGCGATTCGCTCTTCGGGCAGACGAGCGTGGCGTCGCGGGTGTGGACGATGATCATGTCGCTGATACCGATCAGCGTCGTCAGGTGGTTCGGGTCGTCGCTGACGATGATGTTGTCGTCGGAATCGACGAACACGCACCGGCCGCTGGTGGTGGCGTTGTTGTGCTCATCGGTTTCCAGCGTCTCGGCCAGTTGCGGCCACGAGCCGACGTCGAGCCATTGCACGGGCATTTCAACGACGCTGACGACGGCTTTGCCCTTGCCCTGGCTGGCGGGCTCCATCACGGCGTAGTCAATACTGATCTTCGGCAGCTTGGGATAGATCTCCTTTACCACCTGATCGCGCTGAGGGGTGTTCCATGCGGTGGCGATCTGCATCAACCCCTTGTGCGATTCAGGCAAATGCTGTTGCAGTTCGGCCAGCACGGTGTCGGCCCGCCAGACGAACATGCCACTGTTCCAATAGTACCGACCTGACTCGACGTAGCGGTCGGCGGTCGGCTTGTCGGGCTTTTCCTTGAACGCCAGCACTTTATATGCGTTGTCGCGAAGGGCTTCGCCGCGATGGATGTAACCGAGGCCGGTGTGGCCGTAAGTGGCCACGATGCCGAACGTCACCAGCGCGTTTTTGTGCTCCTCGGTCAGCGCAAAAGCGGTGTTGATGGCCGACTGGAACTTGGCGACGGGCTCGATCACGTGGTCGGCCGTCACGATCGCCATGACGGCGTCTTTGTCCTTGGCGTGAAGCACCGCGGCGCTGAAGCCGACTGCGTTGGCGGTGTCGCGACCTTCGGGCTCGCCGAGGAGGTTTTCCTTCGGCAGCTCGGGCAGATTTTCGAGGATCGCTGCAGCGTGCTTGCCGAGCGTGCACACGTAAATCCGCTCTGGTGGCAGCAGGCCGCGAAGGCGTTCGTAACTCAGTTGGAGAAGACTCTTGCCCCGCACGACCGGCAGCAGCTGTTTAGGCATGCTCCCGCGCGACAGCGGCCAAAGCCTCGTCCCCGCACCACCCGCCATGATTACGCCGTATTGCATATTTTTTAAGGGTAAAGCGACGAGCGATGAGCGATGAGTGAATTCCTCCTCATCGCTCGTCGCTTTCCACTTTCCACTCTCCTCTAGAGTACAAACTTCGAATCCCTCTTCGCCACCGGCTGGATCTTCTTCGCCAGCTCGTCGAAACCTTTTTTGCCCATGAGCGCGTACGTCGCATCCTTGCCTAGCTGCACAGCCGGCTGATCGTAGGTGTTAATCTCGAGCAAAGCGCCCATGTAGCTGACGGCCGTCTCGTACATGTAGATGAACTGGCCGACGGTTTGCGCCGAGATGTGCGGGAAGAGCACCGTCAGCGTCGGCCGCTTGCTTTCCAGCAGTGCGTACTCCGTGCCGAGCTTCTCGCTGTTGATCAGCGTCTGGAAATTCCGGCCGGCGAGGTACGCCAGCGTTTCCACGTGCTTCATCGTGTCGGGGATCGCCAGCTTGGTGGTGAATCGCTCGACTTCAAGGAACGTGATGAGCTTGTCGTTCGGCCCTTCGCGGTAGAGCTGCACCTGGCTGTGCTGATCGGTCGCGCCCAGAGCCTTGATCGGCGTCTGCCCGGCGAAGACGTTTTTCTTCTTCAGCCCGTCCTGCTTGCCGAGCGATTCAGCCCACAACTGGCGGAACCAGTCGCCGAGGTAATACAGGCTGGTGCTGTAGGGCATCATGACGCTCATGACCTTGCCCTTTTCGTTCAGGATGTAGTGGATGGCGGCGATGAGCGCGGCTGGGTTTTTGAATACGTCCCCTTCCTTCACGCGCTTGTCCATCACGCGAGCGCCTTCCATCATCGCGTCGATGTCGATGCCGCACATCGCCGCACTGAAAAGGCCCACGGCCGACAGCACGCTGAATCGCCCGCCGACACCGTCCGGTACTTCCAGAGTGCGGTAGCCTTCTTCCTTGCAGATCTCGCGGAGCGTTCCGCCGCTGGCGTCGGTCGTGGCGAGGATATTTTCCTTGTACTTCTTGCCGAGCTTGGCCTGCAGCAGATCGCGGAAGAGGATGAACTGGCTGGCGGTCTCGGCCGTCTCGCCGCTCTTGGAGATCACGTTAACGATCGTCTTCTTGATCTTGGGCGTGATGACGTCGATCACGCTCTTGATCTGGTCGGGGTCAACGTTATCGAGCACGAATATCTGCGGGCCGTTACGAGTCCGGTCGCTCATCAGGTTGTACGTGTACGGATTCAGCGCGGCCTGCAGCGCGATGTTGCCGAGCGCGCTCCCGCCGATGCCCAGGACGATCAGCACTTCGCAGCGGTCGCGGAAGTGTTCCACTTCCTTGTGGATCGCGTCCATCATTTCGTCGTCGAAGGGCAGATCGCGGTATTTCTTCTGGCCGGCCTTGCGCTCGTCGTTGAACTGCTTGGTCAACTCTTTGATGCGGGGCGCAATGGCCTTGAGCTCTTTATCCGAGACTCCATGCTTATCGCCCACCATCTCGGCGGTGGCGTTTTTCCAGTACAGACTGATTTGATCCATGTGTATTGTCCTGTTTCTTCCCTGCTTACCAGCAAAGCGCAGTAGTTTACGCCTGACTGCTTCAAAGGCCAAGCGAGTCGGCCTAGAATATGGGCATGGCACTGACCTGCAATATCGACGCACGCGGCAAAAAAGTACGGCTGATCAACGGCATTGCGACTGTTTTCATCGCATTTGGCGTACTGGGAATCTGGACGATTCCTACGGGTTCTCGGATCGCCTGGGCGATGTTTGCATTCCTCCTTCTGGCCGGTGGATTCATGATCTTCGAAGCCCGGGCCGGTTGGTGCGTCGTGCGGGCGATGGGGTTTAAGACGCGGATTTAAACGCTACAGGACGGCGTCGTCGTAGCACGGGCGCCCCGCACGTGTCCAAACGGCGTTGCGCTTCAAATACATCACCCGATCAATTCTCTGCCGCTCGCTACGTCGTTTGTTAAATTTTTGCGCCGTTTGCCGCTCGACGTTGGTCTGACACGGGCGAGACGCCCGTGCCACATTTCAATCTCCCGCCGGGCGATAGAGCTGCAAATCCTTGTACCAGAACTTCATCACGCCCCAGGATAGATCTTCCTCCACCGGGATCTTCGCCAGCTTCTTTCCCTTCACCTCGGGTCCGCCTTCGACGGCGACGAAGTTTTTTGACCAGAGCGAGCCGCTGCTCGCGTCGCTGAACGCAGCAGCAGGCTTTTTAGTGTCGCGGTGCGGCTTGAGGCGGACGAATAGATCGCCGTCGATTCGACGATCGAACGCCCGGATCGAAGAGCCCGGCCCGTCGCGGAGAATCAGCACGGGTTGATCCCCAAGCATCAGATTCGCCGGCCGATCACCGATGCTGTCCACCGTGATCGCTTGCGGGGTGGTCCCTTGCACGATCGCGATATGCGTTTTCGGATCCACGCCGTTGAACACGTCGCGAATCACAAACCGCGGCACGATCGGACGCGTCGGCGGTACGATCGCGCCGGGTGGCGTTACAGTCGTTTTCGCCATCACCTGTGACTCCGGGTACACCCCGCGCCATTCCGCCCAAGTCGTCTTGTACACCTGCAGCGGCAATTTGAATCCGCCCGGTTGCTCGCCGCGTTCGGTCTTTCCCGTCACGCCGATGATGAACTGCCCGAGCCGCGAGTTGTACAGCAGCACCGAGTTGGCCGGCGTGGAAACCACTTCAAGATCGCGCGCCTTGACGTCCAGATCCACCCGGCTGGCCACCGCGCGGTTAGCGTCGGGCGACCAGATCAGCATCATCTTCTTGTCGCGGTTCTGCACGATCACGCCCGGCGTGTTGAACAGCACCGGATACGGGAACGCGTACGCCTGCTCCTCAAACACCAACCCCACGACGTAGGTATCATCGGCCAAAAAACTCGCCGATGTTGCGGGAACCATCGTCGGGGTGTCGGTCACGTCCAGTTGCATGCCCGGCCGGACATGGAACTTGTGTACAAACAGCGCCAGGATCGGCCCGAGCCCGATCAGCCACCACGCCCGTCGCTTGCCGCTGATGATCAGCACCAGCAGCGCCATGCACATCACCAGCGTGAACGCAATGCAAGGCCATTGCAGCCGGCGAGACCAGAGGATCAGATCAACCCCGTGCGAATACTGCGCCCACCCCGGGTGCGTACCGTACGCCATCAATGCGCTGGCGATCGTGCCTAGAACGAGAAAGATGAGTGGGAGAGCCAATCCTTCAACTCCCTGAGAAAATCGCCGATCCGTCGGCGGAAGCCCGGGGAGAGTTTACGTCCTTTCCAGAACGTTGACCAGACAGTGCAACGTTCCAAAACGCGGAAAAACCTTCGTGCAGTCGATCGGCACGATGCGGTAGCCCATGCCTTCCCAAGTCTCAACAGCCGCTTGGTTGAGCGCGTCTTGGCCGGCGTACGTCGGCAAATAGACGGTTCTCCCGCCTAGCCGCTGGTCGATCAGGCCGTTGACGAAAGTCAGATATGTCTTTCCATCCGGCGCGACGACCGTCGGAATCCGCACCACCCGATACCCCGCCGCGGCGACTTGAGCGGCCACGTCATCGAACTGCTTCTGCGTCGCCGGCGACCCGTCGGGGTTGATGCTCGCGACTGGAACCCTCTCCCGGTACGCCGGGAGAGGGCAGGGTGAGGGTTCTTCCGCGAGAGGAGAAGGAAGTCCACGAAAGACACGAATCTTCACTGATGCAGAATTGGATTCTTGAAGATTCGTGTTATTCGTGGATGATTCCTCGATCGATGCAGAACCCTCACCCCCGCCCTCTCCCGGAGTATCGGGCGAGGGAGTAAGCAACTTCCTCCCCAGCGATGGATCCCCCACTACCGCCACTCCACCGCCCGCAATCGCCATGTACATCCCCACGTGGTGAGGCGGGGCGTTGCGCAGCAACACGATCTTCCGCCCGAGCATTGGCCGGAGTTCGTCGAGAAGCTCGGCCTCGCTTGATACGGTCGTGTGCAGGTTCCGCTCCACCACCGCAGGCGAGACGAAAACCGTCCGCGAGTCGGAGAGAAAATCTCCGCCGTCGAAGTTGAGCAGGCTGCGACGGGCGACGCAGCGCGGGTGATTCGCCGCCGCCAGATCAAACGCCAGCCGGCCGTCGCCCGCCCGGGCAGGCCAGACATCCTCGGCCAGTTCCTCGGTCGGCGGGACGAGCGTGACCACCCCGCCGGGCTTGGCGGGCGCGAGCGTCACCCACCGATCGCGCGACCACCCCGTCATCGCATGACCTGTGAGGACGACATCAAACCGCCCCGCCGGCTGACCGATGTTAGCCAGCAGTTCATCCCGATCCGCAGGCCTCGGACACACCAGGGTCACCTTCACTTCCAACGGTAGAGCCGAGAGGAACGCGCGATACGTCGGCGTGGCGAAATCCATCCCACCCACGTAATGGATCGCGACCCAGCCGATCGCGCCGTCGCATTCAGACAACACCGCCGGCCCGACCGTCACCGGCTTAACCGCCGACGACCGAAACGTCGCCCCCGCGATCACTGCCGCCAACACGCCGATCGACAGCCCCGCCAATCGTGGTAGCCAGCCTGCGATCATCGCGCCCCTCACTTGGCAAGGTTGAAAACCATCGGCACCCCACCGTTCACCACCAGCGACGCTCCGCCGACATCGACAAAAACCGTTCTCGATTCCTTCCCATTCACAGGCGGGACGTCCAAAGGCACGACAACCGTCTGCTTGGCCGACAGTTCGGCGCTGCCCGAGTGAGAGTAGGTTTCCTTCGGCTGGGGCAATACGCGAAGCCCTAGTTTGGCTTCGCCGGCCGACATCACGCGGAGTTTCCAATCCGCCTGGGTCGGCTGGTCCGTCAGATTCACCACCTCCAGCATCGGCTGGCGGGTTTTCTCATCAAGGCGAACCGTCGCCTCAAAGCTGGGCGTGGCGACATGCGTCAGCGGCCCGACGGTTTTGGCGTCCCCGTCCGCCTGCAACACCGGCGACAACATCACCGACGCCGCCAACGCAAACCCGCCTGCTGCGAATCGAATCACGGTAGAGAGCGTGGATCGCTGCATGGAATGAATCTCCTTTGAGCATTTTCAGTTCAGTTGTATTGCCGAGGTGTGCCGCCGCACTTGTGCGGCGGGTACGCCCCGCAAGCAGGGCGGCTAAACAACCGCCACGCTCGGAACGAAAATGCCATCTCCGGGTTAGACGACCGCCGGATTGGAAAGTTCCACCGGCTTTCCTGCCCACCACGCACCAGAAAGTTGCTGCGTTCCAAGTCAGCAATCGCTTCCATCGCGTCATGCCCCGCAGTTACCAAGCCGACGACCGGACATTCCAGAAGATGCGCGCCGCCGGCAAAACGTCGTGGGATGAGCAGTCGGATCCCAACGCCAGCTTCGATCGCTTCCTCATGCGCCCGTTCCTCGAAGAATCGCTCGCGACGCTCACTCGCCCGCTGGCCGACTTGACCGCACTGGAGGTCGGCTGCGGCAGCGGGCCGATCAGCTGCTTCCTGGCTGCCAAGGGGTTGGCCGTCCGCGGGATCGACGTCTCTCCGACTGCGCTGGAGATGGCCCGCAAGCACACCGCCGACCGTAATCTCCCCGTGCGGTTTGACTCTGCCGACATCTGCCAAATGCCCGACCCGCCCGACCGATACGACCTGATCATCGACGGCCATTGCCTTCACTACTTCGTGCTCGACGAGCACCGCCACGCCGCCTTCACGGCCATCGCCCGACTGCTCAAGCCCGACGGGCTGCTCTTCATCGAGACGATGATTTCGCACCCTGCCCTGATCGTCGGCCCGAACTACCGCATCGACCCGCAAGGCGTACTGTCGATCAAGGTGGACAACCCGGCCGACCATGAAAGCCCCTTCCAGTCAGACGACCTTTGGTTCGCCCCCTACCGCCGACTGCTGACCGCCGAGCAGTTCGTCGCAGAACTCACCCACCGCCGATTCAAGATCCACTGGCAGCGCGCGGTTGAGCAGAAGGATCCGAAGAAGCCACAACTGCTGCAAATCCGGGCCGGTCATCGCGCGGATTAAATATCCGAAACCTCTACTGTCCGGTTGTTAATCGAATAGCCATAACGAGTTATGATCTTGCGTCGCGGTTTTCATCCTCGGTTCTTTCGAAAACACCTGATTTACGGCCGTTTTCTCGAACATCATCAGGCTCAGCACTTGCAGGATTTCTCCC
>JANMES010000137.1:0-32830 GCA_031377185.1 Phycisphaerae bacterium
GTTCCGACTTCCAGATGGCCTTGATCCTGCTGATTTCGGACGGATCGCTTTCTTCGAGCAGCTTCCCGTTGGCCCGAACCAGTTGCCGGATGGTTGACCAATTCGCCACGACGGCGAGGACAACGGCCGCCACGGCCAGCCTCTTCCCGCATACCGCGAAGGAATCCAGGAACCCGGCGGTTGCCATAGGAGAAAGCACTAGCCGCTGTTAATGGATGATCGAAACGTTGGCGAAATGCATGGGATGCGAAGCATTAATCGCAGAATTTTGATCTTCGCTGTTGGCATTCTCAAGATAAACATGATGTATCTAGCTACTATTTGGCGTGGCACTTCTGATTTCCAAGCCAAGAACATGAGATACTTATGAAAAAACCGGTCAGCGCGCTCGCAAGGCTGGGCGTGATTCTTGCATTGGCAGTGCTCCTCGCAAATGTATGGATTTCCTACCTCAATACCAAACAGCTTGTCGAGAGCCAGGGCTGGGTTGAACACACGCAGATCGTGCGCACCACGATTCGCAATGTGCAAGGGAGCGCGTCGGATGCCGTCGCGGCGCAGCGAGGCTATCTACTGATCAGCGAGCTGCACTTTCTGGTTCCATACGAAGCCGCCCGCGCCGACACCGCTGAGCACCTGAAGCAGCTTGCGGATCTGATTGTTGACAACAGCGATCAACAAGAACGGCTTGCCAGCCTGCGCACGGCGGTTGCGCAGGAGTTCAGTGTGCTCGATCAGGCGATCGCATTGCGGAAAACGCCGAACGCTGATCTCTCCCGACTCTCAGAAATGCTTACTGAGGGCAAAGCCGCAATGGATCAGATTCGCAGGACCGTGAGAGATATGGACGCCGATGAGAACCGCCTACTAAAGGACCGAGCCATCGCCGCGAAGAACAGCTATTACAAAGTATTGACCACGTTTGGATTCGCCACCGCCGCTGCAGTCACGATGGTGGTGCTTTCTTACTTGCTGATCAGGCGGGATGAAAGGTTACGGGAGGCCGCCGCCAAGGAGCAGAATCGGCTGGCAAATTACAATCAATTGCTGATTGAATCGACCGGGGACGGAATCTACGGAATGGATTTGCAGGGCAGATGTACTTTCCTGAACGCTGCCGGTGCGCGGATGCTTGGTCTGGAAAAAGAAAAAGCCGTCGGCCAGTCGATCCACGAACTCTCACACCACTCGTACGCCGACGGCAAGCCGTATCCGGCAGAAGCGTCCCCGATCTACAAAGCCGCCCGTTCAGGGAAAGGTGTGCGAATCGACGAGGAGGTGTTCTGGCGGCCCGACCGTACGTCATTTCAGGTGGAATACACGGCTAATCCAATTCGTCATGACGGCCACGTCGAAGGAGTTGTCGTCGCGTTCTCGGACATTACCGCCCGACGCGCCGTGGAAGCCGAGCTGCTCCGCTCCAAAGCTGAAGCCGAAACCGCCAAGACCGACGCCGAAGCTGCCAATGTCGCCAAGAGCGAGTTCCTCGCCAACATGAGCCATGAATTACGCACGCCGCTCAATGCGGTCATCATGTATAGCGAACTGCTTCAGGAGGAAGCGGTCGATCGCGGGGTCGATAGCTTTGTTCCGGACTTGGAAAGAATCCGTGCCGGCGGAAAACATCTGCTGGCGTTAGTCAACGGCGTTCTCGACCTCTCAAAAATAGAGGCTGGCAAGATGGACCTTTACCTGGAAACGTTTGACATCGCATCCATGGTGAAGGACGTGGCCACCACGGTCGAACCTCTGGTCCACAAGAAATCCAACAAGCTCGTTCTCCGATTTCCCTCAGACATCGGTACGATGCACGCCGACCTCACTAAAGTCCGGCAGATTCTCTTTAATCTGCTAGCCAACGCAGCGAAGTTTGCCGAGAACGGCACGATCACGATCGACGTGAGTCGCGGCGCTGGCGAAGGGGGACGGATCACTTTCAAAGTTTCCGATACCGGCATTGGCATGTCGGCTGAGCAACTGCAAAAGCTCTTCCAGCCGTTTACGCAGGCCGATGCGTCGACCACCCGCAAGTTCGGTGGCACCGGGCTCGGCCTGGTGATCAGCAAAAGCTTCTGCCAAATGATGGGCGGCGATGTGGTCGTTGAGAGCCAGCCGGGCCAGGGATCGACGTTCACTGTCACCTTGCCGGGAAATCTGTTCAACCCCGCTTCGGTTGATCCGGACGTGCCGGTGACGACCGGTCAGACGGCGCTGAGCGTCACCACCGTCCTGGTGATCGACGACGAGCCGGCCGTCCGCGATCTGATGTCGCGGTCCCTGAGTTCCGAAGGCATTCGCATCATGACCGCCGCCGATGGCGAAGAGGGGCTCCGTAAGGCTAAAGAACTGCACCCGGACCTGATTTTTCTCGACGTCATGATGCCCAAGATGGACGGATGGGCCGTCCTCACGGCGTTGAAGGCCGACCCGATCCTCATGCAGATTCCCGTCGTCATGCTCACGATCGTAACCAACAAAGAGATGGGCTACGTCCTTGGCGCGTCGGAATACCTCACAAAGCCGATCGACCGCGATCGGCTGGCGGACGTGATCGACAAGTACCGACCCAAAGATCCCGGCCGCATCGTGCTTGTGGTGGATGACGATAGTGCTACCCGTCAAGTCCTTCGCCGAACGCTCATCCGACAGGGCTGGTCGGTCGTTGAGGCCGAAAACGGACGCGTTGCACTCGAGCGGGTCGCTACTCAAAAGCCGAGCCTTATTATGCTTGACATGATGATGCCGGAGATGGACGGCTTCGCGTTCCTTGCCGCGCTGCGAAAGGATGCGGCCTCGGCAGCGACCCCGGTCGTCGTGCTCACGTCCAAAGATCTAACGCCCGATGAACGGGCCCAACTTACCGGCAATGTGCAGCGGATTATGCAGAAGGGCGCGTACAGTCGGGAAGCGCTGCTCAACGAAGTGAAAAGCATCGTCGCGCTATGTGCGAAAAAGAAAGCGGATCCTGAAACGCCATCATCGGCAAAAGCGGACGGGGATGTCCTCGTCGTCGCAAAACCAGTTGTTAGCGAGAGGGAATGATTCATGCCGAAGATTCTCGTGGTTGAAGACAACGAAGAAAACCGGGACTCCCTTTCACGACGTCTTGAGCGCCGCGGCTTTACCGTTTTAACTGCCGAAGATGGTCGCGTCGGCGTACAAGTGGCCAACGCGGAGATTCCAGATCTAGTCCTCATGGATATGAACATGCCCGAGGTGGACGGCTGGGAGGCGACGCGCCAGATTAAGGCGACTCCCAAGCTCGCAGCGATCCCCGTCATCGCGTTAACTGCCCACGCCATGTCCGGGGATCGTGATCGAGCCCTTGAGGCCGGTTGCTGCGATTACCATACAAAGCCGATCGAATTTGCAAAACTCATTGCCCAGATCGAGGCCATCCTTTCTAAGAAAGTAATCTGACCCTCAAGATTCAAGCGACCTACAGATGGCTCATTCCCCCGACAACATCCCCTTACCCCCAGAGAGCGATCCCAAGGAAGACCCCGCCCATATTCTTGTTGTCGACGATGATGAATCGAACCGTGAATCACTTCGGCGCCGTCTCGCCCGCCACGGCTATTTGGTGGTGGCCGTCGCCGATGGACCCGCCGCGCTGGAGATGATCGAACGCGAGGTGTTCGACTTGGTCCTGCTCGATGTGATGATGCCGGGCATGAGCGGACTTGAAGTCTTGGAGCGGGTCCGCCAGCACCGTTCTCACACGGACTTACCGATCATCATGGCCACTGCACAGGACAAAAGCGAAGACGTCGTCAGGGCGCTCGACAACGGCGCGAATGACTACGTCACCAAGCCGCTTGAGTTTGCTGTCGTGCTGGCCCGTGTGCGGACGCAGTTGCTGCTGAAAAAAGCGGTCAACCTTGCAGTGGATCTTGAGCGCCGCCTGAGCGCTCGCAACGTCGACCTAGAAACAGCGAACGCCAAGCTTGAACTCCATGCCCGGCGCGCTACATACGACTTGGAGACCGCCGCTAAGGTTCAGAAAACATTTCTGCCGGCTCGTTCCCCCAAGATCGAAGGCTCTTCGTTCGCATGGGTTTATGAACCCTGCCAGGAACTAGCCGGCGACTCGCTTAATATCTTGCAGCTCGACGTCGATCATGTGGCGTTCTACGTTCTGGACGTGAGTGGCCATGGCGTGGCCGCCTCTCTCCTTGCCGTAGCCGCTACGCGACTGCTTTCGGAAATAGGATTTGGAAACTCCATCGTCATGCACGTGCGAGATGGGGCGATGGTCCCAGTTCCGCCGGCACAAGTCGCCGATACGCTCAACAAGCGATTTGAAACGAATTCGGAAACCGGACAGTTCATGACGCTGTTCTACGCCATTTACAACACGCGAAACCAGATGCTCACCTATGTCTCGGCCGGCCATCCCGGCGCTATCCAGATCGCCCATAGCAAGAAGCCCTGCATCCTACATGGCACGGGCCTGCCAATCGGTTTTGGCGAGCAGTACGAACAACAGTCTGTCCGCCTCGATCCGGGCGATCGAGTTTATCTTTATTCCGATGGCGTGACGGAAGCAATGAACCCCCTGCGTGACCTCTTCGGGAATGAACGCCTGATTTCGGCTCTCGAACGGGGCCTGGACCAGGTTCTCGCCGACAGCGTCGCGACCCTTCAAGCTGAGGTTCGAACATGGCAGAACGGCGAGGCCGCAAAGGATGACCTGTCGGTGCTCGCTATGGAATGCGTATGATCTTCGGGCCCTGATCGCAAGCCGTCAGGCCGCTCGGTGCCCAACTTGAAGAGTCTACTCCGCTACTTACCAGCTTATCAGCAGGGTTGGGAGGCACAGCAGCAGTATGCTGGTAAGAACTTTGATGAGGTCGAGGGCCAGATCGGTCAGAATTCGGATCGCGCTCGCGGGAAATCAGAACTGACGTGGCAACAGGCCAAGGAAGCGGCACGAGATAGCTGGAACCGTGTGGGTAAATCAGGGAACCAGCAACAGTAGAAGATGTCTCGGCGCGGGTGGCTCAATTTCGACAAAATTTTTTGGGCCACCCTTTTTTGTCAACTTGTTGCTAACAGAGTGAAGCTCCCGGCGCCCAAGGCGCTCAGAACAGCCCCGAGAGATACTGCACTCCACTCGACCTGAGGCCTCCGTCACCATCAGTCGCCGATACTCGCCAACGTGATACGGAGCGGTTCATGTTCGCCGCGCGGTGCGGCATCCCGTCGCCACTCCGGTCATTAAAGGCAAGACGAGGACTGCCGTTACTGTATCAATCGTGCCGCTGACAGTTACAGTTGCCGTCCGGATAGACACATGGGCGGTAGACGTTCGATCAAGGATTCTCCGACGATTTAGGATGGTAATTGCGCTCTCGACCTAACGATGACTAGAATTGCCATGTATGTCCACTTGGTTAGCCGTCGCAGTGACCGCGTGCATTTCATATTCATTTGCAGTGGTTGTCCGCGTCCTGACCTCCCGTGAGAAAAAGATCGACTACGAAATCGAGCACTTGTATTCTGTGAAAGATGAGCAATTCCTCCGCTCGATGGGAAATCTCCTTGGACCTGCAGCCCTTGAACGGAACAAAATTACAGCATACTGCAATGGTGACCAGTTTTTCCCTGCCATGCTCGGGGCGATCCGCGCGGCCCGTCACACCATTACGTTTGAAACATTCATTTACTGGCAGGGCAAGATTGGGCAGGAGTTTGCCGACGCGCTCATCGATCGTTCCCGTTCAGGGGTGAAAGTTCACGTCCTGCTCGACTGGCTCGGTACGAAGAAGATGGACCCGAATTCCGTGCAATCGATGAAGGACGCAGGGATTGAAGTCGAACGTTACCACCCCTTACGCTGGTACAACCTTCGACGCGCAAACAATCGAACCCATCGAAAATTGCTCATCGTGGACGGCTCTGTTGGATTTACCGGTGGGGCCGGGATCGCGGATCTATGGACGGGTGATGCCCAAGATCCTGAGCACTGGCGAGATTCGCACTTCCAATTGGAGGGACCGGTCGTGGCACAGTGTCAGGCCGCCTTTATGGACAACTGGCTCAAGGCGAAGAGTCGGGTTCTGCACGCAGAAGAGTATTTCCCGAAGTTGACGCCCGAAGGAACTAGCGTCGCGCAGGTGTTCATGAGTTCACCCGCGGAGGGAAGCGAGAGCGCGCGGTTGATGTACCTGATGACAATCGCCTCGGCTTCAGACAGCATGAAGATCGCCAGCGCCTATTTTGTGCCGGACGATCTGTCGGTGGCGACGCTGGTGCAGGCCTGCAAGCGTGGCGTGAAAGTGGAGATCATTGTTCCCGGCAAATACGTCGATACAGCCATGACCCGTCGTGCGGGCCGTTCTCGCTGGGGTCCGCTTCTGGAAGCCGGAGCCGAGATTTATGAATATCGCCCCACCATGTTTCACTGCAAGGTCATGATTGTAGATGGCATGATGACAAGCGTTGGGTCCACGAATTTTGATAGCCGCTCATTTAGGCTTAACGACGAAGCCAATCTCAATATTTACGATGCGGCATTCGCCTCCGAGCAATCCGCCATATTCGAGCAGGATAAAGCGCTGTCCCGTCGCGTTACCCTCAAGGAATGGGAAGAACGTCCCCTATCTGAAAGGCTCAAGGAACGCATGGCCGCATTGCTTCGCTCGCAGCTGTGAACACGCAAAAACAGCGCCGCACCGATTGTTGCCGTATCAGGCGTCCGTGGATTGTGACTTCTGTTCCTTTTCCTCCGTCTCGGCCTTTACTTGCTGAATATCCAGGCGCAGCCTCGCGTACAAATTTAGATAGACGTTGGCCACAAAGACCAAGGCGAACAACGCGATGACATAACCTCGCCAATCGTCGAGGATGAGCAGTTTGAAACGCGTCATAATCAGGAAGCCGATAGTGACCCAGTGGCTAAAGCAGTATTCGCAGGTGAAAACGTAGAAGAATTTCCGTTGAAGGATCGTTCCGCTCGTTTGACTGTTCTTGATGCAGAATTCGCGCGGTTCACGAAAGATTTCTTCAAGGATGACCGTTCTCACGACGCATGCGATGGGAATCGCAAGAATGAGAAGCCAAAAAATCTGGTGAGCGATCATGCAGTCAGGGAGTTTAGCGGACCCTCGAACCGAGTACCCGCGGGTGCAGTCGCATCGCTCACTCGGTAGGGAATACCTGACCTCGCTGAAAATCCCCTATCCCGCCTTTGCTTGCGAATGCTTAGCGCGACGGTGGCAGTCTGTTCGCGGGGCGTTGAAAAGCTGCCGGAAGTGCCAAAATGAAGACAAAGGCCGTCCCAATCATCGCCATTGCAGTGGCTGCAGACCACGAACAGTATTGTTCCACGCTCCAGACCTCGGTAGCCTGCACAAAGTTGCCGACGACGTTCGTCGGCAACGGTTCATATGGGAAATCCCGGCTTAATCAGGTTTGGATGCCCCGCTTTTTGTCCATAGGAGCAACACCTATGCGCCCTACGGAACTCCCTTCACCATGACGAGTTTGAATACCGACAGCAAGAGATTGACACCCTGCTAGGCTGGCTCACGCACCGTTCAGGCGAAGTCGTCTTGACGAGTCGCACTTCTTTTTGAGGGTAACATCATGAAACAGTGGATGCTTTTAGCGGCGTTGACGGGCGGAATGTTCGCGGTCACCGGTTGCCAAATGTCGGAAAACCGACATGTCGAAACAACCAATCGTCCCATGAACTATACGTACGAATACCGCGCCACGCAGGATACGGCTTGGCGGTCCAGCACCGCCGCCGACGCTAACTCCGGTACGGTCAATCGCGGGTCGCGTGCGATGTTTGACCGTACGCCGGACCGCTCGATGACCTGGCAGCAGGCTCGGCTGGACGATGGCACGGTTCGCTACGTTCACCCCACCGACTTTGAATTGGTCCGCTAACGATCCTTTCGAGTGGAAAGAACCATGAACCCATCGCGCGGCTTCTGTACGTTGCGCGATGGGTTCTTTTGCAGTTTACGCCATGTGCGGTGTTTTCCAATCCAGATGGGTGATCCTGCTCGGCTGCGCCTTGGCCGGCTGCACGTACGTGCAGACCAACAGCGTCGCGACAATCGGCGGCGACGCGAAGGGTGCGCAGCTCGATCGTGCGCCCGACCAAGTGCGCGTTGAGGCACTCGCAGGTGAATTCGCCGGATTAAGCGCGACCGTTTCGCCTGAAGACGCTACACGGGCGGCGAGGATCTCCGTCTACTACTCCGAGCAATTGGCCGATGCGTTCGGACAGGTGCAGTGGGTGGAATTGCACAACGTGCTGGTGAATCTCGGGTTGCGGCCGGGTGGGCTGTGCTATCAGTACGCCGAAAACTTGCTCGCAGAGTTTTGCCAGCAGCCGATTCACACGCTGGAGTTCCATCGCGGGATCGCGTGGAAGGGGAAGGTCTTCGACGAGCACAACTGCGTCGTGGTGACAGCCGTCGGTCAGCCGTTCGAGAGCGGGATCGTCATCGACGCCTGGCGTAATGCCGGGCATGTGCGATGGGCGCCGGTCAGCAAGGATCATTACCCTTGGCAAGCAAAACCGCCGTCAGATAACGAGCCCCGCCCCCGACAGAAGCAACTGGCGTCGCGAAATTAGCATGTGGTTTCGACCTATCGCAGTTTGCATGATGGCTTATGGGTTCCGACCTATGATCCGGGTATGGACGCTTTATTCGTTTCCCAAAAACTCGCCGCCGCCTTGCCTTACTAACAATATGTCCTCACCAGGACCAAGAACAGCAACGCCGTTGCCAGCAGGTGTACGACGTCGCCCACACCACCCCGGCGCAGCAGCATTTGCTCGGCGAGTTCACGTTAAAGAATCGAGCCACCTAAAGGCATCGCGGCCATGGAAGCGCTGAAGGCGAGGGCGGCCGAAAAGCCGTAACGCAGATTGAATATGTCGTCGTGCAGCCGACGCCAAGCTACCCAAAATCCCCTATGCTCTCCACCGATAGATTCCCGATATCCGGCCTATCCTGCCCAGACTAATCTGCGTCCTTTGAATTAGGGGGTTTCTTTCACGAGGAGACGTTATGAAAGACGCAGATCGCAGGACGAACGATCCCGCTGCAAATCCCGATCCGATCACCAAGGCGCCGGGTGCCCATCCGGTTGGCACTGGCATTGGCGCCGCGGCCGGTGGAGCGGCTGGGATCGGAGCGGCCGCTGCAGTTGGAGCCGCCATGGGAACCGCGGCAGGCCCTGTTGGCACCGCAGTGGGCGCGGTCGTGGGTGCGGTCGTCGGCGGACTCGCCGGCAAAGCCGCCGGTGAGGCAGTCAATCCGTCAGTCGAGCACGAATACTGGCGTCAAAACTACACCCGACGCCCCTACGTGCAGAGCAACGCGCCGTATGATGAATACGGCCCGGCTTACCAACAGGGCTGGGAAGCGCGTCAGCAATACGCCGGCAAGAACTTCGACGAGGTTGAACCTCAGATCGGTCAAAACTGGGAACGGGCCCGCGGCCGGTCTCATCTCACTTGGCAACAGGCCAAGGAAGCAGCACGCGACAGTTGGAACCGTGTGAATAAAGACGGCGGCCAGCAGCAATAAGATCTGTACCTCCGCGTGAAGGTGGCTCGATTCCGAGAGGTTTCGAGCCATCTTTCATTGCGATGAAAATTTTCACTCGTTCGGTTTCTCCAGACGCCTTGCCTCGGCAGTTCCCGACGACGCTATTCCATTGGTTCCCTTCCCGCGAGCCCGATTCTGCCGGCAGCCGCATGATCAGGACCGCACGCGCGGATAAACCGCTGGCACTGCTCGACGCTGAGCCACGGCTCAGGCTTGGATACTCAGGCGGGCTCTTGATGCGGCCTATGAATCACTTGCCGGAAAATAAGGTTGGATCTTGGAGCCGCTGAGTTGGGCTTGTTTCCCGGCGGTGGGATGAGCCCGCTCTTCCCGTGGCGAGCGAATTCGGAAACGCGAATCTCTCGGCTGCTTTGATGGGTGCCTATAATGCTGAACTTACTTCCGGCTCCTCTGCAAATCGGGTCGTGCGACCCGTGAGGTGGGCGGAGTAATCTAAATCCGATCTACCATCGGAAGGAGACCTTATGATTCGCCACAGTCGTCCGTTCCTGCTTGGAATGTTGTGTCTACTGGTTGTCGCCGCCTTGGCGTACCTGGGCACCCCTCGGGCGGCCCTTGCGGAAGGAGCCAAGGCAAAGGACATCGTTGATACCGCTGTCGCGGCCGGACAGTTCAAGACGCTTGCCGCCGCTCTCAAAGCAGCCGACCTCGTCGATACGCTCAAGGGCGCTGGCCCCTTCACTGTGTTCGCCCCCACAGATGATGCCTTCGCCAAGCTCCCCAAGGGAACAGTCGAGGATCTGCTTAAGCCCGAGAACAAGGCAAAGCTCGCAGCGATCCTGACCTATCATGTCGCCGCCGGCAAGGTAATGGCGGCCGATGTCAAGGATGGTGCGTCCTACAAGACGGTCAACGGTAAGGAAGTCACCGCATCGGTCAAGGATGGCAAGGTGATGATCGGCAGCGCGACGGTGACGCAGGCCGACGTAGTGACTTCCAATGGCGTAATTCACGTCATCGATACCGTCCTGCTTCCGTAAACGCACCTTCTGCAACGAGTTGAATTCATTGAGGCCCCGACGGGTAGCCGTTCGGGGTCTCCTTGTTTCCCGCCGTGTCGACCCGCGCCGCCAGCGCTTCTGCTGTGAGACCGAAGGCAGCCGGTGCGAAATCATTGTCGGCCCGCCCACAGTCGCTGACCGCTGTTGCTGCGGAGGACGGCAGACTAAACTTAAGGGTGTGATCTGGCGGCAAGTCCGCCTGCCGTCACGACGCCTGAGCAACGGTCTCGCCTTGAAAGCCCCGCCAACGGTCTTCGTACTGGCGACGGAGCTGCGACACCCGAGCGGGGCTAACGCCAAACCGCCCGGCGATCTTGGTCGTACCTTCGCCACTGACCATCGCCCCGATGATCTTTCGATCACGCGGGGTCAGAGTGCGAAGCCACCGGGCAAAGTCGATGCGAAAGGCGGCCAGGTCAGGGATACTCGTTCGCTGGCCTTCCAGAGCCATCTTCCGCCACTCGCCGGCTTCCCGGTCGAACAGGTCGTAACTGCTGGTCCGAAACCTTCTGCGGGCCTGGGCCACGGGGGACATCGCATCACGGGCGCCGTCCTGGTGTCCGCCGACGTGCCGTAGGTTCCGAACGTGTTTGACCGCGTAGTTCGCCAGCGAGCTGGGACGGGCGGCGTGCAGACAGCCCCGGACCGCGAGGCGCTGATAGGACACGCAGGCCGAAGCGATCGCTTCCTGGATCGCGTCTTCACGCTGTTCCAGAGGCAGGCGCCGGAACTGGATGCGGGCGTGCGTTTCGACCTTGGGCAGCACGCTCAGAAACCCGGCCTGCCAGCTGCCGGTGGGATGGGGGATGACACTCATGGGGAACTCCCTTGGGGTAGGGACCGTCCCCTTGTGCGGGGACGGTCGTGTCGTGAAACACAACCGCCCCCGCGCGTTGCGGAGGCGAGAAAAAAAGGTGAGAGCGGGGTCACCGGCTTGGGTGCGGATTCAACCGATCCGTGAAACGGGACCGAGTGGAAGCGCGAGTTGTCTTTAGTGGAGAAGCGGTACCGGGTGAACGACGGCTAACGCATCATGTACTGTGACGCATGGCGAGGTGGTTTTTCAGGAGGTGACTTCTGAGTCGTGGGCAGGTTGGTCAGGTTTCCTAAGGATAGGGGCTCCCTGCTTTATCCCCTCCCCTTACTTTTGGTTTAGGTTCAAGGGGGAGGGGTCTCTGCGCGAAGAAGATGTACCCAGATAAAGACTGACCAATCTGACCAGACCTATATATAAGGGCTCAAGCGTGGAAAAGCTCTTACAGAGATTGGTATGATTCGTGGGGGAAGGTCAGCTATATGAATGTTCTATCGAGCAATCCCTTATTCCAATTTGTTTTTACATCGCTTGGAAATCACCACTTATAGTAACGTGTAGTCGCCTCCGCCAATATTACTGTGAACGCCGAACGCGAGAAAGTTTGTTCGTCGTCGCACAATCTCACCCGGCGATTTCATTCGTATCAATATAGCGAATAAGTCAGAATTTCTATCGCGATGAGGGATATCGCCGGATTGCAACGCCTACAATCCGGCATGTACCTATGAGGAACAAACACTCGGAAGACTAAATAAGGGGTAGTCCGGCAATTGCTAAGGGCGACCCGTTAACGAGTAAGCCGACGGCATTGGAACGCCATTGGTGTTTCAATGCGCCGGCTTTCGTTTGTCTTCGCGAGCAATTGCATCGCAATCGGCAAGCGAGTCACTTTCGCTAAGAAATAGCGAAGCCCTCCGTCTGTGCTAAGCGGGAGTTTCCAAGTGCTGTTTGACCTCCCTAACCTCGAACGGCGACTGAAACGAATTAGGCCGCGTCTTTCTTGGAACTGCAATCGGAGCTCGTCGTTTCACCCGGAAGAGCCGCCGCTCCGCGATGAATTGTTCAGTGTCGATCAATTAGATCGGCACGCGAGGATCCTTGCCGGCGATCAGGAAGTCGCGGCCGGTCGGAGCGGTCTTGGCGCGGATCGTTTACTGCCTCGTCTTTCAGAGAATGAAAAGCTTCTGTGCGAAGGGTATGAGATCACGACCGACGCCGCGCGGCGCGGCCGACCACTTACGCCAGCGGCGGAGTGGTTTCTCGACAACTACTACCTTATCGATGACCAAATCCGCACCGCCCGACGCGACCTGCCTCGCAGTTACAGCCTTCAGTTACCGCGGCTAATCAAAGGCCCGTCCACCGGCGAACCCCGCGCTTACGCCATCGCCTTGGAACTGATCTCCCACGCCGACGGCCGAATCGATGCGGACAGTCTCAATGCATTCGTGGGCGCTTATCAGACGGTAACGCCGCTTCGCTTGGGTGAGTTGTGGGCGATCCCGATCATGCTGCGGCTCGCACTGATCGAGAATTTGCGCCGCGTGGTGGCGCGAATTGTCGCAGACCGGCGAGACCGTGAGTGCGCGGTCCACTGGATTGACCGCATGCTGGCGGTGGCGGCCAAGGCGCCGGCTGAAGTCGTTCTAGTGCTAGCGGAGATGGTGAAGGAGAATCCGCCTCT
This sequence comes from Phycisphaerae bacterium, assembly GCA_031377185.1. Lineage (GTDB taxonomy): Bacteria > Planctomycetota > Phycisphaerae > Tepidisphaerales > Tepidisphaeraceae > JANMES01. Next base: position 13,102 of record JANMES010000137.1, read on the forward strand.
CTCCGTCGCGTTCATCACCGAATTCGTCTCGCGCGTGGAAGGGCAAGGATCGATCCTGTCTTTCCCCATCACCTGGCTGGAACACCGCGTGGCCGAACAGGGGCAGTCGATCGAGTCCATATTCCAATTGACCAGCCAGGCCCAGGCCGCCGATCAGGTGTCGATCGGAAACAGCATTGGAAGCCTCCGGTTCTTAGGTGCCATGGAATGGCGTTACTTTATAGAAACAATGAGCGGCGTGGAGGACATCCTCCGCACCGATCCAGCTGGCGTCTATCGGTCCATGGATTTCGCCACGCGTGACCGTTACCGCCATGCCGTCGAAGAGATCGCCCGGCTAAGTACACGTTCTGAACACGAAGTGGCCCGCCATGCGGTGCGGTTGGCGCTCAATCATGTCGTCGGCGACGTCGGCGTCGGGATTGATCATGAGTTGAACATGAGTCGCACGACGCACGTCGGCTACTTCCTCGTCGGCCCCGGCCGCGAGGCATTGGAAGAGTGGGCGCTCCCGCATTTCAGGCTCAGGCGGTCGCTCCGTCTCTTCGGCCGGCGATTCGCCTTGCCGATCTATCTTGCTTCAATCATTCTTATCACGGCGACATTTACGGGCATCCTCGCGGTTGTCGCTGCACATTATGGGCTCGGCCGTTGTGGCGTCATCGGTTGGGGAGTACTGCTGGTCATTTCCACGAGCCAGCTCGCGGTGGCGATGATGAATTGGGTGACGATGTGGTTGGTTCACCCCCGAATTCTGCCGCGGATGAACTTTTCAAAGGGCATTCCGCCGGAATGCCGAACGATCGTCGCCGTGCCGACGATCATCGCCGATAGCAAAGAACTCGATGACTGCCTGGAAGCAATGGAAGTGCGGTTTCTCGCCAACCGGGACGAGAACCTCTCCTTCTCGCTCCTCACCGACTTCCCAGATGCCGCAGCGGAGTCGATGCCCGGTGACGACGTTCTACTCAAACGCGCAAGCGACGGAGTGGCGGCCCTCAACACCAAATACGGCGGCGAACGAAAGAAATCTATCGGTGAGGTGCGAACCGCGACCGGAGACTCAGGTCACATCAAGGAGTGCGGCCACTTCTTCCTGTTCCACCGCGCGAGGCGATGGAACGCCAAGGAGCAAACGTGGATGGGCTGGGAACGAAAGCGCGGCAAGCTCGAAGATTTCAACGAGACATTGAGCGGCGCGACCGATCGATTCGAGACGATCGTCGGCCCGATGGATGCACTACAGGGAATCCGTTACGTGATTACGCTCGATAGCGACACGCAACTCCCCCGCGATTCCGCCCGACAGCTCGTCGGCACGATGGCGCATCCGCTAAATCGCCCCCGCTTCGACGAAGCACTCGGCCGGGTGACCGAAGGATACTGCATACTCCAGCCGCGTGTCGGCATTAGCATGCCGAGCGCGAGCCGGTCGCGATTCGCGCGGCTCTTCGCCGAGGAGTCGGGCATCGACCCGTACACGCAGGCCGTGTCCGACGTTTACCAGGACCTCTTCGGCGAAGGCTCGTTCATCGGCAAGGGGATTTACGATCTGAACGTGTTTCAACGTGTGATCGGCCAGCGCTTGCCGGAGAACCGCATTCTCAGCCATGACCTGCTCGAGGGCTGCTATGCACGCTCGGGCTTGGCCAGCGACGTACTGTTGTTCGAGGACTATCCACCGTCGTACACCGCTGAGGCAAGCCGGCGGCACCGATGGATTCGCGGGGATTGGCAAATCGCCCGCTGGCTGCTTCCGATGGTGCCGGGGCACGATTCCCAACTGGTACAGAATCCGATTTCGGGACTTTCTCGATGGAAGATCCTGGACAATATCCGCCGCAGCCTCATGCCTGGCACACTGCTAACGCTGCTGATCCTGGGCTGGTTTCTGCCGGGCAGCGCGCTGCTTTTCACGCTCGTGGTTCTTGGCTTTTTCTTGCTGCCGGCGGTTTTTAGCGGCGCGACGGAGCTCACGCGCCGGCCGGGCGAACTCCCGCTCACTCATCACATACGACTGGTAACGCAATCCATCACGCGTCAGATCCTGCAACAGGGATTTACGCTAGCCTGCCTGCCATACGAAGCGTTCATGAGTCTCGAGGCGATAGGCCGCACGGCCACGCGATTGCTTGTCACCGGCGAGCGGTTGCTGGAATGGCGAACAGCCCGCGATGCACAGCGCACGGCGACCGCCAGCGTGTTCGGATTCTATGTGACGATGTGGATGTCGCCACTCGTCGCGGCATTGTCCGCGTGGACCGTCTGCATTTTCCACCCCACCGCACTCTCTATCGCCGCGCCGGTCATCGGATTGTGGTTCGCGGCGCCCGCAATCGCGTTCTGGTTGAGCCGGACGGTCGAAATTCCCGCACCTCGGCTGACGGATCAGGATTTCGTCTTCCTCGGTATCATTTCGCGGCGAACGTGGCGATTTTTTGAGATGTTCGTCGGCCCGGCCGACAACTTCCTGCCGCCGGACAATTTTCAGGAAATCCCACCGGTCGGCGTCGCTCACCGTACCTCGCCAACAAACATAGGCATTATGCTCCTGACTAACCTGGCCGCGAACGATTTTGGATACATCTCCGTCGCAGACTTGATCGAGAGAACGACGCAAACACTCGGCACGCTGGACAAGCTTCAGCGGCATCGCGGACACTTCTTCAACTGGTACGACACGCGGAGCCTGGAACCCCTTCATCCCCTGTACGTTTCCACCGTCGACAGCGGAAACCTTGCCGGCCATCTGCTCACCTTTGCCGCCGGTTTGGATGAGCTGGCCGAGCAAAAGATCTTTCTACCGATCGTTTTCGCCGGACTGACTTCGACGATCGACGCGATATTGGAAGCCGCTCGCTCGACGGCCGAGAAGGACAAGGAGGATTTCATCGCATTGGCAGAGCAGTTGCGGACTCGCCTGCAATCACCGCCGCTCGCATTGGCCGATGCTGAAGCGCTCTTGCGGCAGGCCGCGACTAAAGCCGACGAACTCAAGCCCGCGATCGGATCCGATCGACACGGCGAATTGAAGTGGTGGACCGACGCCCTTTCGCGGCAGATCCGTTTCTGCTCGGAGGATCTGCATCAACTGGCCCCGTGGATTGAAGCGACGCGGCACTCGGATCCGAGCGAGTCGGGCACATTGCAGCAACTGCTGCCGGCCCTGGATGAGGTGCCGACCCTCGCTGATGTCGCGCGAATCGAATCCATTCTACTGTCTTCGATCGATACCCGAAGCGGAGTTGCCATAACGAACGATGGATCGAATGCGATTCGCACCACCGTGATGGCTGCATCCGAATTCGCCGCCAATCGCGTCTCAACTCTTCGGCAGCTTGCCGTTCGATGTCGCGAACTGGCCGACATCGACTACGGATTTCTCTACGACAAGGACCGTCACCTCCTGAGCATTGGATACTACGTCCTAGACCGCCGTCTCGATAGCGGCTTCTACGACCTGCTCGCGTCAGAAGCAAGGCTTGCGAGTTATGTCGCCATCGCTGAGGAAAAGCTGCCCGGCGAGCACTGGTTCAGCCTCGGCCGATCGTTGACGTACACCGGCAAAGGTATGGCACTGCTCTCCTGGAGCGGCTCGATGTTCGAGTATCTGATGCCGCTGCTGGTGATGCCCACCTATGAGCACACGCTTCTGGATGAGACTTACCGCGCAGTTGTGAGCCGGCAAATCCAATACGGAAAGGAGCGCAGCGTGCCGTGGGGAATTTCCGAATCGGGCTACACCAAGACCGACGCGCAGAGCAACTACCAGTACCAGGCGTTCGGTGTGCCGGGGCTCGGCTTCAAGCGAGGGTTGGCGCTTGACCTGGTGATCGCACCCTACGCGACCGCGATGGCATTAATGGTTAACCCCGAGGCGGCGTGCGCAAACCTTCGTCGTTTGGCGGCAGAAGGTCGTCTCGGACCCTACGGCTTTTACGAAGCGGTGGACTACGCGCCCTCCCGCTTGCGCCGAGGACAGGAAAGCGCCACGGTTATGTCTTACATGACACACCATCAGGGAATGGCGTTCCTGTCGCTGCTATATCTCTTGCACGATCGGCCGATGCAACGGCGGTTCCTGTCCGACCCGGCGTTTCGAGCCACAGATTTACTTCTTCAGGAAAGAGTGCCCAAGGTGCGCGCGGTCGTCCCGCACCCGGCCGAAATCTCCCGCATATCTGGCGCCTTGACTGCAGAGGGATCGAATCTAAGAATTTTCACCACGCCGCAAACGCCTGGGCCGGAAGTACATCTGCTCTCCAACGGCAGATATCACGTGGCAATAACTGCGGCCGGCGGCGGGTACAGCCGTTGGCGCGATTTGGCCGTTACTCGGTGGCGAGAAGACTCCACCCGCGATTGCTGGGGCACATTCTGTTACATCCGCGACCTCAATAGTGGCGAGTTCTGGTCCGCCGCGCAGCAGCCGACGACCATGCGGCCTAGTTCTTACGAGGCGATCTATTCCCAAGGCCGGGCCGAGTTCCGTCGCCGCGACGGCGATTTTGACACATACATGGAAATCGCGGTCTCCCCGGAAGACGACATCGAGTTGCGACGCATCAGCATCACCAATCGCAGCCGCACGCGGCGCGCGATCGAGCTGACCAGCTATGCAGAAGTGGTACTCGCCCCGCAGGCAGCAGATTCAGCGCACGCGGCCTTCAGCAATCTCTTCGTACAGACACAGCTCGTTCCTGAGCGGCAAGGAATCCTCTGTACGCGACGCGCACGCTCCGCAGATGAGAAACCTCCCTGGATGCTACACCTGATGGCGGTTTACGGAGCAACGACCACGACCGCTTCGTACGAAACTTCCCGCGCCGATTTTATCGGCCGCTGTCGAACGCTCGCCAACCCGCTGGCGATGCACCAGCCGTCACTTTCCAACAGTGAAGGAGCTGTGCTAGATCCGATCGTCGCCGTCCGTAACACCGTCGTCATCGGCCCGGACGAGACCGTGCGGCTACACATCGTCACCGGCGCCGCCGAAACGCAAGAGGCCGCAGTCGCGCTCCTGGAAAAATACGACGATCGTCACATCGCCGACCGCGTCTTTGAGCTCGCATGGACGCACAGCCAAGTGGTTTCGCGCCAGCTCGACACGACCGAGATCGACACACAACACTACGGCCGACTCGCCAGCAGCGTGCTGTATGCAAATCCGCTACTGCGCGCGCCAAGCAGCGTGATCTCGCGCAATGTACGAGGGCAGTCGGGGCTGTGGGCTTACGGCATTTCCGGCGACTTGCCGATTGTTCTCCTGCGAATCGGTGATCCGGCCCATATCAACCTCGTCCGCCACCTCGTTCAGGCGCACGCCTACTGGCGCGCGCACGGGCTTGCGGTCGATCTCGTCATTTGGAACGAAGACCAATCCGGATACCGCCAGACGATGCAAGACCAGATCTTGAGCGTCATCACGCTTCGGTCGGAAGCGAACCTGATCGACAAGCCCGGTGGGATCTTTATCCGCCGTCTCGAACAGATTTCAGACGAGGACAAAGTCCTCATTCAGTCGGTCGCCCGCGTCATTCTTACCGACACCGGCGGCACGCTCGCTGAGCAAATTGACCGACACGCGGCCATCGACGTGCGCGTGCCTAGGTTCAGGCGGGAGCCCAGCCGCGGCACGGAGATTCCGGTGGCGGTCGAAATCCCGACGCGCGATTTGGAAGCCTTCAACGGAACCGGCGGATTTACTCATGATGGACGCGAGTACGTCATCACCACCTCGTCCGATTCTCCTACGCCCGCGCCTTGGGTGAACGTGCTGGCCAACCCCTGGTTCGGCACAGTCGTAAGCGAAAGCGGCGGAGCCTACACGTGGTGCGAGAATGCGCACTCATTCCGGCTAACTCCCTGGAACAACGATCCTGTAAGTGATGTCAGCGGAGAAGCGTTCTACATCCGCGACGAAGAAAGCGGTCGATTCTGGTCCCCTTCTCCGCTGCCGGCGCAGGGACCGATGCCTTACACCACCCGTCACGGTTTTGGCTATAGCGTCTTTGAGTACACCGAGGACGGCGTTTCGACTGAAATGCAGGTCTACGTCGCGACCGATGCACCTGTGAAGTTCATCACCCTCAAGGTGCGCAATACATCGGGAAGATCACGACGCCTATCTGTCACCGGATATTTTGAACTGGTTCTGGGCGATCAGCGCGACAAGCACTCGTCCCACGTCGTCACCGAGGTAGATCCCAAAAACGGATCGCTGCTGGCGCGCAACGCGTACAACAGCGATTTCAAGGACCGCGTGGTTTTTCTCGATTGCAGCGAGTCACAACGCACCGTAACAGGTGACCGCCGAGAATTCCTCGGCCGCAACGGAAGCCCGGCCAACCCTGCTTGCCTGTCGCGCGCCAGACTGTCCGGTCACGTGGGCGCGGGAGTCGATCCGTGCGCTGCAATGCAAGTGTCGGTCGACTTGGCCGACGGGCAGGAACGGCAGATCAGTTTCACCTTTGGCACCGGCCGCGATCTGGCGGACACGCGTAACCTCGTGAATCGGTTCCGCGGCACTGGCCCGGCCTACGGGGCGCTGGAAGGAGTCTGGAATTTCTGGAGCCGCACACTCGGCGCCGTTCAGATTGAGACTCCCGATGCGTCCGTCAACTTCCTCGCCAACGGCTGGCTGCTCTATCAGGTGCTGGCTTCTCGCGTCTGGGGGCGTAGCGGATTTTACCAGTCGGGCGGCGCGTTCGGATTTCGAGATCAACTGCAGGACGCGATGTCGCTCGTTCACGCCCAGCCGGCGACTCTGCGCGAGCAGATTCTGCGCTGCGCGTCACGCCAATTCGTCGAAGGAGACGTGCAGCACTGGTGGCACCCGCCGCAGGGCCACGGCGTACGTACGCGGATCTCGGACGATTTTCTATGGCTCCCGTACGCCACCTGTCGCTACATCGCCGCGATCGGCGACACGGGCATACTTGACGAAAGCATCCAGTTCCTTGACGGTCGCGCCGTGAAGCCGGACGAAGACAGCTACTACGATCTCCCCAACTGCTCCGACCAATCTGCGTCACTATACGAACACTGCGTTCTCGCAATTAAGCACGGTCTGCGGTTCGGCCAGCACGGGCTGCCGTTGATTGGTTGCGGTGACTGGAACGATGGTATGAACCTCATCGGTGATGAAGGAAAAGGCGAAAGCGTCTGGCTCGCCTTTTTCCTATACGACGTGCTCGTGAAATTCACAGAACTGGCAAAACAGCGCAACGATGAAGCCATTGTGGCTCTGTGTACTTCGGAGTCGGACAAGCTTCGGCATAACATTGAATCGCACGGCTGGGACGGCGGGTGGTACCTGCGCGCGTTCTTCGACAACGGCGATCCACTTGGTTCTGCATCGAACATCGAATGCAAAGTCGATTCACTTCCACAAAGCTGGTCGGTGCTTTCTGGCGCCGGCGACCCCGAACGCTCTCGCCTGGGCATGCAAGCGGTCGACCGCGATCTCGTGAAGCGCGACATCGGCATCATCCAACTGTTCGAGCCTCCGTTCGATAAATCGGAACTCAATCCCGGCTACGTGAAAGGTTACGTGCCTGGCGTGCGCGAGAACGGCGGGCAGTATACGCACGCGGCGATCTGGACCGTGATGGCGTTCGCCGCCGCCGGCGATTCCACGAAAGCTTGGGACCTCTTCAATCTGATCAACCCAATCCGCCACGGCGACAGTGCGGATGCAATTCGCAAGTATAAAGTTGAGCCGTACGTCGTCGCCGCTGACGTCTACGCCAACTCCCAGCACGCCGGCCGCGGGGGATGGACGTGGTACACGGGTTCAGCCGGCTGGATGTACCGTTTGATCACGGAATCACTTCTTGGGATTCATCTTGAAGTCGACCGCCTGCGTTTTGCTCCGCTCTTACCTGCGGATTGGCGGACCTTTACGATTCGATACCGCTATCGTGAAACTTATTACACAATCGCTGTCCGCAATTTCGGTGGCGGGAAAATGGTCAAACGCCTCATGGCCGATGGAGTGGAGCAGACGGACGGACAACTGCGGTTGAATGACGACGGCCAAACGCACTACGTCGAAATGGAGATTGAGTGAATCACACACTTAACAATCTCAGGGGTCTCGCAAGCGATGACACAAGAAGAGCTAGCGCGCCATGTATTGTGACGCCAAATGCAGTTAGTTTTTAGGTATCGCAGGAATGAGGGTCGTCGCTGTGGGGCAAGGGGTGGGCTGGGGCCGTCACGGCCAGAAAGTTGGGCGACGGACTGCCCTTTGACGTGACCCGACTCCGACGTAACTTGATCGTCCAGCGCCACGCTTTTCGACCGACGCCTGAACCGCTTTTTAACCGGCGTCTACAATTCGAGGCGTAACGGAACTAAACCGAACCCGACAGCGCCTGTTTTTGGTGGGGAAGGTTAGTTCGAATCCCTTTTCTTCGCCCTTTTTCTTCGTCAGCCCTGAGTATGTCAACGGGATCAACTTCGCGAACAGCTGACGGATAAACAGGGCGAGCATGAATCCTTTATCGGCAGATGCCGGCCCAGATGTTCGCCCTTCGCTTGAATCCATTAGCCGCGCCGAATCGTGCGCCTTGCCTTGCGGGGCACAGCGATCAAGCTACAATATCGTATTGTGAATGATATCCCTTCATCCCCGCGCGATGATTCTCGTGCGCAAGCCGGGGGAGACGAGGGTCGTGATCGTTACCAAACGCTGCTCGACTCGATCGACGAAGGCTACTGCGTCATCGAGATGCTGGCGGAACCCGACGGCGGGTGGAACGATTACCGTTTCGTGGAAACCAACCGCGTGTTCGAGCAGCAGAGTGGGCTGCACGACGCGGTCGGGCGGCGCGCCCGCGAACTGATGCCCGTTGTTGAGCAGGACTGGTTCGAGCGGTACGGGCGGGTGGCGGACACCGGCGAGTCGGCCCGCTTCACGACCGAGGCCGTTTCGCTCGGGCGGTGGCTCGACATCTGCGCCTTTCGGGTCGGCGCGCCCGGCGACAAGCACGTCGGCGTGCTCTTCACCGATATCACCGAGCGGCTCAAGATCCAGGGGGCGATGGCGATGAGCGAGATCCGCTACCGCCGACTGTTCGAGAGTGCGCACGACGGCATCCTGATCCTCGACACCGATCGCCATCAGATCACCGACGTCAACCCGTTCCTGCTCGAATTGCTCAGCTATCCCCGAGAGTATTTTATCGGCAAGGAGCTGTGGGAAATCGGCGTCTTCGCCGACAAGGCCGAGAGCCAGACGGCGATGACAAAGGTGCAGCAAGAGGGCTCGATCCGCTTCGAGAACAAGCCGCTCGAGGACCGACGCGGCCGGCAACACCCGGTGGAGATCGTCGCGAACATCTATCAGGAAAACGGCCACCGTGTCATCCAGTGCAACATCCGCGACATCTCCGACCGGACGCGGTTCGAGCAGGAGCGGTCGGCGCTGCTCGCCAACGAGCATGCGTTGCGCCAGGAGGCCGAAGACGCCAACCGGGCGAAGGACACTTTCCTCGCCACGCTGTCACACGAGCTGCGCACGCCGCTCACCGCAATCCTCGGCTGGGCGGTGCTGCTGCGCCGAGGCGCTAACGACGAAAAGACGGTCAACGAAGCCGCCGATGTGATCGCGCGCAACGCCAGGGTGCAGACGCAATTGATCGAAGACGTGCTGGACGTGTCGCGCATCGTCAGCGGCAAGCTGCGGCTGGAGATGAAGCGCTGCGACTTGACGAAAATCATCGAAGATGCCGTCGCCAGCGTGCAGTCCGCCGCCGACGTCAAGCAGATCGACATCAAGGTGGAAATCGTCACCGGCGCGGATGCGTCCTTCGGCGACCCCGGCCGCATTCAGCAGGTGATCTGGAACCTGCTCTCCAACGCCATCAAGTTCAGCCCGAAGGTGGGAGACATTGACGTGCTCGTCGAGCGCGTCAACTCGATGACGCGCATCAGCATCGCCGATCAAGGCGAAGGGATCTCGCCGGATTTCCTGCCGCACGTCTTCGAGCGTTTCCGCCAGAGCGACGGCAGCAGCACCCGCAAGCACGGCGGGCTGGGGTTGGGCCTGAGCATCGTCAAAAACCTCATCGAACTGCACGGCGGAACGGTGAATGTACAAAGCGCAGGACAGGGTAAGGGCGCGACGTTCATCATCGACCTGCCGATCCGCGCCATCGCCGACGCGGCACTGGTGGGCAGCACCGACGCCGACCCGGCCGCGCCCGCGGAAGGCGCTGACGCCGGCGGCGCGCCCGCGCTGGTGCGTCTCGACGGCCTGCGCGTGCTGGTGGTGGATGATGAACCTGACGCGCGGAATGTCATCAAGCGATCGCTGGAGCAAGCCGGCGCGACCGTTGCCGCCGCCGACTCCGGTGCGGCGGCGCTCGTGCTGCTGGAAACCGGGAAACCGCATCTGATCGTGAGCGACATCTCCATGCCCGCGATGGACGGGTACGAACTGATGAAGCAGATCCGCGCAATGGGAGCCGGCTACAACGGGCGCGAGTTGCCGAGCATCGCCCTGACCGCCTACGCCCGTACCGAAGACCGCCGCCGAGCGCTGGGGGCCGGGTTTCAGATGCACGTCGCCAAACCGGTCGATCCGAACGAACTCACCGAGGTCGTCGCGAGTTTGGCGGGAAGGACGGGACTGGATTAGCGGGCGATCATACTGTTATCTAGGAATCGTCAGCGGAACTGCCATTTTCTTTCCTCATGTCGGACGGGAAAAAAAACGGGGTCGGGGGAAAAACCCCTCACCCCCGGACCTCCATGGCCGTCACCGAGGAATCAAATTTCCTATCATCCTATACATTATAAGTTGCCCCGACCGCGGCCGGGGTCCATACCCCCGGATCCGTTAACGCAAAGCGCCGCGCTCATTTCTTTTTGTTTAGCGCCGCCAGTTCCGCCCGCAGCTTGGCCGCCTCGTCCTTGCGGCCGGTCTTTTCGTAGAATTCCGCCAAGTTGTCCATCGCGGCTGCAAGGAAAGGGTGGTTCGGAGGGAGTACACGGCGCTTGATGGCGAGCGCTTTTTCCTGAAGCGCGACAGCTTCGGGCAGACGCCCGGCTTTGTAGTAGGAAACCGCTAGGTTGCTCATCGCCCCCAGCGTTTCGGGGTGCTCCGGACCTTTCACCTTGCGGCTGAGCGGTACCACACCCTGGCGCAGTTCCAATGCCTCGTCCAAGCGACCGGCGCCGTCGTAGGAAATCGCCAAATTGTTCATCAATCCGAGCGTGTCGGGGTGCTCCGGGCCAAGCACCTTGCGGGTGCCCGTCAGCGCCTCCTCACGCAGCTTAAGCGCCTCGTCCTTACGCCCGGCGTCGTCGTAGGAATTCGCCAGGCATTGCATCGTCGAGAGCGTATCGGGGTGCATCGGGCCGTTAACCTTGCGGCGGAGTGTCAGCACCGCCTCTCGCATCTTGAGCGCCTCGTCCTTGCGTCCGACGGCATCGTAGGAATTCGCCACGTTGCCAATCGCTTTGAGTGTGTCGGGGTGCTCCGGGCCGTTAACCTTGCGGCGGAGTGTCAGCACCGCCTCTCGCATCTTGAGCGCCTCGTCCTTGCGTCCGGCATCGTCATAGGAATTTGCCAGGTTGTGCATCGTCGAGAGCGTATCGGGGTGCATCGGGCCTTTCATCCTGCGGGTGCGCGTCAGCGTATCCTCGCGCATCTTGATCGCCTCGTCCTTGCGTCCAGCATCGTCATAGGAATTCGCCAGATGATAGTTCGCAGCGAGCGTATTGGGGTGATCCGGGCCGGCGGCCGCGAGGAAGTAGTCCCGCGACTTTTCCTGTAGCGGGATGGCTTGGCGCGCTAGGCCGAGGGAGCGGTAGGTGTTGCCGAGCGTGGCCTGCAGCCCCGCCCGCAGGGCGGGCTGGGCGGCGAGGTCGGTGTCCAGTTTCTTCGCCGCCTTGTCGAGCGTCTCGGCTACTGTGATGGTGCGGCCGTCTCGTGTCGGGTCGGGGCTTTGGAAGACTTCTCCGAGAAACTTCGAGATGTCCTCCGCGTCCTTGCGCGCCAGTTCCTTCGCATCGCGCTCGGCGGCAACCTGCACGAGCGTCTCGGCGGTTTTTTTCTCTGCGGCCTTCGCCCGGGCCGCTTCGTCCTTGGCCTGCTGCTCCGCGGTGGTGGCGCGAGTCGCCTCGCTGGTGGCCACCCTCTCCGCCCGCGTCGCCCGCACCGCCTGCCAAGTGCTCAGCATCGTCCCCACCAGCAGCAGCACCGTGATCGCTGCCGCCGTCGCCACTCTTCCCTTGTTCCGCTGGATGAACTTCTTGAGTTTGTATCCTGCCCCCGGCGCACCGGCCAGCACCGGCTCGGAGTTCAGGTGCCGCTCGACGTCCTGCGCGAACGCGCTGGCCGACTCATACCGCCGGGTGCGGTCCTTCTCAATTGCCTTCAGCACGATCCAGTCCAAGTCACCGTGAAGCTGACGGCTCAGTGCCTGAGGAGTGGACTGGCGGTGACCGGCGACGGTGATACGGACATCCTGGGCCAGTATGCTCAGTTTCGTCGAAGGCTTGGCTGGTTGCTCCTCCCGGATGATCCGCCGCATCTCGTCGAACCCGGCGCTCCGCAGGGTCTGGGCATCAAACGGCGGCGATCCGGCCAGCAACTCGTACAACAGCACGCCCAGCGAATAAATATCGCTTCGGGTATCCACATCGAACTCGCTCATCACCGCCTGCTCGGGGCTCATATACACCGGCGTCCCGATCATCTGCCCATAGCCGGTGAAGAGCGTCTTCTCGGTCAGCTTCTGTTCGGTCGCCTTGGCGATGCCGAAGTCGATCACCTTCACATGGGGCTTGTCGTCCCGCAGCGTGACCATGATGTTCGACGGCTTGAGATCCCGATGGATGATCCCCTTCTGGTGCGCGTGCTGGACGGCCCGGCACACGTCGATGAAGAGTCCCAGCCGATCGCGCATTCCAAGGTTCGCCTGGTCGCAGTACTCCGTGATCGGAATCCCCTTCACCAGTTCCATCACGAAGTAGGGCCGGCCCGTATCCGTCGACCCCGCATCCAGCACCCGAGCGATGTTCGGGTGGTCCATCATTGCCAGCGCCTGCCGCTCAGCCTCGAAACGCGCGATCACCGCTTTGGTGTTCATCCCCGCCTTGATGACTTTCAAAGCCACTCGGCGTTTGACCGGCTTCTCCTGCTCTGCCATGTAGACAATGCCGAAACCCCCTTCGCCGATCTGCTGGAGGAGTTTGTAGCGGCCGATGACCGAGCCGGGTTGCTCCGATGGCACATCCAAAGGGGCCTGCCGTCGGAAGGCGACCGAATCAAAAGGGGCCGAAGGCGCAACGTTGAATGTGGCGGTTGCCGACGGATCGGCGTCGCGGATCGGAGCCATGCAACTGCCATCTTCGTCATGGGCTTTCAGCAGGGCGTCGATCCACTGACGCAGCCGGGCGTCGTTCCTGCATGCACCGGCCAGATACGCGTCGCGTTGCTCGCGGGTGGGCAGGCGCATCGCGGCGTTGAAGATCGTCTCAATTGAGTTGGCGGCATCGTCCATGTGACGCTCCTGTGGAACTTATGGAATGGCAACCCTCCGTGCAATATCCGAGCCCGGCGAGCCTCGCCAATTCCAAGAATGTTCTCGAATATCGACGCCCAATACGGACTGACCGGATCGATTAAACGATCTCCCTTCGATCATAAGCCATTGCCGGAAAATGAGAAAGCCGCCCACCGAGCAAGCGGATTGACCGCAAAGGTAACCGCGTTTGGCCCACCGCAAATAACGGCGCGCGCCATATGTGCGATGGGCCAAATGCGGTTGCCCCTGGGGGTGAGGGTATGTTCCCGCCCGAGGATTGCGGCAGCACGATGGGATACGAGGAATGCGTGCGGGCGTGCCGGTTGGAGGACCTCGTGGCCCCGGTTGCCAAGACCTGCGCCGATCAGAAAATCGCCCGCAAGTGGCAGATGTTCGGCATCACCCTTGCCGACGTGCAGGCCCGCTACACCGATGGCACCGAACCCACCCTTGAGCAAGCCTTGGCCGGACAGGCGGTCTCGCAAGGCACGCTAATGCGGTTGATGCTCATGCGCATGCTGGAGAAACAGAAGAAGGGTCCGTCGTAATCAATCCTGCCTTGCAGTCCCCCGCTCAGCGTGCGGTTGCACTTGGGGCACGGGCAGGTGGCTTTGGCCATTCCTCCATCATACCGCGTCAACGGCAGTCTTGCCCAAGATCACGCCAAATGCCTCTGCGGCGACGGCGCTGACGCCCCGCCGCTGGCGGTCAGCCACTGCCGGGCGGCTTCCTGCTGATTTGTCAGCTCGCCGATCTGGTAATTGACGTGCCCCTCCCGCGAGCCTGATTCCGTCAGCAGCCGCATGATCAGGATCGCGCAGGCGCGGATAAACCGCTGGCACTGCTCGACGCTCTGCCACGGCTCGGTCGTGTCGGCGTACTCATTGCGAACGGCGGTCATACTCGCGGTGGAGTCGATCATGGGGGTAAGATTGATTCCGGAAGCGAAGTCACGGGTCCGCTGTTGCGCTTGAACTATTACTCCGACTTGAAAGAACAACTGGATCAGTAGCGATCCCTTTATTCGCCAAAGATGGGATAGCAAGGACGCAAGGCCATGCACGGTCACGCCACCATCACGATTGATCTGACGGCTAAGCCGCAGCCCTATAGCCGCATGATCTTCGGTGGATTCCTTGAACATTTCGACAGCCAGATCTACGGCGGGATTTTCGAGCCAGGGTCGCCCAAAGCCGATTCCGCGGGTTTCCGACTCGACGTCATCTCGGCTTTGAAAGAGCTCAAGGTGTCGGTAATCCGCTGGCCGGGCGGCTGCTTTGTCGATTCCTACCACTGGCGGAAGGGGATCGGAAAATCGCGGCAGCCGCACGGCGATTTCCGCTGGGGCGTGATCGAGCCTAATACCTTCGGCACGCATGAATTCGTCGAATTCTGCCGTCGTGTCGGCGCGTTGCCGTACATCTGCCAAAACGGCCTAGCCAGTCCCGAGGAGAATGTGGACTGGGTGAATTACTGCAATGCCACCAACGGGCCCATGGCGGATTTACGCAAAGTCAATGGTTATGCAGACCCGCTGAACGTGAAATTCTGGAGCGTTGGCAATGAGCGCTATGACACAGCTTATATCGACCGTGTTCGGGAGACCGCCCAAGCCATGAAGCGAGCCGACCCGACCGTGCAAGTTACCTGTTCGGGTTCACAAGGCGATGGCGGCGCGCATATGCCAGGTTTTAAGCCTTATCTGCTGGAGACGGCGGGCGCACTTCTGGACTATGTATCCGTGCATAATTATTGGCTGGATCGGGGAGACCCGCTGCCTCGCTATGACTATTTGACGGCCATTACTAAAAGCGATCTGCCCGAGGCCTACCTTCGGATTTTGATTGATTCGCTGGGCAAGACCGGGCACAGACGTCTTAAGATCGCCTTTGACGAGTGGAACCTGCGGGCCTGGCAACATTCTGGATTCCCGCGGAATCGCGTCGAGGATTATGACGCCCCGGAAGTCCGAGCCCAGGTGGAGAAACGACAGCACGAGAACGACCTGGCCAGCCAGTACACCATGGCAGACGCCCTGTTCACCGCTTCCTTTCTCAATGCCTGCCTGCGACACCCCGCCGAGGTCACAATGGCCAACATCGCCCCATTGGTGAATACGCGTGGCCCACTGTTTGTACATCCCGCCGGCATTGTGAAGCGCACGCATTTCCATGCCTTAGCCATGTACGCCAACCTACTCTATGAATGCGTTGCCAGAACGACCGTTGACTCCGAGAAGCTGGTGCATCGCGACCAGTCCATCGACGAGGTCGATGCGGTGGCAACCGTGGACAACCGCGGAAAGCGATGGGCTTTGGCATTAGTGAACCGGCACCCCGAAGCGGCGGTGGACTGCAGGGTGCAGATGGGCGCGATTCAATTGAATGGCCCATTCCACGCGAATGTGCTGGGCGGTGATTCGCCCGACGCCTTTAATGATGTCCAACACCCCGACCGAGTGGGGCCACGCAAGATCGACCTGCACTTTTCCGGCGGGGTAGTGTCGCTGCCGCCGCATTCCTTAAGTATTGTGCTCGGGAAGGTTAACGGGAAAATCTAGCGGGAACAGAAAACGGTCGGGTCCGGCACTGGCCAGACCCCCTGCAGGAGCAACATCGTTGCATCTGACGCCTTGGCGATAGTTCGCAATTTCAGGGCAGTTTTCACCTTCACTGCATATCATCAGAACTCTGGATTTGCATCTGGGAAGTTGAAAAAGGGAACATCACTAATCTAGCAGATTAACAGCGAGCCCGACTCCGCCGGCAGCCGCATGATCAGGATCGCGCACGCGCGGATAAACCGCTGGCACTACTCGACGCTCATGGGGCACGTCACGGCCAGCAATCTGGTCGCCGATCTACTCTTTGACACGATCCGACTCCTGCGTAACGGGATCGTTGAGCGCCACGTTTTTCGGCCGACGCCTGCTCCGTTCTTCAGCCGGAGTTTACAAGATGTACTAATCGGTAACGGGGCATTAAATTGCGAGCATAATGACACTGACGCTAGACCAAATACGACATTTTCACCTCAATGGGTTCCTGGCAATCCCCACGCCCATCACCGACGAGACCGAGCTGGCGTGGATGCGTGAGGTCTACGACAGGATGTTTGCGGAGAGGGCCGGACGCGAGAGCGGCGACCAGTTCGATTTGGGCGGCACCGACGAGGATGGCAAGACCGAGTCGCTTCCGCAGATTCTCAACCCGGCCAAGTACGCCCCGGAGCTCAAAGACGGCAAGTATCTTCGTGCCGCCACCGAGATCGTCCGTCAGCTCCTTGGCTCAGAGGTCTCCGCTGGGATCGCCCACGCGATCTTCAAACCTGCAGGCCAGGGGGCCCCAACCCCTTGGCATCAGGACGAGGCCTACTGGAACCCCCAGTGGCAGTACAAGAATGTCTCGATCTGGATGCCACTCCAAGAAGCGACTATCGAGAACGGCTGCCTCTGGTTCATGCCGGGAAGCCATGAGTGGGATGTTCAGCCCCACCAACCTATTGGGGGCGATGTGCGCATCCATGGCCTGGAGATGCTGGATACGAGGTTCGCCAAAGACGCCATCGCGTGCCCTCTGCCTGCAGGTGGCATTACGATCCATCGCAACCGCACGGCACACTATGCTGGCCCCAACACCGGCAACATCCCCCGCCGGGCTTTAATTCTGGGAGCGGGCCTGCCAAACAAACCCCGCCCCGGCGAGCCACGCCGCTTTCCCTGGAACGAGATCAAGGAGACACCCCGTGAAGCCCGTGCAAAAGCTGCCCGGGGCAAATAACCCGCTCCGTTTTTTTGAGTAGGCTTGGCCTGCTCTCCCAAATCCATACCGCCTGATGTGACAGTCTTTCGGCCCGCTGTCCCAGCACCCCAAATGGGTCCACTCGTAATGAGAACTTTCAGACTCGTTCGGGCCATTTCGCCACCTGGCCCGATCGGGCGAACTCGCCGGAAGCCCATGGTACGAATGGACCGCTAAGCCGGTACTGAAACCCGAGACTGCCTGAACATCCGGTCCGCGATCAGCGTCTGCACCCCGATCGACAGGATCGAGGAGTAGATGATGACCTTCTGGCTTGCCACCTGGACCACCCGGCCCGTGGGCGTGCTCATGCTCGGGCCGAACTTCAGCAGCAGGATGTAGCCCGCCAACAGCAGGCCAAACCCGGCGAAAATCCACAGACACGTCCGCGGTGTGTCACGATCCAGCCCCAGGGCCACGCTGTCGACCGCCACCGCCAGCAGCAGAATGCGGAACGAGACATTCGCACAAATCCAGTGCATGTAAGGCCACAGGTTACACGGGGTGAACCCGACGCCGGCGAATCCGACGGCGCTGAAAATACCCAGGAACGCCGCGATATTCCCCAGCGCCCGGCCTCGCCAGGTCCCTGAGAGGAGCGACCGGAAGACGAAGAAGAACCCCGCCACGGCCAGGCCGGCGACTGACATCGCAACCGCGAACAGCACCACGCTGACCAGGTTCGATGCCCCCCGCGGCGTAACCGTGTTGCCCAAATCGCTGTAGAAGTTCTCGAAGAACCGGTAGCCGGTGGCGTCAGGGTCGAATTGCGACCCACCGGGGTAGCTCGCCATTGCTGCAAATGTCAGCATTACAAACAGCACGCACCCGACGGCGATCAGGCGGTAGATGAGCCGGACCGAGCCGGTCGGCAGGGAAGAAGACGGGGATAAATGTTCAGCCATGAACAATTCCTTTTCCGCGGGAGTCTGCCCGCAACAGAGAATCTGACCGCGCCCGTCAAACTTGGGGAGGGTCAGTTCCTTGTCGGTAAAGATGGATGAGTTCGGGTGTATTGGGTTCTCGTGATTCATCAGCAGTACGGGATGACACTCATGGGGAGCTCCTTCGTGGTAAGGACCACGCCTCCGTGAGGGCGGTCTTGTCAGAAAACACAAACGCCCCCGCACGCTGCGGAGGCGCGATGAGGAAAGCGGTAGCCCAGCAACCGCCAATGAAGCGATCGTCGCCGCTGGAATGGGTTGGGACGTCCAGCTGCAGCCGATCTATACCGGCCCTGATCGAACTGTGAAGGTCAAAGATCGGTTCGCGGTGTGCCGCACCGACCGACTTGACCAGGCCGACGGTGGGCAGCTCGGCGTGGTCGGCCGTGATTACGTCGCTCTACAGAACCGGGAAGCCTTCAGTTTTCTCGACCCGGTCATTGGTGAAGGTGCAGCGGTCTATCATACGGCGGGATCGCTTCGCGGCGGACGACGGGTTTGGCTACTTGCAAAACTTCCCGGCATTATCAAAGTGATCGGAGAAGATATCACCGAGAAATACGTCCTGCTTTCCAACAGCCACGACGGGACCTCCGCAGTACGGATCGGGCTTACGCCAATCCGGGTCGTGTGCCAAAACACGTTGAACTTGGCCTTGAGCGGTATGGGCGGTGTCAGCATTCGCCACCACGGCGATGTAGTGCGTCGAGTCCGGGACGCACACCAGCTCCTGGGGATGGTCAACGAAAGCTTCGATCAAGTCGGTTCGATGATGCAGCAGATGGCCCGAACAGAAATCAAATCCGATCGGCTCCGCGAATACTTCGAACAGATCCTGCCCACACCTAAAGACGAAGGCCCGCAAAAGGCCAAAGTGCATGATCGGCACAACCGCCTGGTCGAACTGTTCGAGACCGGCATCGGGCAAGACCTGCCCGGTGTGGGTGGCACGGTCTGGGCGGGCCTTAACGCTGTAACCCAGTTCGTAGACCGGGAGAGCTATACCGCCCGAAACCGGGAGCCGCTGAACTCCATCTGGTTCGGCGAGGGCGAACGAATCAAACGGCTGGCATTTGAGACAGCAGCCAAATTCTCTGGAATCTCCTTAAACTAGCCGACCCCTGACAGCTAGATGGCAGTCCCCGTCGGTACTCTGGCTGCAGGAGATAATCGAATGATGTTTGATGCTGATACCGGCCCCTTCATGAAGGCGTGGGAAGATCTAAATCACCAGGCCAGGTTGCATGGGATCACATTGATCGCTGTGACCTACGCGAATCACTTCGGTCTTCTCCAGCCGAGGGAGGGACTGAACCCGAGGATCCTCTCTGGTCTGGATCGAGTTGCTCCCCGATCCCGACCGGGTGCTGATCTGCTCCGGTTGTGGAGCCGTGGCGGACGCAGTCCATGACACCGTCGAACGCTGGGTACGGGATCTGCCGAT
>JANMES010000157.1:0-32435 GCA_031377185.1 Phycisphaerae bacterium
GAACTCAACTACATCAACGCGCGTCGCATCATTGAAGCAAAGGAGCGTGCAGCGTGAACCTTATTAACAGAATTTTCGGGCTGGAGCAGATCAACGGCGGCGATCGTTGTCCTACTTATTTGTACAGGTGGACGCTGCTGAGGATCGGTAAGTCACTCGGCATCTATCTACATCATTTCGTCGGCGATGACTGGTCGCTCGACATGCACGATCACCCAAAGCGATTCGTGTCGATCGGTTTGAAGGGCCGTTACATCGAAGAGACGCCAGCGTTTCCGCCCGACGGGCGTACTGCAGACGGTGGAAAGATGTTCATCACTGAACGTGTCTACAACGCTCCATGGATTCGCACCTTCCCGGCGAATCACGTTCATCGACTTCGGATGATCAACGGCGGTGACTGTTGGACGCTGGTCATAGTTTTTAAGGCGGTACGTGAGTGGGGATTCTGGCATTTCGGTGAATGGATCCCGTGGACGGAGTACGTCAAAGGTACTCGAAAAGCCATTGCCGACATGATGAAAAACTGTCCGTAAAGCGAGGTGAAAAATGATCCAGATCACAGAACTAGAACACGAGGAAAACGAAAAAATGCGGGCCGTCGCCAAGCTCGCCATCCGCTTCATCGAAGCGTTACGCGACTCGGAGCGTTACAGCGGCGACGCCATGAGCAGCGCCCGAGCCCAAATGTACCGCCAACGGGAACAGCTCGACACAGCCGTGTCCAAGCTCCCGCGCAAAACCGTCATCGACATCCTACGGAGCCACTAATGAAAACGCCTAAAGCAGACATCTACTTCGGCGACTGCATCACCGGCATGGGCCGGCACGTCGCCGACAACGCCGTCCATCTGACCGTGACTAGCATCCCATTCGAGGAGCTCTTCACCTACTCGGGCAAGATCGAAGACGTCGGTAACAACGGCTCGACGATCGATCCTCGCATCGGGCGATTCGCGCTCAATATGGAGTTCGTCCGACAGGAGCTCTACCGCGTGACCGCACCGGGGTGCAACGTGTGCATCCATATCCAGCAGCTACTGGCGTACAAGAATCAGCACGGCTTTAGCGGCCGGCGTGATTTCCGCGGTGCGATGATCGACTTGTTCACCCGCAACGGAAGCGTCGCGTTGCACCTGGCGGATGGTGATATCGTGCTCCCTGACGTGGTGGAGGATGAGGATTCGACGGACACCGGCGAGGGCTTCCGCTTCATTGGTGAGTTCGCGATCCCGAAAGACCCGCAGGCGATGGCGCAGCGGCTCAACCTTCACTCCCTGCAGTTCAAAACGGGCTACGGACGCAATAGCTGCAATCTCGCCCCGGCCGTCAATGACTACGTGTTGATCTTCCAGAAGCCGGGCGTTCATCCGTGCCCGCCGCGGTGCATCTACCAAGCCGACAAAAACCCCGGCGGATGGGTTACGACTGAAGAATGGATTCAGTGGGCCTCGGGCGTGTGGTCGGACATCGACGAGTTCGACATCATCGACGGCGCTCGCTCGGCAAAGGAGTGCGACGAAGAAAAGCACGTTTGCCCGCTGCAGTTAGAGGTCATCCGGCGGCTGGTGAAGTTGTACACCAACTCGATCGAAGTACAGCCCGACGTGACGGTGCTCGACCCATTCAACGGCGTCGGATCAACCACGGCGACATGCATCGATCTCGGTCGCAATTCCATCGGATTCGAGCTAAAGGAAAGTTATTACAGCAACGCTCTGAAAAATGCGGATCGAGCACGCAACCGGATCGAAGCAGCACGATCAACCACGGACCTATTCCCTACACAGGCGGCGGGCAAATGAGCATTCAACCTACAACAACCTCGGCAGCCATTAAATGGCACGGCGGGAAACAGTATCTGGCCGATCGCATCATCGATCTGATGGCCCCGCATGTTCACTACGTCGAGCCGTTTTTTGGCGGCGGCGCTGTTCTGCTTGCGAAGGATGGGGTCGGGATTTCAGAAGTCGTGAACGACCTGAATGGCGAGTTGATGAACTTCTGGGCGGTATTAGCAGATCCGTCTTGGTTTCAACGCATGCAAAGAATCTTAGAGGCCACACCTTGCAGTGAAGGACGATTTGACCTCGCAGCTTTGAACGATGCCAAGCGTCGGGAGCTTTGGCCAGATCGAATTCCGGATGATATCGATCCTGTTTCGCGTGCGGTCGATTTCTTCATCCTCTGTCGTCAGTCTCGCGCGGCCACCTTTAAGGACTTTACCACGCTCGCGAAAACGCGAACACGTCGCGGTATGAACGAACTGCCCTCGGCTTGGCTTACGGCTATCGAAGGGCTTCCGTCTGTCCATGAACGTTTAAAAAGAGTGGTGATGCTTAGCCGCGACGCGCTCCATGTGATTCGCACACAGGATGGGCCAGCGATGCTCTTCTACTGTGACCCGCCATATTTGCCGGAAACGCGCGCGACACCCGATCTCTACGCAAAAGAAATGTCGAAGGAACAACACGCCGCCCTGCTGCAGCAATTGGCCGGAATTAGGGGCAAGTTCCTGCTGAGTGGATACGACAACGAACTCTATCGCGACTTTGAAAAACGCTGCGGCTGGCGACGGCAGGAATTTGAACTACCCAACAACGCCGCCGGCGGCGACACGAAACGCCGGATGATCGAAGTCGTCTGGAAAAACTATTGAGGAAGCCATGAAAAAGAAAACGCTCAAGTTGGATGAAATCAGGATCGACGGCGGCACACAGATGCGCGTGGCGATCGACGCGGGGCATGTTCAAGACATCGCTCACGCGATCCGCCACGGCGACAAGCTGCCGCCCGGTCGCGTGTACTTCGACGGCGCGGCGTATTGGCTGTCACGTGGCTTCCATCGTTACCACGGCCATCGTGCGGCAAACAAGTCGGTGATGGAGGTTGAGGTCATCAACGGCACGGTGAGCGATGCGATCCTCGACGCCGCCGGCGACAACGCGGAGCACAACGCCCTTAAGCGGACCAACGACGACAAACGCAAGGCGGTCGAAACACTGCTTGCGCACGACGAATGGAAGAATCGATCCGCCAGCTGGCTCGCCGAAACGTGCCGCGTCTCGGTCCCCTTCGCCAGCGAAATCAAGAAGGGCACTGTAAACGTTAATAGTGGAACGGTGCAGGGCCGCGACGGTCGGGAAATCAAAACCGCCAACATCGGCCGCAAACCCGCCGCAGACGCTCCCTCGCGGGGCATGCCGCCCGGTCCGCACTCAGGCGGCGGGCGCGTCATCGACGAAACGGTGGGGCAACCTGACCCGCCGAAAAAAGCTGAGCCACTGAAAGACGCCGCGGGGCACGTCGTCAAAGATGCCGCGCTCGTCGCGATCTTCGAGCAAGCCGCCTCGTTCCGATCGCTCGCCGCGCGAATTGCAACGCTCAAAACGGAATTTGAAGAGCTCACTAAGACGCCCGCCGGTGCATGGGCCACACGTCGCCAGCAGCAGTTCAATGCACTGGTGAGCAACCTGCACAGCGAGATCCGCTTCGCCACGCCTCACGCATTGTGCCCGTACTGCGGTGGCCGCAAGTGTGACCGCTGCAAGCAAACCGGATGGATGCCCGAGGAAACCTACAAAGCCGTACCGGCAGATGTGAAGGGAGCAGCGTAATGGATCTGCGCGACTATCAAACCCGGTGCGTTGAATCCGTCGAGAAGGACCTCGAAGAGGTGGACTCGGTGTTGATCGTCAAGGCGACGGGCTTAGGCAAAACCGTGACATTCAGCCATCTGGCAAAACGCCGCGCGTCCCTCGGCCGGGTGATGGTCCTCGCTCATCGCGAGGAACTGATCCGCCAGGCTGCGGAGAAGGTTGGCACGATCACCAACGAATTGCCAGAGATCGAGATGGCCAGCGAATGGGCTGATCAGCCGAACCTGTTGGGCATTCGGTCGAATGTTGTGGTGTCGAGCATTCAGACACAGATTTCCGGCTGCAGCGGCAACGGCCGGATGACGCGGTTCGACCCGGCCGACTTCGGCACGCTCATTATCGACGAAGCGCACCACGCCGCGGCTGAGAGCTATCGTCGGGTCATCGCGTACTACCGCCAGAATCCGAAGCTGAAGGTGATCGGCGTCACCGCGACGCCCGATCGCGCCGACGAACTTGCACTCGGCAAGATCTTTGACCGCGTTTCATTCGTGTACGAAATCGCCGATGGCATTTCGGATGGTTGGCTCGCACCCATTTCACAGCGGATCGTCACGGTGGACGGGCTCGACTTCTCGACCGTTCGGACGACGGCGGGCGATCTGAATGGGGCCGACCTGTCGGCGATCATGGAGTATGAACAGAACCTCCACGGCATCGCCCATCCGACTTACGAGCTCGCCGCCGGCCGCAAGACCCTGATGTTCGCCGCCAGTGTGTCGCACGCCGAACGCCTCTGTGAAATCTTCAACCGCCACAAAGCCGATTGTGCCCGGTTCATCAGCGGCCAGACGGACGACGTGACCCGTAAACGCGCCCTGCGCGACTTCCGCGGCGGCGAGTTTCAATTCCTCGTCAACTGCATGGTTTTCACGGAGGGCTTTGACGAGCCAAGCATTCAGGTCGTCGCGATCGCGCGGCCCACGAAGAGCCGGGCACTGTATACACAGATGGTGGGGCGGGGCACGCGCCCACTCCCCGGCGTTGTGGACGGTCTGGACAATCCCGAAGAGCGCATCGCCGCGATCGCGGCCAGCGACAAGCCGGGTATCGAGGTGCTCGACTTCGAGGGCAACGCCGGCCGTCACAAGCTGATGACGACGGCCGACATCCTCGGCGGCAAATATCCCGAGGCGATCGTCGAAGCCACGAAGAAAAAAGCCAGCAAGGCAAAGCAGCCGGTGAACGTGCAGATGCTCCTCGCGCAAGTCGCGGCCGAAGAGGCGAAGCGTCAACAAGAGGCGGATCAACGCCGCCAGTTGGAAGCCGCGAAGCGTGTGCAGTTGGTCGGCAAGGCGAACTACTCAACGCAAACGGTCAATGCCTTCGACATTCTGGACATCACGCCCGCGTATCAACGCGGATGGGACAAAGCCAAACCCGCATCAGACAAGCAGATCGAACTGCTCCGGCGGTTCGGCGTGCAGAACGCCGCAGAGCTCAGTAAATCCGAATGCAATCAGCTGATCGGCACGCTTCTCGGCCGATCGAAAGCGAACTTGTGCAGCGTCGCGCAGGCGGCATTGCTGCAGCGGATGGGCTGGACCAAGGGCGAAACCAAATCGATGACCAAAAAGCAGGCGAGCCAGAACATCGAGCTCGGGAAAGCCAACGGATACAAGCGGCCATCCGGTGAACTTTCTTCCCTCGTCGGCGCGTCTGAGGGGCGGATATGACAGCGGAAAAAGCATTCGTCGGATTCTTCCAGCGCGGCATTCAGTTGTCGGTGGTGGACGGCAACCTGAATTTCAAAGCAGCGGAGGGCGTCGTCACTGCCAAGGACATTGCGGTGATGAAGGAACTGAAGGAAGACCTGATCGACGTCATCATGGAGCGTGACGAACGCGCGGCGATCTACCAGTACGAGGGAAACCTATCGCGGTTCAGGGCTGAGCAACTGGCCTGCGACGACATCGTGAAAATTTTACAGACGGTGCGTACCAAATGAGTGACACATCAACACCTTACGCGGTCGAGAAGGTCGGCGAATCATTCCGCATTGTCGGCCCGAGCCTGGCCACGAAGCTCTGGCCCGCTGAATGCCGCGATCGTCTCAATGATCTGGTGTCGATGCTCAACGTGGCGTACGCGGAAGGTCAGAAGTCGGGAGGGAAACAGTGACGGGCAAAAAGGAATACATCCTCGACATGGACAACCCCCGCGAAAAGCAGATGGCGCTTGACCTGCTGCGCGGGCTGACCGGGATTCACCGGCTGGAAATCTGCAAGCATCGGCCGCGCCGAAGCGATAGGCAGAATCGCTATTACTGGCCGTGCTTTGTGAAACCGTTCGGAGACTACCTGCGCGAGCACGGCAACAAACACTTCAATGACGAGATGGCGCATGAAGTGCTTAAGCGGATGTTCCTCGAAGCCAGTGCGATCAACGATGAGACGGGCGAGGCATACACCTATGTTCGATCGACGACGGATTTGAACACGTCGGAATTCAACGAGTATCTCGACAAGTGCGCATCGTTCTTGGCGATCGACTGCGGCTTCATCGTTGCCGATCCGTCTGATTATCACGAAGGGGAGGCGGCATGAAGATCAACATTGATTGGCAAGGACAGAGTTTAGGGAGCGATCTGCTCGACGTGTCGCCAGATTTTGCGCCAAATCCTATTGACGCAAAATACATATATCAGGTGGCACGCCTCGATAAGACTGCCGATGCGATAAAGCTGTTTTCGGAGATCCATTGGAAGCTCAGTGACTACGGGTATTGGTTTTTGCTCGGCACATTATGGGTGAGCTACACCGGCTGGAGTGATCTGCAACGGTGGAAGTGGTTATTTCAATCTGCACGCCCTAAGCGCGAAACAAGCCTAATGAAGCCCAGTGAGTACAGGTTGTGGCAGTCGCTCCCTGACCAGCTGACGGTCATGCGGGTGCATCGCCCTGGTGAAATAGATTGGATTAGCTACACGCTCGATATCAAAGCTGCCAAGAGGTTTGCCGCTGCACGGAATGCAAAGGCAATCGACGTGTACGAAGTACAGAGATCGCGAGCCCTATGTCTATTTACACGCCGATGCGAAGCCGAAGTGCTGGTTCTCGATCGACGCGAAGCGAATCATGTTGAGACGATCGCAGTAGTGACGGAGGCTACATGATGGCGTCGCCCGCACGATGGTCACGAATGCGATCCGACTGCCCCATCTGCGGTCATCGCGGATGGTGCACGATCAGCGGTGACGGCACGGCCGTGAATTGCCCGCGCACCCCCAGTGCTCAACCCATTTACGATAAGAAGACAGGCGAGGAAATCGGATACATCCACAAGCTGACCGGTCAAAATGCTCCAGCTGTGGCACCGCGACGCGCGCCATCGACGCCAAAGATAGTGCGGTCCTGCAGCGAATGGCTCAACCTGTCTCGCCGGTTCAAATCTGCAGTTGTGCCGGATCGGCTCGAAGCAATCGCCGCATACCTCACTCTAAGCGTTAATAGTCTAAACCGATTAGACATCGGCTGGGCGACGGCCGCAGACCTGCAGCAATTGCGAACGAGCGGAACAGGCGCGTGGACGTTTCCCATGTTCGATGCTGACGGTCGCGTCATAGGTATTCGGCTTCGCGAGCCGCCATCAGTGCAGAAGCCGCGTAAGTATGCCGTCACCGGATCCGCCAACGGTCTATTCATCCCACTTGAATTTGAATGGCCGAATCAAATCGCGATTTGCGAAGGTCCGACCAGTACCGCAGCGTTGCTCGATTTTGGTTTTCACACCATCGGCCGTCCAAGCTGCAACACCGGCGCGGAAATGCTTAAGCAGATGTTGCGAGCTCGCTCGCGTCGTGACCTCATCATCTTCGGTGACAACGACGACGCCAAGAAACGTCCGAACGGATCTGAGTTCTATCCGGGACAGGAAGGTGCATTCGCACTAGCGAAGGAACTGCGGCCGATCGCTCGGTCGGTGAAGGTCATTATCCCGCCGTTTTACAAGGATGCTCGCGCGTGGAAGCAGGCGGGGGCAACACGGGCGGTGGTGCAGGCGGTTATTAACGCAGCGAACTATTTCACATAAGGAGAGTTATGCCAATTGAAAACGCATTAAATGAATTAGGCAAAGCCATCCAAACCGCTCAGGACGATGCGTATGCACACGCCGAGGTTCGAGCGACGCTGCTCGCGAACTTCGGTCCGACAAGCCGAAGCCTTGAGCGATACGGGTTTCAGATCGAAACAGAAGGATCAGCCAACAACGACAGAACGATCCAAATTCTAGTGTTCGTTTTAGAAAAGCTGATTGAGCGGGGTGGAAAGTCTAACAGCTAGCAATGGGAAAAAGCAGGCGTGGCGGAATCCGATCGTCGTCACGCCGATCAACGTCCCGCGGGACAAGGGCGACATCCGTCCCTCGAAACAAGTGATGGAACCGGATCGGGTTGAGATTCGTAGAGGCTCGGTGAGGTAAACCGAAACACGACTGAGCTAGCAAACCTACGACGCGGTGTCGGGTGAAACTGAGGCACGACCGCGAAACCAAAACCAGCGCCCAGCGTACAGCCGAGACTCATCGTATACGGCGTTCGTATTCACCGGCCCCACGGGGTCGGTGCGCCTCGATCTATCGAACCGGCGTGTTGAAGGAAGAGGTCTCTCAAGGATGAACGATATGACTAAGACGAAAGCAAAGAAAACCAATCAGCCACCAACGGCGATCAGAACGCTAAGCACTGATGAACGCTCGCGCCTGCGCGGCCGCGTGGCGGTGCTCTGCTGCTCCGACCGATGGGCCATCGACGTTTATAGTGCGGCGCTCGACGAAATCGTCGGCGCGAGCATGAAGGAATTACGCCGCTGGTCGATGACCTTCGTGTATCCGCCCGGCAGAGAGAGCGTCGGCATTTATCCGCCCGGCGGACGACACACGACGATGATTCAGGTCGAGCGAACGTGGTATCCGGCGTACTACACCTGGCAACGCCGTGGCGTGTTCGAGCAGGATGAAAACGGGAAGGATGTGCCGGCGTTCATCACCGAGGATGATCGTCTGCTGGACTCGTATATCAGCGAACAGGCGATGCGGAAGGAGCGCAAGCACTATCTCAACGTCATCGCGCTGCTGCTGGGTTTCCCGATTGACGAGAGTGAGCATGAGCACGAGCAACGCATTACGGCCGAGCAAGCGGAGATGTATGGGTACTCCGAAACACCGATCGAACTTCCGCGCGGAGGTTCGGGTAATGATGATCCGCTGGCTGCTCAAATGTGGATGGAAATGCGAGACCTTGGCCTTGTTCTAGCTGCGCTCCGAGAAGACGAATCACGAGCGCATTTAACCCTGCGCGAGGTGCGGGAGATGACCCGTGACATCCGCTACATGGCCCGTATCGTCCAACGTGGCGGTCGCGAAAAACGTTTCGGACGGTCATTTGTCCATCGATAATTTTAATTCCTAGGAAATACGAATTTGTGTCCACCACTTTTTGGTATTGGATAAGGCACTTCGGCAAATGACACTGCAAACCATCGAAAACATCGGATTCTCATTTGCTGAGAAAGAAGTCATGGTCGGCCGGTTCTGGCAGAATAAGACATACCGCCAGATCGCGGCCGAGAATGACATCAAGCGTGATTCAGTCAAGAAGCGGATGTATCGAGCACGTCAAAGGGCACGCAAACGCGACATTGAAATTCCTACGAGGTTGCGGACAAAGATACAGAAGTCAGCCATGCAGCTAAATGGCATCGAAAACGTGTGACAATTAACCCCTAGAAAACGAAGCGGGACGGCCGGAGTTTACGACGCTCCGACCGTCCCTGACCTTCACGCTGAGTGAACAGCGCGACGGCTATCAGTCCTATCGGACGGATGGTGCGCCATGTTCACTACCAGAGTCGTATCGATCGATGACCTAAAGGCAGATCCGGCTAATGTTCGACAGCATCCCGAGCAGAATAAACGGGTTACGCGCTCAAGCCTGAAACGCTTTGGAGCGGTCCGCAGCATCGTGATAGACGGCCACAACGTCGTGTTGGCTGGATCGATGACTTTGGAAGCCGCCCGCGCGGCGGGTATTCGTGAAGTGGTCCTGATCGAGTCAGACGGCAAGAAGCTGATCGCCATTCAACGTAAAGACCTGCAGGGCAGCGATGCTACGGCTTACGCATTGGCCGATAACCGATCGTCCGACCTGTCACTGTTTGACGCGGACGTACTCGCCGATCAGTTGCAAAAAATGGCCGACGACGGAATCAGCCTTGAAGACCTCGGCTGGAACCCCGATCAGCTAGACCTGCAGTTTGATGAATCCGCGGTTGAAACGGTGGACGAATCCGACGTCTCCCGACTGGACGAAAAGACCAAGCTCAAATGTCCAAAGTGCGGCCATGAATTTGAAGCTTGATTGGTGCTCGCACCGCACGGCGAGGATGGCGGTCGAGTGCTGGCATTACTCGCACAGCATGCCCGCCTCGAAGGTTGTGCCGATCGGCGTGTGGGAAGATGAGCGATTCGTCGGCGCGATCATCTTCAGCATGGGCGCGAATCAGTTCCTCGGCAACGCGCACGGCCTCATGAAGTGGCAAGTGTGCGAGCTCACCCGCGTCGCGCTCCGCGATCATGTAACGCCTGTATCGCGGCTGCTCGCGATCGCGTTGCGGATGCTTAAGAAGCACTGCCCGGGCTTGCGGCTGATTATCAGTTATGCCGATTGCGACCAGAACCATCACGGCGGGATCTACGCCGCCGGCGGATGGGTGTACATCGGCCAAGTGCAGACGGGCGGCGGTACACCAAAATTCCGCGTGCGTGGTCGTGTGATGCACGGTCGATCAGTTCATGCTCGGTTCGGAACGGGTGCTCAGCGGTTGCCATGGCTTCGCCAGAACGTTGATCCTTACGCCACTAAGGTGTGGACGCGCGGCAAGCACAAATATCTCATGCCGCTCGATAAGGAAATGAAACGTCAGATCGAGCCGCTCAGAAAAGCATTTCCAAAACGCGCCGGAAGTGAATCTTGTGACACGTCAACCCCACCAGGTTGAAGAGGGCGGCTCGCTACCGACCCCGGCGCTTATCGCCATCTGAACGATGGCTCAATTCGGCAAACTCAATCCTTTAACACGGAGCTCAGATGAAATCGAAGCTATTTGTTTTGGTCATTGCGGTATTCGGCCTCTTTGCGATCGCCGGGTGCGCAGACTTTCTAACGCAATGGAAAACGGCCCGCGTGCAGATCGAGGCCGCCAAGGCACCCACCACACAACTGGTCGCCGACATTCAAAGCCAGATCGCCGTGCTCCCCGCGGATGATCCGGTCCGCAAAGCCGGCGAAGCGAAGATCGCCAAGCTGCAGGCCACGCTGGCGAAGGCGGACGGCTGGCTCTCAGTAGCGGACGGGATGATCAACGCCGCCGCCGGCAACGCACCGAATAACGATGCGGCGGTCATTTCCGCAGCGAGCGTGATTCCCTACGGCGGCCTGATCGCAACGTTGGTGCTCGGCGGGCTGAAGATCGGCAAGCAAGCTGTCGCCATCAGTCAGGCGCACGGCGCAATCCGCGAACTCGCCGATGACACCGCCGCCAGTGTTTCGGACAAGCCGTGGTCTGCACCCACTGCCGAAGTGTTGACGAAGCTCAATGTCGACACACCGGGGACCACCGAAATTCCACCCATCGTCTAATACCGCGCACGCCTTGTCGCAGTTGAAGGCAGATTATGTGGGATCAGATCATTAAATCAGGCGAAGTAGCGGCCGCGATCGCTGCCATCATCGCTTTGCTCGGCATGCTAGGCGTTGCAATCCGCTGGTGCATTAAGGTGGGCAAGGGCGTAGCGCGCATCCTCCACCAGGTCGAAAACAACGGCGGGAAGTCGCTGAAAGATAAGGTTGAAAGTGCGCTCGCTGAGGTGAAAACCAACACCGAAATCACGCGCAAGACCGACGCCAAAGTGGATTGGATGATCAAAGAACTGGTGGGACGTTCGCCCTCGTTCGAGCACATCGCACAAAAGATGCAGGAAGAGCAGGACAGAATATGAAACAGCGAATCCTATCGATCCTGATCCTTGCCGGCTTGATCGCCATGCTGTCCGCAGTGGCGTTCGGCCAGATCGCCGCCACCGTCACCACCACCATCGACGGCAAAGCATACAGCGGCCAGGTGGTGCTTACGCCGACGACGACCCCGACCACCCAGCCGGTGGTGGTGGTTGCCGCTTCCCAGCCCACCACGCTTCCAGCAACGGCCGACGTGCCAGCGGTGTTACATGGTCGGCCGTCGCGTGATAGCACCGGCATCAAGCCTGCACTCACCCTCCGCAACTCGGCTGGCGTGAAGATCGTCCCCGGCGGTCTTTACGATGGCTATTCGTTCGGCTCGTTGACGGTAAAGCTTGCCGCTGGGCAGATCGTGCGGTTCACAAACTGCAAGTTCACCGGCGGGATCTACGGCATCAACGCCAACGGCAACGCCGGGCGGATTCTGATCGATCATTGTGAGTTTGTCGGCCAGGACTCGGCCGGCGTGTACGGCGACGGGTTCGAGGCGACGAGCTGCTACGTCCACCGATCCGCCGGCGACGGCTTCAAGCCCGGGCATGACGTGCTGCTGCAGGGCAACTTCGTTGAGGACCTTGGCTACAACTCGCCCGACGCGCACGCGGATGGCGTGCAGATCCGCGGCGGGGCGAACGTGAAGATCATTGGCAACTACTTCAAGCTGACGGCCGGCCGAGCCAGCGACGGCAGCGGCACCGTGAAGGGTAACGCGGGGATTTTCGTGCAGACCGCCAGTGGGCGTGCCTGCAGCGGGATCGTCGCCCAAGGGAACTGGATCGAGTCGCCGAACAGCGGGATTCACGCGCACCCGAGCGACGCGGCGACGACGCAGGTGCTGATGCGGATCACTGATAACGTGATCAACGCCAAGGCCGGGCTCGAGATCAACAGCGGTACGGGCACCGTGAAGAGTGGGAACATGAAGCCGAACGGCGTGAAGCTGGCGGCGTAGGGCCGGCGCAGCCGGGAGATAAGTAAACAGAAATGCCTCTTATCACAGACAACCTCGTGGCCTACTGGCGAATGGATGGCTCGCTCACCGATCAAACCGGAGTGGCGGGTTCGCTGTCTGCAGTCGCCGCACCCGGTACGGCCGCCGGCAAAGTGACGGTCAACGCCTACACGTTCAACGGTACGACGCAATATCTGCAGATCGCAGACGCGGCGAACGTTCGCCTCGGTGCGTTTGACTGGACCGTTGCCGGCTGGTTCTACATGACGGTCGACGGGGCGAACACGAACCAAAACCAGATCATCAGCAACACTAATTTCGCCAACAGTAAAGGATCGATTTCGGCCTACTTCAATGCCACGATCGGCCGGCTTTCCGTGAGCATCGGCAACACGTCTCAGGCCAGCAACCTTGCTGGCAACAACTTTAATTCGCTCGCAACGGGCTGGCATCATCTGATTGTGAGCCACGAAATCGCAGAAAAGCGGGTGACGTTTATTTGCGACGGCGGGGCGGTCGTCAAGGTATACACCGGAACGATCGGCGACACGACCGGTTTCCCGCTGCAGTTCGGTACTCAGGACGCAGCGGGCGGTCGGTTTATGACCGGGCGACTCAACGGTTGGGGCATCTGGCGACGTAAGCTGACCGGGTACGAATGCAAGTACCTATACAATCTCGGTGTCGGCGTCGATTATCCATTCACCGGGTACGCCTACACGCCGGCCACGGCGTACACGCACGTCGAGGGCAACAACTCCCGGATCAATGCCGTGGGCGTGCCGCAGATTTACGACGCGAATCAGTCAACCCACCTTCGCTGCACTGCCACGACGTTCGGCAAGGTTCGCGAGCCGCTCGACCGGATAAAGTTTCGCTACAGTAACGCGATGGCGGCGTTCAGCGGGCCTGCGGGTGAAGCAGGCGCAACGCACAGCAATGCGATCGTCGTGGCAACACGGTTTTACCGTTACCCCTTCAAGATCGGCGGCACACCCACGCCGCTAACGTTCAATGCGGCAAGCTCGCTGAGTATTCCCTTTGCGACCAACGGCGACACGGATTCGATCGATGCCTCTTTGCTAGTAGTCGGTGAAGATTACGTTGTGCGAACGGAGATGCTGATTCCCTCGGGCGGCAAAATGCCCGCCAATTGTCAGGCCAGCATTGTCAGCAACGGCGCTGACGGGTGGGTCGTGTATGACGACGCTGCCGCGATCAATGTGGCTACAGATTCAACCGCGTACAGCGATGACGGTCAATTTCACTTTGGTCCGTCCGCCGTACTCGGCTTGCCTGTCACCAATCCGAACGAATCATCTGTCGTCATCCGGGGCGACTCGATTTCTCCCTACATCGTTACCGCCGCCAACGCTGCCGGCGTGGCATATTGCTACCTTGGCCGACCTAACGAGGCGATTTACGACACGCTGCGAACGGGCGGTGACGCCACGCGAACGCCACTGACGCGGTTGGCCAAGACGCTATTCGATCAGTACGGCGTGAACGATCTTCGTGCTTCGCGGACGTTTTTGCAGATCAAGGCCGACAAGATCACAGCTTGGACGAACTGGGCTGCCGCGTCGGGCAGTGCCATCGTAAGGATCATCGCGGCGAGCGTCACGCCGCTGCCAGCGTTCAGCACCGCCGAGCGCAACTTACTCAACACTTGGCTCGCCGGCCTGTCGAGTAATCAGGTCTCACAGCTGATCGGCAAGCAGGTGGAGTACATCTTCATCGACATCACTGCCGCCGTCGAAACCGGCTACGGCACGAACGTATGGATCACCAGCCCGGCCGCGTTGAGTGATGACCTGGTTCATCCGAACACGGCAGGATACGCGGCCATTCAGACGCGGTTCGGCCAGGACATGGCGAATGTGATGAACGCCGGGGTGTACGCCGCCAACATCACAGCCGCATCCAACGTCTTAAGCGGAGTTAATCGCGGCGACGGCGCCGCCGGCACGCTCGTTCTCCCCGCGGCGGGCAACGTGCGCAGCGGCACGGCTTACGGCGTCGGCGGGACAGGTTCAACGGGCACGCTCGACATTGCGGCAGACAACCCGGCACTCGCGGTGGGCGGCGGCGTATCTTACTAGGATCGGTCTTATGATTTCCTCAGGTGAAACTGCGAAAGCGACAACGAGTGATGCTGCGGTCGTACTCCTCCCGGCAAATGGAGGACTGCATCATCAGTTGACCATCGTCAATGAGAGCGGCATTGCCGGATTCTTCTCGGTCGACGGTGGGACGGTGTGGTGTCGCTGGCCAACTGGGGCAAAGGCTAGAACGATCAGCGTAACGCTCAATAATCAGACGGTCTATTTCAAACGCGTCGCCGGCAGCACCGACGTGACCGGACTGTTTGCCGATGCTGCCTGAGTAATCCAATGGGCTATTACGCTGAAATCGCCGACATCGAAAACGAATTCGGCAAGGACAACATTCTCACGTGGTCGAATCTCGATAATGAAGTGACCACGCGCGACGACGACCGGTGCAACCTAGCATTGGCAAACGCTGACTCCATGATCGATGCATTCTTCCGCACGAGCGAATATCCGGTCCCTCTACCCAAGAACGACACGACCAAGCGATGGGCCGCGATCAAAGCTGGCGTATGGCTGCACGGCAGCAGGGGAGCACAGGAGAGCGACGACAAGCCCTATCGCTACTCAGCCCGTAAGAAGGAAGTGGACGCGGAGATGCTCCGCTATCGCAGTGGGGCGGCAACATTTGCCGAGCCCGGTGCACGGGTGTACCCGTCGTCGCCAGCGATCAATTGAACAGCGGAGAAGCCAAGTGTGTCAGGCCCCGAGAAACAAACAGCCGGCGACGACTCGCCTCTCTCTGTACCGAAGAAGCGAGGGCGGAAGCCCAAGATCGATGACGACAACGAAAAGAAAATCTTCACTGTCCTCGCCCTCGGCGGGAGCTTGCAAGACGCTGCCGACCTCATCGGTATTGATCGATCGAACCTGACTCGGTTCAAACAAAAGCACCCCCAATTCGCACAGGGTATCAAAAAGGCGACGGTCACCGGCAAACTGTTTCACCTGAAGCGGATTCGGAAGGGCGAAAAGGGCTGGCAGTCGTCGGCGTGGTTCATGGAGCGACGCTGGCCCGATCAGTGGGCACGTCGTGATCCGCGTATCCCCGATGACCGCACAGTTGACACCCCAGACTTTTTGGAAGCTGACCCAGCGTTGGCAGCCGCTCCGCTTCCACCCGGTGCAATCCCGCCTGTGGCACCAGCCGATCCGGTTCAAGACGATCCACGCGGGACGGCGATCGGGCAAGACGGAACTAGGCAAGCGAAAGCTGGTTGACAGCCTTCGCATGGCGTACGTCACGCCGAAGTCGTGGCGGGATCAGCGGTTCTTTGCCGCGGCACCGACTCGCAATCAGGCGAAGAAGATCTTCTGGGGTGACCTGAAGGCCCTCACGCCCCGCAACTGGATCAAGCGCATCTATGACGGTGACCTCATCATCATTACGCGATGGGGCGCAGAGCTTCACGTCGTAGGTCTGGACAAGCCGGATCGAATCGAAGGTCCGGGATGGGACGGCGGGGTCATCTCAGAATTCGCCTCGTGCAAGGCGGGCATCTTCGACGCCAACGTCCGACCGGCACTTGCCGATCGTCAGGGCTGGCTGTGGCTTGAAGGCGTGCCCGACTTCGCGGGGCCGTCGCAAGCGGAGTACGAAGAGTTCTGCGACCTCGGCCGACTCGGGACGGATCCGGAGTGGGGCGACTACACGTGGAACTCGGCCGACATCCTCGCCCCGACCGAAATCGCGTCGATGAAGCGGCGGATGGGCTTTCGGCTGTTCGATCAGGAAACGGGCGGGAAGTTCGTGCTCGCTGGCGGCATGGCGTTCGCCGAGTTCGACGACGCTACGCACGTCAAGGATGAGTGGACCGAATACGACCCGTCGCTGCCGATCTGCTGGTCGCTGGACTTCAACTGGAACCCGCAGTGCAGCGGCATCCTGCAGCACCGCAACGGCCAGGTGTGCGTGATAGACGAGATCGAGATCGCGAGCAGCTCGATCGACGTGGTGTGCGCGACGTTCATTGAGCGGGCGAAGGCGAACGGTTGGAACCTCGCAAACCTTGTGGTGTACGGCGACGCCAGCGGCGAGCAGCACAAATCGGTATCGAGCTATACCGATTGGATGAAGGTGCGGAACTGGCTCAAGAATTACGAGCCGGTCTACAAGGTGCCTCGCGCCAATCCGCCACTCCGCGACACGATCAATTCGGTCGGGGCGAAGCTGAAGGCTGCGGACGGCTCAGTGAACCTGTACCTGAACTCGAGATGCAAGCGGCTTCGTAGTGACCTTCGTACCGCGATCTGGCCGAGCGACCTGCGTGAACAGCATGCCCTGGCGTGGCTGCGTTACATGGTCGATCGTGAATATCCGGTACGCATTGAATCGGCTGCGGAGCCGGGCGAATTTCAAACGACCTGACTATAAACGTTTACAGTCAAAACCTCTGGGTGATGCGATCCAATGACCAGTGCGGATTTAGATAGCGGTTGGGCCATCAATCCGGCTGCGGGGTACATCCCCGGTCTGTCGATGTGGGGCGAGCCGTCCGCAGGTTTGGCGAATAAGATCGTCGTCGATGGTGAAAAGACCGGCATGCAGGCAGGCAGCATGAGCGTCACCGGTCTCACGCTCGCCGGCTTCCGCGACGAAGCGCCGCCAACGTTCGCGACCTATCGTCGGATGAGCCGGTTCCCAACGATCGCACTCGCGCACCTGCTGGTGACGGGACCGATCATCGCCGGGGCATGGCAGATCGAAGCCCGCGATGACGCACCGGAGGATGCGGTCGACCTAATCCGCTGCCAGTTCGAAGCCGCACGCTCGCTCATCATGCGTGACGCGCTGCGGTCGCTGATCTTTGGCTTCTATCCGTTCGAGAAGGTCTGGGAACATCGTGTGGTCAATGGCGTGCAGCGTCGCGTCATCAAGAAGTTCAAGCCGCTGCTACCCGAGCTCACCGAAGTCTTGACGCTTACGAACGGCACATTCGCGGGGCTCAAAAACTATCCGAGCCGTGGTCAGACCGTCGAGCTCTCGCCCGATGAAAGCTGGCTGTTCACCAATGACGGTGAGGGCGGCAATCTACTGGGCTCGCCCCGCATTGAGAATTGCCGCAAAGCGTGGTCACGCTGGCATGAGATCGACGATCGGTCGGGTCAGCTCATTACCAAGGTCGCGGCGATTATCCCGCAGGTGCATTACCCGAAAGGAATGTCGAAAGACGCCAATGGCGACATTGTGAATAACAGCGTCGCGGCGAAGCGCATCCTCGACTCACTGCGGACGGCAAACGGGATCTCGATCGAGAACGGCTACGCCAATGCCGATGATCCTCGCGTTCAAATGGAGCTCGCGGGCAAGTCGGCCTGGATGATCTCCTTCCTCGAATCCGCCGGAGCGTCCACCAACATGGGCGCGATGAGTGACAAGCAGCGTTACTACGACAGCTTGATGCTGCGGGGGTACTTCATCCCAGAGCGTGCGGCGACGGAAGGGCAGTTCGGCACAAAAGCCGAAGCTGAGGCACACGGCAACATCCGAATCGTCGATTGTGAATTGCTGGCGGGTGAGGTCGATCGGCACATCAACTGGTACGCGGTCGATGACGTGCTCGCGATGAACTACGGCGAGGAGGCGCGCGGATCCGTGTGGGTCAAAACCGCACCGATCGACGACGGGCGTATTGCGGTGTTCGAGAAGGTGCTCGACGCGATTCTTAACAACCCCGGCTCTCTGGAAGAACTGCTTGTGCAGGCCGACATGGATTCGGTGCTCGACGCCCTAAAGATTCCGAAGGGTGACAATACGATCAGCTTTGGTGCGACAACCGTCACGCCGACACCGGTGCTCGTGCCCGATCCGAATGCCGTTCCGCCTGGCGAACCAGCGAACCGGATGGACAACCTGTACACGCGAGCGAACGCATCCCTTAAGGGGAAAGCGAAGTAGGTCTATGCCCGCCATCGCACCATCACGCCGCCGCCTTGCTGATCGGATGGACGCTGAACGTCGATCGCTCGAGCTCATGGGCGTGCGTGCATCGACCCTGATCGCCGGCCGTGCACGTCGCGCCGCGATCGCCGCGGTGCACAAGGGCAACGATCCGAAGTACGCGGTGCGAAACGTCATCCTCGGCCGGCATGGCGAGGCGGGCATCGTGCCGATCATCGGGAAGCTGATGCTCGCCGCCGACCTGTCGGGCCGCAAACGCACGATGACTCAGGCGCGGCCGTCACTCGTTGCGCGTAAGAATTTCAAGCTGTCGGGCAGCGTTTACGATCAGACGATCGAATTCCTGCAGAAGCGGCTGGACCTGCAGCCCGATCAGCTGAGCGCGTTACAGAAGCAATACGACACGCACGCCCTGCAGGTGACGACGCTCGCTTCGGACGATCTGGAGAAACAGCTACAGCAGGCGGTGCTCAACTCGGTGCAGCAGGGCGAGGGCTTGCGTGCGACGACGATCAAGCTCGCCGACGCCTTCAAGGACGCTGGCTTCGCCGCGGGCGAGAGCTACCAACTGGAGACGATCTGCCGGACGCAGACGCAGATGGCGTATGGGGCGGGGCGATGGAACAGCCTGCAGGACGAAGCGATTCAGGAAATCCTGTGGGGCTATGAGTACGTCGCGATCATGGACGATCGAGTACGCGAGACTCACGCGGCGATGAACGGCGTGAAGGCCGAGAAGGATGATCCGCTCTGGGGAACGTGGTGGTGTCCGTGCGGCTACAACTGCAGGTGCACCAATCTGGAAATCTTCGAGCAGGAGACGGCGACTGTCGACCGGCCGGACGTCATTCCTGATCCCGGCTTTGCGTTCAATCCTGGCACTGTGTTCAACGGACTGCGGGCGGCGTAACGAAAGGGTGTGGCGAATGGTTGGTCTATGGCTGATTGCCCTCCACATGCTGGGTGACTTCATCCTGCAGGGCGCGTGGATGAGCGCCAACAAGTTGAAGTCGCACGCGGTGCGGACCATCCATGTTGGCGTGTACATGATTCCGTTCGGGCTGTTCTGCTACATTCGCCAGATGTACTTCGGCCTGTCGGACGCGCGGTGTCTGGGGTTCATGGTGACTCTATTCGTGCTGCACTGGCTGACCGACTCAAAGCGGTTCTGCACCGGCAACCCGTGGCCGGCGAAGCCGATCATGGTTGACCAGACGCTGCACGTTCTACAGCTTGCGGTGTGCGGTTCGCTATTTCTGTGAACGTGGATCATCCGGCGGCACGATGGCAATGCCGAGGTCCAACCCGAACTGAATGCCGCCGCCTGGCCCCGGTTCGACATTACTTTCACGAATGACAACTCGCGTCGCGGCACCGTCATTGTGGTGAGTGTCGATGATCTTCGTCTGCTTTGGCTTCGCGCGTGTGGGCGTGAGTTTTCGCTTTCGTGTCATGCCGGAAATGTAGCGACAGCGGCGGCGACGGGCTCGCGAAAAAGTTCCGACTTTTTATTTCCGGCTTCATCGTCTGCGAGCAATTAGGCAAGTAGTAACACTTATCACAGGAGATCGATCATGCATTATCGAAACGGACGCGAAGCGAAGAACGGGGACAAGATCGCCACTCTTACCGGTGACGGACGAATCGACCAGATCGGCGTGCTGCACGACGCTGTACCTGGAAACGATCATTGCAACGGCAAGCTTGCGCCACTGCCTCCATCCGCAAGAGCTAACCCACCATGTCGCAAGTCAGCGTTTACACTGATATCCGGCTTCGCACCGACAGCCTGCAGCAGGACGCTTCGCAGGGCGTGGCGGTCATCGAGAGCCTGAAACAGCGGGTGGAAGCTCTGAAGATGGAGCTCAAGCCTCAGTTTCAAGTTAACGCCGCTGCGCTAAAAATGCAGGTAACAGCAGCAGTTTCGGCGGCACAGTCATCGATCAGACCAATCACAATTCCGGTCGCGACAGCCAAGCCATATCCTGTTCCCGGCACATTTGGTGGTCCAACAGGCGCACCGCCCACACAAAACGTGCCGCCACCCTATAGCCCAGTTCGGCCGGGCACCCTTCCTGTTTCCGAGCGTGGGGTCTATGGACTTGCCGAGGGGAAAGGAGGGAGTTCACCCAAGAACGATCAGATTCCCGTCGAATCAACTTCCGTCTATGCACTCAAAGCACTTCAGGAAACCGAACGCGGTCGCGTAGGGCAGCTTGTCGATGCGATGAGAAGTCGTGTTGCAGCTTTAGTCACAGAAAGAGATGCGGTCAATGGAAGCACTGGGGCTCTCCGTGATTTTGTAAGCAGTCTGACAAATGTTGGTGAGGCGAGCCAGAAATCATTGAAGGCAGTCAAGAAGGGCATGGAAATCCTTTTGGTGGCACAAGCTGCAGTGGCTGGCTTGAACGCCATCGGCGGTTTCGCGAAAGGATTCCAGGCGCAGAACTACGAACAGTCGCAGCAGGCGATGAATGAAACGCGAGACGCTGTTAAGTCATACCCCGTAGTTGGTGGGCTGATTGATTCAGCTGGCAATGGCATCGGGCGAGCCATTGGAGCCACCGGCAACGCGATTTTCCGCAAGAATCATCGTTTTGAAAGTGAAGTCGGGGCCAGCGAACGGATCATTACTGAAGCGGCACTTCAAGAAAAAGCAAACGAGAAGATCGCCCGGAAGATCGAGCTTCTGAAAGCGGCTAATGAAGTCTCCCGCCAGATAGTGAAATCCGTGGAGGCCGAGGTGGCGGCGCGCGGAAAGACGGGCGA
This sequence comes from Phycisphaerae bacterium, assembly GCA_031377185.1. Taxonomy (GTDB): domain Bacteria; phylum Planctomycetota; class Phycisphaerae; order Tepidisphaerales; family Tepidisphaeraceae; genus JANMES01. Next base: position 21,410 of record JANMES010000157.1, read on the forward strand.
AGAAAAGGCGGTACTGTCCGCAACGCAGCAACTGGCCGACTTTGAGAAAAAGGCCTCCGAAACTCGTCGCGATACCGGCAAGGGTGATTCTCAGGATACCATCGAAGCACGTGCGGCACTGCAGCAGAAGATCAAACTCGCCGAACAGGATGCTGCAGCCGCGGCGAAGGCGACGGCCGCGAAGAATGCGAGCGACTTAAAGGCGCTCGACTCGACGGCGACGCAAGCTGAGTTGTCCGCACAGGGCAGGTCGCGCGAAGCTCAGCGTGCGGCCCTGATCGAGCAGCAGCGTCAAAAGCAACAGGAGATTACTGCCGAGCTTGAAGCCGCTAATAACGAAGGGCAGTCGCCTGAGAAGATCGCGGCTATAGAAGCCCGACAGAAGGCAACGGTATCCTCCGATCGACGCCAGGTGGATGCATTCGACCTGCAGTCTCAGCGTGAGCAGCGTAACTCGGTTGAGGATTCGCAGTTCAACGTGAGTCAGAACAACCTACGTCGGCAAAACCGCAATAACGAAGCTGACCTGAACGAGGTCGGTCGGAAGTTCGATACACAAATACGCGACACGGAAGATCCGGCTGTCAAAGCGCAACTGCAGGCCGAGAAGGTGTCTGCTATTGAGGCGAAACGCGCCGAGCAAGCAAAGGCGACGGCCACGAGTATCGCGGATTACCAGACCCAGGCCAGCGAATCCGCGTTACGCGCACAGATGGACGACTATGGTGCGGACACGCTGGCCTTTGAGGCGGGATGGAAGGCAAAGATAAAGACGATTGAAGATGCCGACGAGAAGGCGGCAGCAATCGCGGCGCGAGACGCGGCTCGGGTGGAACGCAAGGCCCAGCACGATCGCGAAGTCACAGCCGCGGTGCTGGCTTACGAGACGTCCGAACGTGAAGCCACGCTGCGGGCGGCGATGGACGATTACGCAGCCGATCAGCTTGCGTTCGATGCCGCATGGGACGCAAAGCTCAAGACGATTCAGAAAGCCACGGAGAGGGAAGCCGCGTTACTGAACCGCGCCGCACAGCAGCGACAACGCGATGCCGATCGTCAGCGGGGGACCGACAACATCGAAGCACAAGCGAGGGAGCTCCGGCTTCGGAATCAAGGCAAGAGCAGCTCGGCGGCGCTCGCGCAGCTGGTGCGTGAGAATAAGCAGTCGATCCAAGAGGCCGGGTCTGATCCGGCGAGGATCAGGGCCGCGTACGACCTGGCTCGCGAAAAGCTGATTGAATTCCAGAAGCAGCTTAAGCAGGTGACGGTGGTGCAGGGCACGTCGTCGGATTTCTACAAGCAGTTCCAGACGGACGTGCTGCAGAACACGGCCAACGGCGACGCCGGCAAGGAAGTCCGCGACAAGAAAACCGCAAAGAATGCCACCGATACCGAGTTGATGAACCTTTACAGTGCTCAAGTTAGAGCACTCGAAAACGCTCAGAAGGCTGCCGAAGCCAAAGCATCTGGACCGCCGGATCCGGCTGCAGCAGACGCGACCCGGAAACTTGGAACGGCTGCGGACAAGATCGGGGCGGCGGGCGACAAGATCAGCGGCGCGAAAGCAATCGCGGTTGTGGGATAGAATATGCCATCCATCGAAACTTCCATCACCATCGACGGCATCACCTGCTGGGATGAGGGCCTTGAGGAAACCTATGACATTAGGGGCAAATCCTCTGGCGCGGTCAGGACCGTGCGTTGCGCGTGGACCAATCGTCGCGCGTTGGGCACGGCGTTCGCCACAGGAGCGGCCAATGTGTACCCAGCCGATGACAAGTGGTTCGCCACTTCGATCAATGTGAAGGGCGAAGGGCTGCGCGTCGCCAACGAGATTGAGGGCGGGATGATCGGCTGGCAGTACGCCGTGTTGACCGTGAAATACGGCCCGAAGGACGAGGAAAGCAACGGCGGGCCGCTCGATATTGGCGGCGAGAGTCTGGACTTCTCATCCTTCGGTTTGGCGCTCAGTCAGGATGAGTCGTCCTTCAAGTGGGACGATGGAAGCGGCGACGACGTGCCCACTGGACTCGCTCCATCGATCCGGGTTTCAACTGTTGCGTTCGTGAAGGAAGTGAAAAATGTCGATGTGCTTCCAACTGATCTGGTGATTGCAACCCTCGACCATACCAACAGCGATCTGATCTTCGGTGCCGCACCGGGCACACTGCTTTATCAAGGTGCCCAGAGCTCACACCGAATTCTGCTTGGCGGTGTTGATAGATGGGACCTTGGTCACCGAATGGAATACAACCCTCGCGGTTGGAACAAGCTTTACAAGCCTGACGTCGGTTGGACAGCCTTCAAATTCAAAGCAGACAATTCCGATCCTTTCCCGCCAGCACCGTTCGCTGCTCTATTTGCTTAATCCACCATGCCACGACGATTACCACTACCTCGCACGAACGAAGACGTTGTTGCGCTTGCGGGGCAGCATCACAACAACATTGTTCAGCGACTAGAGGATGCAGAGCAGCTGGTGGCGACACCGCCGCTGATGATTGCGGACAATGGAAAGACCAAAGTCATTTCGTTGATCCCGCAGCCGCAACCCTTCGTCTTGGTAAAGCTCATCGCCGACCGCGCAGACGGCGGTGAGTACGAGGGGTTGATCGGTCATGGTCGAATGACATCAACAGCCGGCAATCTAGTCATGCCCGAGGGGTACACTTTCCCTGCCGGCGCTCCGTGCATAGTTTACAACCCACCGGAAACCGGAACCCCGCACCATCGCATTGATGTGAATGATGAGCAGCAGCGGTACCGGCTCGGCAAAGTAACAGGGGTTGTGACGGATGAAGGTTCTGATAAGGGAAAGCGGATTGTCGAGCTCGATTCCGGGCTGCCTGTTGTCGAGTTTTTAGTGGTCGATCACATCTACCCCTGCACAATGATCGCGACTGGGCACGTCGGCGACGAGGACGAGGACACCACCATCGTCCGGCTGCTGTACCCCAGTGCCAGCGCCAACCACCGAATCAATTTCGACGTGGGCAACACGATCGCGTTTATCCGCATTCCGACAACCGAGTTCGGGCCGGATGGGATCGCGCTGCAGCCGGACATCGGCGGCGTGGATTTCACCTGGACGCAGGCCGCTGGCGCGCCACAGAACATCAACGGCATGGCCGGGATCGAGTGGTCAAATAGGCAGACGGTCGATGGTGTTGAGCGTGACGACTTCGATATTGAGGCCGGCAACGGAGGCGACCTTGGAGTTGGTCCGGAAAACACCGTCTGTACGGACAACCCGCTGTTTGCGCTTCTGGGCTGGAATGGCGTGGACGTTGACTACTTCATCCCCGGCGTGGGGCTGAGCGGGATCGTCGGCGGAATCCGCAAGTTCGTGTTCAACACTGATCACAGTAGCGGCGACGACGAAGTGACCTGCCCGGCCAAGGTCGTGTTTACCCTCGATAACACCGCCGCCAAAACCACAAAGATCACGGCCGAGGCGCGGGTGAAGTTTGTCGAGAAGACCGTGATGACGGGAATCACGATCAACAGCATCACGATCAACGGGGATTGCACGGTGACGCTAGACTGGGACCCGGTCACCGAAGTTATCAAAGTGCTGGACTGCTGATGCCCACCATTACCAGCGCCAACACCGTCCCGCCTGAATGCTGCGAAGGTTGCGCGTGCGCGTACGGGCGTTGCGTCTACACCTACACGATGACCGTCGCCAAAGCGGACGGCACGCGATCATCGGTATCTGCCGGCACCGCAGAATGCATCGCCAATGCCGCGCTTGCCGCGATCGCCTGGGGCTGGTCGAAGACCGGCGAGGATGCCACCTACTGCTATTACGAATACAAGCAGGCGGGGCCATGCTGCACGGTGGAGGGCGATCCGTGTGAAGCTCCGGCGTTCAGTGGCCCGCCGCTGCCAACACCCGCGCCGGACTGCACAATTGGACCCGGATGTGAGCCTACAGAGGGGCCTGAGTGTGTAAAGATCACTATGTCTCCGACTTACGGAGCCCAAGTAACAACACTTACCGGAGGCGGAGATTCGTACACAGGAGGCACGATCACTGAGGGTGACATCACCCTCGTGTTCGATTACGAAAACTGCTACTGGCTACTCAAGCTGAATGGTGTCGAGATAGAGCACTCCGAGGGAACCAGCGTGTTCTCGATTCCTTCGGATGGCTACTACACCGACGGTTCGTTCGTCTCCGAGTGTGACGCCCCCTGTGACTGTCCACCAGGATTGGCAACGGCTTATGCTGTCACCATTCCAAGCGGATCGGTGACAGACGGCCCCAATTCCATGAGCTGGGACAGTCAGACCGTGGTAGTTACTACTACCGGCGATTGTGCATGGGCAAACGAATTTGAATTTGAGGTACTGCTAACTTGCGACGGTTCTACCTCTGCAACCACCGCCACGGTGGCTTTAGTTCTGTTCGATTGCAAGTGGCAACTTACATTAAACACCGGCTGCGAGGGGCTGGAAAACCCGACGTGGGAAAAGACTGTCGGGGCCAACCCGCTTGGAGATTATACGGGAGTTAGCCCCACGGCCGGAACGGCGACGGTCGAATGAATTGTGAGCATTTACAAAAGGGAGTTTGCAAGCTCGGCCTGTATGGCGGCGAGCCGTCGCCGGGTACGTGCCGTCGGTGCAATGAAAGAACGCCCCCAGCGGGACCGACGCCCCCGCAACATGTCACCCGCCGACCGCCAGCCGACATGAGTTGCAGGCACCGCGGGGAACTCACGGGCGAGGCTGAATGCAAGACGTGCGACGGGACGATGGCGAAACTGTACGCCTGCACGATCCACGGAACCTGCACGATGTTCAGCAAGCCGATCGAGGGGGCGAAAGCGTGTGGCGGTTGTGGGGACCGGCTGGCAAACGGCTGATCTAGCATGTGTTTATCGGTCGCAACGGGTGGCCGATAAACCGGGCCTTAAACACCAGTGTAAAATCTCATTTGGAAGTCTTGCGAGCAGGACCGTCGGCGGCTAGTAGACGCGGGTGACAGCTGTAACAACCACGCCTTCGAGTTCTGCTTTTGCCCTAGCATTGGCGATGCTATTCGCAACAACATGCATTGTAGTATCCATGCGGCTGTCCCGATCTATGCCGTCAACTTTGAATTTTCCGGGGCCGTCAATCACGGCCGGAGCCGGTTTTGAGGTGGTGCTTTGCATTCCGCCTTTTACACCAGCACGAATCAAAACGATTATCAATGCGATAGTGAATACAGGAACGATGATGGTAGTTATGCCACCGAGCACACCGGTGAACTCATCTTCTAGCCGGAACATTTTTGCGGAAATAAAACCGACAGCCAAAATGACGATAACGAAGGCCCAAAAGATTATTCGTCCCTTCATACTATAATCCCCTTTCGAACTTAGTTTTAACACCAAGTAGGGGTGCTTGGCAAAAATTCACCCCACCGGTTTCCCGATGGGGTGAAAATGGTGCCAGGTCCAGACACGCCACGCCTTGCCTTACCATTCCGTGCCTCGCCTGCCAAGCCCGGCCAGGTCTTGCCTCGCCAAGCCGCTCCATGCCATGCCTTGCCAGACCTTGCCTGCCTCGTCGCGACAAGCCTAGCCGCACCTCGCCTAGCCTCGCCTCTCCATGCCAGACCACGGAACTCAGCCCGTGTATACCGCCGATTGCCCGGCGTTGTTCCACATCTTAACCAAACGCATTGTTGATCGCGGTTATAATTGGCGCGATCTCTTTTAAGGTTTCGTACTTTCGCCTAAATACCTCTGCATCGGCGCGAGCATCGTTCAGCATTTGATTGCGCCGCCCCGAATCATTTATCACTTCGGGCAATGATCTATAGCCGCCGCCGGATTCTTCGCGGTCTGACTTTAGCGAAACGAATGCTCTTACGGGCTCGGTAGAGCCGGGAAGTAAAACGACGCTCACTCGGATAATCTGTCTAGCTTGTTCAAGTCGGTACAGCTTTGCCGCCTCGCCATCATCCCATTCAAATTTGTTGTGCAACAGCGTTCGTGGGTTGGCGGCGTATTGTACCACGTCTTCCGCTCGAAGGATTCCCTCGTGTGCCACACGAATAGCTTCTAGTTCGTCATCAACCGAGGGTGGCTTCCTTCGCACCGAGTTCTTGTGAACGCGTGACGGTTTATCCGGTCTATTCTTCGCGAGCATTAGTCACCGCCTTTCACTGACATAAAAATCCCCCAACCCATTCCGTTTGAATTTGGACTGTCGGGGCGACCTTCGCCAATGCCAACTTGCATACCCGCACGCATCATCAGGTTGGCGAGGTCTTCCAGTGTGAACTGGTCAGCATCGAATCGGATGCGCACTTTCGCTTGCCATCCTTCCGACCACATTGGCCGTGGTCGAATATCACAAACGCCTGATGCGTTACGAACCGCCATTTCACTGTAGGTCGGCTCGCCTTTTGTAATCTTTACCAGCGGCGTGCCGTCGTCGGCGTCGAAGCCGTCGGCCTCGATAAAGACCGAAAGTTTTCCAATGGTCATTTTGAACCCAGCAAGTCGGCAGGCACTGATGAGAGCGTTACGGAACGCCGGGGCGGGAATTCCGGCCCAACCGTTTGGTGATCGGTGGATGGCGGCTTCATAGGAAGCATTGAAGTCTTTAGCATCTCGCTTCTTGCCTTTCCCGCCGGTGCTGCCTGCAGCTTGCTTGTCCCGCATTTGCTGGCGAGCTTTTCTACTGAACTTGTTTTGCAGGTAGGGCGATGCACCTTCGATCAGAAATTCGGCCGTCTGAAATTTTGGCGGATGAATGGTGAGTTGCTGGGTTTCGGGGGTTGTTTTCTTGCTCATAATCTTATTCCTTTTCAAAAACTGACTGTTAACATTTATAGTCAGTTGCCGCGACCGTCGTTTGAACGCTTGATAATATCCGCGCCACGACTGATCGTTTCGGCGATCGAATTCAGCAGTCGCGTGATCGGGATGCTCTGCGGAACAGTGACTTCCGCGTTTAATCTTCGCAGGTGTTCGTACCCAATTTGGGCGAGCTTCACGACCTGGCGGACCTCGTTGACCTGCTCGGGTGTCATGCTGCACCTCGCTCACGGAATCGCCCGGCACGATTGATAAAATCCCAATTGACCGACGCCGCCTCCGACAATGTCCGCTGCGCCACGTCGAGGGCGGCGATCGCGTCGGTGAGAAGTTGGTGCTCGGGCGTGTCGGGCTGTGCCACCTGCAGTTCATTCGCCGCACGCCGCCACAGGTCTCCCGCCTCTGTGGCCAACTTCGTGTAGCGGTCGAATTCTCGGGACCGTCGCGACGGAATCGGGGTAGGGACGATGGTGGTTTTCACGCGGCACCTGCTTCCTTCGCCATCGCGATCACGTCGGCTTCGGTGATGGGGGATTCATAGCGGCCGTACCATTCTTCAAGTTGTGCGGCGAATTCGGCTTCGCTCATGCCGTCGCAAGCCAGAATCTCGGCCACGGTGGGGCTGTAACCACGGATGATCGCTTGGCCAGCCGGGGAGAGCTCATCGGGCAAGCCGGGGGTTAGCGGTTGGAATGCGAAGTGGCTAGAATCGTAAACGCTCATGGCTGTACCTCAGTCAGGGGCCGCGCTCCCGGTGATTGGCGTCACGCGGGGGCACTTTTATTGAATTAGCACATCGCTAACTCGATAGCGTAAATGTATCACAATAAATCCCATTGTCAACCAATATAATTTGTGTGTTGATTTTTAATGACATCGGGATATGTTCTGTCGTATGGCTGAAAAGATTCAAATCGCGGTACGCGTGGATGCCGAGGAATTAGAAGCACTGGAACGACTTGGTGCGGAACTGAAACCAGTTCCGGCTAATCGAAGCCAGATGATTAATGTGGCTATTCGCGAGTATCTGGAGCGAAACGCCAAGCAAGCCACGCCTAAATCGAAGTAATCCCAACCCCGTCATTCCCGCCGAAAACGTGTGACAATTAGCCGTCACATGAGAGGGTTTGACTGTAAGCGTTAACAGTGCTCTTCTGCGTCAGATAATACTTGATGTTCGCATTTTGTTTGGTATCATCCCGAACGGTTGAAGGGATACGGATCACGCCCATGGTAAGGGCGGTTTCAAGTCAATCTCGGAGTTTCGCATGGAACAGGTGTTAGACGCCAAGGGGATCGCCGCGCAGTACCTCGCAACGCACGGTCATCGTTTTGCTTTACTCAGGGCTCAGCGTTATGACGGCTGGGGCGATGAGCAGTGGGCAACATTCCTGCAGCTTTGCGAGCATCACGATTTCAATCCGTGGCTGGATCAGGCATGGGGCAGAATCATTCCTGATGAAACGACGGGACTTCCAAAGGTCGTTCTACAGCTGTACATCGCCGGCTATCGTGTGAAGGCACATCGAACCAATCGTTATGCTGGAATGGACTGTCCAGTACATACCTACGACGCGGAGAATCGACTAGCCACATCTTCGGTGACGGTTTATCGTCTCTGCGGAAATGATCGTCATCCTTTCACGGCCACCGCGCGATACGAGGAATATGCCCCATCATCGCTTCCACGGTATCGTGACACGATGCCTCACCACTGGTTGACCAAGTGTGCGGAAGCCGCGGCGCTGCGAATCGCGTTTCCCGAAGAGCTCACCGGGGTTTACATCCCAGAGGAGCTACAGCGGGTGTCACTGTCGGCTGCTCAGACTGTGCCAAGTGACGAGGTAGCACAACCACAATGGATTGATGACGTTCCAGAATACCAAGCCGAGTAATCTAAGCCCGGTCATCGGGTGTGGTGTCGGGCGGGCCGCCTACTGGATCGTCGCACGGGGTTGCAGCGACGGTCTTTGGTGATCGCATCGCCTTACCCTCGAGGCGGTTTACTCTCCGAGCGGCGGCTTCAGCATCGGGGCCTTCCATAGCATCACGCTTGATGACTTCCTCTTTCAGCACCTTGGTAATCTCATCGTCGCTCACAAGCACGTCTACCACGCGCCGGAGTTCGCGCCGGATCGCCGAGATAACGCTGCTATTCTCAAGCATGAGGGCGGCGATGATGTAGCGGCTGGTTGCATCCTGGCGGTCCCGCAATTCGACGTGGGCACCTTTGAGAAATCCTTCTTTGCACAGAAGGAAGAGCGATTCAAGGCAAGCTTCTTTTTTAGGTTCGACGGTCGAGAGGTCAAGTTCTATCAAAAGCCGTTTGTCTATCGGGTTTGGCAAACATCACCTGGTACAAACGCCAGACGGTCGCGTTAGTGAGAAGCACCCACTCGACGCCTTGATTAGCGGCGTAGTCTATGGCCTGCTTGACGTGACGGTCATCCAGTGCAGTGCCGACTGATTTCACTTCGATCAGCTGTACCAGCTTATCGTTGATCTTCACCGCCAAATCGCAGTAGGTTCCGCGGATGGCAAATTCGCTTGTGAGCTCAGAATACTTGTCATAGCCGAAGACATAAGAGAGCACGTCTTTTACCAGCGTCACGGTGTCGGCTTCTGACACGTCGCGTGCGCGTTGTGCTGCGATAACCGGGATCATCTTTTTGAGTTCGGAAACGACACGCTCTTTGACTCGCACCGGAATAGCCATGATCCTGCCCCTTTAGAAATTTACTTTTTTCCGGTCTTTTGCGACCGCTCCATTAACTTATTCAGAACAAGTCGGTGAAGTTCGGGCGTGGATTCGATTTGGCCGAATATCATCGACTGAACCAGATCTTCCTGCCCCAAAAACCACTCCATCATCTCATTTATCGCATCCTGCTGGCTGATTTTCTTGCGTTCGCAAGCAGCTGTCCAACGCTCTTTGAGGTCGGTCGAAATGCGAATTCTTAAATTTTCTTCGAGTGGCACAACTGTAACCTAATCAAGAGTTTGCGTTTCCATCAATGGATCAAATGGTTACAACTGGAATCTTTTTACTTGCAAATTGATTCCAATCGGTTACATTTGATTCCATCATGGCAAAGACACAGAAGAAACCGACGCATACGCCCCTGAAGATCGATCAGAATCTTCGCCGTCAAATCGAACAGGTCGCGACCATCAAAACGTGGTCGTTTGTCACTGTGGCGCGGAAGGCTGTCGAAGCCCTCATCCGCACCGACCCTCAGTTGCGTGACCTTGAATCACTTCATCAGAACGCATCGTAATGAATCGGTGTAAGCAATGTCGCGGACCAAATAAGAGGATTTAATAGTTTTGCAATAAAAACCGTTTCGCGTGTGACGCCTGAACCACTCGGAACGATTAGATAAATCAGGCAAGGAAAGGAATGACTATGAAGGCAGAGATCAAAGACGGGAATCTGATCGTAACGATTCCGATGCAAGAGCCCACTGCATCAGCCAGTGGCAAAACGCTGGTAGTCGCATCATCGCACGGCAACCAAAAGACGGCGGCGATGGTGAACGGCAAGAACGTGACGATCGGACTTAACGCATATATCTCGGTGAAGTAACGAGCCTCCTTCCCTGGGTGGCCGTCGGTCCCGAGCCGGCGGTCACCTTTTAGGGGCGGAAACACAAACAGGAGAAGGTCATGGAATTAGCACTTCAAAAACTCGAAGGAATCGAATTGCAACAGGGGTCGCATTCATCGCCTGAAAAGGGGATGTGCGTTATGGAAGCTGTCGCCTTCGTGGCGGGCGAACCATTCTCCGATCATCCAAGTTGCAGTTCACCGATCATCGCATCGTTCCTTCGATCGTGGAATGACACCCTCAACACCGCCGATCGCAATCGCCTCCTCAAGCCGCTGATCCCTTTCCTGATCGGTACTGTGGCCAGCGACGCGATCGAGTTGAAGCGTGGATGGATGCTGATCGACTGGCTGATTCGCGGATTCACTCCTCCTTGGTTTCGACTAGCAAAATTAAATGAGGTCGCAGCCGCTCTTGAAGCGGTGACCGAAGTGGACTCGATTGAGCGTGTAGAAGCTGCAATGCGAGTCATCACTGTTGCGAAGCAACAAGCGGCTGCGGCGGGGGCTGCGGCGGGGGCTGCGGCGTGGGCTGCGGCGGGGGCTGCGGCGTGGGCTGCGGCGGGGGATGCGGCGTGGGATGCGGCGTGGGCTGCGGCGGG
>JANMES010000021.1:0-18441 GCA_031377185.1 Phycisphaerae bacterium
CGTATTGTTTCAGTTCCCGGGCGTCCATGCCGGAGCAGAAGTTACCAAATCCCCTCGCCGGGCGCGCCCCCTGCACTCAATAAAATTCCACGGGACGGTAAGCAGTTACAAAATCCATGACGGGACGGTAAACAGTTACCCTCCATCGCCAGGACGAGCAGTTCGCCGTGTTGGCCCGCCTGAAGCTTGCGGGCGTTGAGACACATGACCCGGCGGCCGATCGAGGGGAACGTGTGATCAAGCTCGAAGTCGTCGAAGAAGGAGCTCTTGGGGACGATGTCTTCGAGCAAAGTTCGCAGGTCGGGGATGTCCCACTGGCCGTTGCCTAGTTCATAGATCAGGCGCCCCTCGGTCTCACCCGGCGAGACGTGGAACGTCTGGTAGAAAGCGCGATTGGCGGACCGCACACGCAGCGTGGCGTCGAGGATCAACAGAGGCTCACGCACCGTGTCGACGATGTTCTGCGCGTAGTTCTGAATATCCTCGACCAGTGGAGTTTGCTTCTTCATAACCCTTCTTCAGTACGCTTCGAGATCACGATCGTGCATGAATGCTGGCCGTCCTCGTAACGTAGTTCAGCGCTCATGGAGACTTGCCGTTTGGAAAATAGTGAGCCCAATTGATACATCAAAGCGAACCCGTCGTGACGCGATAGCCGTCGTTTTGCAAAATGCGACTTAGCATTTGCAGGAAGTCCGCGTAATCTTCGACGCATAACAGGTGAAGAGACAGCACGACAGCCTCTCGAAAGCCTACCCAGTCCCGATCGTAGTTTACCCGAGGTTCAGCGACCGTCCTTCGGGGATTCCCTGAAGCGTTCACACCGCCAAGGATGCCACCGTCCCCATCGCCCACGCCCTGGAGCAGGGCCGGATCTGCGATGCATTCCTCGCTGTTCATTCGGTCTTACAGACGTACAACCCCGGCTCGCCCTACGTGCCCCTGTCCGACTGGCATGGCCAGCCGTGTGACGACTGCGGTCATTTAGTCAATGCCGACGACACCCGCTACTGCGAGGGGTGCCACAAGGACTTCTGCGAAGACTGCATCGGCTGGTGCGAGATCTGTGAAACCTCCTATTGCCTCAGGTCGTCGGCCGAGCTGATACCGAAGAACCCCACTTCGACATGGTCGGCGTGCAGGAACATCCTCAATTTGAGCCACGCCAACGGAGCAAAGGTCAGGGCTGTGGATTTAGGCTTGAGCAACGGTAACGGCCGGGGATTCGGCCGGGCTGCCTTGATCGGGCCCGGGGTTGGATTCAGACTCGGGTTCGGATTCGGAAGAATCATGGTCGTTCTCCTGTAAGTGTTCGTGACATTCCGGGCACAGGCCGGTTTCTTCCACGAAGGTGCCGTGATCGACGACGCGATTGCATTGGCCGCACTGATGGCGGCACCCCCGGCAGCACGAGCGGCCGGTCTTGTCCTTTTCCAGGCAGTTGCTCTACGTGACCGACCTGGCCGTCCTCAAGCAATCGGTCACACAGGTGACGGTGTCGTTCGATGACACCGCCGTGGCCGACAACTTTGACCATTACGCTGATCAGGGCATCAGGCGTACGCACAAACGACGCGCCAGCGCTGGCGCAGGCTGATGTGGGGATCGCCATTGGCGCCGGTTCCGATGTGGCGGTCGAAACCGCCGACGTGATCCTGGTGCGAAGCAATCCGCTGGATGTTGTGGCCATCGTGCAGCTATCCCGCGCGACGTATCGAAAAATGATTCAGAACCTCGTCTGGGCGACGGGCTACAACGTCGTCGCCATTCCGCTGGCCGCCGGCGTGCTCTATGCGTGGGGCGTGCTGCTAAGCCCCGCGCTTGGCGTGGTCCTAATGGCCGCGAGCACGGTGATTGTGGCCATCAATGCGCGACTGCTGAGACTCAAGAAATGATCAGTTGTTTACGAACGGTACCGGAGTATTCGCTTAACCTCGAAAGGGACATGACCATGAACGCAACCTAGACCGTTACCAAAGACCTCATCTGCGGAATGACCGTGGACGAAGCAACCGCCATCCACGCTGAGTGCGATGGCAAGACATACTACTTTTGCTGCAACGGCTGCCGGCAGAAGTTTCTGTCGACGCCCGCCGGCACGAAGCCGGAAGGCAAGTCTGGATGCTGCTGTGGATAAATCCAGGCCAAATTACAGCGTGATTGTCGCAGCGACCACGAATGAGTGACGCGCTGATGTCACGAAGTGCCGGTAGCGATTGCTTACCGCCACGATGTCCCGCAGCAAACGGATTACACGCGACATCGTGCGGCGTGATCGAGGCGTAACGAAAGGGACACCATGATGAATCATGCAGACGGATGGATGGGTGGAGGGGGAATGTGGATTTGGACGGCAATCGGCGTACTGGTGGTGGTCCTGCTGGTCGTCATAGTTGGCATGCTGTCCATGAAATAGTTGCGGCTGAGATGGCCAGGAAGCCACCGCTCTGCAGGCCGAACGCGATGGCAAGACTTACTACTTTTGCAGCGAAGGCTGCCGAGAGAAGTTTCTGCCCACGCCCACCGGCACCAAGCGGGAGGGCAAGTCTGGCTGCTGCTGTGGATAGATGCGGATTGGCAGACCGTTCGACCCGCGACAGAAGTATGCCTGCTTGAAGCGGATCAGACAGTCCGGATATCAAAGGTAAGACATGCGACGTTTCGGTGCTCGCAGCGTGATGTGGATATTGGCGTAATATCGCCGATTCCGGCCATGAAAAGTTCAACTGGCGTCCAGTCACCCCGATTTGATCATATGCAATTAGACCCAGTCAGAAGAACCGGGTTTTTGCCTCCGCCTGCCTTGGCACGGGACAAATCGGCCTGTTAGCACTCTAATTCATCTGAAGATGGCGATCGATCTGTCTGTTTCGCCGCATGGACACCTGGTGATGATCCGATCTGGTGATCGGAAATCGCCGGAGTTGACTGCTGCGCGGGCACAGCGAATAGAGGACGCGTTTGGCGAGGGCATGGCCGCCGGCGTGCTTCACTTGGTGATGGTGGAACTGGAATCGCGGTTGCCGGGTGCGCTTGCGTTTGCGCGGGAAGTCGGGCGGGGGTATCTAACGCGGCTGTGCCGAACGCCGGAGCTGAATGATACGGCACAACTCGCGCCGATCGCACCGCCGTCGATCGAGGAACTGACGGCGCTGGCGATGCAGGCACCGCCGATGCAGGGGCTGGAATATCTCACGCCCGAGGTATTGCGGCAGTGGTGGGTCGAGTTGGACGAACACGTCCGCGTGCAGATTCGTGACAGTGCAATGGGGACACGGGCCTGGATCGAGAATCAGAACCCGCTCTGGCGACTGGTCGGCCGGATCACGTTTCATCTGGCGGAGAACAAACGGGACGAGAGTCATCCGTTCGCGTTCATGGCGACGTACACCAGCCGACTGTCGGCACAGGGTCGCGCGCAGCACTTGCCGCTGTCGCGCGCCCTGCAGGAGTATGCTGGCGCCAAAGACCGCCCGGCACTGGTGGCGCTGCTCACGCCGATCCAGAAGGCCGCCGAATCCAGCGCGCTGGCGAAGGAACTGATTGACTCGGGCGCGGTCTATCAGGCGCTGGCCTGGACGCCGCAACAGGCTTACCGCTTCCTCCAGGACATTCCGGCTTTGGAAAAAGGGGGTGTGATCGTCCGCGTACCCGACTGGTGGCAGGCCAAGTCGCCGCCGCGGGCGCAGGTCAGCGTGAAGATCGGGGATCGTGCCGCTTCGAAACTCGGTGCCGACGCGCTGCTTGATTTCAGCGTCGGGGTCACGCTCAACGGTCAGGGAATTTCGGAGGACGAACTAAGCGACATCCTGCAATCATCCGGCGGGTTGGTGCGACTGCGGGGCCAATGGGTGGAGGTCGATTGCGACAAACTCCAAGCCGCCCTGGGGCATTGGAAGAAAGTCGAACGCGCCGCTTCACAGGGCATCAGCTTTTTTGAGGGCATGCGGTTGCTGTCAGGTGTCAGCCTCGACCAAACCGCAGGCGATACCCACTTAGAGCAAGTACGAAACTGGACGGGCATTGTCGCCGGTGAAGCGCTCCAGCGGACGTTGTCGGAACTGCGCGATCCGAACACCGCCGGTGAACCTCCGGCTGATCTGAAGGCGCAACTGCGTCCTTACCAGTCGAGCGGTGTGAACTGGCTGCGGTTCATGACCCGCCTCGGGCTAGGAGCCTGCCTGGCCGACGACATGGGGCTTGGCAAGACCATCCAGGTGTTGGCGTTGCTGCTGCACGAACGCGGCCGCCGCGACGAAAACGGGCCGCCGAGCTTGCTGGTGGTTCCCGCATCCTTGATCGCGAACTGGAAGGCGGAGATCGCCCGCTTCGGGCCGAGCTTGTCGGCGGTTGTAGCGCACCCGTCGGAGGGCGAGCTTAATCCAGAGCAGTTGGCCGGCCGCGGGTTGGATCTGGTGATCACGACCTATGGCATGGTCACGCGACTTGACTGGCTGCGGACGCAGGCGTGGCGACTCGTGATCCTCGACGAAGCCCAGGCGATCAAGAATTCCGGCACGCGGCAAACCAGAGCAGTAAAGGAACTGCGTTCCACCAGCCGCATCGCATTGACCGGAACACCGGTGGAGAACCGCCTGTCGGACCTGTGGTCGCTGTTCGACTTTCTCAATCCGGGACTGCTTGGCAGTTCCAAGGCATTCGGGCAATTCGTCAAAGGACTGTCACAGTCGGGAGAAAACGCCTATGGCCCACTCCGCGCATTAGTACAGCCGTACATCCTGCGCCGGCTCAAAACCGATAAGCGAATCATCTCCGATCTTCCGGACAAGACCGAAATCAAAGCGTTCTGCGGCCTGAGTAAGCTTCAGGCGGCGCTGTATGAACAATCGGTGCGTGAACTGGCGGATCAGCTACAGACGCTCGACGGCATCCGGCGGCGCGGGATCGTTCTGGCGTACTTGATGCGACTGAAGCAGATCTGCAACCACCCGGCGCAATGGACCGGCAGCGGAGACTACGACCCGAAGCACAGCGGCAAGTTCCACCGGCTGAGCGAACTGTGTGAGGAACTGGCCGCTCGACAGGACAAGGCGCTGGTCTTCACCCAGTTCCGCGAGATGACCGAACCGCTGGCCGAGTACTTGCAGACGATCTTCGGCCGGCCCGGCCTGGTGCTGCACGGCAGCACGCCTGTCCCGCGCCGCCGTGAGATGGTCGACTCCTTCCAGCGCGACGAGGGCCCGCCGTTCTTCGTCCTCTCCCTCAAGGCCGGCGGCACGGGACTGAACCTCACCGCCGCGTCGCACGTCATCCATTTTGACCGCTGGTGGAACCCCGCGGTCGAGAACCAGGCCACCGACCGCGCCTTCCGCATCGGCCAGACACGCAATGTCATGGTTCATAAGTTCGTCTGCCGCGGCACAGTGGAGGAAAAGATTGACGCGATGATTTCAGAAAAGCTCGGCCTTTCGACGGACCTGCTCGATGGCAGCGGCGAAAAGCTGCTGACCGAAATGGACGACCAGCAATTACTCCGATTCGTATCGTTGGACATCGGAAAGGCAATCGAGGGATCGTGATGTGCTTCCCCGGTCAGGGCATCTGCGTGAAACGCCCTATCACCGGTCGCAAATCCGGATGCAGTTCTTCCAGCTGCAAAATTCCGTCTTGAACCGCTCCGGCGACGGCAAACTCGGGATCGCCATTGGCGTATCGCAGAAACAGTTCGCGGTTGGGCCCTTGGTGGAATTGGTGGATGCGGTCGGACAGTTCGAAGCCGGACAAAGCACCGCGACGCCATTGCTCGAACGCGGCGTGCAGTAGTTGGAGTTCGCGGTCCAGCGCCCGGCGGTGTGCCTCGGCGGCGGCTTGTCGTAGGAGTTTGCGAAGATGTTTGCTAAGCGTTTCCATTTGGCAAAACCTCTGAATATCTTACCCAAACCTCCCGTCGTGACGAAAGTTTGAACTTGCAGAGATCGCGAAAAATACCGATGCTAGCTCCGCGTCCGGGGTCGCTAGTGCAAGGAGGCGTTCGATGAGTTGGTGGAGCTACAAGCCTTATGTGAGTGTGGCCCAGAAGCAGGCTAAAGCGACGAAGCAACTCCGCAAACTCCAGAAGGCGGGACAGTCGCTTTCGCCGGTCAGCCTTGAGGGAAAGACGATCGCTCATACGTTCTGGGGCAAGGCGTGGTGCGACAATGTCGATAGCTATAGTGATTTCGACAACCGCCTGCCGCGCGGGCGGTCTTATGTGCGCAACGGCGCGGTGATCGATTTGCAGATTGAAAGCGGAAGGATCACGGCGCTGGTGCAGGGATCGGATCTGTACAAAGTGCAGATCGACCTGAAGCCCGCGACGGCAAAATCGTGGCGCGAGATCCAGCAGGCTTGCGCGGGGCAGATCGGGTCGCTGATCGAACTGCTGCAGGGGAAACTGTCCAAGGGCGTCATGGAGATCATCACGCGTCCCGGCAGCGGGCTGTTTCCCAAGCCCGGAGAGATCAAGAAAAGCTGCTCTTGCTATGATTGGGCGGACGTCTGCAAGCATGTGGCGGCGGCGATGTACGGCGTCGGGGCGAGGCTGGATCAGTCGCCGGAACTGCTGTTTAAGTTGCGTCAAGTAGACCATCTGGAACTGATCACCCAGGCCGGCAACGTTACGGCGATCACGAACGTGCCGACAGATCAAAAGACGATCGCCCAAGGCGATTTGGCCGACGTGTTCGGCATCGAACTAGAGCCGGTCTCGCCCGCGAAAGCCGTGGTAGCAATTGGCTCCCCGTCACTTCCGAAGCCTGCGACGGATCATCGATCCAAGGCGGCGGGCAAGGCCAAAGGGCGTCGCCAGCCGGTTTCATCCGCATCAATCAAGAAGGGCAAGCCCCTTGTTCAAGCCGCATCAGCCGTACGACGTGACCCCGCCAACGCCAAATCGAGCAAGCGCCGAGCATCGCCAGGAAAAACTGCCGTCACGATGCTCCCGAAGAGTAAACGCCAATTGTCTCCGGACGCTGGTCGAAATTGATCCCGCATCGAACAGCGCGAGGGAGCAAGATAGGCTCTTTGCGGTGTCAGGGATGGAGTTTGAAGTACAATCGACATCAAACGTTGCGAGCATCCTGATGCGGACTCAGGGTGGCTTGATGTTAGTTGACAAAATCAACCGCTGTTGTACCTTCCACCTCTTGCGAGCGGTCTCGATTATCCTTCTGTTCTTCATGGTGCCTTCGTGCATCATTGGCGTGGCCTCGCCATTCAATGCGATTTGCATTGCAGAAGGCCACGTCGCTTATGATTGCCATGATGAGTCGCAATCGGGGGATAAATCATCCGAAGGTCTGGGCGATGACTGTTCGGCCTGCATAGACATCTCCGCACCTACGGCTGATGCGATTGCTGGTCGAACGGGTCAAGCGGTTCTGCCGCTGTTGTCGTGCTTCGTGCTGACGCCTTCTCTTATCGACTTTGCTCCGGCTCCACCTGCCATTGCCTGCGATTCGGGCGACGATCCTCCCGCATTTTGCGCACGTGCATACTGCTGTTCCATTGCGCTTCGCTGCTAAATCCATCTGATATTGAGCTGAACCGACCGGCACGATTCGTCGCGCCGGGAGCGTTGTGTTTCCAGTTTCTGGAACCCGATCAGAAGGACGATTGCGTGCAATTGCGAACCCCCGTACTTACCGCCCTGGTGGCCGCAGGACTGAATCTTGTTGGCTGCGCTTCTCGAATGCCCGAGGGGCTTCCGGAAAATGACGCCGCCCTCGCGGTCGGAATGCAGCCTGGCGATGCGATTACATTTCAGACTGAGTTGCCCGACGACGCACCACCCGACCCGGCCGGCGCTGGGAACTTGTCCCACGCCGATGTCATCCGGCGGTCCGCACAAAACAGCGCCGATATTCAGTCGGCGATGGCCCGCGTTCGCATCGCGCAAGCCGACGCCAAGCAGTCGCGATTGTTCCCGAACCCGGTGGTAAACCTGGCGTTGCGGTTCCCCGAGAACAGCGGCACGATCATCGACGCCGGACTGAGCGCGGACCTGATCGCGATCCTCCAGCGGCCAGGCAGCGTCGATGCCGCCGACGCGCGGTTGCGCGTCGCCAGTGCGGAGGCGATCAGCGTCGTACTCGATGACATCACCGCGGCCCAGGAGCAATTTTTCTCGATTCAGGCACTCGAAGCGTCGCTGGCTGTGTTCACTGAGCGTCGTGCGTTGCTCGATCGGCTGCACACCCTTGCCGAGTCGAAGCTCCGCCTCGGTGAAGGGACACGGCTGGACGTGGTGACTTTGCAGATCCAGCGTGTCGAACTCGAGGCCGAAGTCGCCGACGCCGAGCTTCAACTGCGTGACGAGCGACTGTCGCTAGCAAGACGCATAGGCCAACCTTCCTCCGCCGCCGACTGGTCGCTGCCCAAGTGGGAGCCTCGCAATCATCGCGCGCCCGACGAATCTTCGAGCATTCGCCTGGCTCTTGAACGTCGCCCGGAGGTCCAGCAGCGACTCTGGGAACTAGCCGCGTTCGGCTACGAGAAAAAGCTGGCCGAGTGGGGCTTGTGGAACGGCACCGAAGCCGGAGTTGACGCCGAGCGTGATGGCGACTGGTCGGTCGGGCCGTCGGCGTCGTTGCCGATCCCGCTGTTCGACATGGGGCAAGCTCAGCGACAAAAAGCGATGGCAATGGTCATCGAGGCCCGGCATCATCTGACTTCTGCGCGCCGGCGGGTCATCGAAGACGTACGACGCGATTGCGCAACGCTTGCAGCGTCGCGAAAGAATCTCGATCGCATCAACAACGAATTGCTTCCGCTCCAGGAGTCGCGACTCCAGCAGGCCGAGGCACAGTTCCGGGCCGGCCAGACCGACATCACCGGGCTGCTGATTGCCGAACATGATTTGCGTTCAACGCGGGCGCAACGGATTGAACTTCAAGGCAAGGTGGAGATTGCCCGGGTGCGACTTGAGCGCGCCGTCGGCGGCGCGGGCGTGCTTGCCTCCATCACCGCCCAATCCACCACGATGCCCACGACACAGAGGAAACCATGAAGATCAAAACGCCTCATTACTGTCTTGTAGCTGTCGGATGCATTGCGACCGGCATCGTTGCCTGGGCTGTCCCGGGAGATGACCATGATCACAATCACCCGCCGGCCGCACCCTCGACTCAGAAGTCGTCAGGCAAGTCAGACGCCCACGACGATCATGCGCACGACGACCACGCTCCGACGGTAAAGCCTGCCGATCCGCATTCCGGTCACGACCACGGCGACCACGGCCACACCGACGCCCACGCCGACGAAGTCACCCTTACTCCCGAGGCGATCAAGCGGTACGACATCCAAATCGGCAAGGTAAGGAAGCAGGTGATGGCCTCCGAATTCGTAGCGCCAGCGCGCGTCGCGTTCAACGCTGACGCGATGGCTCATGTGGGCTCATCCGTCACGGGGCGCGTAGCCGATCTGAAGATCAAGCTCGGCGACGCGGTGAAGAAAGGTGACGTGCTGGCCGTTATCGACAGTCCCGAACTGGGCGAATCGCAAAGCGATTTCCTTCTCAAGAACACCGCGGCCGACACGGCGCGCCCGGCCGTCCAACTGGCGAAGAACGCTTACGATCGTGCCAAGCAGTTGTTGGACCTGAGCCAGGGCATCGCGCTGGCGGAAGTGCAGAAGCGTGAAGCAGATTTGCGCACCGCCGAGGGCGCCTTGCGTACCGCTGAGTCTTCCGCCACGGCAGCCGAGAACAAGCTGCATCTTTACGGCATGTCCCAGGACTCGGTTGCCACGCTGCTGAAAACTGGTGAGATCGCCCCGCAGTACCGCGTTCTCGCGCCCATCGATGGGCAGATCCTAGAGCGTGAAGTGACGCTCGGCGAACTCGTCCGCCCCGACCGCGACGCACTGCTCATCATCGCCGATTTGTCGAAGGTCTGGGTCATCGCCGACGTGCCCGAAGCCCGGATCGGCGAGGTCGGTAAAGGAAGCGTTTCGCGCGTCAAGGTGGCCACGCTCAAGGGGAAGGTACTCGAAGGCACCGTGACTTATATCGCCCCCGCCCTGGACTCCAACACGCGCAGCGCGAAAGTTCGCATCGAGATCAAAGACGACAACGGAGTGCTTCGACCCGGTATGTTCGCGCACGCGACGATTTCGCCCCCCGCAACCGATGCCGCCGAAGCCGTGCTGGCCGTTCCCGAGGAAGCCATTCAGACCGTTGAAGGCGGCCCGGCGGTGTTTGTCCCCTGTGAAGGCGAGCCCAACACCTTCGCCAAGCGAGCCGTCACCATCGGCAAGCCCGCGGCCGGCATGGTGCAGGTCTTGACGGGTTTGAACGAAGGCGACTCGGTCATCGTCTCCGGCAGTTTCATCCTCAAGGCCGAACTCGGGAAAAACGGCGCCGCCCACGAACATTGATTTTTACTTGAATTCCACATGCTCCAAAAAACACTCTCATTCTCAATAGCGCACCGCTGGCTGATCGTGCTGCTGGCGATCGGCGTGGCGGCGATTGGCATTGTGTCGCTCAGCCGACTGCCCATCGATGCAGTTCCGGACATCACGAACAATCAGGTGCAGATCAACACCGAGTTTGCCGCTTTGTCGCCGGTTGAAATCGAAAAGCAGGTGACTTATCCCGTCGAAACGGCGCTGGCTGGCATTCCCGGGCTGCAATACACGCGGTCGATCTCGCGTAACGGCTTCTCCCAGGTGACGGCTGTATTTGATGACCAAGTCGATGTTTACTTCGCGCGTCAGCAAGTCGCCGAACGGCTGTCTGCGGCAAAGGAAAACCTGCCGCCCGGCGTGGAGCCGAGAATGGGCCCGATTTCAACCGGCTTGGGCGAAGTGTTCATGTACACCGTGGAATACGCCCAGCCGCACGGAAAAGGTGCGATCGTCGTCGACGGAAGGGCCGGCTGGCAGAGCGATGGCGGCTATCTTACGCCCGAAGGGGATCGTCTCTACAGCGATGTTGAACTTTCAAGCTATCTGCGGACGGTGCAGGACTGGATCATCGCGCCGCAACTCAAGGGCGTGAAAGACGTGGCGGGCGTCGATTCGATTGGCGGGTATGTCAAGCAGTATCATGTCCAGCCGGACCCGATGAAGTTGGTGAGCTATGGGCTGAGTTTCAGCCATGTGATCGAAGCACTGGAGCGGAATAACGTCAGCATCGGTGCGGGATACGTCGAGCACAAAGGCGAAGCCTACACGGTCCGGGCGGCGGGCCGGATCGAAAACGCGGAGCAAATTGCCGGCATCGTGCTGGGGACGAGAGGCGGCACGCCGATCTACGTCCGCGATGTCGCGACCGTGGGCGTGGGACGAGAACTGCGCACCGGGTCGGCCAGCGAAAACGGCGAGGAGGTCGTGGTGGGCACGGCACTGATGCTCATCGGTGCAAACAGCCGCACAGTGGCCGCCAATGTCGAAAAGCGGGTCGCCGAAATCGGCAAGAGCCTTCCCGAAGGTATCATCGCCAAGGCGGTGCTCAACCGTACCAAACTGGTGGACGCGACGATTGCGACTGTGTCACGAAATCTGGTTGAAGGCGCGATTCTTGTGGTGGTCGTGCTATTCCTTCTGCTGGGAAACATCCGGGCTGCGATCATCTGCGCGCTGGCGATCCCGATGTCGATGCTGATGACCAGCTTTGCGATGGTGCAAGGCAGAGTCAGCGGCAATCTGATGAGTTTGGGCGCGATTGATTTCGGCATCATCGTCGACGGGGCCGTGATCATCGTCGAGAACTGCCTTCGCGTGCTTGGTCTTCGTCAGCATGAACTCGGACGAACACTCACGCTGTCCGAACGGTTGGTCGCGGTGCGGGAGGCGACAAAGCAGGTCAGATCCGCAACCGCATTCGGCGAAGTCATCATCATCACCGTATTTCTGCCGATCCTCTTTCTCTCAGGCACCGAAGGCAAGATGTTTCAACCTATGGCATGGGTGTTCATCGCGGCCTTGGTTTCAGCATTCATCCTGTCTGTCACACTCGTACCAGCACTCGTTGCGATCTTGATCTCTGGACCGGTCAGCGAGAAAGAGAACGCGATCGTCCGCGTGATCAAGCGGGCGTACCTTCCCACCGTCGAGTGGGCAATCAAAGGCAGGTATGTTGTTGTGCCGGTTTCGGTGGCGCTATTTCTTGGTTCGGTGTGGTTATTCACTCGAATGGGCAGCGAATTTGTTCCGACACTGGACGAGAAAGACATCGCCATGCACGCGATGCGCATCCCAAGCACGGGCATCACCCAATCGCAGTTGATGCAAAGCGACGTGGAGCGGGCCGTGGCGACGTTCCCGGAGGTTGCGTTCATCTATTCAAAAACAGGTACGGCCGAGGTGGCAAGCGACCCGATGCCCCCGAACGTGTCGGACACATTCATCATCTTCAAGCCAAAAGACCAGTGGCGCAGCGAATCGGAGATTGTACGGCTGATCGAGGCGTTGGAAAAGACAACGGCATCCGCACATGCCGGCCACGGTGATGAGCACGCCGGCGAAGCGGGTGCCGAACACGGGCACGCCGAGACCGACGTAACCACGCACAAGGGCAAGCTGCAGAAGCTGATCGCCCTGACTCTTGCCAGTGTGCCCGGCAACAACTACGAATTCACCCAGCCGATCCAGATGCGGTTTAACGAACTGATCTCCGGCGTGCGAAGTGATGTTGCGGTCAAAGTCTTCGGCGAACGGTTCGAGGACATGCTGCCCACCGCAAACGCCATCGCGAAGGTGCTGCAGGATACTGCCGGTGCCGCCGACGTGAAGGTTGAGCAGACCGAAGGCCTGCCCGTGATGGACATCAATATCGACCGCGCCGTCATCGCGCGGCACGGGCTGAACGTTGCTGATGTGCAGGATGTGATCTCCGTCGCCATCGGTGGGCGCGCGGCCGGCGAAGTGTTCCAGGGCGATCGACGATTTGATCTGGTCGTGCGTCTGCCGGACGATGTTCGGCAGGACATTTACGGGCTGGCCAATCTGCCGATCCCGCTACCTCAAGGTGAGGATGCACCAGCGGCCGTCGTGTCCATCGCAGAAATCGCGGCCAACCCGGGACACAGTGGATTCGTCCCGCTGGGTTCGCTTGCGACGATCGATATCGCCGAAGGACCGAACCAGATCAGCCGGGAGAACGGCAAGCGCCGCGTCGTCGTCCAGGCCAACGTGCGCGGGCGCGATATCGCTTCGTTCGTCGCCGAGGCACAGCAGAAAATCAACCAGCAGGTGAAGCTCCCGCCGGGTAATTGGCTGGAATGGGGCGGCCAGTTTGAGAACCTCGTCGCCGCCCGTAATCGATTGATGATCGTCGTACCGCTCTGTTTCTTTCTCATCTTCCTGCTGCTGTTCGGTATGTTTGGCGATGCAAAGTACGCTTTGATGGTCTTCACAGGCGTTCCACTGGCGCTCACGGGCGGCATCCTTTCGCTTTGGCTCCGCGGGATGCCTTTCAGTATCACCGCCGCGGTCGGTTTCATTGCGCTATCTGGCGTGGCGGTGCTCAACGGGTTGGTGATGGTCTCATTCATCAACGAGTTGCGAGAAAAGGGAATGTCGCTGGACGAAGCGATCCGAACCGGATCACTCACCCGTCTCCGGCCGGTACTCATGACGGCGATGGTCGCCGCGCTCGGCTTCATCCCCATGGCGTTTGCAACCGGAACCGGTGCCGAAGTACAAAGGCCCCTTGCAACAGTTGTGATCGGCGGAATCGTGAGCTCGACCCTCCTGACCCTGGTCGTTCTGCCGGCGCTCTACCGATTACTCCATTCGAGGATCCTCGCTCCGTCGTAAATGCCGTTCAACAGTTACGAAAATTGACGGCCGAAGCCACAGCGCTGGTAGATGAGGCGTAAAGTCATACCCCAATCGCCGGATGACGACGTCCACGATCCCGGTTGTGCCGGGTTTGACCTTTCCCTCCTGGACTTTTCCCAGCGGGTTCGGTTCGTCGGTGAACACGCCCAGAATCGTCTTGCCGAAATGACGACCAAATGCGTCAAAGAATCGTTGATACACCAACTGAATCACTTTGTCCGCGTTGCGCGGGTTCGAGATATCGCCGGCAGGGGGGAGATCTTCCTTGGCGATCGCTTCGTCGATGTAATGCAACCCGCGGATGACGGATTTGGCTTTGCGGTCGACGATCGTCACCGTCGTGCGATCTCGCCGGGGAACGCGGGCGACGATGCTTTCGTTCGTTTCGCTCTCGGCTAGTGCGAGGCACCGTGCCGCCAGGTATGGGTCGCTGGCAACCACCTGGCCACAGGAGGAGCCCGAAGGGTACATGCCTTCGTCATACAGAATGAATTTCATGTCCCGGCGGGCCGCTTGGTCGATCGCGATGCCGTAAAAGTACAGCAGCCTTTCGCTCATCCAGCCCAGGCTTCGTGGCAGGCCGACGCGGGGGTGGATGACAAAGCCGTATACGCCGTGGGCTTCGAAGTCGGCAATCTGGCGGATCAACTCTTGTTCATCCAGTTCGTCATTCCAGAACCAGAAGGGAAGCAGGGAACAATCCCGGGGAATCGAGTGGAGCGATCGGGTTGGGTGGGGGTTCACAGTGAAATGGATTTATCCGCGAAGTCGACAGTTCATGCCAGTGGTTCGGTCCCTAGTTCTTATCCGAGTCAATGTACTCATAGGTAAGAAAGTAGTCTCTGCTGTTGTACCTGCTGAATTCGGGGTACAATCGGTAGTAAACGTCCGGCATTTTTGCTCAGCCGAACGAGAGTCGCGATATCCAATCTGAATGACAATACGTCGGCCGAACCGTCTCATTATTAGAGGAAGGGCATTTTAAGTTGCTAAAACCAAACTACTCAACCATCGAGACGCCACGGCAAGTTCCCAAGGTATTCGGTTTTTTTTCACCACGGTTCAGGCTGATTGGCGGATGTCTGTTGTCGCTCGCGATCGGTGCGTGCGCCACCAAAGGCCCAACAACCGCGCCGGCGTCCTCAGGCGCACAGGCACCTGCGACTACCGCCCCTGCGGCCGCAGGGAAGACGGTGAAGTTGCCGGGTTTGGTGATTGATCTTACCCAGGGGTATGTCGATCTGAACGCCGAGGTCTGCCTTTTGCAGGGCGCGCTGGAAGTGATTGCCTGCACGAAGGGGACCAAGGAACACGAATCGATCGTGGTCATCGAATCTCGGCCGATCCATGTTCATACGGCGTTGCTGCTGCTCGGGGCGAACAGCGGGCATCCGGCCATGCACAAGCCGATGAACGTAGCCGGCGGGCCGATGATCCCTGTGCCTCCAGAGGGGGATCGGGTCGATGTCAGCCTGGTGATTACCGACATCGACGGTACGCCGGTGGAACGCCCGATCGGGGATTTCATTTCTCGCGCGGAGGATGATCAGGGCGCCATGATGGGCGCAAAGCCCGCCAGGCGCGACGAAGAGGAGGAAAAAGAAAAGTTTCCGAGCACCTTTGTGTTCGCCGGTTCACATCTGGTTGACACCGAAGAGGGAACACGGAAATACCTGGCCGACGACAGCGGCGATGTGATCTCGATTTCGACCTTTGGTGACGAAGTGCTGTGCCTGCCCGACATTCAGAGCCAGGACAATGGGGCGCTGATGTGGCAGGTGGATTCGACCTATCTTCCCAAGATTCACTCCAAGGTTATTCTGCGACTTCGCCCGCAAAAACCCCAGGCGGAAGGAAACAAGCCCAAGCCCGCGACGCCCGCGAAACCACCAGCGGACACCGCCACTCCGTAGGTATCGCTTATCCGAGTTTTTCTAATTCCGCTTCGATCGCCGCGAGTTGGGCTTTACTCTCCTCCACCAGTTTCGGCGGAGCCTTGGCGACGTAGCTGGCGTTGTCGAGCCGGCCCTTGAGGGCGGCACGTTGCTTGGTCAGCTCTTCGCGGCGCCTGGCCTTGCGTTGTTCCTCGGCAGCGGGATCGCTCAGGCCTTCGATGTAGATATCGTAGCCGTTGGCACCGGCCCGTACTGCTCCGGCGGGCGGTTGCAGACCGGCGGCGATCTGCGCGATCGTACACGTTGCCAGCGATTCGATCAGCCCGCGGTTGTCGTGCATCGCCTTGACCGTCTGCGCGTCCGGCGGGGCGAGGCTCACCGTCACCAGCTTCTTCAGATCCACCTTGTGCTCGCTCCGCAGGTTGCGGATTGTGCCGATTACGCCCTGTAGGCCGGCAAACACTTTTTCCGCTCCCGCATCGATCGGCCCGGTCGTCGGCCATTCCGATTTGCACAGCCGCGTCTCGATCCGACCGCAGAGCGGCCGGCCTGGGGCGGCTTCGTTCAGCTTGCTCCAGATGGTTTCGGTGATGAATGGGATGACCGGGTGCATCAGCCGCAGCGACCCGTCGAGCATGGCGGCTGCCACCTGTCGCGAAGCAGCGCCGGCGTCGGTCTTCAGCGTCGATTTCACCGACTCCACGTACCAGTCGCAGAAATCGCGCCAGAAGAAGTCGTAGCAGGCCTTGGCGTACAGATCGAACCGGTACGTCGCGATGGCGGCGTTGGCGTCGGCGACGGTCTGGTTGAACCGGCTGATGATCCAGCGATCGGAGAGGGATTCAACCACGGAGGCACGGAGGCACGGAGGCACGCCTGTTGTTTCTTGCCGCCTGGCTGAATCATCTTTTAAATTGGTTCCATTCGCAGAAAGGTTCGGAGCTTCGATAGCGCCTCCGTGCCTCCGTGCCTCCGTGGTTAATTCCAAATTCGATAACACAAAACGGCTTGCATTCCACAGCTTGTTGCAGAAGTTTCGCCCGAAGTCGAACTTGTCGCTGGTATTCCGCCCTTGTGCGTCCTTCTTCACCGGCATGCGGACGTCCTGCGTCTCGGTGGCCATGGTGGCCAGCGTGAAGCGGAGGGCGTCGGCGCCGTGGGTGTCGATGATGTCGACCGGGTCCACGCCGTTGCCCTTGGACTTGCTCATCCGCTCGCCCTTGCCGTCGAGGATCGTGGGGTTGATCGCGACGTGGGCAAACGGCACGCCCAGCGCGCGAAGCGAGCGCGGGTCGGCTTCCTGTCCCCTCGCCCGGTACTCCGGGAGAGGTTTAGGGTGAGGGTTCTTCTGCGAACTTGCGAGCGAGCCGGGTGGGGGGGCAGAACCCTCACCCCCGCCCTCTCCCGGAGTACCGGGCGAGGGAGTGTGGCTTTCGGCTTCCTGATACTTGTCTTCCGGCTGCTGGAAATTCGGATCGTGGCCCTTCATCGCGCGTTCGTCGCGCTTCGGCGAGTTGGCCACGTCGTGGAACTGCTCCGGCCCGAAGTTGATCGCGTCGGCCAACCCCTCACCGCCGGTGACGGCGGGTTTGACCGTGCCGAGGTTGTACATCCCCATCATCACCATGCGGGCCACCCACAGCGTGATGATGTCGCGGCCGGTGAGCAGCACGCTCGTCGGATACCACTTGGCCAGCGCGTCCGTCTTCTCCGGCCAACCGAGCGTGCTGAACGGCCAGAGGGCGGAGGAGAACCAGGTGTCGAGGACGTCGGGGTCTTGATCGATCGCACTCGCGTAATCCCAAATGAATGTCTTGAAACCTTCAAGTAGATCACTCGCGGCCGATGTGCGTGCACAGACAAAGAGAGATAGGCCAGGACCTCGAGAGAATGCCAACTCGCTTTCAATGCCTTTGGCTCTTGCGGCAGTCTGGATCGCCTTTTGGCAATCCGTGACGGCATCATCTTCGTTCCCTCGGAGGTGCATAGCTTCAAAACGCCACACCGGAATTCGATGTCCCCACCAAAGCTGCCTTGAGATCGGCCAATCGCGTTTTTCGCCGAGCCACGACAAATACTGCTGCGCATGCCGTTCCGGGAAGAACTGGATTGTCCCGTCGCGCACCACCTTCAGTGCCGGCTCGGCCAGCGGGGCCATTTTCACGAACCACTGGTCGGACAGGTACGGCTGGATCGGCGTTTTGCTGCGGTCGCTGTGGCCGACCTGGGTTTCGTACGGCTCGATCTTCGCCATCAACCCCGCGGCTTCGAGGTCTTCGACCACTTTCGTGCGGGCCTTGGTGACGTACATCCCCTTGTACGGACCGCCCGCATCGTTCAGCGTGCCGTCGGGGTTCAGTAGGTTGATCAGGCCGATCTCGTCGTCCTTCTTCAGGTGACGCTGATAGACGGCGTAGTCGTTCGGATCGTGCGCGGGCGTCACCTTGACCACGCCCGAGCCGAATTTCGGATCGACCAGGATGTCGTCGGCGATAATCGGAATCAGCCGCCCGAGCAGCGGCAGGCGGATGGATTTGCCGATCGCCCAGTTCCAGCGAGGGTCTTCCGAGTGCACCGCGACGGCGGTATCGCCGAGCAGGGTTTCGGGGCGGGTCGTTGCCACCGTCATGTGGGTGGGGGGGGCGGTGTCGGCGTCTTTTGTAGCACGGGCGTGGGGGCCGGGGGGGGGCCCGCGGGGGAAAGGGGCGTCCGCCCGGGGGCATAAATAAAAAAAAAAAAAAACAAAAAAACAAAAAAAAAT
>JANMES010000007.1:0-162898 GCA_031377185.1 Phycisphaerae bacterium
ACCGACTGAACAGGCCGAGAGACCAGATGCGAAAAGCCCTGAAATACCAAGAGAAAGCGGCTTAACTGAATGGCATTAGGACCCGTCCTGTCTTCTATTTGTCACGTCTTCTATTTTTCGCTGATGCGATTGAAGTGGCACCCTGCTGACCGGAAGGCGGGTGTCCTTACCCGCCGGGATCTGCCGAAACACTCAGCGGCTGGGGACAGCCGCCCTCCATTTGGATATAGCCGTTCTTCGCGTCCGTGTAGGGATTTAGGGCGTTTTTCTAGTCGCCGGGCGGGCTCGCTCCGGTTCGGCGGGCGGCTATGATGGGGGTTCATGGCTTTACGCACGCCGGAACTGGTCAGGCAGATCGACCGCCTTGAGGCGCAACTGGTGCGATTGCGCGCCCCGGCCGTCGCGCCGGCGATCGAGCGGGTGCGAAGCGATCTGGCCGCGGCACGGTTTCATGCGTCGGCGAGGGCGGGCGATCGACCGATCATCGCCGTCATCGGCGGGACGGGCACGGGCAAGAGCACGCTGGTCAACCGCCTGCTGGAGACGGATGTCACGGCCGCGTCGTTCCGCCGGACATTTACCGCCGGGCCGATCGCGATCGTGCGGAAAAAAGCCGATCTGCCGGGCGAATGGCTGGGCGTGCCGCACGAAACGCCCACTGAGCGTCCGGCCCGCGGCACCATCGGGCAACTGCTCGTCTTGCCGCTTGATGCGGCCCTGACGCAATCCATCACGATCGTCGACACGCCCGATCTGGACGGCGATCAACCCGCCCATCACGCCCAGGCCGAGCGTGTTTTCCGCTGGGCGAACGGCGTGCTGTTTCTCGTCACGCCGGAGAAATACCAGATGACCGAGCTTCCGCCCTACTACCGCCTGGCGGCGCGGTACGGCGTGCCGGCGTGGTTCGTGATGAACAAGTGCGAATCGCGCGAACAACTGGACGACTACCGCCGACAGCTCGGCGACATCGCACAGGGCAGGCTGTTCGCCATCCCGCGGGATGATTCGGTCTTCGTGCCGGAGGCGGGCGAATCACTACAGGCGTTGCGGGATGCGCTGAAGGACGGGTGCCTCACTCCCTCACCCGGTACTCCGGGAGAGGGCGGGGGGGAGGGTTCTGCCGCCTTAGCGAACCGTTCGACGAGTCAACAGAACCCTCACCCTGCCCTCTCCCGGAGTACCGGGCGAGGGTTCAGCCAGGCCGGCTTGGAGAATCGCATCGCCGACATGATAGACCGGTTGGCGGACCAAGTCGTCTCGCCGTTGACGCGCGGGCGGCGCACAGCAGACGATCTCACCGCCGCGTTGCGGTCGCTCTCGGTCCCCGCCGCCAGCGTCGATGTGAACCCCGTCACGCGGCAGCTGCAAAAACGCATGCAGGAACGGAGCGTGCTATACCTGATGGGCCCCGGCCGGATCGTCGACCGCATGCGACAGGTACCGTCGCTGCTGGCCCGTCTGCCGCGAGCGACATGGGACTGGGCCACCGGCCGAAACGAGCCGACCAACGGCTCGGCCGCCGCACTTCCCGCCGCCGGTGCGGTACCGGATTTTGCCGGCCTGCTGGCCGATCAGCTGGCGATCCTGCACAGCCGCGTGGACGACGTGCTGCGCTCCAACCCCCAGTCGGCCGAGTGGATCGCTCGTGATGAGACCGCGTACAAAGCCTCGCAACTGCCCACCATCGTCGCCCGCGTGGTGGCCGATGAAGAGCTGGCCGAACTCAAGGCCTGGCTCGAACAACGCTGGAACGCCACCCCTCGCGACACGCGCATCCTGCAGGCGATGATCAAATACCTCCCCGGCGGTGCGCAGCTCACCAAGTGGAGCGAGGCCGCCCCGTACCTGCTGACGATCGTCGTCGCCGCCCATCACGCGATGTTCGGGCATATCGACCTGCTCATCCTCGGCGGATACTCGCTGACCGCGTGGCTGACCGAGCGCATCAGCAACGAAGTGAGCAGCCGAACACGACAAACCAACCGGCAAATCGCCGAGCGCTTCGCCGACTTAGCCGAGCAGCAGGTGAGCCAGTACGTGGCGTGGATCGAATCGCAGTGCGCCAGTGCCAGTGAGATCGCAGCCCTGCAGCAATATATTGAGGAGCTTTCGACCACAGATGAACACAGATAAACATAGATTCAATTCAATTTCTTATCTGTACCCATCTGTGTTCATCTGTGGTCGAAATATGATTTTGAAATGACTGCCGACTTAAAACAACTCGTCCGCGAAACGATCGACCTGACCGGCGCTGCCGGGCCGGGGATGCTCGATGACAACGCCGTCGCGCTGCGGACGGACGCGGAGGCTCCGTTCTACCTCGTCGGCCTGATCGGCGGGAAGGAGGTCGGCAAAAGCTCGCTGGTCAACGCGCTGGCCGGCAAGGAGATTGCCGCCGTCACCAGTTTCGGCGAAGGCACGGCCCGCGTGACGGCGTACGCACATGAATCGGTCGTCGAGCCGCTCCGCAAGCTGCTGGAAATCGACGTGCCAGGGCAGTTCACCATCGTGCCTCACCATCAGGCCGCGCTGCGTCGGCAGGTGCTGCTCGATCTGCCCGACATCGACAGCCGCTTCAAATCGCACCTCGCACTAACGCGCACGATGCTCCGGCGGATGCTGTACCCGATCTGGATCCAGTCGATCGAAAAATACGCCGACCAGCAGCCGCAGAAAATGCTGAAGGAAGTGGGCGAGGGAAACGCACCGGAGAATTTTCTCTTCTGCCTCAGCAAGGCCGATCAACTGAAGGAACCGAACGCGGCCGAGGAGTTGCGGAGCGATTTCGCCGGGCGAATTGGGCGGACACTCTCTCTGCAAAGCCCAGCCGAGGTGTTTCTCGTCAGCTCGCGGGCGCAGGATCAGTTCGATCTGCCGTCGCTCCGCACGCGGTTGAGCCGCGAGCGATCCGAGCGCGACGTCGGCCGATCGATTGAGCAGGCAGGGGCGCAGCAAAGCCGCACGCTGCTGGCTTGGCTGGGCGATCAGGATCTCCCCGCCCGCGCCGCCCGCGCCGCGCGGCTGACGGAGGACGCCAAGCAACTTCTCGCTGACCGTGTCGGCCAACCGCTGCTCGAGGAGGCAGTCCCCAAGATCGCGAGTGACCCGCTCCACCGCTCGGGCATCGCGGCCGAGGTGTTCGATCGGCGGATCGACCGCTGGCCGATCCTGCGGCTGCTGAACCTCGTGCTCTCGCCGGCGGTCACCATGGCCGAGACGCTCATCCGCGGCCGCGGCGCCGGGGCGGCGCTGCAGGAAGACCGGGCCGAGCAGATCGAGCCGATCGTCCGCCCTCTGGCCACCGAACTGCAGGGCGCGATGGCGCACCTCCGCCAAGCGCAGCCGGCCGTCGCGCCGCTGTACGAGCAGGACAAGCTGTGGGAAACGATGAACGCCGACCTCGCCATCGGTCGACTCCGCAACCGCCTGGCGGGCACCGTGCAGCAGCAACGCACGCAGGCCACGAAGCTGCTTGCGGTCAGCCTCTTCCCCACCGCCGTCGAGCGCTGGCTTCTGACCGTCGGCGCCGCGATGTGGTTTCCGATCCTCCAGCCGATCCTCGACCTGCTGCTGAACGCCTCGATCGCCTGGACGCCGATCACCCTGGCGCGGCTGGTCGTCTCCCTCCTCAGTGGCCAAAAGCTGCTGGAGAGTGCGGCGTTTCTACTGATCTGGTACGTGTTCCTGTGGCTGATGATCCGCTACCGCACCTACCGGCAGGTGAAAGCCTGGCTGACCGACACCGGCACCGGCCCGCTGGACCTGACCGCAACGGCCGTCGCGTGGATGGACGAACTCACCGAACCGCTGCAGCGGCAGCAGCAGCGGATCGAGTCGCTGGCGTCGCGGGCTGAATCTGCGAAGAAGTTTTAACCACGAAGCAGCGAACAAACGAAGCGGCGTTCGTCGGCACGCACTATTCGGCTAGCCGAAAGACGCTTCGTTACTTCGTTACTTCTTGGTTCAATTTCTTATTCATCCAGCTTCCACCGCGTAGCAAAATTCATCCGCTCGCCCGGCATGAGCCTGCGCTTATCGCTGCCGATGAGTAATTTCGTTGAAACAGCATTGAGTGCAGCGGCCTCATTAAATGGCTGGATCGCGATATGCGCGTCATTTCGCAAGCAGATATAGCCATCGATCGGGTCTGCGGTTCTATTTCTGACAATGTATGTGACGTTAAGTTGATCGTAATAGAGGCAATAAATGATTCGCCATTCCAATTTTCCATCTTTGGAGCATCCGAAATATTGCCACGTTTCCTCGTCACGAGATTCGACATAGCCGTCAACCGGAAGGGAATCATCACTGGTGCTGAATGAGGGCCAGACGTTGAGCTTCCCCATCCAACCGTTTGGCGAAATCTGGCGCGCTATTCCTAGTCGCCCGTCGATCTGTACGCCAATTCGTCGATTTATCAGTTGATAGCCCATTGCAGACTTTCTCTGCAGCGTCGGCCCGTAATCACTTTGCCGAGAATGAGTTGACGTGCAACCGGCAAGACCTACTAGAATCGTACAAAGTATCATGCATTGCCGCATCGCTTAGCCTCCTTGTTTCATCAGAAACGCGATTGCCTCTTTCAACACCTGCTTCGAGCTCGCATACGTCACCCGCTCCACCGCCGCCGGGGCGGGGAGCCAGGCGTGGCCGGTGTGTTCGTCGCTGATCGTCACCTGCCGCGACTTGGCCCGGGCGAGGAAGAAGATCACCTTCTTGTGGATCAGCCCCTTGCGCTTCTGGCGGAAGAAATACTCGATCTCGTGCGCGAAGCCGGGGATGACCTCGATCTCGGTGATACCCGTCTCCTCCGCCAGTTCCCGCCGAGCGGCGGTCAGGTCGTCTTCTCGCTTCTCGACGTGGCCTTTGGCGTAATCCCAGTACCGGCCGTAGTCGAGCAGGAGAAACTCCCGCCCGGCCGGGGAGTCGGTGAACACGATGAAGCCGGCGGAACGTTCTTGTTTAGCCACGCGGGAGATTGTAACGGGCGACAAGTGAAAAGTGGAAAGCGATGAGCGATGAGTGAAAACGGTCTCCCCTCATCGCTCATCGCTTTCCGCTTTCCACTTCATCTTTGAATCGTCGGCCACAGCGCCGCGGCACACAAATGATGCCCGATCCGCTCGGTGATCTTCACGCTCCGCACCTGCCGGAAGCCGGCCAGCACTTCTTTGATGACCAAGGCGGTTTCGAACAGGTCCAAGTCCTTCTCCAACACCTCGGCCGAGGCGTTGAAGACGATCAGCAGCAGGCCGGCCTCGCGTATGGGTTCCTCGGCTTCCATCTTGCGGAGGTCCTCGATGACGGCGCTCCGCCATTGGCTGCCGTACCCGCGGTGGCGGACGTTGCCTTCGCGGTACTGGTAGGCGACTTTCACCTCCAGCCAAAGCGCCTCGCCAGGCGGGCATTGCTGCGGCGGATCGAACAGGTTCGGCGGGGTCGCGTCGCGCTTCAGCGGCTTACCCAGCGGCGAAAGCACCAGATCGCACCGCGCCCGGTGCGTCAGCTTCTTGCCGAAGGATGAGGGGTAATGCACCTCGCGGGCCACCTCGTACCACCTGGCCAGACCGCCGGCGAGCATGGACTGGATCTGTTTCTCGTCGCAGGAATCGAGCCCGTAGACGGCCTGCTCCAGCCGCTTTTCATCTTCGGCGGATTGGATCACCTGCTGGACGTGGTCAGCGATGGTGGAGAAATCCCAAATCATGCAGGAATATTAGCCACAGATGAACACAGATAAACACAGATAAACACAGATGAGAAGAGCGATCGAATCACCATGACAAATGACGTCAATCTTCTTTGCCCTGGCGCTCACTGGCGACCTTGACACTTTCTTATCTGTGTTCATCTGTGTTCATCTGTGGCAAAAATCCTCACGCGAAATACGCGAAATGCCGCAGCATCCCCCAGATCACCGGCGTCATCACGTAGCCGAAGCAGACGCCGCCGAGCACGTCGCTGGGCCAATGGGCGTCCATCAGGTAGCGAATGCTGGCAGTAATGATCGCCAGCGGCCAGACGATGATCGCGATCGGCGGGTACAGGTACGCCAGGCCGACCGAGAAGCTGATGGCCGTCGCACTGTGGTTGGAGGGGAAGCTTTCTCGCCAGTTGGCGTGCCGCATGGAGAAGCCCATGAACTGCCCCGAGCCAGGATGCCCCGGGCGCACTCGGCCGAGAACGCGCTTGATCCCTCCACCAAGCAGCCCGATCGCCAGCGGCGCGATCACCAGAGGCCCGGCCACTTTCCAGCCGCGCGAATCGAGACGGGCAACGATCGCCGCCCCCACCAGCGAGCAGGCGAACTGCCCGTACTGCGCAAACCAGCGGCTTTCGCGCTTCAGATCGCCCTTGATCCCCAGCGTCAGCACCACGGGCAGGCCCCACCGCTCCATCAGCATCATCACCACGCAGGCGGCAGCGAGAATCCCGGCGATCGTCCAGTTGGTGTCCATTTCGATGGAGAGAATACGCGATCGTTGTCGCATGGGCTACCAGCCCATGGCAGAGGGCGCATTGCGGCATGGGCTGGTAGCCCATGCGACATTGACGTAATCTCTTCACCAATGCGTTCCCGCCCCAAACTCCTCGCCTTGCTCCTCGGCACGATCCTGCTCTCGGCCGGTGTGTATCTCGTTGGTAACGACAAGGTCGCGCTGTTCGATCGCGACGAGCCGCGGTACGCTCAGTGCTCTCGCGAGATGCTGCAGAGCGGCGATTGGATCGTGCCGCGGTTCCTGGGCGAGCTGCGCACCGCCAAGCCGCCGGGCATTTACTGGCTGCAGGCGAGCGTGATGAAGCGACTGGGCGACACGCCCTACTCCGCACGATTACCCAGCGTCATTGCCATGACGCTGGTGTTGTGCTTGTTCGCCATCGCGACATGGAAGCTGGCCGGCCCCAGCCGTGCGGCGTGGGCGACATTCATCCTCGCCACCAGCACGATGACGATCGTGTCGGCCAAGGCTTGCCTGACCGACGCCGTGCTGCTCCTGCTGGTCACGACGGCGCAGCTCTGCCTCTACGCCATCTACCGCGGACGCGGCGGGTGGATGGTGACGATCCTCATGTGCCTCGCGATCGGTGTCGCCGGGCTGGTGAAAGGCCCCGTCGTGCTGGCGGTGATGGGGACAACGCTGGTTGCGCTGGCGGTCCTGCACCTGTTTACCAATCGCCCGCGGGCTTCGGTGCTGGTCGAACTCGACAGCGAGCGACGATTGCTTTCCGTCACCGGCCAGATCGCGCTCGGCCTACTGATCGTCGTCGGCTGCGTCGGCCCGTGGCTTTACGCGATCAACAAAGCAGAGCCATCATTCCTGCCGACGATCATCGGACACGATGTCGTCAACCGGATGAAAACCGGCCTGGAAGGCCACTCCGCCCCGCCGGGGTATCACCTGCTGACGATCTGGGGCACGTATTTCCCGTGGTCGATCTTTTTGCCGATGACGCTGATCTTCGCGTTCAAACGTCGTCACTTGCCGCTGATCCGCTTCGCGCTGGCGACGGCGCTGGGCAGTTTTGTCTTCTTCGAGTGTGTCAGAACTAAATTGCCGCATTACCTGCTGCCGATCTACCCGTGGCTGGCGCTGATGACGGCCGACGCGATCGTGCGCTGCCTGCGCGGGCTGCACCAGGATTTGGTGAACAACCTCACCCGCAACGCGATGACAGTGTGGGGCTCGATCATCATTCTACTGGGCATTGCGCCGTGGGGCTTCCGCTTTTGGTTCCCGGCGAACTTCCCGTCCATCCCTACGCTGACGTGGACGCTGACGGGCTTGGTCGTTGGCGTGGCGGTGATCCTCTGCTTCCGCACCCGCCAACCACGGGTTGGGCTGATCGCGCTGGGACTGGGGCATTTCGCGGTCGTCGTGGTGATCTTCGGCGTTTATTTGCCCAAGACCAACTTCCTCCGCACGCCAATCCTGGCCGGCCAGCAATTGCGCGAACTCGGGCTGACGGGCAAGGATTCGGTTCAGATGCTCGACTACAAGGAACCGAGCCTGGCTTTCTACCAGGGCGGCACGATCCGCGAAAACAGCAACCTGATCCTGACCGCCGAACTGGCCGCCAAAACGCCGGCGTATCTGGTGATCACCAACGACGTGTGGGACAAATCCACCGCCGACGCCAAGGCGATGTACGTGATCGTAAAAGAATACCCCACCCTCGCCTACGCCGACTCCATGCGGCGGATCAAGGTGATGATTATCAAGCGGAAGTGACGCTCCGGTCCCCTCTCCCTCCGGGAGAGGGTTATGGTGAGGGGCAACCCAGCGCAACTTCGCAAAAATCCTCTGGCACAGGGACGCCGTCTGCCCCTCACCCCGGCCCTCTCCCGGAGGGAGAGGGAGTCAGAATCAGCTGCCCTCGCTCGTTGCGGCTTGAGATATCCCGTTGATCAGTACAGCGAACGCCATCGCTGCGATCAAGAGCGCCAAAAAAGCCCACAGCAGATAGTCGGGCTTGGTTCGCGGGCGTCTGGAACTCCACAAACTCCCTGCGAGCGACAACAACCACAACGGAATGCAGCCGAGTCCGGCAACGACTAGAAATGACATCGTGGTCATGCGGCCGATCGGAGCATCCAGTTGAACCAAGATTCGGAGCGTGCAAGACAACAAAGTCGCCGCCACCGCGAGAATCAGTGGCCACACTCCGCGGTTGCCTTTGGGTCGACCTGACATCGTTCCCTCCTTAAATCCCCGGCATCACATGCCCGCCGCAGACGGGCAGGTAAACGCCGGTGATGAACCCCGCCAGGTCCGACGCCAGAAACGCCACCGCGTTGGCGATGTCCTGATCCGTCCCGCGCCGCTTCATCGGCACGGTACGTTCGTAGCCTTCCTGCTTTTCACGCCCGGCTGCGCGATCTTTGTCGGAGATCATCCAGCCGGGGGCTACCTGGTTCACCGTCACCTGATGCTGACCGACTTCCTTGGCTAACACGCGCAGAAGCCCATCCATGCCGCGTTTGCCGCTGACGTAAGCCGACTGGTTAGGCGCGTTTTGCATCGCGCACTCGGTGTTGATGGCGATCACGCGGCCGCCCTTGCGCTGGATCATGGCCGGCACGAATGCCTGCGTCATCAGCAGGTTGTGCAGCACGCAGGTGCGGAACTGGCTTTCGTAGTCGGCTGGGGATTGCTGGAGCACGTTCACCCATTTGTACTGGGCGACGGCATTGTTCACGATGATGTGCGGCGAACCCAGTTCCTTTACCACCGCGTCGCGCATGGCGTTGACATCGGTCGGTTGAGTCACATCCGCCTTCACCACCATCGCCCGCCGGCCGAGTGCGCGGATTTCGCCGGCGACGCGGTCGGCCTTTTCGCGGTTGCTGAAGTAATGCACCGCCAAATCCGCCCCGCAGCCGGCCAGCGTGCGGGCGATGGTTCGGCCGAGTTCGCCGCTGGCGCCGGTCACCAGCGCCACTTTGTTGGACAGATCAATGTTCATCGCCTGACTGTAATCAATTTTTCATAAACCGCGACGCCCGGTATGATCCGCACCATGCCCGCCAGCCACGCGGTGGAACTCCGCGACATCTCGATGCAGTTCGCCGCCGTCAAAGCGTTGGATGGCGTGTCGCTGTCGCTCCGCCGCGGCGAAGTCCACGGGCTGATCGGCGAGAACGGCGCGGGCAAAAGCACGCTGATGCGCATCCTCAGCGGCCTGCAGCGTCCAACCGCCGGTGAGATTCTCGTTGACGGCTTCGCCGTCCGTCTGCATCACCCGATCGACGCCCAGAAGCTCGGTATCGCCATGATCCACCAGGAACTGAACCTGGTGGACGAATTGAGCGTGGCCGACAATATTTTTCTGGGTCGCGAGATCAGCCGGCTGGGCTGGGTAAACGCCCGGCGGATGCGCGAGCAATCGCGCGAACTGCTGGCCGGGCTGGATTGCCCGATCGACCCGGGCGTGAAAGTACGCACGCTCTCGATCGCGCGGCAGCAACTGGTAGAAATCGCTAAAGCAATCAGCCAAAACGCCCGCGTGCTGATTATGGACGAACCGACGGCGGTGCTTACCTCACGCGAAACCAAGGCGCTGTTCAAGTTAATTGAACGCCTCAAAGCCAGCGGCGCGACGATTGTCTACATCAGCCACATTCTGCCTGAGGTTCTGCATGTGTGCGATCGCATCACCGTCCTGCGCGACGGCCGGGTGGTGACAACTCTCAGTCAGCCGCGAGCGGAGCGAGTGACGGAAAAGCAACTCGCCGGCTTCATGGTCGGGCGGGAGATGAGCGAATTTTTCCCGAAAAAGCATCCGCCGGGCGAAGCGGTGGTGCTGTCGGTCAAAAACCTGTCCGTGCCGGGATGGGTGAAGGATGTGTCGTTCGATGTGCACGCGGGGGAGATTCTGGGCTTCGCGGGTTTGATTGGTGCGGGCCGAACTGAGCTGGCCGAGGCGATCGCGGGGTTACGCAAACGATCGAGCGGCGAGGTTGCTCTGGCCACCTCTCCCGGTACGCCGGGAGAGGGTTGGGGTGAGGGTTCTGCCAGTTCCGCCAGCAACTCCGCGAATCACCAGACCCCTCACCCTACCCTCTCCCGGCGTACCGGGAGAGGAACAAGAATCCGCTCACCGCGCGACGCCGTCCGCGCGGAAATCGCGTACCTCTCCGAAGACCGCAAAGGCACGGGCCTGTCGCTGGATTTATCGATCGTCCATAACACCACGGTCGTCTCGCTCAAGCGTTACGGCACCGCGTGGATCAGCTGTCGTCGCGAGGAAGACGCGACGCTCCAGCACGTGAAAGCCCTGCAGACCAAGATCGGCCGGCTGCGCGACCCCGTCCGCACGCTGTCCGGCGGGAATCAGCAAAAAGTGCTGCTGGCCAAGTGGCTGGAAATCGCGCCCCGCGTGCTGATCATCGACGAACCGACGCGCGGCGTGGATATCGGCGCCAAGCGGCAAATCTACGACCACATCCAAGCCTTGACCGCACGCGGAATGGCGTGCATTCTCATCAGCTCAGAACTCAACGAGGTACTGGGCCTGAGCCACCGAATCGCCGTCATGCGAGCGGGAAAATTGCAGGCCATTATGAAATCCCGTGACGCGACGGAGCGATCGATCATGTACCACGTGGCGGGAGTCAATCCGAATGACGAATGACGAAGGACGAATGACCAAGCCACAATGACCAATCAATGACCTAATGACCAATGATGCAAGACGATCTGGTTTTTTCGTCATTTGTCATTCGTCATTCGTCATTCGTCGTTCTTTCGGATTTCGGGTTTCGTCATTCGGGCTTCTGTATATGACTGATTCTTCAACCATCCCAGCCCGCCGCTTCGACTTACGGGCCGTCGTCGAAACATTTGGCCCGATCGTTGCGCTAATCGTGCTCGTCATCGTTACCGCGTTGATCGAAATAGCCACCAGCGATCGCCCGGTGTTCATGTCGGCTGAGAACTGGCTCAATATCATCAAGCAAAATTCGTTTGTAGGCATCGTGGCGATCGGGATGACGCTGGTCATCATTGCCGGCGGGATCGATTTGTCGGTCGGCTCGCTGGTCGCCATGGCCGGCGGCTTGGGCGTGTGGCTGATGAATATCGCGATCAAATCCGCGACGCTGATCGCGGAGAACCAAGCCGCCGTCAAGCAGCATGCCGCTGATCTGGCCGACGGGATCGATCTGCCGCTGCAGTTGCCGCACTCGGGGGCGCAAATCGGGTTCGCCAGGCTGTTTCAGTCTCTGGGCGTCAGCGGCAGCGAAGGTTGGGGCACCGTGATTGCCGTGATCGCCGCCCTGCTCATCGCCGTGCTGGCGGGTTGGATCGCCGGGTTCATCATCGCCAAGGGGCGCGTCGCTCCGTTTATCGTCACGCTCGGGTTGCTGGCGTTTTATCGATCGGTCATCAACACTGTGACCAACAACAGCGAAATCCGCGCTGCCAGCCAGACGACTTTTCCAAAACTTGGTTCCGGCGGATTTGACGTCTCGCTACCGAAATGGAACTACGACAACCACGCTTACGACTGGGTGGCACAGACCGTCACCTGGCCGGCAATCACATTCCTGATCGTCGCGATTCTGGCAGCGTATCTGCTGAACAAAACCCGCTTCGGCCGGTACGTGTTTGCCATCGGCAGCAATGAGCGGGCGGCGGTGTATAGTGCGATCCGTGTCGATCGAGTGAAAATCTGGACCTACGCTCTCATGGGCGGCTGCTGCGGTGTGGCGGCGGTGCTGCTCAGCAGTCGATTTACCGCCGTCTCGCCTGCACAGTCCGGCCTGCTGTACGAACTGGACGCCATCGCCGCCGTCGTGATCGGTGGCACGCGGCTGTCGGGCGGATCGGGACGCATCAGCGGTACAATCGTGGGCGTGCTCATGCTGGGTGTGATCAACAACATGCTGGGCATTTTGAACGTCAACGATTCGGTGCAGGGCATGGTCAAGGGTTCGATTATCATTGCTGCGGCGTTGCTGCAGCAGGTAGGACGAAAGAATTAGTCCACGAATAACACGAATTTGCACGAATGAATTCAAATTCGTGTAGATTCGTGTTATTGGTGGATCTCAATCGAATTGGAGGAATCTCATGAGACCCGGTTGCATGTTCGGTATTTTCAAAATGATGGCGGTACTGGCTTTGATCATCGGCGCGATCTTCGCGCTTGGCCCGAGTGAAAAGGCGATCGCCCAACCCACGCCGCCTAAAAAGGTGCGGATCGGCGTATCCGTCCCTGCGGCCGACCACGGGTGGACGGCGGGCATCGGCTGGTGGGCTAAGCGCGCGATGGCGCTGCACCCCGAGATCGAGTGGCAGTACCAAACCGCCGACACGCCGCAAAAGCAGATCGAGCAGATCGAGACCATGATGACCAAAGGCGTGGACGGCCTGGTGATCCTCGCGACCGAATCCGCCCCGCTCACGCCCGTCGCCAAGCAAGCCAAGGCCAAGGGTATTCACATCGTCAACGTCGATCGCGGGTTTCTTGAGCAAGACATCGCTGACGTGTTCTTGGAAGGCGACAACAAAGCCTTCGGCCGCAAGAGCGCCGAGTTCGTCGCCAAGAAGATGGGCGGCAAAGGCAATCTCGTGATCCTGACCGGCATCCCGTGTACGGTGGACACCGACCGCGTGAACGCCGCAAAGGAAGTGTTCGCCAAATACCCCGACATCAAAATCCTAGGTCAGCAGCCGGCTGACTGGAATCGCGAAAAGGGCTTGAAGGTGATGCAAACCTTCCTCACCCAATACCCGAAGATCGACGCGGTATGGGCCCAGGATGACGACATCCTGCTAGGCGCTGCCCAGGCGATCAAAGAAGCCGGCCGCGAGAAGCAAATGTTCATCGTCGGCGGAGCGGGGATGAAAGACGTGATCAAAATGGTGATGGACAACGACCCGCTCGTCCCCGCCGACATCACCTACCCGCCCAGCATGATCGCCGCCGGCATCCACCTGTCCGCCGGCATTTTGCGGGATGGGAAGCAGAAGGCGATCAATCAGTTCATGCCCAAGCACCTCACGCTGGACGTGGAACTGGTGACGCCGGAGAACGCGAAGCAGTTTTACTTTCCGGATTCGGTCTACTAACTGCCGTTCATAAAATCTGATGATGCAAAAGCCGCCCCGCGAACATGCGGGGCGGCCTTTGTATTGGCGACTTTCGGGCTTAATCCGATCCAGCCACCTTCACCAGTTTGTTGTAAAGGCCCAGCACCAGAAACGTCGGCGCCCATTGGCCGACGAACATCGCATCGTTGGGGCGCTTCACGGCTTTGAGGATCATCGAAGCGATGATCGATCCGCCCGCCAGCCAAAGAAACGTGTCCGACGGCAACTTGGCGGTCTGTTCTTCGATGGCCTTGGCGACGACGCCTTCACGGTGTTCAGGGGGAGTAACGGTACGCATTGTGCATCTCCTGCGGGCATGCCGCATAAAACCGTTACGGTAGTGTTCATCCGAACGCATCGACATCAGGCGACGGCTGAGGCGCCCGTGGGTATTGCCACCAGTTACGGGTTTTCGTTCATGCGACGTGGTCGTGCTACAGATTCCCCATCGCCTGACTCAGCCGCCGCACTTCGTGCAGCGCCATCCCGCCGAGCTTGGGGACGCTGCCGCCCATGTGGGGCACGATGGCGTGGCCGAGGCCGAGGCGGCTGGCTTCTTTGAGGCGGAGTTCGAGTTGCGGGACGGAGCGGACCTCGCCGCCCAAGCCGAGTTCGCCGACGGCCAGGCTCAGCGGCGGGAGGGGTTTGTTCATGTGGGCGCTGGCGATGGCGAGGGCGATCGCCAGGTCCACCGCCGGCTCGACCAGCTTCACCCCGCCGGCGACGTTGACGAAGATGTCGTCGGCGGCCAGGCGCATTTCGGCGCGCTTCTCCAGCACGGCGATGATCATGCTCACCCGATCGCTGCTCACGCCGCTGGTTTTGCGACGAGCGGCGCCGATGACGCTGCTGGCGGTCAGCGCCTGCACTTCGACCAACAGCACCCGGCTGCCCTGCATCGCCGCGGCGATCACGCTGCCGCTGGGTTGATGGCCGGGGCCGTATTGCTCGAGGAAGAGTTTGCCGGGGTCTTCCACTTCCTTCAGGCCTGCACCGGTCATCTCGAAGAGCCCGACTTCGTGCGTGCTGCCGAAGCGGTTCTTTACGCACCGCACGATGCGGTGACTGTGGAAGCGGTCGCCTTCGAAGTAGACCACCGTATCGACGATGTGCTCGATAATCTTCGGCCCCGCGAGCGTGCCGGCCTTGGTGACGTGGCCGACGAAGATGATCGCCACGCCGCTGGCCTTGGCGAGGTACACCAGCTCCATGCAGCAATCGCGCAGCTGCGTGACGCTGCCCGGGGCGGCGGGCAGGTCGGGCTTGTAGATCATCTGGATCGAATCGATGATCACCACGCTGGGTTTGAGCGTGTTGATCTGATGGATGATCCGCTCGACGTTTGTTTCCGCGAGCACGTAAAGATTCTTCGACAACGCGCCAAGGCGAGCCGCGCGGAGCTTGGTCTGGCGGGCGGATTCTTCGCTGGTGACATAGAGGACGGGGCGAGAAACGGGTTCCGGGTTCAAGGTTCCGGGTCCCGGGGAAGAAGAACTGCCGGGCTTTCTCTTTCCGGAACCCGGAACCCGGAACCCGGAACCCGCGCTCAGCGCATTGGCCACCTGCAGCAGCAGAGTCGATTTCCCAATCCCCGGCTCGCCGCCCACCAGCACGGCTGAT
Source organism: Phycisphaerae bacterium (assembly GCA_031377185.1). Taxonomy (GTDB): domain Bacteria; phylum Planctomycetota; class Phycisphaerae; order Tepidisphaerales; family Tepidisphaeraceae; genus JANMES01. The sequence goes on from JANMES010000007.1 coordinate 15,222, forward strand.
CCCGGCACGACTCCGCCGCCGAGGATGCGATCGAACTCGCCGATGCCCGTCGGCTGACGCGGGGTTTGGGCTTCGTCGATGTCGGTAATGACCTGAGGCAGCGCGCCCTGCGCGAGGTCGGCCGTCGCGCCGCGGTTGCGACTCTCGGCCCGCGCGTCGGCGGTCGGCTCTTTGTATTCCTGCAGACTATCCCATGTGCCGCAGTCCGGGCATTTGCCGAACCACTTGGGGTGGACCGAGCCGCAGTTGTTGCACAGAAATTGGTGTCGGGCTTTGGCCATATGCAAGAAGTATTCAGGGGCGAGGGGCAAGGGGCAAGTGCAATCAGTGAAAAGTGAAAAGCGATGAGCGACGAGCCTGATGAATGCACTTTTCTCTCATCGCTCGTCGCTTTCCACTTTCTGGCCTCTTTCTCCGGTTAGAATCCCACGCATGAATGACTTCACCACCCTCTACGAAGGCAAGCACGTTCACCTGGTCAAGCGGAACCACTGGGAATACGCCCATCGGCCGAACATCAGCGGCATTGTGGCGATCGCGGCGCTGACCGACGCTCGCGAGCTGATCCTGGTCGAGCAGTTCCGCCCGCCGGTAAGTAAGCCAGTGATCGAGTTGCCGGCCGGGCTGGCCGGCGATTTGGACGAAGCCCGCGGGGAATCGATGGCCGACGCGGCGCGCCGCGAACTGCTGGAGGAAACCGGCTTCCTCGCCGGGCAGATGAAGCAGGTCGCCCACGGCCCGATGTCGGCCGGGTTGAGCGACGAGATCATCACCCTGTTCGTCGCAACCAGCCTCAAGCGCCAAACCGCCGGCGGTGGTGATTCGAGCGAGCGCATCGTGGTTCATCTGGTTCCCCTCGATCGCATCGACGCCTGGCTCACTGCTCGGCAGCACGCGGGCAAACTGGTCGATGTCAAAGTGTTTAGCGGGTTGCGGTTTTTGGAAAGGGACTAAATTCAGGCTACCCTAGGGTTTTGCGTCGACACTCACCGTTACCACACCGTCCTTGGTCGCCAAGTAGATCTTTCCGCTCGCATCCACGCCGCGAATGGTTACGTCGCCTTCAATCGCGTCGGCTACCTTTCTCGCCGGGGTTTTGCCTTCAGTGACGAACAGCCCCACTTGCGACAAATAATCCCACCGCCGGCCGGCTGAGTCTTCGTAAATTTGGAAAAATGACGTGGTCCTGGCGTATTGAATGGACGGACTTATGATCGCAGTCCAAACGCCTTCGGGTGAGACGGTGACCAACGCTTCGGGGATTTTCTCGCCGGTGAACTTGTTGGTGCAGTTTTTTGTAACTAGGTACACGCGCCCGGATCGGGCCACGTGCATCAGCTGCCACCAGGTGAAGGTAAATCGCCCGCCGTAGACGCCTTTGACCGGCGGCTTGCTGATCTCCTGCAAAATCTCTGGGATGCGCCCTCTGACCTCCGGATCGTCGGTCGTTTCAGCGAGTGCTTCCAGCGATTTCCGCAACCTCGGGCCCATGGCGATCAACTCGGCCTGCGCGGTTTCTCGTTCGCGTGACGACAGGCTGGTCAGCCGTTCGACATAGCTGCTGAGGTCCGGTGCCGGTCGATTCAGAGCCGACGACATCCACACCACACGCAGTTCATCGATCGTGCGAACGAAACCCACGCTTCCGTCGGGCAACGGGATGATGCTTTGCACGTTGTCAGCATTGCCTGAGCCCGTGGGGTAGAAGTATTCGCTCCAGCGCGTTCCATCAAACTGCCCAAAGCCCGACGCGCCCATGCCTTGGCCCTTATCGACACGAGCGCTGCTCCAGGCGACATAGAACAACCCATCCGGGCCGACCAGCACTTGCGGCTCGGTGAATTTCAGAATCTCGCCGATTTTGCGAGGCGGCTTGATCGACGCCATCGCTCGCTCGTGGATCGGCTTGGTTTCCCACTCGCCGGTGGGTTTGAGGCGATGAAGCCACCACCCCTGCGCGGGTTCGCCGTCCACCAGCCAGACATTCCCTTGCGCATCTTCAACCACGGTATTGAGGAAATGAATCCCCTTCAGGTCGCGGTTAGTGCCGGCGGGCACGTCGCTGACGTTTCGCACCGTCCACGACTTACCGTCGAACATCTGCACGGTCAGCCGCTCGCGATCCTCGTCCGGGCGAAGCCAGATACGATGCTGATGGTCGATCAGCAGCACCTTGGCCGCCGCGACGGTCGAGCTTTTGCCGCTAAACACTGCGTCGGCGGTGGATCGCCAATCGCCGGTGCGGGTTTCAAGAATTGCCCGGCCGGTGGGGTCGATGTAGACGTCTCGCACGTCGGGCGCGAGCGCAACGCGCTCGCCGGAGGCGTTGGCGAGCATCGCCACGCTCAACAGCAGCGCGACCAGAATGATGATTGATGGCTTCATCGACAGCTCACCCCGAAAGACTGATTCTGAGCGATTGCGGAAGGGACGTCCAGCGCCGCCGATCGCGCGGCCGCGCAAATCCGCGTTTTTCATCCCGCTCGCTTCTCAACACCCGGCCGGGTCGAGATTTATGATTTCCAAACGGCGATTTCCGGGTACGCAAAGGTACGCAAAGGTACGCGGATAGTCCCCATTACCGTTCCCGGCTAGCGATTCATCGAAGTTCGAGCAATCCGATTTGATCGCGCTTCTATATATCCCGGTGCTGCTTCGCGATAGCGTTGCCACCGGCGAAACAGAGTGGATTTTTTTACAGAAATCGCAGAATTTTTTCAGTTAGTGTGTGGCGCTAATGGTGATCGTGGCGGGGAGACAGGCTGTTACGCTGCCTGAACCAGCCCGGCCTTCTCGTGCAGTTGATCGACTATGGTAGGCAGGTCGTCTCCGGGCTTGGGCGGGCTGAAGTAGTAGCCTTGCATCTGATGGCAACCGGCCCGGCGCAGGAACTGATAGTGCATGTCGGATTCCACGCCTTCGGCGACCACCTTCAACTGCAGGCTGTGAGCCATCGACAGGATCGCACGGATAACGGCGGTTTTCTCGCTGCTGTGATCGTCGGCGTTGGGGATGTCCTTCACGAAGCTGCGGTCGATCTTGAGAATGTCGATCGGCAATTTCTGCAGGTACGACAGCGAGCTGTACCCCGTGCCGAAGTCGTCGATCGCCACCGCCACGCCCATGTCGCGCAGACGCTCGAGTTTTCCGGCCACGTTCCTCGTGTGTTGCATCAGCAGGCTTTCGGTGACTTCCACCTCCAGCCAGCACGGGTCGAGGCTGGCGCTGGCCAGGCAGTCGCGCACGACCTGCACGAAGTCATCCTGGGCAAACTGCACCGCCGAGACATTGACCGCCACGCGGATCGGCCGGCGACCGGTGTCCTGCCATTTTTTGCACCACCGGCAGGATTGTTCGAGCACCCAGCGTCCGATCGGAATCACCAAGCCGCTCTCCTCAGCGATGGGAATGAACTTCAGCGGCGCGATCAGCACACCGTTGCGCTTCCAGCGCAATAGCGCCTCGACCGCCACCACCTGCCCGTCAGAATCCACCTGCGGTTGGTAGTAAACAACCAATTCATTTTTCTGGAGCGAGGTGCGAAGTTGATTTTCAATTTCCTCGCGTTCCAGCGCGGCTTGGTTCATGCACGGCTCGTACTGCTGGTACCCGCCACGACGTTGACGCTTGGCGATCGCCAGCGCGGTGTCGGTGTTACGCAGCAAGGCGTTGACGTCTTCGCCGTCCGAGGGATACATGCAAATCCCGATGCTCGCGGTAAGCGGCATTTGCGTGCCCGCGACGGAGAACGGGAGCTTGAACGCTGTCAGAAGCCGCTCGCAAATCAGTTCGATCGAATGTTCGGCGATTTCGCTGGCGATGAGGATGAATTGATCCGCCCCGAACCGGCCGAGGGTGTCGCTGGCGCGGATGGCGGTTTTCAGGCGGTCGGCCACCTGTTTCAGCAACTGGTCGCCGTTCTGATTGCCCATCCCGTCGTTGATGGCTTTGAAACCGTCGAGATCGATCAGCATCGTCGCCAGTTGCGCGCCGCTTCGGCGGGCACCTTTGAGTGCGTGATCCAGGCGGTCGGTCGCGAGCATGCGGTTGGGCAATCCGGTCAACGGGTCGATCAGCGATTGCGTTGCCATTCGCGCGGTCATCGCTTCGCGGTCGATGGCCAGATAAATGAATCGGCTGCAACGCTCCGACAGGCTGATGTCCACGCTGCCCGGCCGCGACGATTCGGACGGGAAAAACAACAGAACACCCACCACGTCGCCGCCCGGCGGGGCGATGGGGAACGACCAGCAGGTGTGAATCCCACCGGCACGCAGCCCGGCCAGCGACGGGATGAACGCCGGATCCTGCTGCACGTCATCGAAGATGCGCGGCGTCGTCCACCACGATTGCGGAGGCATTCCGGTGGCGTCGCTACTTTCGATGGCTTGGCGCGATTCGGGCGGAATTCCGCCCAGACATTGGGCGACGCCTTCCCGTCGAATCAGCACCGCCATCCGAAGCCCGGTTTGAACCCGAGCCACCCCGGCGGCGATGCGATCGACAATCTCCTCTAGGCTGCGGTGCTTTGCGATCGCTTCCAGGATGTCTCGTTCGTCGCAAATCAGCCGCTCGTTCTCCAGATGCAGGCGGCGATCCCGAAGAATAAGCAGCTGACCGTTTGCCCCATCGCCTGACAACTGCGTGCGAGTGACTTCCACGGGTATTTCAGCGCCACGGGCATTCAGAGACGTTGCAAATCCGATCGACCCCGATGCGATTGACCCATCGCCGGCCAAACGCGAACTGATCGACGTACCGAGCAACCGCCCGCGGCTGATTCCAAGAAGCTCGGCGGCCGCTTGGTTGGCGTATTGAATCGCTCCGGCAGCATCAACGGCCAGGGCGGCTTCGCTCAATCCATCGAGTACATCAAAATTCTCAGCCGGCCTGGAGGACCGCTGCGTTGAAGGAAGGGGGGCAATCGTTCGGACCCCGCTGCGCCTGCCCAAGACGTACGTCCCCGCAGCCAGTGCTGCTGCGCTGAGCGACGTGAGGATAACGGTAGGATCGAACCAAGACATAGTGCGCTTTGTTTCCGCCTCCTGATGCCCGTGCATTCAGGGGGACTGTAAAAGTCATCGGAATTAGCAGGCAGCCGGATAACCGTTACACGCGGAATTCAACCGAATAGCGAGGAACTTCCGATAAAAACAAAACCCCGATCGCGTCAGCGGCACGAGTGTTTTGCCTGACACAATGCAAATCGCCGAGTTGAACTAGGTTTCCCGCGGTGGGCTGATTTCACGAAGGTATTGGAACGAGTAAATCCCGCTGCCGTGATCGTCGGACCAGTCGATCCGTATGGCGTAATTGCCCACCATTTGGGCACCGGTCGCCACAATGTTGCTGACGAAATTGCCGGGCAGAATATTGAGCGATGTCTTGGGTTTTTTCGCGGCCGCCTCGCGGACGTCTTTACACTGGGCGCACGGGCACATCGTGCGGAGATAGGAAACCGAGTAGACGCTCCGCTGGCCGTCCTGCCAGTCGATGGTCAGTTCCTTGTCTTTCTGCAGATTCAGCTTGAGTGGCGTGGTTTGGGGGGTCATGGGAAAGGGTTCGGGGTTCAGGGTTCAGGGTTCGGTTTGAAATCCGTTACTATGGTATGCGTTATGCGTCCAACTCTAAACCCCGAACCCCGAACCCCGAACCCCGAACCCTGATTTATGTGCGGCATCGCGGGCATCATCTCCTGGGGCGGGCGGCATCGCGTAACGCGCGAGGCGCTGGCGGCAATGTCGATCCGGATCGCCCACCGCGGGCCGGACGGCGAAGGGCTTTGGCTGAATCACGACGACGAACCGACCCGCGACAAACCGCAAATCGGGCTGGTTCATCGCCGGCTGGCGATTCTGGACCCCGACCCGCGCAGCAACCAACCCTTCACCGACGGCCGAGGTCGGTGGATTGTGTTTAATGGCGAGATCTATAACTTCCGCGAACTGCGTAAAGAACTCGAACCACTGCTGCCTGACTACACATGGCAAACTACCGGCGATACCGAGGTGCTGCTCGCCAGCTACGCCGCCTGGGGGGAAAAGTGCGTCGATCGCCTTCGCGGCATGTTCGCCTTCGCGATCTGGGATGAAAATAAACGGGACAGTCCCGAGGAAAATAAACGGGACAGTCCCGTTTATGGCTCACTCTTTCTCGCGCGAGATCGAATGGGGCAAAAGCCGCTTTACATGGCGATCGCCCATCCGACCGAAACGGAGATGCCCCAAGACCAGGCCGACCACTCCGGGAATCCCCTGCACGCCGTCGCGTTCGCCAGTGAGATCGGAGCGTTCCGCGATCTCGGCTGGGTGAATCACGCGATCAAGCCCGCGGCGGTGGCGGAGTATTTGCGGTGGGGTTACATCGGCACGCCTGACACGATTTACCAAGGCATCACCGAGTTCTACCCCGGCGCGACCGCGACGTACGGCGTAAACCAACGCAACACGCGTTTCTACTTCTCCGCCAAGCGGCCGTGGAAGGAAGTCCCGCAGCCTTACGACGATGCATCAGCTGTTGAACTCACCCGCGATCATGTGCTGCGGGCCGTCAGCGAGCAGATGGTGTCGGACGTGCCGATCGGCTGCTTCCTGTCCGGCGGGGTGGATAGCTCGATCGTCGCATTGGCGATGAAACGCGCCGCCGGCGACGTGCGGACGTTCTCGATCGGCTTCGACGACCCTCGATACGACGAATCCGCCTATGCCGCCGACGTGGCCAGGCACATCGGCACGAAGCACGAGCGGTTCACCGTTCACCCGAACCTGGCCGACTCGCTGGCGGAGCTGTCGTGCGCCTTCGGGCAGCCGTTCGGGGATTCGTCGGCACTTCCGACGTACTGGGTATCGAAAGTCACGCGGGCGGAAGTGAAAGTCGCCCTCAGCGGCGATGGCGGGGACGAACTCTTCGGCGGGTACGACCGCTACCGCGCCATCCTCCTGATCGACCGCCTACACCGCCGACTTCCTGTGCCCGGGACGCTGGCGGGCAAAATCGCCAAGCTGCTTGGAGGCGGGCATCCGAAATCGCGCCGCGCCCGGCTTGCTCGCCTCGCCGACGCCATGCAGCATCCGCCGCACGAGGCGTACAGCCGCATGACCCGGCTGATGAGCGAGGAGCAGGTCGAGGCGTTACTGGCCGGCACGGCGCACCCACTGGTGAAAATCCTCTCCGACCGGGTGGCCGATTCGGTGAAATCTGCTGGCTCCATGGGCGACATCGTGCGCGCCGTCATGAGCACCGACCGCAGCCAATACCTGCCCGGCGATCTGCTCACCAAGGTCGACCGCGCCAGCATGCTGCACGCACTGGAAGTGCGCAGCCCGTTCATGGACCACCAGCTGGTCTGCTTCGCCGCCGGCCTGACGACGCCGCAACTGCTCGGCGGCGGGCCCAAGCGCATGCTCCGGGAAGCCTTCTCCGCCGATCTGCCGGCGTCGGTCTTTTCACGAAAGAAGATGGGCTTCGCCGTCCCCATCGGCGACTGGTTCCGCGGCGAACTGCGCCCGATGCTGCGCGACATGCTCTTCGCCGATGGCTCGTTCGCAACGACGCACCTCAACCTCGCCGCCGTCAAACAGGTGGTGGAAGAACACGAGCAATCGCGCGTCGATCACTCACAACGGCTGTATGCACTGTTGATGCTTGAACTGTGGTGGAAGTCGAATCACTGATTCATGCGACACAGAGGCACAGAGTAATGCACAGAGGAAGACAAAAACTGAATCGAATTCTCTGTGATTAGCTCTGTGCCTCTGTGTCGCATTCTTTTCTGCCATATCACTTCGCCGGCTGCGTCGCCGGTATTCGGCGGTTGGCGTAGAGGGTGACGACTTCTTCCTTGGAAAACTCGATCGGCCCGCCCAGCGGCTCGAACTGGCCGAGTTCCAGAATCCGCTTGCTCAGCGCCGGGGCGGTGAGGTTGGCGTAGTTGTGCTTCACTTTTTCAAACGCGTACTGAGCCGACGCTTCGTTCGGGATGACGATGTAGTCGATCCGTTCGCAGGCCTCTTTTGCGACCTTGTCGATGACCTCGTCCTGGTGCTTCACAAGCCAGTCGGCCTTGGCTTTTTGGTCGGTGCCGGGCATGCTGTCGTCCACCCATTCCACCGGCACCGCGGGCTGGTAGCGGGAATCGACCTGCACTTCGATCCCTCGACCGGCAAAGATGCTGCCGTTCGGCACAAAGCCGTAGTCGAAGATCAGCACATTTCCCAACCCGATCGAATGCAACCCCATCAACTGAGTACCGCCGAACAGGACTCTTTTTTTACCGCCGGCGGTGGCGTCGGCGATGAGGCGGTCGCACACGCTCTTATAGGCGGGCATTCTTGCTTCCATCGGTGCGACCGGGACCGCCGTATGGATCGGCAAACCACGGAGGGCAGTGTTGACCAGCAGGCTCAGGGTGATGGCGACGAACAGCGCCCCCACCCAAACCGATCGCCGCGACGGCAGCGGACGGATGTCCATCGCCAGCGGGAACATGATCAGCCCGAACATCGCCGGCAGGCCGACGTATTGGTTCAGCCCTGATTTTTGCGCCACCAGCATGAGCGTCGGCACGTAGCCGAGCCAGAGCGCCGTCCAGTTCACTTCCTTCAATAGTTGAAGCGGCTTGCGCAGACGAAGACCCAACGCCCTGGGCATCACCGTGACCAACATGATCCCGCCGATCCACCAGCAGGCCGTGCGGACGTAATGGCCGAGATCGACCGGTATATAGTCGAAATGCTTCATCGCCTCGGAGTAGGGCATGGAGGTCATGCTGTCGCGGTTCCAAACCGTGTAGTAGAAGACGATGTAATGCCAGTTGATCGCATACCACCACCCGCACACCGCCAGTGCGATGACCGCCGCAACCAGCGACTGGAGAAGCAACGTCAACCGTCGCTTGGAGATCGCAAACCGAACCAACATCGGCAGCCCGAATGCGAACGCCAGATAAACCGGCGCGGTTGCCCGCTCCAGCGACGCAAGCCCCGCCGCCAGCCCGAGTAGAATCCACGGATACCACTTCTCTGTTTCCAGAGTCGCCAGGAACCACACTCCGGTGGTGGCGAAGAAGAAGTAGAAACCCATGTCCATGCGGAAGTCGCTGAACCCCCCGTTGGCCGTCCATAGGACGGCCGGGCAGACGAAGGGAATGCACATCGCAAAAGACACCAGCGCGTCGTGCTTTCGCAATGCGTAGAAGTAGAAGAAGAGGCTCAGCAGCATCGGGATCAGCCATGTGATCTGAATCCAGATCGCCGTGCCCCGGGTGATCGGCACCCATTCCGGATTCAACTTCGCCAGCACCGCCACTTGCAGCCACGGCAGACCCATGGTGGCGGCGTTGACGGGAAGGGCCTTGTAAATGCCCTGCTCGCGTGCCGTCGTGATCGTCGACGCCATGATGTTGTAGTACGAGCAAGAATCAAAAAACGGTGAGTGGTGTACATAAAACTCGCGATTCATCGATATCGCAAATGTTCCGATGAGATAGGCGAGCAGAATCAGCCCCAGCGACCCCAACGCCGCACCGCGCGAACGCCATCGGCACTCCTCCGGCAAAGCCAGCGCAACGGGCATCGGTTGGGCGGTAACGGTGGAGACAGGCGTCGATTCGTTAGCTGCAGAGTCCATCAGCGTGTGATAACGCGGCGTGAGGAGTTGGGCAAACTTCGGCCATGACGATATCAGGTGCGATTCCTGGGTTGCTACCGATAACACCTGGACGTTTCAATTCTCACCGCAAAAGGCGGGGAGACACCGCGAAGGGCGCGAAGAAGAAGCAGAGAAGAACGCAAAGGATTCAGAAGATTAAGGTCTTCTTCGCGACCTTCTCTGCTTCGTCGCGGCCTTCGCGGCCTCTTCTTCAATCCGATTTCGAGAACTGAAAAGCCCCGCCGAGAACACGGCGTTGCTTGAATCCCACGCGCGATCCGCGTAGCTTTCACGCCGCTCATGAGCGGTATTCCTGCAACATCCAGCCTAGCCGGCGATCCACAGCGATCGATCACCCCTTCGACGCGCGTGACAATCGTCATCCCCTGCTACAACGAGCAGGACGTGCTGCCCATGCTCTACGAGCGCCTGGACGCCGCCGCGACTGCGTGGAATGTGGATTATGACGTCATACTGATCAACGACGGCTCGCGCGATCGGACCTGGTCGCTGATGAGCGAGATTCACGCTAAGAACCCGCGGTGGAGGATGATCTGCCTGGCCCGCAATTTCGGGCATCAGGTGGCTTTATGGACCGGCCTTCGTGCCGCGGCGGATGGCGATGGGCAAATCATTGTCGTGCTCGATGCCGATCTGCAGGATCCGCCCGAAGTGCTGCCGCGGTTTTTTGAGCAGTGGGCCAAGGGGTCCGACGTCGTTTACGGCGTCCGCGAGAAGCGCAAGGAAGGGCCACTGAAAAAAATCGCCTACTGGGCGTTTTATCGCATGCTTTCGTTCCTGGCCGACATTGATATGCCCCTCGACACCGGCGATTTCTGCCTGATGGACCGCCGCGTCGTCAGCGTCATCACCAGCGTCCGCGAGTTCCGCCCGTTCATCCGCGGATTACGCGCGTGGGTGGGCTTCGAGCAGACCGCGTTGCCCTACGAACGTCACGCCCGGGCAGCCGGCGAGGTGAAATACACCTTCCGCAAGCTCATGGGCCTGGCGCTGGACGGGATCTTCAGCTTCAGCACCAAGCCGCTGCGCTTGGCGATGTGGTTCGGCGGGATTGTGTCGGTGATCGCGTTTTTAGGCGCGGTATTTACCGTACTGCAGCGCATTTTCGAGAACCAGTTCGCGCAGATCGGCCTGAAACCCGTGCCCGGCTTCGCCACCCAAGTCGTGGCGACCCTCTTCATCGGCGGCGTGCAGTTGTTCTGTATCGGAATTTTGGGCGAATACATCGGCCGAATCTACGAAAACGTGAAAGGCCGGCCGCCATCAGTGGTCAGCAAGACGCTGGGCGTGGAGAATCCCGTGCGGTCGAATCGGGCCAGGGGATAGCGTGTAGGGTGGGCACTGCCCACCGCGTGATTTGGATCATTAAGAACGGTGGGCAATGCCCACCCTACAGGAAGATCGAATGAAAGTAGCCGTCGTCGGTGCCGGTGTGACAGGGCTTGCCTTAGCCAAGCGCCTGTTGCACGAGAAAAAGTGCGAAGTCGTGATGTACGACGCCGGCCCCGCGGGCGGCTTAGCTGCTGGGTTCGAGTTTCCTGGTGCGCCGGGGACGTATCTCGAAAAATACTACCACCACATCTTCAAGTCGGACGTCGACGTCATCAAGATGATCGAAGAAGCGGGCCTCGGCAAAGATCTGCTTTGGCTGCACAGCAAGTCGGGCTTGTACAGCAAGGGCAGGATTTGGCCGCTGGAAGGCCCGATCGACATGCTGCGGTGCAAGCCGATCGGGTCGATGATCGAACGGCTGAAGATGGGATTGTCGCTCCGTGTCTTCCAGAAAACCGAAGATTGGCGGGAGTTCGATAAGATCACCGTTGAAGATTTTTTCAGACGCCGCAACACCAGAAAAGGGTACAAAAACCTCTGGGAACCCCTGCTCAAAGCCAAGTTCGGCAAGCATTTTGCCAACATCCCTGCGGCGTTTTTGTGGGGACGCATCTATCCCCGTTCGCGATCGCGCGAAAAGGGGAAGGAAAGCCTCGGCTACCTCCGTGGCGGGTTCGCACGGATGGCGATCGCGGTAGCCGACCAGCTCAAATCACGCGGCGTGAAGATCCACTTCGACACCAAGGTCAACCGGGTGGAACGCCTGGCCGACAACAAATTCCGCCTGCATACCACTGCCGGTGTCGAAGAGTTCGATCGCCTGATCTGGACCGGCCACCCCAAGCACCTAGCCAACATCATCGAGCCGAAGGAGCCGTTTCTCACCGAGCACGCCGAGAAAATCCGCTACATCGCGGCCTGCTGCATGGTGCTGATCATGAACCAGCCGCTGGGCAAGTTCTACTGGGTCAACAACCTCGACCCCGACGTTACCTTCGGCGGTGCGATCGAGCACACCAACCTCGTCCCCCCCGACGAGTACGGCGGCAAGCACGTGCTGTACGTGATCAACTACCTCGACCCCGAACACCCCTACATGGCCAAGACCGCCGACGAAATCTTCGCCACGCACCTGCCGTCACTGAAAAAGGTGCACCCGACGTTCGACGAAAAGAATGTGACGCAAAAGCTGCTGTTCAAGAGCCCGGTCGCCAGCCCGCTGTACGACGTCGGCTTCCACAGCCGAATGCCGCCGTTCACGGGATGGGCGAAGGGCATCGGCATCCTGGGCATGGCGCAGGTCTACCCGATCGACCGAAACATGAGCCACTGCATCAAGGTCGTGCGGGAGTGCGATTTGGATACGTTGCTGAAGTGAGCCACAATTGTTGAGAAACAAGATCGCACTTACCGTTGCCGTTATCCTTATCGCTCTGACGGCGGTGCTGGTCGTTCGATACCGCTCGCTCAACGTACCGATCGTCTTCTACGGCAGAGTTGTCGGGCCGGATGGAGTACCCATTAAAAATGTCTCGGTATCTGCTAGAGTAAATGCTTTGAAGTTCTTTTCCCTTCCTGTTTTGTGGAGCCAGAACGGCGGATATGTGTCCGACTATCTTTCGGCTAAGACCGATGAAGAGGGTCGTTTCACCTTATCCGGTGCAAGAGGCCGTTCGATTGAGTTTCTTGGATTCGAACATGCTGGCATGCAGCCCGCACCGGGTGAATTTTTTTATCCGTTTTTTAAGACTGGGGCCGACATTCAGATCGATGATTACCATCCCGATCCTACGAAACCTGTCCAGTTCACGCTCGAACCAAAGGGCGAACGGCATGTCATGCCAAGCAAATGGCGATAGTCCATCGTGAATCCGGATTGACAGAAGTTATTCATTTGAAGGCATCGCCGGCGGGACTGGCGGCGGTGTGCCGCCATCAGGCGATGGAGCGCCGTCCAAAGGCGAGCCATCCGCCGGCGGGACTTCGCCGCCAGGCGTGACTTCGTCCTTGTCGACTTTCGCCATCGCGACCAGCGTGTCGCCTTCGTCGAGCTTGATCAGCCGGACGCCCGCCGCCGCGCGGCCGGTTTCGCGGATTTCGCTCACCGCCGTGCGAATCAGGATGCCCTTTTCGGTGATGAGCATCAGTTCGCCGTCGTCGTTGACCAGCTTCATGCCCACCACGTCGCCGTTGCGGTCTGAAGCATCAATGTTGATCACTCCTCGCGTTCCGCGGCCCTTGACCGGATAGTCTTCCAGCGGCGTACGCTTGCCGTAGCCGTTGAGGCAGGCGGTGAGGACTTTCGCGCCGGTGTTGTCGCCTTCCGGGACGACGAGCATGGAGACCACCGCGTCGCCTTCGCGCTTGAAGCGGGCGCCGGTCACCCCGCCGGCCGGGCGGCCCATGGCGCGGACGTCGGCTTCTTCGAACCGGATCGCCAGCCCGCTCTTCGTGCCCAGCATGATGTGGTCCTTGCCGCTGGTGACGGCGACGTCGATCAGGCTGTCGCCTTCGTCGAGCCCGATCGCGATCAGGCCGCTGGTGCGGATATTCGCGTAGGCGCTGAGCGCCGTCTTCTTCACCGTGCCCTTGGCGGTGGCGAACATCAGGTACTGCTCGGCCTTCTCGAAATCCTTGATCGCCAAGACACTCGCGATCTTTTCCTGCGGCTGAAAGCTCAGCAGATTCGCAACAGCCCGGCCCTGGCTGGTGCGGGACATTTCCGGCACATCGAACACGCGCGTCTCGTACACGCGGCCTTGGTTGGTGAAGAACAGCAGGTAATCGTGCGTGTTGGCAACGAACAGATGTTCGACGAAATCGCCTTCGCGCGATTCAGTGCCCTTGATCCCGCGCCCGCCGCGGCCTTGGCTGCGGTAGGTGTCGGTCGGTAGACGTTTCACATAGCCGGCATGGCTGACGGTGACCACCACATCTTCCTTGGCGATCAGGTCTTCCATGTTGACGTTGGTCACGCTGCCGGTAATCTCCGTGCGGCGCTTGTTGCCGAACTTTTCCTTCATCTCCAGGATGTCTTCGCGGATGATGTCTTCCACCATCCGCGGATCGCGCAAAATCGCTTCGTACCCTTCGATCTCCTCGGCCACCTCGCGGTATTCCTTCACCAGGCGGTCGATTTCAAGCCCGACGAGCTGGATCAGTTGCAGCCGGCCGATGGCTTCGGCTTGGACCTGCGTCAGCGTCACACCGCGTTCGCCCTTTTTCATGAGTACTTCGGGGATCTGCGGCGCGGCCGGATGGGTCGGAGCGATGCGGAAGGCTCGCTGCCGCAACTTCTCGATCGCCTCTTCGCGCGTCTTGCTACTGCGGATGAGTTTGACCACTTCGTCGATGTCGCACACCGCGAAGATCAACCCTTCCAGCAGATGCCCTCGCTGCTGGGCTTTTTTCAGCAGGAACTTGGTCCGGCGGGTGATGACCACCTTGCGGTGCTCGATGAAGTGCTGGATCAGTTCCTTCAGCCCCATCGTGCGCGGCTGACGGTTGACCAGCGCGATGTTGATCATGCTCACGGTGATCTGGCAGGGCGTGAACTGGTACAGCTGGTTCAGCACCACCTGCGGGTCGGCGTCGCGCTTGAGGTCGATCACTATGCGCACCGCGTGCTCGCGGCCGGAGTGGTCGTTGATGGCGCTGATGTCGTGGATGCGGTCGTTCTTCACGCACTCGGCCACGCTCTCAACGATCGACTTGCGGATCACGCCGTACGGCAGCTCGGTGATGATGATCTGGCCGCGGCTGCCTTTCTTTTCTTCTTCGATTTCGATTCTCGCCCGCAGCGTGATACGGCCGCGGCCGGCGCGGTAGCCGTCGATGATGCCGTCTTTGCCGCAGATGATCCCGCCGGTGGGGAAATCCGGGCCGGGAACGATCTCCAGCAACTGCGCCAATTCCACGTCGGGCTGGTCGATCACCTTCACGATCGCGTCGCAGATTTCGCTGGTGTTGTGCGGCAGCAGATTGCACGCCATGCCCACCGCGATGCCCGTGCTGCCGTTCACCAGCAGGTTGGGGAATTTGCCGGGCAGAACCGTGGGTTCCATCAGGCGTTCGTCGTAGTTCGGCTGGAAGTCGACGGTGTCCAGATCGAGGTCGGCCAGCATCTCCATCGCCACGCCGGTCATACGGGCTTCGGTGTAACGCGAAGCGGCCGGCGGGTCGCCGTCGGTGCTGCCGAAGTTTCCTTGCGGGTCGACGAGCGTGGCGCGCAGGTTCCAATCCTGCCCGAGACGGACAAGGGTTGGATAAACGATCTGATCGCCGTGCGGGTGGTAGTTGCCGGAGGTGTCGCCGCAGATTTTGGCACACTTGTAGTGCTTGCTGCGCGGCCCGAGCTTGAGATCGTTCATCGCCACCAGGATTCGCCGCTGCGACGGCTTGAGCCCGTCCCGCACGTCGGGCAGGGCGCGATCCATGATCGTGCTCATCGCGTAGGTGAGGTACGAGTCCTGCAATTCCGATTCGATTTGGAGGTCTTCGATTCGGTCGATAGGAGGCGTCGGCTGGGTGGGTTCTGACATCGTAATTCGTGCTCAAATGTTCGAAAAAACGGCTACTTATCCGGCGTCCGCAACGCCCTTTCCAGAGCGGGGAATTCTACCCGAAATCGCGATCGAACGCGAAGGGCAGCCCGCTAGTAAATCGGGACATTTTTGAGCTATGAGGAGGTTAAAAGTCGCATCCAGAAATCGGCGGCGCGGGAGAGGTTGTAGATCGACCAGACGTCGCGCCGCCCCGCCGCGCCGAACTCCGCTCGCTGCTGGGGGTTGTTTGCCAGTTCAAGCAATCTTGCGGTCCAGTCGGCGGCTGATTCAGCGACAAATCCGGTGCTCCCCGGTCGCACGATTATGCTATTTGCGCCTACCGGCGACGCGATCACCGGCAAACCCGAGGCCATGTACTGGATGATCTTGAAGCCGCACTTGCCACGGGTCCAGCGGTCGTCGGGCGTCGGTGCGATGCCGATGTCCGCCGAAGCGAGCGCGGCCGCTTCGCCGTCGGCGCTCCATGCTACGAACTCCACGGGCAGCGGCGCATCGGCCCAGGTGCGGTCGGCGATCACGGTCAGCCGAAGGCCGGGGATCACCTTGGCCGCGTCTACTAAGGCGTCGCGGATCAGTTCGAGATAGCCAATGGTCGAATGCGACCCGATCCACACCAGCCGCGGCGATTCGGTCGGCTGGTGCAATTTGCACTGGTAGTGCTGCGGATCCACCACCGTCGGCAGCACGCTGGCGGGGCAGTTACTGGCGCGGAAGATGTCGGCCAGGTACTCGTTGCCCGCGACGACGTGATCGAGGATCCGGCACGTGGCCGCGAACCGCCGATCCGTTCGCCAGCGACTCCACCACCCGACGTTACCGGCGTGGTACATCACGGCGTCATCGACGTCGAAATAAATCCGCTTCGCCCGCTTGCGCAGCGATTGGGCGTTCCCGGGATCGAGCAGCCGGCGCTGTAGGATGACCGCGTCGAAGTCGGACGCGGAACGGATCAGCGCCCGGCGTTCGAGCAGGTTCTTGCCCCATTCCGCCATCGTCAGCTCAATCCCCCGCTCGCGCAGCGGCAAGATCAGCTCGCCCATCCGCAGACGCGCCGCCGCCTGCTTCATGCCGCTCGTGATGGCCAATACTTTGAACATGCTGAGCACGCCAGCATACCAATCGATTAAACACGAAGACACGAAGGCACGAAGAAGATCAAATTCTTCTTCGCGCCTTCGTGTCTTCGTGTTTCAATCGGATCCTAAACGATCATCGCAAGCGCCATGCCGGCCAAGACCAGAATAACCATGCGGACCGGGCTGAATTGAATAAGGCTCATACGACAACTCCTGTTGAGAGTTAAGTCGGACGAGCGGGCGAAATCACTTCGGCTTTTCTTCGGCGGTTTGCGTTATGCGGACGTAATCTAATTACCGGACGCGTTTTGGTGACTTTCCCGGAGTTGAAAACCTCACCTGTACCACGGGCCTCCGGCCCGTGATTGGTTGCGCTACGCTTTCGAGAATCGCGGTCTCCGACATCCAACGTCTTCCGCACAGGCCGGAGGCCCGTGGTACGGGAAACACATTACAGCACCCAGTCGACCGCGTCCGCCAGCTCGATCGCCCGGCCGGTTTTCGAGCTTTCGCGGGCCGCGTCGAGCAACGCCATGGTCGGCAGCACTGACGCGACGCTGACCGCCGGTTCACCCTTCCCGCGGACCGCCAGCGCGAAGCGGGCCCAGATCTGCGTCTCGCTCAACCCGGCCGCGGCCATCGGAAGCGTGACGTGCGTTGTCTGCGTCTTTCCTGTGAACCTCAGCGACGCCCAGACGCTTGTATCGAACTCCGGGCTGTACGGGCTGAACGCCGAGCCTTCCGTCCCGTCGATATGCCATCGCGGCAATGGGCGGGTGGTGGTGGTGTTGATCTCGCACATCCCGACCGCGCCGTTGTCGAAGTCGATCAGCACGCGGGCGAAATCATCGCAGTCGGCACTCCAGACATTGCCGCGGAGTTGTGCAAACACGCGTACAGGTTTGGCCGGGTGGAGTAGCCGCCAGAGCTGATCGACAAAGTGCGAGCCCCAGTCGTACAACCCGCCGCCGCCGAAGGAGCCTTCGTTACGCCAGTTGGGGCGATACTCCTTGGCCGCCGGTCCGACGCAGCTGCTCCATTGGCCGAGCCGGCTTTCGACGTTGAACACGCGCCCGAACGTGCCGGCCGCGATCGCCTGCTTGGCGGTGAGGAAATCGACGTCCCACCGGCGGTTGTGGAAGACGCTGACGAGTTTGTTTTGCGCAACCGCTTCGTCGGCAATCGCCCTGGCCTGTGCCAGATCGAGCGCCATCGGCTTTTCGATCATCACGTGCTTGCCGCTGCGGAGTGCGTCGATCGCCAGCTCAAAGTGCATCGACGTGGGAGCCGAGATCAGCACCGCCTCCACGCGCGGCGAAGTGAGCAGCAGATCGAGCGTTTCATGAGTCGCAAAGCCGCGAGCGGCGGCCAGATCGCGCCGTGCCGGCGTGGCGTCGTACACCTCGGCCACACGCATGTACTGCGACTGAGCGATCCACCCCGCGTGCTCCGCGCCAATCCGGCCGAAACCGATGATGCCTACCGTTAGCGGATTCATTCGCTCTCCTTCCGTCTTGCCCGCACCTCGCGCGGCGAACCCTTGAGCTCGCGGCGGATGGTTTTGTTGAACTGGTGCAGGTCGGCCAAGCCTACCTGACGCGCGATGACTTTGATCGGAAGCGTGCTGAATCGCAACAGGTGCTCGGCCCGCTCGACGCGCCGGTGCCTGACGTATTCCACGATTGAACAACCAGTCGCGGCGCGGAACAGGCGGATCAGGTGGTTGTGGGAGATCTCCAGTTCGTCAGCCAGTGCGGAGGCGCTGATCGGTTCGCCGAGGCGTAGCTCGATGCGGCGCATCGCCCGCTCGACGGCCGGGTGAACGCCGTGGCGGTCGTGGGGAGTTGAGGCGGGCGAGTCTGTCAGTTGCCAGAGCAAATCCCACAGCCGCACCTCGGCCCGGACCGGGCTGATCGTCTGCCAGGCAATCGCCTGTCGCACGGCGCGGTCGAACGCGGCGAACCGGTCGCCGAGCTGCTGCATCACCGGCAGGCGTGGGGATGATTCAGAATCGCCCGGAGGAATCAGGAAATGCACGTAAGCGTGCTCCACTTCACCGGGAAGGCGGTACTCCAAATCCGCATCGGGGGGCAAAATACTGACGCAACCGGGATGGATTTCATACCACCGATCATTCACCCGCAGGTCGGCCCGATACGGATAGACGTGAAGGCACCAAAACCCCAACATCTGGTAGCGATTCGTCGCCGGTCCAGTGTGCCTGCCGATCGCCGCCTGCCTGATCACCGGCCGGTGGTCGAGACCGATCGGCCAGGTGGGTATCGGACCGTCCATAGTGATTTTATACCACTTTTAGTGATCGCAGGCTATTGGCGAGTCTCAATCTCAGGGTAGGATTTTGCTCAACTTTGAAGGAGAAACATGAGCGTCACCACCGAAGACCAACGCCCCCTGACGACCCCCTACGGCAGCCTGACGGCCGAGCAGAAGGCAATGTACGAGCGCGACGGGTATCTCGTGCTCGACCAACTGCTGTCCGGCGACGAGCTGGCCCCCGCCCGTGAGGCGATGACACAGAAGGTCGACCAGATCGCCGACGCGCTGATCAAGGCTGGCAAGATCTCCGACCCGCTCGTGAATGAGCCGTTCAAGTACCGCCTGGGCAAGCTGTTCGAGGGGATGACCGACGCCGACTTCCTGAAGTACGGCCGCAGCTGGCGGGATCGGCTACCCGGATACTTCATCCTGATGAGCAACCCGAAAATCATCGACGCGGTCGAGTCACTCATCGGCCCGGAGATTTATTCCAACCCGGTTTACAACGTGCGCCCCAAGGTGCCCAAAGTGGCCGCCGGGGCCGTGCCGTGGCATCAGGACAAGAGTTATTGGCCGGACGCCAACAGCAACCCGGTCATCACCGTCTGGATCCCACTGATCGACAGCACCCACGAAAACGGCTGCCTGCACATCATCCCCGGCACGCACCGGCAGAAGGTGATCGACTACCACCAGGAAACGTACTCGGGCACCGGCTTTCTGGAAACCAACCTTGACGTGGTGGAACGCGAGTCCAAAAAGCGAGCGATCGTCGCGCTCCCCGTCAAGGCCGGCAGCGCCATCCTGTTCAATGACCGACTGCTGCACAGCAGCACGCCGAACAATTCCGATCACGTGCGATGGAGCGTGGATTTGCGTTATCAGCCGACCGATCAGGACCGCATGCCCCAACACGGCTGCGGATTTCTGGCCCGAAGCCACAAGCATCCGGAACGCGTCGCGACACTGGCGGATTGGGTAGCGAAGCGGGATGAACATCAGGCCGACTAATACGAATCCAGATCTAACCGCACGCTCTATCGCCAAATTGAATCGTTGACGATCGGGTTATTGACGATTGAGAGGCACGTTCTTTCAATCGTCAATGACCCGATCGTCAATGATTCAATTCCAAACCGGTCGCGCAAATTAAACCGAATTCGTATGAAAGGCTGAAAACGGATGAGGCCGAGCTAAACCGGTGCGACCGGAGAGGCCGCCATCTGCCCCCGTGCAGTACGACGAGCCGCGAGCAATCCGTGTTTGGGCCCGAGGACCATCGCCAGCACGAAGATCACCGCCTGCACGAGCACAATGCACGAGCCCGTCGCGCCGTTGATGAAGTAGCTGATGTAAGTTCCAACGACCGCTGAAAGAACCGCACTAGCCGCCGCGATGATCAGCATGCGATCAAACCGATCGCTGAGCAGGTACGCGATACAGCCCGGGGTGATGAGCATCGCCACGGTGAGAATGATCCCCACCGCCTGCAACGCCGCCACGATGGTGGCCGCCAGCACCGACAGCATCACATAATGCAACATGGTGGTGTTCAGCCCCGCTGTCTTGGCGTGGCTGGGGTCGAAACAGAACAGCAGAAGGTCTTTTCGCAGGACGAGCATCACCACGAGCGTAATGGAACTGGTGACCACCGCCTGGATCATGTCATCGCGATCGATGCCGAGGAGGCTGCCGAACAGGATGTGGTTGAGATGCACATCGGTCTGCACCTTGGTAAACATCACCAGCCCCAGCGCGAACAGCCCAGTGAAGACGATCCCCATGACCGTGTCTTCCTTCACGCGACTGTGGCTTTTGATCCAGCCGGTGGAGCCGGCGCACACCAGCCCGGAGAGAAACGCACCAATCGCCAGCGGCGCGCCGACAAGGTAGGCGATGACAATGCCCGGCAGCACCGCGTGCGAAATCGCATCCCCCATGAGAGACCAACCCTTCAGCACGAGGTAACAGGAGAGCACGGCACACACGGCCCCGATCAGGGCGGCGATCAACAGCGCCTCGATCATGAACGGGTACTGGAGCGGTTCGAGCAATCGCATCACCCGCCTCCTTCCACGGCCGGGACGGCGATGGATTTGAACTCCGCCTGCAGCGCATTGACCGAACGCGCACCCCTCAATCGGCTGGCGATGATGCCGTGCTTCGGGGCCAAGACCAGCGTCAGCAAGAAGACGGACGTCTGCAACACCACGATACATCCTCCGGTGCTGCCGTTGAGAAAATAGCTGGCATAAGCGCCGATGAGCGACGTCATCACACCCATCACCATGGCGATAATCATCATTCTGCCGAAGCGGTCGGTGAGCAGATACGCCGTCGCGCCCGGAGTCACCAGCATCGCGACCACCAGACACGCCCCGACCGCCTGCAACGCCGCCACCGACGTCGCCGCCAGCAACGTGAGCAGCGTGTAATGCAGTACCCGTACGTTCAGCCC
Organism: Phycisphaerae bacterium; assembly: GCA_031377185.1. Lineage (GTDB taxonomy): Bacteria > Planctomycetota > Phycisphaerae > Tepidisphaerales > Tepidisphaeraceae > JANMES01. Next base: position 36,599 of record JANMES010000007.1, read on the forward strand.
GATCGCGCGGGCCTGATTGGGGTCGAACGAGTGCAGTAGAAGGTCTTTCCACTTCAGCCCCACAATGAGCATCGTGACGGTGGAGATGATGAGCATTTGCCAGATATCCCCACTGGCGATGCCGAGGATATTGCCGAATACGATGCTTTTAAGATTGATGTTGCTGGGAAAGATCGAGATCAGCAGCACGCCAGCCGCAAAAAAAGTGGTGAACACGATGCCGATCGTCGCGTCTTCACGAATGCGGGTCTTGGATTTGATGAATCCCATGCACATCGCCGCCAGAATGCCGCTGATGAACGCGCCGACGGAAAAAGGGATTCCCACCAGGTACGCCACCGCCACGCCCGGCACGACGGCGTGCGACAGCGCGTCGCCCATCAGCGACCACCCTTTGAGAGTGACAAAGCACGACAGGCACGCGCACACCCCGCCAATCATCGCGCTGACGAAAATCGCCTTCACCATGTATTCGTAATGGAACGGGGTGAGGAGTTGTTCGATCATTTGTCCTCCTCCACGGCTTCATCTACAGAGTGATGCTTCTCCACCTTGCCGCCGGGGCCGAGAATGAGCGGATTTTCTTCGTCGCTGATGAGCATGATTTCGTTCGGCAGGCCGTTGGGCACGTCGGTGTGATCCATGCGGAGATGCCGAAGCGCCCCGCCGAACGCCCGCGACAAATTCTGTGGCGTAAACGTCGATTCCGTCGGGCCGAACGCCAGTACCGTCTGGTTGATGATCACCACCCGATCACAAAATTCGGGCACGCTGCCGAGGTTGTGCGTGCTGACCAAAATGATGTGGCCGGCGTCGCGCAGCTCACGCAGCAGCGCGATAATGGCCATCTCGGTCTTCACATCCACACCGGTAAACGGCTCATCGAGCAGAATGATCTTGCCCTGCTGCGCCAGGGCACGAGCCAGGAACACTCGCTTCTTCTGCCCACCTGAGAGTTCACCGATCTGCCGATCCTTAAACTCGGCCATCTTCACGCGCTCAAGACTTTGCATCGCGATTCGTTTGTCCTCGGCGCGCGGGATGCGAAGGAAGTTCATGTAGCCGTACCGGCCCATCAGAACCACGTCCCACACGCTCACGGGGAACGACCAATCGACATCCTCCGACTGCGGCACGTACGCCACCCAGTTGTTTTTATGCGCCACCTTCACCGGCTGACCCGCGATGCGCACCGATCCGCGGGCGGGACGGACAAACCCCATGATCGCCTTGAACAGCGTGCTTTTCCCGCTGCCGTTAATGCCCACCAGCGCGCAGATCGTGCTAGGACCGAGCGTGAAACTCGCGTCATGCAGCGCTACATGCCCGTTGCTGTACGCGACAGTGACGTCAGTCACCGCCAGTTCGATCGGATGTCCATTGCCGTTCATACCGCTCACTCTTCACTCGCAAAGCCCTTGTCGCATTCATTCGTCGTACTAGGGCACTTTGTTGATAAGACAAACCGCCCCAATCGCGGGGCGGCTTCACCCATGGCTCTTACTTCCCGGTTTCGTGAAATCCTTTCACGATCACCTGGGCATTGTACTTCAGCAGATCAAGATAAGTCGGTGCCGGGCCGCCTGCGTCGGTTAGTGAATCGACGTACAACACCCCGCCGTACCGCGCACCGGTTTCGTGGCACACCTGCCTTTGCGGCTTGTCACTGATCGTACTCTCGCTGAACGCCACCGGGATTTGATTCTTTCGCACCGTATCGACCACTTTCTGGATCTGCCTGGGCGTTCCCTCTTCGTCGGCATTCACCGGCCAGAGGAATAACTCCTTCATGCCGTAGTCGCGTGCGAGGTAGGAAAACGCGCCTTCGCAGGTTACCAGCCACCGCTGCTCGGCTGGAATCTCGCTGAGCTTCGCACGCAGCGGCGTGTCGATGGCCTTGATCTCCGCCGTATACGCCGCCGCATTGGCGTCGTAGGCGGACTGGTTGGCCGGGTCGATCTGCACCAGTGCCTTGCGGATGTTCTCCACGTAGATCACCGCATTGCTCGGCGACATCCACGAATGCGGATTGGGCTTGCCGTTATACGGCCCCTCGGCGATACCAATCGGAACAATTCCGTCACTCAGATCGACACTTGGAACGTTCTTCACTTTCCCCATGAATTTTTCGAACCACCGCTCCAGGCCCATGCCGTTCCGCAACACCAGGTCGGCTGATTGAGCTTTGACGATATCGAGCGGGGTGGGCTCGTAGTCATGAATCTCGGCACCGGGCTTGGTGATCGATTCGACGATCGCCTTGTCGCCCGCCACGCGCATGGCCATGTCCTGCAGGATCGTGAAGGTGGTCACGACGCGCTTTTTGCCCGCCTGATTGCCCGCCGCAGGAGTCCGATCACACCCGGACGACAGCAAACCAAAGGCCGCTAAAACCAGCAGCACCCGCCATCCCAGGTTTCGAAAAATGCTCGTGATACTCATGTGTAAGCCCGTGCTTCATTTACGCTCTGCAATTTTGATTAGTCAAAATCATGTTAGTATATTATCAAAATAAGGTCAAGTATGACTCGCAGACTGGACTTAAGCCACTCCAAACGGCACCATGATCTGACCATGCCCACGAGCACCGTTGAAGACTACCTCAAGCAGCTCTACCTGGAGCAGCAATCCGCCTCGGCCGACCTCGTGCCGATGGGGAAACTGGCCAGCGCGATGGGCGTGGTCCCCGGGACGGCCACTAGCATGGTCAAAGCCCTGGCCGACAGCGGGCTGGTGACGTACGAGCCGCGATCGGGCGCACGCCTGACCAAGGGCGGGGAGCAACTGGCGCTGCACGTGCTCCGACGTCATCGGCTGGTGGAATTGTTCCTCGTCAAAATCCTCGGGCTCGATTGGTCGGAAGTACACGACGAAGCCGAGGAACTGGAACACGCCATCAGCGAGAAAGTGCTCGACCGCATCGACGCGTTACTGGATTACCCGAGAGTTGACCCACACGGCGACCCGATCCCGCCGGCCAAGGGCAAAATGCCCGGCACGCGGCAATTCAGCCTGCTCGACTGCGACCTCAATGCCCCGTTGCGCGTCGCCCGCGTGATCGACCAAGGCCCGGCGTTCCTGCAGTTCGTCCACCGCAGCGGGCTGAGCATCGGCACGCCCCTGACGGTCGAATCCCGCGACCCGCAGGCGGCCGCCGTCTCGATCGCAGTGGCCGGCAAACCGCCGGTGGCGCTGGGAACCGAGGCGGCGTCGAAGATCTTTGTCGAAGCGGTGTGAGGAATTGATTCATTGACGATCGGGCCATTGACGATTGAGGCGGACGGGTATCCAATCGTCAATGGCCCGATCGTCAATCGTCAATTTGTCTTATTAATGAACCTCCACGCCGCCCGTATTCTCGCCGTTAAGTTGATGCAGCAGCACGGGCTGGTCGGGTGGTCATTCAAATTCGACCACGCCCGCCGGCGGTTCGGGTGCTGCAACTTCACCCGCCGGGTGATCAGCCTCTCCAAGCCGCTGACGTTTCTGAACGAGGAAGGCGAAGTCCGCGATACGATCCTGCACGAGATCGCCCACGCCCTGACCCCCAAGACCGGCCACGGCCCGGCGTGGAAGGCGATGTGCGTGCGCCTCGGCGCCAAGCCCGTGCGATGCTTCAAGAGCGAAGAAGTCGTCACCCCGCCGAAGCGCCCCGCCCCGATGCAGATCGGCTGCCCCACCTGCGGCTGGTGGGCGGACCGGCATAAACGCACGAACCGTAAACTCATCTGCCGGAAGTGTAGAACCGTCGTCGTCTACCGCGCCGCCATCCCCGCCAAACCGCCGGCGATGGAAACGCGTCAACCCATTGGAGCTTCGTTATGGCCGTCCTGATCGTCGTGACTTTGGAACGAGACTTGCCCGACGCCCAGGCCGCGTACGCCAAAGCCAAGCCCGGCAAGTCGCTAGCCCGCGAGACCGACCGCCTCGACTCCGCCGCCCGCCGCAAGAGCGTGGCGGAGATTACTGCGCTGCTGTCGGAAAGCCAGGCCGTCCTGATCGCACAGATGAAGGCCGAGGGGTTTGATCCGTCCGGCATGCGCCTGCCTCCCGAGCAATGGTTCCCCGCCGCCGAGGGGCTGAAGACGGTACGGGCGTTGATTGAGTACGTCAGTGCCAACCTCAACGATTTCAAGCAGCCGAACCCGATTTTGCGCGACCTACGGGCGGCCGAAGCCTTGCTCACCGCCGCCGAGGCAGCGGGTATGAAATTCCACTTCACGCGGACGGCGGACTAACGACCGCTCGTCTGTGAAATTCCGTTGACCAAACCGTCCGCGGTCGATCCAATCAGGGGTAAGGGGTCCTGATGGTCACATTCTTCTGCACCCGTTGCGGGATTCAGCTGCACCTCGACAGCGAGCCGGACGGCCAACTCGTCCGCTGCGCCCGCTGCACCGCCACCGTGCGCTCGCCCGACCCGGCGACGTACGTCCCGATGGCCCAGATCGCCCCCGAGGACGAACCCGCGATCGACGCGCTCGGCCGAACCCTCCACCAGCTCGGCCACGTTGTTAGAGCCATCACCCTCCCCGCCGTCGACACCATCGAAACTCTCGCCGAGCGGCTGACCCGCGTCGAATCCACTCCGAGCGAAGAGCCCACCGCCATGACCGAGTGCCCCCACTGCGGCAGCGCCATCGCCAACTTCGTGGGGCGCTGTCCGTTCTGCAGGCATCCGTTGAGGGGATCGTGAGGAATGAAAAAGAATTCCCCTATTCGCAGCCGTGAGATTCGCGGCCAGCTCGCGGCACTCCGCAGGGCGAGCCGAAGTGCGCGGAATCTTTCGGAATCGACAGGCACGCCATTCATAGTCGTACGCGATGGAAAGATTGTGAATTTGAATCCCGCCAAGAAACGCACTCGCAAAAGTGCATAGGTCACAAGAGTGATCGCCCATCAATTCCAAATCACCGTTAGCCGTACGACAACTGCACATACGCGGTTTGCGTCGCGGGATCCCAGATCATGTTGACGTTGCCCTGATTCATCGGATCATCGCGCCGGTAAATCTGTGGCTTGACCATCGGCGGCCGGTTACTCCATGGCGGGCCGTATTGGCCGCTCAGCGTGCCGACAGTTCCCCAGACGGAATCCCAGCTTCGGATGTCGGCTGAATAGTCTTCCTCGGATTTCACGTCGCGTTGCAGCATGCCCGATGCGGCGAGTTGATCGATGGTTTGGCTGGACGCTTGGAATCGCATCAGGCAGATCATGTCCCCCGGCCCGCCGGCATAGTGACGCTCGACATGTAAGTCAGTCACGTTTGCTGACAGCGGTTGGTGAAAGGCTTCGGCAAAGAGTCGCGGCTTTTCAAGTGTAAACTCCAAGCGGGCTCCCAACACGGCGAGCAAGACGATTATCGCAAGTAGAGTTAGCCGTTGTTTTCCCCGCCATTTGACGGAAGTGAACCGCCGAATCACGGCATCGGCCGCACACGCAACGACACCGCCAAGCATCGAGTATCCAATAGCTGAGCAAGCCCAGTCACCCGATCCGACAAAAACACCGACTCCAACAACCACGCCGCCGACTAGCAGCATCGGGAGGGAGAAAGAGAGCGGCTTCTTGATCACTCTTTCACGAACCGACATGTGCTCCGCCATGTTGAGGATCACTCCCACTCAATCGTCGCCGGCGGCTTACTGCTAATGTCGTAGACCACCCGATTCACGCCTCGCACCTCATTGATGATTCGGTTGCTCATCGTCGCCAGCACGTCGAACGGGATTCTCGCCCAATCGGCCGTCATGAAGTCCTGGCTTTCGACCGCGCGGATGGCGATCACGCTGTCGTAGCTTCTGGCGTCGCCCATTACGCCGACCGTGCCGATCGGCAGCAGGACGGCGAAGACTTGCGCGGTTTTGCGGTACAGGTCGTGGGCGACCAGCTCTTCCAGCACGATTTCGTCGGCGTCTCGCAATACGCGGAGTTTTTCGGGGGTGATGTCGCCGATCACGCGGACGGCCAAGCCTGGGCCGGGGAACGGGTGTCGCCAGACCAGATGCTCGGGCAGGCCAAGCACTTCGCCGACTTTGCGGACTTCGTCTTTGAACAGCTCGCGCAGCGGCTCGACAAGCTCAAAGCCCATTTTCTCGGGCAATCCGCCGACGTTGTGGTGCAGTTTGATGTTGGCCGCCGTGCCGGCGTAGCCGTGGCCGGACTCGATCACGTCAGGGTACAGCGTGCCCTGGGCCAAAAACTTCGCGCCGGCGATGCCTTTGGCTTCGCGGTCGAAGCAGTCGATGAATTCCTTGCCGATGATTTTCCGCTTCTTCTGCGGATCGGTCACGCCGGCCAGCTCTTTCAGGAAGATGTCGCTGGCGTCGTGGGTGATCAGGTTGATCCTGAACGCATCGCGGAAAGTGCTTTCCACCAGCTCCCGCTCATTTTTTCGCAGCAGGCCGTTATCGACGAAAATGCAGTGCAATTGCTTGCCGATCGCCTTATGCAGCAGGGCTGCGGTGACGGATGAATCCACCCCGCCGCTCAGGCCGCAGATGACTTTGGCGTTGCCCACTTGCTGGCGGACGCGGTCGATGGTTTGTTCGACGAAGCTGCCCATGGTCCATTGGCCGGTGCAGTGGCAGATGTCGTAGAGGAAGTTGTGGAACAACTGCTCACCGCGCGGCGTGTGGGTGACTTCCGGGTGAAACTGCACGCCATAAAACGCCTTGCCCGTGTGCTTGGCTGCGGCGTACGGGCAGGTGGGCGTGGTGGCGAGCGCGACGAACTCGGCCGGCAGGTCGTGAACCTGATCGCCGTGGCTCATCCAGACGCTGGTGTCGTTGGGCAATCCGTGGACGAGGGGGTCATTCTTGATGACCTGAAGCTTGGCCCGGCCGAATTCGCGCGCCTTGGCGGGTTTCACTTTCCCGCCGAGGATTTCGACGCCCAACTGCATCCCGTAGCAGATGCCCAGGATCGGCACGCCGAGGTCGAAGATTTTGGGATCGCACTTGGGCGCCCCCGCCTCGTACACGCTGCTTGGCCCGCCGGAGAGGATGATGCCCTTGAGCTTCATCCTCTTCAGCTCGTCTACCGAGATGTCGGGGCGTACCAGCTCGCTATATACACCCTTCTCCCGCACCCGGCGGGCGATCAACTGGGCGTACTGCGAACCAAAATCCAAGATGGGGATGACTTCGTCGTGGAGCATCCGAAAGTGATACAGGAAAAATGACTATTCGCCAAGCGAATGAGGCGATGTTGGATTGAATTCCTTATCTACGGCGGCGAAAACCGTGTCGGCACCAGCGATACGAGGCGATCGCAAGCACTAAAGAAATCAAGGCTACTGGAATTGCCTCCAAGATGCGCTCAGCCCGATCCGCACGAAATACCAGGAGTGAATGCAAAATCGCCCCAAAGCCCCCTAGCCCGAACCACACCGCCGCGATTCCGGCTGCAACACCAAAACATCCCGCACCATCGGCGGCATCACTCTCGGGCTGAGGATTGGGCGTTTCGTACCCCAGCACGACGGGTGGCTCCTCGTTAGGATCTCTCGATTTCATCTTTACACCATCACTCCCCCATGCGTAACAATAGCATCTGCCAGCGTTTCTAACCCATCAGGAGGGGCGTTGGACGAAGTTGTCCGGTCGGTAGCCAGGCCGTCCCGTCGGAAGGGTACGTTTTGGTCGCGATCGGACACTAAATCGCTCAGGCTGATTTCACCACCAGCATGAAGAACAAAGGGTTACAGCAAGGTCGTACGGGATCTTATCGGGCCTGGCCGGGCGATGACGCGCCGCCCTCTTCAAGTTGACAGAAACACTCATAACCGGGGATACTCTCCGCTCACCCTTGGAGGTAACCGTCGATGTTGGGCAAGAAATCAACCGTAAAACATGCACGTCTGAATCGTGCGGCGTCGTTTGTGATCGAGAACCTGGAATCCCGTTGCTTGCTTTCGGCGTCGATCGTCGCCAAGCCGACCGGCGACTCGCTCCTGGTCCGTGGTACCGACCGTGCCGACTCTATCACCGTGGGGCTGAACGCCGATACGTCCAAGATCGACGTTTCAATCAACGGCGTCGTCCAGCAGTTCGATAAAGCCACCCTTACCTCCATCGTCGTCAACGGCGGTGGCGGCGCTGACGCCATCACCATTGATGAAGCCAACAGCCTGCTCCCGTTCGGTGTTTTGGTTAACGGCGGCGGTGGGTCGGACAACATCAAGGGCTCGAGCCTCGGCGATACCCTCAACGGTGGCGGTGGTTTAGATAACATCATCGGCAACGGCGGGAACGACGTCATCTACGGCAACGCCGGCAATGACTACCTCTGGGGCAATGACGGCGGCGATACGATCTATGGCGCTGATGGTCGCGATGCCATCTTTGCCGGCGCGGGCGACGACGTCGCCTTCGGTAACGGCGGGGCTGATACCATCGACACCGGGACGGGCAGCGATTATTCCGACGGCGGCGGTGGACAGAACCACATCGACGATGACTACTCCAAAGGGATTTCGCCGCCGAGGCATTTCTTCGACAACAGCCTGTCGCTCACACCGGCGGCGGTGAACAACACGCCAGAAGGCCTGGCGCCGGGCGATGTCCGCCGGGCGTATAATTTCGGCAGCCTGGCGGATCCGACTTTCACCAACCGCGGCGCCGGTCAGGCGATCGCGATTGTCGATGCGTACCATTCTCCCACCGCCTTCAACGATCTGACCCGCTTCAGCGTGGAGTACGGCTTGACCACTCCGACGGGTGATAATTTCCGGGTTGTCTACGCCAACGGCGTGCAACCGGCGACAGACCCCTCCTTCAGCGACTACAACGGCTGGGCAACCGAAACCATGCTCGACATCCAGTGGGCACATGCCATTGCTCCTGAAGCCACGATCGTGCTGGTGGAGGCAGCGTCGAATCTGTTCCCAGACATGGTGCAGGCGGTGGATGTCGCTTCCAATACGCTGGCCAGCCAGTTCGGCGGGGGCGTGGTGAGCATGAGCTTCGGTAGCTCGAGCGAAAGCAAGGCGTTTGAATCGATTTTCACAAATCCGCGGTACCGCAACGTTAGTTATGTCGCTTCTTCTGGTGACACCTATCAAGAACTGTCCTATCCCTCGACGTCGCCCAATGTGCTTTCGGTGGGCGGGACGTTCCTGGTGTTCGACGAAAACGGAAATGCCGCGCCCGGATTGGGTTGGAATGAGGGCGACTCCGGCAGTGGCGGTGGAATCAGTGGCCTGTACGCAACGCCCGCCTACCAGGCCGGCGTGCAAATTCATGGAACCACGATCAACGAATACGGCGGCGGGTTCCGCATCGCCCCGGACGTGGCTTACAACTCTTCCCCGCTGAGTGGCTACTCGGTCTTCCAGTCCTTCTCCAATACGTTGGACGGCGATACCGGCTGGATCACGGTAGGCGGCACGAGCGCGGCCGCTCCGCAATGGGCGGCCATTATTGCGATGGCCAACCAGAAACGCGTCGATTCCGGCAAGCAACTGCTCGGTCGCGACGCCATCCGCAACATTTACAGTCTGGCCTCGACCAATTATCCGTCGTACTTCACTGACGTGATCGATGAAGAAGGCGGCGAAAAAAACCCGCTGACCGATATCGGCTTTGATGAAGTCACCGGCTGGGGCACTCCGCGTGCGACCAATCTTATCAATGCACTGGGCGCCATGGACCCCGTTTCCAGCGGTGTTCGTGAAACCACCTTCAGCGGCACCTATCTTGAAGCCACAAGCAAATATCCGGGCGGTGTGCTTACCAATCTGTTCAAGCAGTACGACGGCACGGGAACGGTGACGGTCGGATTGAAGGCCGTCAACTTGAGCTTCACGGTGGTCGATAAGTTCGGCCTTGGGTCGTCGGGAGCGTTTACTCTCTCGAATATCGCCCGCTCGGGCAACACGTTCCAAGGCGTCGCCTCGGAAACCTTCACAATTGATGGCCCGAAGACCTCCACGGCGCATCAGTACTTCGTGAAGGGGTACATCCGGCGGAACGGCGACGGGTCGTTCCATGTCGATGGCTACTGGACGTCGCTGAATCTGGTGACCGGCGAACCAGTGGTTCGTGGCCTGGAAGAGAACTTCTACGGGACTTTCTCCACCTGATCAGCCGAATTTGATCTAAACACGACCTCCGGGCCCATCGTTCCAAACGGTGGGCCCGGTTTGTTGTTCCACCCCGGGCGGGAGTGGTTGTATGATACATCTCATGAATCGGTCATGGCTGATCGCCGGTCTTTTCCTGCTGCCCTGCTCGGGCACGCTTTTGTTCGCGGACGAACCCGTCGCGATCCAGGTGGAACCGGCCCGGCCGGTCATCCCGCAACCCAATCCCAATCCTACCGCCCAGCTCGATCAGATCATCAAGGATCTGTCCTCCGACGACTGGAAGCTCCGCCAGCAGGCGGCTGATGCATTGTCGGAAATCGACGAGTCGCAAGTCCCCCGTCTGCGCCAACTGGCCGAGACCACCAAGGATGTCGATCTGCGCAATACGCTGCTGGCCGCCATTGGCAGGCTTGAAGAGCGGACGATGATTTCGCCGTCGATGGTGACGCTGCATGTGAAAGACGCCTCGGGTGTCAGTACGTTGGAGGAACTGGGCAAGCAGTTGGATTTCGGCCTGGTGGCCGACTCGGTGGACTGGCTCAACGGCACGAAGGTGACGGCCGACATCGACCGCCAGCCATTCTGGGCGGCGATGAAGACACTTGCGCCGCAGTGGCCGGTGCGGATCAATCCGGCGCCCAATGAAGGCGGTCGGCTGAGACTTCTGAATGTCGGGAACGATTATCTGAGCGCCAACTCGACCGTTGCCGGACCGTTCCTGGTCTGCCCGGTATCGTTGCAGACCAGCGGGAGCGTGGATCTGCTGGCCGCCCCGCCGGCGTTTAAGTTCCGCACGTTTATGCTGCAAATCGCCGTCCTGCCCGAACCGAAGCTGCGGGCTTCCCGCGTGCGCGTCTCGGCCACCAATTGCCTGGATGAAAAAGGAAACAAGATCAAAACCACGGACGACAATGCCGGCGCGAATGTCGGCGTGGGGATGATCGGCATGACCTCATCACACACTTCCCTGACCATGATCCGCCTTTACCCGGAAGGCGACATCGGGAAGAGAATCGCGACCTTGAGCGGGATGATTCGGTTCCGCATGCCCACTCGGTTCCGGAACGTGGAGATGAACGATCTGCAGGCGGGCAAGGAAAATCCGATCGAGCTGGGCGGGCGGCAGTTCAAAGTGACGGTCACGCAGCAGGAAAAAGACTATCTGGTGAAACTTACGATGCCCACCAACGTCAGTACACAAGACGAGGCGGTGCTCGCGGCGACGCGGGAAATGGCTCTGCTCGATGCGGCCGGCAACCCCCTGTTCCGACGCGGAACCACTCAGTCGATGGTGAATCGAAATTGGGAGTTCAACACGGTGTTCGCACGGGAAGGCATTTCATTCGGCCCGGGTGTCAAATCGACAGGAGAAGCCGCCAAACTGGTGTGGTCCATCCCGATCGAAAGCAAGAATGTTGAACAACCGTTTGAGTTAAAGGATCTGCGGATCGCGCCATAACGTAGCGGCTGATCCGCCGGGGGTTCTGCTGCAATTCAATCGTAAACGAGGGACTATGCGACGTCTTCCATCGGTGGTTTTTTCATCCCTTGTAAGCCTGGCGATCGCCGGTGCGATCGCTGGTGCATCGTCCACCCAGCCGGCCACTCGTCCGGCCACACGGCCAACAACTCGGCCGACGACCGCGCCGGTAGTCAGCAAGGAACTGCGAGCCGCGTTCGATCGTCTGGCGGCGGATGAAGCGGCGGATCGGCTTTCGGCGCAGGACCAGATCGTGCAGATGGGAAAAGAAGCGATCGAACCGCTAAACGCGCTGATCAAATCCACGCGGGATGTCGAACAGCGCACCGGAGCACAGTCGGCGCTGGCGCGCATTATGGAACAGGCTTCCACCGGGCCGACCTTCATCACGATGAAGATGGAAAATGCCACGATCACTGACATCATCAACGAGTTCTCCAAGCAGGCCGGCGTGCCGATCAAGAACTACACCAACGAAAACCGCGGCTTGGGCGGATTGGTCGCCAATGCGACGAAGTACTCCATCAACATCGAACGCCAGCCTTTCTGGGAAGCAGCCCGCTCGATCTGCAAGACCACGGGCATGAATATTGTCACCAACCGCGGCCGAGGCGCGGAAGTCGGCATCGGCCAGAACGGAAACGACGGCAGCGGGCCTTATGTGGTCGACGGGCCGTTCATGATCGTCGCCCAGTCGATCAACATGAGCAGCAGCGTTCAGTTCAATCAGCCGGGTAACATCAACCGCAACCAGAACATCCAGTTCTACTGCTTTACCGAACCCAAAATGCAGGTGACGCAGCATCCGTACATGGTCAAACTCACCGAAGTCACCGATGACACGGGCAAATCGCTGCTGATGCCTTCGAATCCGGGCATGTACGAGGGAATGAGCTACGACAATCAATTGATGTGGAGCTCGTCCTCGCAACTGGTGGTGCACGACCCGGCTGCAAAGAAAATCGCCAAGCTCAAGGGCAGCATGCGTTTACAGACGGCCGTGAAAACGCAGGTGATCGAAATCCCCAACATCATGACGGCCAAGAATGTCACCGAGTCGGCCGGCAGTTACACGGTGACCGTGAAAGACGTCACGACAACCGGCGATCAAGTGACGGTGAACGTCACCTTCCTCGTGCCCCCCAACAACGGCAATCTGGGCTACCAGCTTTCACAGAAGGTGAAGCTACTCGACGCCAATGGAGTCGCCCTGCAAAACAACGGTGCCAGCGGCGGCGGAAGCATGACGAAACTGGAGTACAAGTTGATGTTCAGCAAACGCTTCTACGAAGACGGGGAGAAGAAATTAGGCGACCCTGTCAAACTGCAAATCCCGATCGTGCTGGAAACCAAGCCCGTCGAATTCAACTTCGAATTCAAAGACCTGCCGCTGCCGTAGAATGTTTCCGATTTGCAGGCACCGTCATTCCAACACGCCGTCATCCCGAGGTACACCGAGAGATCTCGGCCGCCGAACGGGTCGCGCAATCCCGAGATCCCTCGGTGTACCTCGGGATGACGATTGCGTTTAGGCTTGACCGTAACCATCCGCGCAAAGATTGAGCGGTGAAGAAAGGGCCTCTCACGAGGACCACTTCATTCACCGCTCAATCAAACAGCAGCTCCCTTATCGACCGTAGTAATAGCGAACGCTCGACTGGTAATATACCGGCGGCGCGCAATAGCTGGGGGCTGGGGCGTAATACACCGGCGGAGAGTAATACACCGGAGGCGGGCAGTAGGATTCGCGGTAATAGACGACCGGAGGCGGCGCACAAACGACCGGCGGAGGGCAGTAGTAACGAGGTGCCGGTGCGCAATACCCGCCACCGCCATAGTACCCGCCGCGATATCCGCCGTATCCATAACCGCCACCGCTCGACACGCCCACGCCGAACGAGACGCTGAAGTGTGATCGCGCTTCAGAGACCGCCGGCAGCAAGCCCATCGCCAGCACCGGCACCAATAGCCATTTCAATGTCATAAAGACCTCCGGGAACGTCCGTAACACGTTGATAGACACGGCCCGGCGGCGAACGTTTGACGTTTTTGCAAACGATGGCCGGATCAGGGTTTACAGCATCCGGCGGGGAGGCTTATTCCAGCAACAGATTGTCGCGATGGACGACTTCCTCGTACGCCGCCTCTTTCAGGATCGTTTTCACCTCGGCCGACTTTTTCCCCATGATGCGTTGCACGTCGGCCGACGAGTAATTGCTGAGCCCGCGCGCCAGGGCCGTGCCGGCGCGGTTAACGATCGCGATGACGTCGCCGCGATCGAAATCGCCTTCGACTTTCACGATCCCCGCCGCGAGCAGGCTTTTGTTCTTCTCCCCGACCGCGGCGGCAGCGCCGTCGTCAACGACAACCGACCCGGCCGGCCGGGCGCTGCCGATCCACCGCACCCGTGACGGCCGGCGCTTCCCGCCGGGCAGGAACAGCGAACCGATCTCTTCGCCATCGAGTAGCCGGGGAAGGAGATTTTCCGTCCGCCCGTGCGCGACGACCATCGCCTCACCGGACTCGGTGACGAGCCGGGCGGCTTCGAGCTTGCTGTTCATCCCGCCTTTGCCGAGCGCGGATTTTTCCACACGCACCAGCCCCCGCATCGCCTCGACCGACTCCACCAGCCGAACCGATTTGCCTTCGCCATCCAGAATGCCATCGACCACGCTCATCAGCACCAGCAGATCGGCCCGCAGCGCCTGCGTGACCAGCGCGGAGAGGATGTCGTTATCGCCGAAGGTGATTTTGATCATCTCGTCGGTGCTGACGGTGTCGTTCTCGTTGATGATCGGGACGGCGCCCAGCTCGTGGACGGCGTGGATCGTGTTGCGCAGGTTCAAAAACCGCATGCGGGAGTCGATGTCGTCGCGCGTGAGCAGGATCTGCGCCACCGGCAGCTTGTGAGGCGTAAACGCATCCGCCCAGGCGTCCATCAGCCGCCGCTGCCCGACGGCCGCGACCGCCTGCAACATCGGCAGATCGGTCGGGCGCTTGGGCAGATTCAGCTCGCGCATCCCCGCCCCGATCGCGCCCGATGACACGACGGTGACGCGAATCCCCCGGCCGTGCAGCGTTGAAATCTGCTGCGCCATCGTCCCCAAAAACGCGGTATCCAGCCGCCCTTCCGGCCCGCTCAGTAATTGCGTGCCCAACTTGATGACGATGTTGCGGACGGAGGCGAGGGTTTGTTTTCGGGAATCAGACATGTGGGAGCTTTACGATTTCAGAACCAGCTTCGTTGTTCGATCATATACATACGGTAAAACTCCTCATCGGTCTTGGTGAGATAAATGATTCCCTCGATCAGCCCGATGAATCCGCCGATTCCGCAAGTGCAAAAGGTGATCACGATCCGCAGGAACCCACCGCCGACGTCGCCGAGGACAAAGCGATGGACGCCCCACGCGCCGAAGAAGATACCCATCAGCCCGGCCAGGATTTTTTTCGATGGCACATCCGTCGGAACCGGCGATTGGGCAAAGCCATACGCGGGGCCGGCGTATCCGACGGGCATTGCCATCGGGGGCACAGGCGGGGCATTTGCCGGACGGACGAAAATGTGCGCCAGCTCCGATACCGTCCCCGCCGGCTGCCACGAGGGCATGCCTTCGCGCCAAACCAGCGTTTGCGCGCTGACTCCTTCGGTCAACAGGCGATCGACTGCAAAAGGCCCCCGCTGCTGCTGTCCCGCCGCGACGAAGAATTCGAGTCCGCTGTTACTCATCCGGGCCGCCATTGTGGCCCAAACCGCGCTACGATTCAAAGCAAGTCCCAAATGTCTCGACAGTTCATCGAAAACCCTTATAATTGCGTCCCGCAACCGCCCAGGTGGCGAAATTGGCAGACGCACTACCTTGAGGTGGTAGCGCCGCAAGGCATGCAGGTTCAAGTCCTGTCCTGGGCACTAACGATAAACGCCGCTAACTAAGAGAGTTAGCGGCGTTTTTGCATGGTGGGAGGGATCGAAATACTACCAAAAACGATGACTGCGTACTACCAAAAGTTCAAATTTATGACGCCGGCTCAATGTCAAAACGACTTGGTTCAAAATTGACTTGGCACTCACGTCATCGAGTGTAAATCCCTTGACCAGATAATCCCGCAACCGCTCGGTCGCCCAGATGCGGAACTGCGTGCCGCGCTGGCTTTTCACACGGTATCTCACCGAAATAATCATTTCGAGCTTGTAGTGCTTCAGCGGCCTCTGTACCTGGCGACCACCCTCAAATCGAACTTGTAAGTAATCCTTACAAGTTGCCACCTCTGATAACTCGCCGCGCGTCTTCTATTTCCCAATTACCTTCCGCCGTACCCGCTTGAACTGGAACCTTGCTCTTCTCACATCACAAGCGACGAGATTGATGCCCCTCAAGAACGGATCAAGTTGATCGCGAGGACTAAAAAACTCAGGGCGAGTTTTGAAAACCTTTCTTATGCAAGGCACAATTCCACAATACGCTCTTACAGCCGCGCGGCGGTCGCCATTTTTCAAATGAGCATTTGCCTGTTTCTCTCGAAGATCAAAAAGCCGGTTGAGCATTGCTCCATAGTGACGGAACTCCATCGCTCCTCGCATCGCTCGGCTATACAATGAGATCGCGCGCGGATACTGCTCTTGATGAGTTAGGGCGTCGGCCAGTGCTTCAAGAATGTTCATCGCGAGCCAATCACCGTCATCCACCTTCAATAATTTGAGCACCAGAAAGGCATGTTCAAGTGAATTCACTGCATCATCATTACGGCCGCGCACATACTGGCACTTTCCTAATCCGCACAATGCATCCGCAAGGTCTCTCGTGCGGCGGTTACCCTTTCTCGTTCCTAAACAAACAAGCTCACGCCACACCTTTTCGGCTTTTGCGTGGTATCCTGCACTTGAATACGCAAATTCCAAGGAAAGCAATGAGCTCCTGAGACCATCTTTACGGGTCAGTGACGGATGGCTGTGCCGAATGGCAATCGCCTCTTCGAGGCATGCGATTCTTCTTCTCAATAGCTCCTTAAGGCTGCTGCGGGGACCATGGAATAATAAGTTGATCCAGTCAATGTCCAGCCAAAACGCCAGACCCTCCAGGGTTTTCACAAGTTGGCGAGGCGCAGTATGAGCGTTGCCGCGTAGGGAGGAAAGAAGTCGCTGCAGATGCAGAGTTTGCGGAGAGGTCGCAGGGATTTGCCCACAGGGACGACGCCGGTGACGAGAACGGGCAAGAGTTTGTCTATGCATCAGAACGCTCCGTTGGTTATCGAACATACTTAAACCATGGTCAGCAGCAGAGTGATGTAGCCGCCACTACCGTTCCTGCCCACGATCGTTCTATGGTGGTGCAACCAAACGCTTGCCGCACCTCGGACAGAAAGTTGCACTCGCCCGACCGACCCGGCAATAGCAGGCAAAGCAGATGGTTGCGTTGGCAGCCTTACCGATGACTGGAGTGACGTTGACTCGCGCCGGCGAGGCCGAATGCGGCGACGAAAATGACGAATTGAAGCAATGCACGAGAATCCTCGATTCGTGCTCATCTGCTTCGCTGTCGGTCAGCGCCGCGCAGAGCATAAAAAGTAGGCGACGGTAGAGCGCGCGGCGATCGTACTTTTCCGACGGAAGAAGGACTTGAGCCTTCTCCATCGCGATCACGATGGCTTCCCAGACTTTTAACTCCTCAAGGGCCGACTGGCTACGCAGAAACCCCACCTCGAACTGTTCAAGAGACAAGGGCGCATCATTAGGAGCCAGCAGAAGATCATGTAGTGCTTCATGCACGAAGCCGATTCGTTCAAGCAATGCTCTCTTCAGTGCCTTGCGCCGGATCGGCGGTGGGCAGACATCGTTCGGTTCAATGTCAACCCATCGTCCACATACATCTCGAACCCGCATGGTTTTTCTGGGCATGTAGTTCCTCGGTTGAATGTAGTTCAATCTTCTATTGGTTCATCAGCGGGCGCAGAAGGTCAGGGACCGCTGCCGTTCTGGAAAACTGCGTATGCAGCGCGTGCGCACCAGCGGCTACCCAACTCAGCGCCTGGCCGACGTGATAAATGTTGCTGACCGGCGCGCACGCACCCGGCACCGCGGTTGTTGCGGAGACCTGAAGTTCCTGGGCCATTTCATCATCCAAGTCCTGTGCGACGATGCAGTCCATTCCCGTTCGGCAAATGTGAAGCACGCGAGCGGCTTCCTGCTTGTTCCACTTGCGGGCGACGAAGACATCCGCCCAATCTTGCAGTTCGGTCCATCGCACAGGCATTTGGGTCATGTGCCCAAAATGGGCGCGATCATCAGGAAGTTGGTGGAACCGTCGTCGTAGCCGGGCCTGTACCCAACCCAGCACATTGCCGAACCGATGAACCCGGCGCACGCGCTCGCCAGCCCATCCGAACATCCCGTTGCTGCAAATCTGGCGATACCACTGCAACTCGGCTTCCAACGCCGTCGATCGATCCACCGAGTTCAAACAACGAAGTCGGCAAGCGAGTGGATAACCATCCGGCGGCATTGCTCGCTGAAACGGCAGATCAACCACCAGTTCCATCCGCTCGCCATAGCTCGTCAGCAATAACTCGCCGTACAACTCGTCCAGTTCGTACCCTTCGCTGCTCAACACGCCCGGCAGAGCGTCGAGCAGTTCGTGATGCTGAACGAGAACGTAGTTGGGCGAAACACGGCCTACTACCCTTTCGCCACAACCATCACTAAAGATTTCATGCTCACCGTACCGGCCGAGCCGTCGTTGGAAAGTAGGCAAACCACTGCGCAGATCGCCGACTTGGTCGCGGTATCGAATTACCGTCTGGTTGAGCCATCGCCAAGACAGCCGTTGTCCTACGGGCACACGAACATCCATTGCGATCGAATCGCTCATCGACACCTCCTATTTCAAGTTGATCGGCTTGTGTCCGATTCCGATACGTCGATAGGGCCGGGCGGCCAAGGCTACTGGCCGCCCGGCGTTCCGCGTCTACCCGCGGTCCCAACTGAGGATGCGGCCCTCCGGGTACATCCCATGCACGGCGCTTTCGGCGGCGAAGTATCCGCTGGCGTCGATGCGAACGGTGATGATCCCACGCTGAACCTGAACCTTGAACACGTACGTTTCCATGATGCTCCTTTGCTTGATCGTTAAGCCGTCAAGCACGGCACATGGATAACGCATGCCGGGCCACACCAATGACGAGAACATTATTATTGAAGCGCAAGAGGGGTTTTTTAGCTCAAACCGATCCCAGAATTTCTTCGCCACCGAATCGACGGCGCAGAGTTATCGCTCATTCGGCGTCAATAGCGTTGGCGCGAAGGGCGGTGAAGCAATGCAGTCGGGAAAGCTCCGGTTTGAGGCGCTGCCATCGTTTGGTCAGGGTATTTTGCTTGATGCCCGTGAGTTTCGCTAACTCAATGCGGCGTTGCTGCGGCGTCATCGCACTCATAGCACCGAAGCCCCAGGGGTCGAGTTTCAGTCGCTTTATCCATTGACTCCACAGTTCGCGCGGAATCTGGGACCACACGCCGGTCTCAATTCCCATCAGCACGCCGTCGATTGGCTCCCAGCGAGACATCGTTGCAATGTCCGCGGAGGAAAATTTTGCCATTGACTTGGCTGCGGAAGCAGCCGAATTCAAGGGCGCAATTCTGGTTACGCGGGCTTTTTTCCAAAGCTCATCTTTCCCAACGGCAAGTAAGTCCAGTGCCTGCGCGGTGTCCGACCCTTTCGGCACCGAACGCTTCCACTTGCGATGTAGGCCAATCCAATAGTTTCCGAGGACTGTTTCCAGCCAGACGCGAAAATCTCCCGTATCGTCCCGGTATTTCTCGATCCGCTCCCATACGAAGTTGACACCTTCATCCGCGAAATCAAAACCAAATTTGCTTTGCGCAAAACGGCAGCGATGCCACCAGCGGCCTTGCTTAAGCAAGTGCCGTATCAAGTTTTTATCGAGTATGAATGCAGCCCAATCCGTACCTTCCGCATTCGGTGCGGCGAGTAATGCCCGGCGCTGGCCCGGAGATAAGGACTTGACCGGCCGGGTGTGGAGCACCATCCAAACCAAGGCATTTTCCGCGGCGACTCGTTCGGTGCCGATCTTTGAAGCAAGCAAACGCAGGAGACATGCCCTGGCGTCCTTCACGCGAGGCGCTCGCTTTTCGGCCGAAAGCACTTGTGTCGCGAGCCATTGACTGACGCATGCAACATCGCCTTCCCATTTGATGGCTGATTGAGCGGTGGTCGGGTCGGTCGTTTTGTTGCTGGTTGGCAAATTCAATCGCGGTCACCCATTCAGATTCCTTGCCTGCCGCTGAAATCTTGGCTGACTTAGCTGGAACGAAAGGTTCACTATCCTGTAGGCGATCGGAAGTTGATTTTCGTGGGTTATATAGAACCCAGTGGCGAGTCGCGTTCCGTCGTTCCGCAATCGATCTTCAAGGGATACGGCAATTGCCTCGTCTTCCGTTACGCCGTTTGGACAGATGAACCGGTGTCGAGCCCCGCCGTAAATGTCTACCTGCACGGATGTCTGAGTCTGGTGGATGATTCCGAATGCGAAATAGTTGGGCTCTGACACAATTATTCCTGTATTGCCTACAGGCCAACGAAGCCTTGCCCCATGCTGGGCTTTGCAATACTCGAAAATTTTCCTCGCGAGATCGGCAGACGCTGGATGCCGTGCCATTGCGTTATCGTATTTCTCGTAGCCTTCGAGTGTGTCTACTGGCATTTGAGTATTCCTCCATTTAAGGTTTAGAAATTTGGTTCTGCGGACCGCCAGCCGTTGTTTCAGTCGTGATCAAGCGACTGGAATCGCTCGCGCAGTTGGTTGGGACTAAGGTTCTGCCTTGAGAGCAGTCGGTAAGCGCCCTTCGCCCCACGTTGCTCCAAGAAGCCCAATGATTTCATCCAATTCAGAGAATGCCGCGTGAAATAGATCGGGTGCTTCAGCGTTTCGGTTAGCGCAGAAGGCGGAAACCAGACACTGTCGAAACTCTTGGAGATCAATTCAGCAACTCTTATTACCGAGGACAGCGGAATTCGATGCACGTAATCAGGATGGCGATACACAAGTTTGTCTCCATCTGTGCCGCCCACCCGCAGAAACCGGCCAGCGCCGCCGCCGCCATCTGCTTCCTCATTCACGTTGGCATCGAACTCATCTTCTTCAGACTGCTCCAGTTGTGCTGCTACTGCTGGGGTAGCCGCCCCATCCTGATCCGCCGGATACGGCCACAATCTGATCGCTTCAGCCCAAAGTGTTTTGCTTCGGCTGATGATTGTTTGCTCGTCCCACTGCTCAATGCCCGTGAAATCGCCATTTAGGGAGAAGACGCCGTACCTTTGAATCTCTTCGCGTTTTTGTGGCCAAGGACCGTTGCTGACGGCAGAGTTCAGTGGTTGACCGAGCAACGTCAGGTTGCCGATCGTATGGATCAATCGTTCGCGCCTTTGTTCGGGCGTTTCCGATTCACCGCGGTAATTGCCCGCTTCAATCGGCGCTGCCCAGTTCTCCCTCCACGATTGCGGCAGCAGATGTTCGACTGTCATCTGCTCATAAAGAATCTGCGCCGGTTCCTTGTATTGGCGTCGTCGAGCCTCCGCCAACCGGATGAAAATTACTTTGAGATAGCCTTGCGAGAGTTGCCCGTAAAATCGGTCTTCATTCCACGACCGAGCAAACAAGCGATTGTTCGGCCACTCCACCGTATCTCCGCTGAAACCCAACATCTTCTCTCTGATGGTTTGACGAGTGACGATCTCGCCTTGCTCGCGGGTTTGTCGAATTGACTTGAGGATTTCGGGGAAGACATAGTTGTATTTCTTCCCAGTCAGTCCGCAGACTGCCCTGCGTACAAGATACGATTCCACATCCTGCAAGATTCCAGGCAGATCGCCCGCCGCGATCCCGCCCTCGTCCGGCAACTCCTTCAACAATGCCAGCAACAGCGGGTACGCAAGTGTGAAATCCATCAGCCGCAAGTTGGCACAAAATACACTCGCTGGGTCATCGTCCAATCGATCGGCAGTCAAGAATCGCTGATATACGTCGGCGTAATCCACCATGCTCTTCATTAGCTGTTCCGGTGAAGTGTGCTTCATTTCGCCCTTCCACCAGTTGCTAAAGTGTTTGAATAGATCTGGTGCTTTCACCTCGGTTTGGGTGTTGAATTGCAGATAGTCTGTCAAGAACAGATCCAGCCTTGAACGCTTTAACCGGCCCCGCTTGTGCTCCCCCTGCCAGAAGGATGCATCGACACTCTGTTGGTCGGTGCCAAACCGCTTCCAATACACGTCATGCAACCGTTCGGCGTCATTTCCGGCGGATCGCAGGACTGCGTTCTTTATTAAATCCGATGGCAACAGCCGTTCAGCTCTTCCGTTGAGGGCCTCGAAGATCATCATCGGGTCATCTTGCTTCCCCAATTCGATAGAGACCAATTGAATCTTCTGCCGAAGGACTTCCAACAAGCGTTCCAGCCGCCTCCAAGACTCCTGTGGCGACACTGCCTCTTCACCGACGTTGTCGCGCGCGAATTCCTCGATTTCATTGTGAAAGTAAGTGTATGCCCGAACCAAACCGGGGCGTTCTGCCGAAGCACGCGCGCGCCGAGATACTGGCCAACGCTGATCGATCTCTTGTTTGGGATCGGAGTTCAGCAGCAGCCGGAACACAGCCCTGTCGCTGTCAGTCGGCCACACTTTGAAAATGTCATTCGGGTTTTCATTGCCAACCACTTCGTGGTTTTGAATCAACCCGCTTACCTTGATTTGGTGAGGAAATTCAGCCTCTTTACATACATCCCGCAGAGCCGCCAAAAGCACTTGAAGAGTAGTCAGTCGCTGCTGTCCATCTACGACTTGGTACTCTGAAGGTCTGAACCCCCGCGCCGGCATTGGCTGGACGACGATTGCCCCCAAGTAGTAGGTATCTACGTCCTCTCCTCCAAGAAGCCGATCAGCCATGTCCTCCAACTCATCCCAAAGGGGTTGCCAATGCTCCTCTTGTTTCCAACGGTATCCCCGTTGGAATCGCGGCACCGTGAACTGCTTCTCGCCGCCGAAGACTGTTTCGATTGGATAAGCTTTTGCGTCCACGAAGCACCTCGCTTGTAAGCAGAAGTGTCCGTCGGTCGCAATGTCCCCCCGTTCTACTCTGGCGAGTGCAAACGGAAACGGGGCCCACCAGTCCGGCGGACTCCCCGTGAGATCGCGCTTACCACAGCGCCAACACCCGGTTCATCCGCCGGGTGTCGGACCCCGCTTGCGCGGAGCCGAACCCGGCGAACGCCCTGAGTGTGAAAACCCGACATTGCTGCCGGGGTGGTAATTCGATCTCACAGGACGATTCGCTGATCCAGCGAACCTATAAATTGTCGGCCATCAGTCTATCGCAGCTACCCGTCCTCCTCAATGAACATCGGGGCAACGGCATCGCATTCTCAACAAAGCACGGTCGCAATGGACTCGCGGGTAACATGATGATACACTGGTGAGTGTCGTCGGCTAACATGGCAGTTCGTCCGAGGGGGCAGAAGGCCGGCGGTCGGCCTCTTGCTCGTCAGTAACATTGATTCCCTCGGCTTTGCCGTACGTTTGCCGAGCGGGATCATGCCCGATGCTTCGCCGCACAACTCCGAATGGCTGACCCGTAAACAGCGGATCGATCCGATTCTGAATGCTGTCGGCTGGCCGTGCGTTGCTGGCCAGACTTGCGGCATCCCGCCCCATCGGCTCGAAGAATACGAGACATCAAACGGACCCGCCGACTACGCCCTGGGCTTTGATGCGAACGTCGTAGGTATTGTCGAGGCGAAAAAACTCACGCTTGGCCCGCAGAACGTACTCACCCAGGCCGAACGGTATTCAAAGGGCGCGACCGAAAACGGGTACAACTTCGCCGGGTATCACGTCCCGTTTTTGTACTCGACGAACGGCGAAGCGATCTGGTTCCGCGACGTTCGTCATTCTCTGAATCGTTCACGCCGCATTGCCACGTTCCACACGCCGGGCGCGCTCCGTGAATTGCTCGCGCGCGACTTCGATGTCGTCAACGCCGCCCTCAAAGCGTTGCCGAACGATCACCCGCGACTTCGCCCGTACCAGCGTGATGCCAATGCTGCCGTAGAACAAGCCATCGGCGATCGCAAGCGCGAGATGATGATCGCGCAGGCGACCGGCTGCGGAAAGACGTTCCAGAGCGTCAATCAGGTCTACCGCTTGATGAAATCAGGCGTCGCCAAGCGGATTTTATTCCTTGTCGATCGTCGCGCTCTCGCTGCACAAGCCGTTCGCGCTTTCAAGAGCTTTGAACCCGAAACCGGCCTGAAGTTCGACCAAATCTACGAGTTGTTCTCGCAGCGCTTCCAGCAGTCCGATTTCGGGGACGATGAAAAGTTCGACCCGACCGTTCTGCCCCAGCACTATCTCACAGATCCGCAGCCCGGCCATGCCTTCGTCTACGTCTGCACGATCCAGCGTATGGCGATGAACATCCTTGGCCGCAACGCCGCTGTCATTCTTGGCGCGGAAGGCGAAGCACCCGACGAGGATACCGATAAACTACCGATCCCGATCCATGCGTTCGATGTCGTCATCGCCGACGAATGTCACCGTGGCTATTCCGCTGGGGAAGTTAGCGCGTGGCGCGACACGCTCAATCACTTCGACGCTATCAAGATCGGCCTCACCGCAACCCCTGCCAGCCACACCGTCGCATACTTCAAAGAGATCGTCTACCGCTACGACTTCGAACGCGCCGTACGCGAGGGCTATCTCGTTGATTATGACGTGGTGAAAATCAGTTCCGACGTGCGTCTCAAGGGCGTCTTCCTCAACGAAGGTGAGCGCATCACGCTTGTCGATCCGTCCAGTGGCACAGAGAACATCGACCAGCTTGAAGACCAGCGCCAGTTCGAACCGACCGAAGTCGAGCGCGCCATCACGTCGCCCGACAGCAATCGGAAGATCGTCGATGAGTTCAAGAAATACGCACTGGAACATGAGCAGCGCTATGGCCGCTTCCCCAAGACTCTGATCTTCGCCGCCAACGATCTGCCCCACACCTCACACGCCGATCAGATTGTCACGTTGATGCGTGATGCCTTCGGGCGCGGCGACGGGTTCGTCACCAAGATTACCGGGCGCGTGGATCGCCCGCTGCAACGCATCCGCGAGTTCCGCAACCGTCCCGAACCGGGCATCGCCGTATCAGTCGATTTGATGAGCACCGGCGTTGACATCCCCGATCTGGAAATGATCGTCTTCCTCCGCTCCGTTCAAAGCCGCATTCTGTTCGAGCAGATGCTCGGTCGCGGCACGCGCAAGGGTGAACGCTATCCCGACAAATCTCACTTCACCGTCTTCGACTGCTTCGGCGGCACCCTTATCGAGCGCTTCCGTAACGCCACCGGCATCACCGCCCAGGCACCCGTCGGCCCGACTCGCGCAATCGCCGAGATTATCGACGACATCTGGCGCAACGTGGATCGTGAGTACAACATCCGCTGCCTCGTCAAACGCCTTCAGCGAATCGACAAGGAAATGGATCGCAGCAAGGCGTGCCCAATGTTCGAGCAGTTCGGAATCGAAGACGGTGATGTCGGTAAATACACGCAGGCGCTGCCGGGTAATCTCAGGCGCGCATTCCACGATGCGATGGCTTTGCTGCGCGATGCCGATTTCCAAACGCTGCTTGTCACATACCCGCGCCCACCGAAACGGTTCATCGTCGCGGAAGAAAATCAGGACACCGTCACCAGCGAATGGGTTGTGCGTGGCGCGGACGGCAAGGAACTCAAACCCGCCGACTATCTCGCGTCGTTTTCGCAGTTCGTGAAAGACAATCCGCAGCACATCACCGCGATTGAAATCCTTCTCGATCGCCCCCGCGACTGGTCAACGGTTGCTTTGAAAGAGCTTCGAGAAAAGCTCACCCGATCGCCAGAGAAGTTTGCGCCGGATTTGCTTCAGAAGGCATACGCCGTCGCAAAGGGCAAAGCGCTGGTGGACATCATCAGCATGGTCAAACACGCCGCGACCGATTCCCAGCCGCTCCTCACCGCTCAAGAGCGCGTGAATCATGCTTTCGTCAAACTCACCGACGGGAAGTCGTTTACGCCATCGCAGCAGAAATGGCTCGACCGCATTCGTCAGCATCTCGTGGTCAACCTGACCATCGAGAAGGACGACTTCGATGGTTTGCCTGTCTTTGCCGACTTCGGCGGCTGGGGCAAGGCAAACAAGGATTTCGGCGACGCACTCGTACCTCTGATTCAGGAGATCAACACTTACATCGCCGCCTAATGGGACCATTTGCAAATCAATCTCTTGTATCGGTAACGCTCGATGATCTTCGACGGCTAATCGCTAATGCCGTCCCGGAGAGCCTTCATCTCGACTACAAGCGAGAATTAAAGCTCGACGACAAGGACTCGAAAAAAGAGTTTTTGCGAGATCTAACGGCCCTTGCGAATTCCGAGGGTGGAGAGATTGTGTATGGTATCGATGAAGATCGCGATGCAGAGGGCAAACCGCTCGGCACGCCCAAATCGATTGATGGATTCGCAATAGCGAATCGTGATGAGTTCATCCTCTCGATCGAGCACATTTTCAAGGACGGTATCGACGAACGATTACCTTCTTACCAGATCACGACGGTTCCAGTGTCGGGAGACAACTACGTCTTGATTATCCGAATGCCGCAAAGCTTTCGCGCGCCGCATATGGTGACCTTGGGCGGGGAACGTCGTTACTTCTTACGTTCAAATACCGGGAAGCAGGACATGAGCACGTCGCAACTCCGAGATTCCGTACTTCGCTCTGCCGGAACGCTTGACCGCGTTGACCAATTTGTTCGCAGTCGCGCTGCAAAGTGGAAGGCGCAGAACGTTAAGGGGGCTTTTTGGATGATGCACGTATTGCCTCTCGTCCCTCAACCTTCGGCACTCGATGTGACGCAGCCAGATGTAATCAAGAAATTGCAACACATCCGCGGACCCAATGGTGGAAACAGCGGACACTGCATCGACGGCTTTCGGGACTGGTTTCGAAATAAGGATGGCGAGTACAGCCATTCAATCGTGTTTCGTGACGGTCGCGTTGAGTTCTTGGATCAGTATGCCCTCGGCGCGGTAAGAGATGGTCAAAGTTATTTCCGAGTTGGGTTGTTTGATTCGGCACTATCCAAGGCACTTTCAAGCGCGCTTACCCTTTATTCTGATGGAATGCTTCAACTGCCGTTCTGTATCTCGGTGTCGCTCCACGGAATCGCTGGCTATCAAATTCCTGGAGAACAACGTCGGTTTTATCACGGCATTGAGTCTATTGCCGAGGATGAAGTAGTTGTGGAGCCGACCGTGTTTCATGTAATACCAACCGATGTAATGGCCGCATTGCACCCAGCACTGGATTTTATCTGGAACGCCTTCGGCTACCCGCGGTGTGATGGATACGGCACTGATGGCAAGTACAAAGGGTATCGCTAAAGGGCACTATGTCGGACATCGTCCAAAAACTCTGGGGCTTTTGCCATGTTCTCCGTCACGACGGCGTGGACTATGGCGATTACATCGAGCAGATCACCTATTTGTTATTCGTAAAGATGGCCGACGAACGAGGCGTCGAACTGCCCAAGGGTTGCGCCTGGCCCGAACTCGCCAAAGCGGCCGGCATTGAACTTACCGACCACTACGCGGACGTGCTCCGCACGCTCGGTAAGCAGCCCGGCATTCTCGGCGACATTTTTGCTGGCTCGATGCCGCGCTTTAATAACCCCGTCAATCTCAAACGCCTGATCTCGCTCATCGACGAAACCAACTGGACCTCGCTCGATAAAGATGTGAAAGCCGAAGCGTTTGAAGGGCTTCTCGAAAAAGCCGCCAGCGAAGGCAAGAAAGGCGCGGGCCAGTTCTTCACGCCGCGTCCGCTCATTCAGTCGATCTGCCGCGTTATGAAGCCAGACCCGCGCTCGCGTCCCGATTTCACTATCGCCGATCCCGCCGTCGGCACCGCCGGTTTTCTCGTCTGCGCGTACGAATGGCTTCTCGAACAAACCAAAAACGTCCTCGACCGTGACATTGCCAAGCGCATTCGCACCAAGACCTACTATGGCCAGGAACTCGTCCCGCGCCCGCGCCGGCTGGCGCTGATGAATCTATTTCTCCATGGGATCGAACCCACCATTATTCTGGGCGACACCATTCTCGAAGGCCGCGTCGATCAGCGGTTCGATTGCATTATCACCAACCCACCGTTTGGCACGAAAGGCGCGAATCAGTCACCCGATCGCGAAGATTTCACCGTCGAAACCAGCAACAAGCAACTTAATTTCCTTCAGCATATTCTCACCGTACTCAAGCCGGGCGGTCGCGCCGCCGTTGTGTTGCCCGACAACTGCTTATTTGCCGATCAGGCCGGTGAGGTCTTTGAAATCCTCACCAAGGATTGCACGCTCCACACCGTCCTGCGCCTGCCACGCGGCACGTTCAGCCCGTACAGCCAAGGCGTCAAAGCAAATGTTGTCTTCTTCACCAAGGGCTACGCCACCGAGACGACGTGGATTTACGACTGCCGCTCGAACATCCCCGGCATCACCAAGAAGGATCGCCCCCTCACCACCGAACATTTTGCCGAGTTCGAGAAATGCTTCGGCTCGAATCCTGACGGAAAATCCAAGCGCGACCCATCGCAATCCAAAGACGACCGCTGGCGATCTTTTCACATTTCCGAAGTAAAACAGCGAGACTTCAAGCTTGACAGCTTCAAGTGGATCAAGGACGACAGTATCGAAGACGCCGATGAGCTTCCTGAACCGGAAGAGCTTGCGACCGATGCGATTGCCGAACTGGAAGGCGCAGTGGCGGAGTTGAACGCAGTGCTGACCCTCCTTGAACCGGAAGAGCAACCAGCGTCCAAGAAAAAGGTTGCTTCGTGATGCTCACATACGAAGACATCTGGAAGCGCCTGAACGATTCGGACGAATCTGTCGAGATCGAGGCCAAGACCGCCCAGCAGATCGGCCCATCGCTGCTGGAAACGATCTCCGCATTCTCCAATGAACCCAATCGCGGGGGTGGGTATCTGCTTCTCGGTGTCCGCCGGCTCGAGGCATCACTGTTCGGTGATAAGCAGTACGAAACCGTCGGGGTTTCTGATCCCGATAAAATCCAAAGCGACTTGGCGACTACGTGCCGTACGTCCTTCAATGTCGCCGTTCGTCCATTGATCACGGTTCACACCGCCAAGAATGGAAAGACGGTCATCGTTGCGTTCATCCCTGAAGCCCAGCCGCATGAAAAACCGGTTTACATCAGCGCCAAGGGACTTCCCAGGGGTGCATTCCGCCGTATTGGATCGACCGATCAGCATTGCACCGATGACGACGTGCAGTTGCTCTACCAAAATCGCAAGCATCACAGTTTTGATGAAACGACCCTTCCCGAATGCGCGATTGAAGACCTCGATCCTGCTGCCATCATTGAATACCGGCGTAACCGCGAAGAAAGCAGCCCGAACGCTTCGGAGCTTGGATATAACGACGAAGACCTTCTCCTGAGCCTGTTCGCCGCCTCGCGCGACAATGGTCGTCTGGTTCCGACTTTTGCCGGGCTCCTGCTTTTCGGCAAACGCTTGGCGATTCGTCGTCATTTCCCCTTGCTGCGGATCGATTACATCCGCGTTCCCGGCCGCGAGTGGGTACGTGATCCCGAACGACGATTCGATACCGTCGAGATCCTCGATCCGCTGATGCTTTCAATCCCGCGCGTCATCAACACGATCCTCGACGACATCCCCACGGCATTCACACTGCCCGCCGGTTCCAGTCGTCGCAAGGATGTTCCGCTCATCCCGCGCACCGCCATTCGTGAAGCCGTCGTCAACGCCGTCATGCACCGCAGCTATCGTCAGAAATCGGCGGTTCAGATCATCCGCTACGCCAATCGACTGGAAATACGCAACCCCGGCCATTCGCTCGTGCCCGATGAGCGACTCGGTGAACCCGGTTCAGTCACTCGAAATGAAAAGATCGCCGCCGTCCTCCATGAAACACGCTACGCCGAAACCAAAGGCTCCGGCATCCGCGCGATGCGCGAAGCCATGAGCCGGCAAAGCCTCAGCCCGCCCACGTTTGAATCCGATCGAGAGAAAGACACCTTCGTCGTCACGTTCCTGTTCCACCACTTTCTGAATCCTGACGACATCCAGTGGCTCGGTCACTTTTCCGATCTTGACCTCAGCGAGGACGAGCAGAAGGCGCTGGTCTTCGCCCGCGAAACCAACGCCATCAACAACGCCGCCTACCGCGACATCAATCGCGTTGAAACCCTCGTCGCCAGCGGCCATCTTCGTAAACTGCGCGATCACGGTCTCGTCGATCAGAAAGGGCGCGGCGCACAAACCTACTACGTTCCAACTGAGCGCATGCTCGATCCACAAAAGTTCAAGGCAGCCCCTGCGCCACGCTTGAAATCGCAGCGGGCAACACCTGCGCCAGCGGCGCAACCTACAAGGCGCAACCTACAGGGTAAGCCGCAACCTACAGGGTTCGCACCAAACCTACAGGGTTTACCTACAGGGCTCGCAAGCCGGGTGACCGGCTTGGGGCGGCGTGCCGTCGGCACCGATCTGAAGCAAGTCGTCCTTGCTTTGTGCGCCTGGCAGCCTCTCTCGGTCGAACGCCTTGCAACGATCCTCGGCAGGAACCGGCACTATCTACTGACGACCCAACTTCGCCCCATGATCCGCGACGGCGATCTGGTCTACGTCCATCCCGACCAGCCCGCCCACCCGCAGCAGGCATACACGGTTCCGACCAAGCGGGGGAAAAAATGAACGACACGGAGGTCAAACCATGAGAACAATGATTTCGGATCGGCTGTCATTCGGAAATGAGAGCGCCTGTACACACATTACCGACGGCTCGATCGCCGTCGTCCATGCTTGTAAGGAACCATGCCACCGAGGCGCGGTTGGCTATTCGACACGGACAATTCCCAGCGTCCATCCCAACTACCTCGTCTTGGAGCGCGGGCACCATCTGTATCTCAATCTGATCGACCCGCCCCAGCCACTCTTCATGATGCCCAGCTTCGAAGCATTTATGCAGTTCGTCGATCGCGAGATTGCAGAACGCCCGGTGCTCGTTCATTGCAATCAGGGAGAATCGCGTGCCACTTCTCTCACGCTCCTATACATGGCCAAGCGACTGGCGGCACTGCCGAACGACTCATACACCGCAGCCGCAACCGCGTTCCGACAGAAGTACACCTATAACCCTGGTCGCGGTATCGAGACCTGGCTCACGACGAACTGGAACAAAATAAATTGAACGCTGATAGTACAGATCCCTTGCCGCCCGGCTGGGCGCGGGTTGCGCTTGCCGATGTTGTGCGCCCATCGAAAGAGAAGATCGAGCCATCGGAAACAAAGCCAGGTACGCCGTATTTAAGCCTCGAACACATCGCATCCGATACCGGAGAGATCATAGAGCACGGTACGAGCGCGGATGTGCGGAGCACGAAGGCTGTCTTCCGTCCTGGCGACGTACTCTATGGCAAGCTGCGGCCCTATCTGAACAAAGTAGCAACGCCCGATTTCGCGGGCGTCTGTTCAACCGACATCATCGTCTTCCCGGCCGCGCCAGCGGTCTTGTCACCGTACCTCGCGTTCTATCTGCGGACACGGGAAGTCGTCGAGTACGCCAATCACAACAGTAACGGTGTCCAACTGCCGCGCATCAGTTTCGACAAACTTGGCCAGTTGCCGTTCCCGCTGCCGCCGCTGGCGGAGCAGCGGCAGATTGTGGCGAAGGTGGAGATGGTGCTGGTCAATGTGAATGCCACCCGCGCGCGTCTGGCGAAAGTCTCCACTCTCCTCAAACGCTTCCGCCGTTCAGTCTATAACGCTGCTTCATCTGGTCAGCTTACAGCGCAATGGAAGGAAGCTCGCAGCGACAAGTGGATTGACACAACCATCGGTGAGATCACGGACTGTTTAGATAACATCCGGCGTCCGGTGAACAAAGACGCTCGGTCGGCCCGCGTTGGTACGATTCCATACTACGGCGCGAATGGTCAGGTGGGCTGGATCGATCAGCACCTTTTTGACGAGGACTTGGTACTGGTTGTTGAGGACGAGAGCTTCATTGGACGGACAAAGCCGTTCTCTTACGTCATCCGCGGTAAGTCATGGGTCAATAACCACGCTCACGTCCTTCGACCGAAAGATGGCATGCCTGTGGAGTACCTAAACTATTGTCTTGCCTTCTATGACTTTGTGCCCTTGACCTCAGGGACCACCGGGCGACGCAAGCTCAATAAGGGCGCGTTAATGGCTGCGCCAATTCGGGTGGCTCCGCTTTCAGAACAGTACGAGATCGCCCGCCGGGTCGAGGCGTTGTTCGCGCTCGCTGACAAGATCGAGGCCCGCGTCGCTTTGGCGTCGGCGCGGGCGGACAAGCTGATCCAATCCACCCTCGCCAAAGCCTTCCGCGGCGAACTCATCTCCACCGAACACGCCCTCGTCGAAGCCAAAGGCCGTACCTACGAAGCCGCCGAGCAGTTGCTGACGCGCGTTCAGAGCGTGTCGGCGGCCGTTCTCACGGGCAAGAAGCGGATCAAGAACGACGAGCCAGCGATTTTAGTCGTCGCCGCGAAGTCAGATGCAACGATCGGAACAACGGTCGCGAAGAAGAAGCACAGCAAGGGCATTTTCTTCAAGCGTGCGGCGATCGCGTCGTACGCTGTCGAACGACTCCACTCAAAGGACACGTTCGGTCGAATCAAGCTTGAGAAGCTGCTCTACCTGAGTGAAACGCATGTCGGGATTGACCTCGAAGGCGACTATCGAAGAGAGGCGGCGGGCCCGCTCGATCCAGACATTTATAAAATCGAAAACCTCGCGCGCAAGATGAACTGGTTCGACTCGCGCAAGCGAGACGGTTTCGGAATCCGGTATCGGCCGGGCGCAAAAATCTCGGATCGATCCGGCGCGGCAAAAACACTGCTCGGCCCAAAATCGGCTGAAATGGATCGGCTGTTGACGTGGTTCGAGCAGATGAACACGGAACAAGCGGAGGTGTTTGCGACGGTGTTCGCCGCATGGAACGATCTGCTAATTGATGGCGAGAAGGCGACGGACGACCAAGTCATCGAACAAGTGCGTGAACATTGGCACAAAGCGAAAGAGCGATTTACTCCAAAGCGCCTGCGTGACTGCATCGGCTGGATACGAAAGCATAATTTCGTACCGCGCGGCGCCGGCCCGCGTACGAAGCTGGCCGATTCAACTCCCGCGCCAGACAAGCGTCGGCGGCGTGCGGCATAGGGAATGCCGGTGAAGAAGCATTTGGCGACGCCTGGGCAAAAGAGTTCGCCGGCTCGTCGGGGTACTCGGTCAGTATGGTGCGCCGTTGCGGGAAGACTCACCCGACAGGGGCCGCTACATTTGTTAGAATCTGCATGTAGTTCTTGCCTGTAGTGCGGTTGTCCCATGCCGCCTTGAAGTGCTTGCTCAGCTTTGGCAGATCAGAATCCACCGTGGTCGTCCACAGATTTGGCGAATACGCCAGCACGCGCATCATGTTGTCCACGTCGAAGATCTTCCCTGTTCCTTCGGCCTTGATGAGCGCAACGGGCAGCTCTTTTGCAATGCGAATGCCGAGTTCAAAGAGCACATTGGGATTGTGATCCGTCAGATCGGCGATGACCAAGCTATCTGGCTTGAGCAGTTGATTGACAATGGTGGACTGAATGACGTCGCTACCGTCTTGCTCCGCGGTTTCAACGGCAAAGCCAGCCTGATTAGCAGCAGGGGTAATGAGCTTTGTGAGCACTTCCTTGAAAAAGCCTGCCGAGCGAAGCGACTGCCCCTTCTCAACGAACGGCATGATGACAAAGGCGGTGCGATCGAACTTGCCTTTGGCCTCGCCAACAACACGGATATCAGCGCCATGTTCTGATCGAGTTACCTCTGCGGGTGCGGAACCAAGTCCGACAACGTCTTCAATTCCAAGGAACTTGCAGTTTGCTTCAAAGATTCGCCTGAAATCCGCGTGAAATTCGGCGGCAAGACCAAAGTCTTTAAGCAACGTGTTATTAAGGTATTGATCTTCAGGCAGCTTGCCCGAGCCGTAGTGATCGTAGACTTTCTTAAAGATGTCAACGGAAAAGAACGCTTCTATGCGCTTCTGCTTCGCCGTCTGCTCGGTCCCGGCGAAGAAAATTTCGCGGCCAAGTGGGGCCAGACCAATCTTATCGGTATCACGACTACCAATCGTCAGCCCGTAATCACGTGATGCTGCGGCGAGATAGAAGAACTTGTTGCTTTTGCTCGTAAGATCAGCAGAAGCCTTTGCGACAAGGTCTGTATCCCACTCATTTCCGTTATTTTTATCTCTGATAGCTTTTGGTACGGCGAGTGCTTCTTCCAATGTCCGGGCCGGAAAAGGACGTTGCGCTCGCGAGGGCGTGCGTCCGGCTGCCTCAGTTGCATCAGAAGCGTCATCCATCTCATCGGCGCGGGCGGCAACAGTTTGCTTCCGCTTCCCCGCATGCTTGTTCGGACGACCCCGCCGCTTCTTTTTGGTTGCCTTTTTGCCAGCAACCTTCGTTTCAGCATTTTCTTCCACCGGCTTGTCGCCGCCAGGTGGAGGCGTGTTGGCTTCGTCTGCATGCTTCGCCATCGTATTTCTCCTCGAAAGTCACATTGAACCCCAATCGCGGGATTAGGACGATGTTAGCACACCCACTTTTTCCGAGCAACAAAGCCCAAATCAGAGGTCGTCGAAAACGTCGGCAAGTTTGAACCGATTTTGTTTCGCGCAAGTTACCTCTTGACTTCAGCTTACGGAAGAGCGAGGAATACCGCCCGTTCGTTCTAAATCCGTGCCGCGCCCGCCAAGGGCGTGGCACTTGTCGTTTTAAGGAGACTCCCATGAGTCGAGCGCCCAAGGTGCGCGCACGTCCGGCCGAGCCGGTATTGCCGCCTGATTTTCGCCCGTTTCCTAACGTTGCCGCATCGAAGCTGCTGATCGACGTGCGGCACAGCCGCCATGAATCGGTCGAGTTTCAGTCCAACATGTTCTTCAACGACCTTTGTGGTCAGATCGTCCGCGAGGAAGCGATCCTGCTGGCGGGCGCGCCGGGGTCGAACAAGAGCACGCTGGCCCGGCAACTGACGCTGGATCATGTCAGCAAGGGCAACCGGGTCCTGATGATCCTGACCGAAGAATCCGCCGAGCGGGCCAAGGCCGGTTTTATCAACATGGCGTCGGACATGCCGCCGTCGCAGGTCCGCGCGGCGCTGTCGAACATCCACGTCGAAACCGGCATTCACGATGTGGAAATGCTGCCCAACTTCTTCGCATCGCAGGTTCTCAACCCGCACGGCCCGTACCACGGTGTCTCGCTGATCGTTCTGGACTCCATTCAGGGGCCGGGCCTGTCGGCCAACAACTTCGATGCGTACCAGGCGCTCATCCAGTTCTTCTCGCTGACGCGGGCGTCACAGGTTATGACGCTGGCGATTTGCCACGTTACAAAGCGGGGTGAGATTGCCGGGCCGAAGGCGCTGGAGCATGCGGTGGACTGCTCGATACTAATTCGCAAGGCGTACAACCGCCGGATGGTCGCGGTGTTGAAAAACCGCTTCGGGCCGGAGTCTGCCCGGCCGCTGCAACTGGAGATCGACCCGATCACGCTCAAGATGCGGGTGTCGCCGCATACTGAAACGCTCACCGCCGTTGCGAGGGGGTATCTACCCGGCGCGGGCATGACAGAAGTTCAGGGCGCGGTCGCGTTGCCCAAACCCGGCGCGGGCGCGAAGGTGACTGCACCCGGCTTGCCCCGGAAGGAAATTGAACAGTACGTCAGTGGCCTGTGTCAGGTTCCGGGCTTCGAACTCGCCGACTTCGATCTGTCGATCCAATGTCGCGTGCCCGGCGAACGACGGTATCGATCCGTCCTCGGATTGCCGCTGTCGCTCGCACTCGCCGCTTCGTACATCCAGCAGCCGATCCCGGAGCGCCACCTTCACATTGGCGAGATCGATTTGTGCCGCAATGTGCGAGAAGTGCCACCCGCGCTGCTGAATGACCTGTCCAATTCCATCAACAGCGGCGAGATTGATCTGCCCCTTCGCATTCTTTGCCCGCCGTCGGCTGTCGCGCAGCTTCCGAGCGGCAACGGCGTCGAAATTGTCTCCTGCCGGCGTCTGGATGACGCGATCTTTTCCACTTGGCCCAAACTTCGATGAAAGGATTATTTCCATGCACAAAGCTATTCCATCGGACGCTCTTGTCACCGCCGAAGACGTTCAACAAATTAAAGGCGACATTTTTCGCGGTGAGTTCAAGCGACTGGTTTTGGAACTGGTCATCCGCGAACCTGAAATTGCGATCCTGATCGCAGAAAATAACGAGAAGGTTCTCAACACCGTCGAAGGCGCGGCCCTGACGGACGTGCAGCGAGACATCCTCGGGAAACGTTTATCGCTGCTTACGTGGACACCGATCATCCTGTTCGACAGAGCGCAACGCCGCACTTGGAATGACTTCCTTCCCTCTGAAGAGGTCGTTGATCCAGATGGGAAAGACGCCGTCGAGGTAAACATCCCCTGCCGTTGCGAGCCGAATGAATTTGTCGATGGCGTGATGGTGGCGATCGAGTGGGGCACCTTTCAGGAAGTCCGTCCCCAATACGACGAACAAACCGTGCGCGCTTTACTGACTCGGCACGGCGAGGCCATCGCTGTACGCATGATGCGCGCGGGAATTGAGGCGGCGGTTGAACTTTTCGAATCGGAAGGAAAAGCGTCATGAGCAAGAAGAAGAAGACAGCGAACAAATTGCCCAATCCGTTCGAGACCGCCCGCCGCGTTTGCGGCATCACCGTACTGCTTCGCCCGGAAGACGTATCCGAAGTATGGAACAGCATAAGTCCTGATGGGGTTGCACGGCTCTTCAGCCTGCATGGTGAACGGATTGCCTCGATCATGCTCGCTGCCGGGGTTACCGCGGCGGTCGAAATCATCAAACAGGAAGGAGATCCCAAATGAGTGCGATCAAAGTCACTGCCATCACCACGCCAGTCTCGGCGGAATCCGCTCCACCCGACACGTTCACGGTGGATGACTCCGCCAGCGCAAACTGGTTGGTACGTAAGATCGTTGAAGCCCGTGCCTACGCCAAGCGCGTCAAGCTGTGGGCCGACGTTGAAGTCAAACGCGCCCAGAACGAGGAGCAGTTCTTCATCCAACGCTACGGTCGTCAACTCGAAGCGTGGGCGCGGAACGAACTTACCGCAGCCAGGCGGAAATGCGTCAAGCTACCCGCCGGCACGGTGGGCTACCGTACCGAGCCGCCCAAACTGGACGTGATGGACGAGGAGAAGCTCATCGCGTGGTGCCGAAAGACGCTGCCCGATGCGCTGCGCGTCGAGACCCATGTCCTTAAATCGCTGGTGAAGGAACACGTCAAGGAAACCGGCGAATGCCCCGACGGCGTGGACATCGGCGGCGGTCAACAGCGCTTCTACATCAAATGAACAATCTTAGAGGAGTTGAAGATGCCGTCGCGGAACAAAGAGGTCACGAATGAGCGTACGGACAGACGCCATCCGCCTTCGCGGAAGGCATCTCTGTCGATCAACGTCGCCGTTCGACCCATGACGGATGAGGAAGCCCGTCAGTTTGATTCGGCCTTGGACTTTCTTCTGACTGAAACCATCCGTCAACGCATAGGCCGCGAAAGAGAAAAACATGGAACAATCATCGCTTGAGGGCAGGCGCTACATCGCCCTGGCCCGCTGCTCGACCGCTGGTCAGGTCGATACATCGATTCCCGATCAACTCAATCTCATCGTCGCGTTCGCAAACAAGCACAACATGGTATGCGTGGATAAAGTCTCGTTGGACGGCGTCTCGGGCTCGGTGCCTGGCGCACGCAAGGACATCGATCAGCTTATCCAGCGGAAACTCACAAAGAACGATTTTGACGTTCTGCTGGTTCAGGATACGACGCGCTTTACTCGCGGCGGAATTGCGCACGGCAATAATCTGGAGTTTCAGCTCAATGCCGTCGGCATCGAAGTCTTTTTCGTGACCGACAACATCATCGAAGGCGATTTCGCGGGGTTGCACAAGTCGGTGCTGTATCTGAGCGGTAAGCAGCATGCGAAGAGCATTTCGCTGGCGACCAGTCGCGGGTCCATGTCCTCGCTGCTCGCGGATCGCTCGGCCCATTGCCGACTTCCTCCCTACGGGATCGACCGACTTTATGTATCTTCCGATGGCAAGCCGCTTCATGTCGTCCGAAATCTACCCGACGGAACGCAGATAAAACTCGATCCGACAACGAAGGCGATTCTGGGTCGATTTGGTCGCAATGCCGGGAGCGGAACGCGGCAGCATTACATTAAACAAAAAGATGAGAGGATCGTCCTCGTACCTGGCGCATCAGATGCGGTCGCGGCGATCAATCTAATGTTCCGCAAGTATCATCTTGAGGGCTGGGGCTACCGCCGCATCGCCTCGGAACTCAACGCACAAGGCGTTCGCGCAGCTCGCGGCAAGAACTGGTCGATGACGGCAGTCAACCAGATTTTGCACAACCCAACCTACCTTGGCCTCGGCATTGCCAACCGCAGCAGCGCCGGAATCTACAGTATGCGTTCCCCGAATCAGCCCAAGCCGTCGCATGTTGACGCAAGGACGCTGGCGTCCAGCAAAATCCCGCCGCGTAAGCTGCGGCCTCGGTCGGAATGGTTCGAGCGCAATGAAGAGGCCCTCGAAACGCTTCTCGATGCAGATGTTCGGGCCGTCGCGTTTTCCAAACTGGACGCGCTGGTTGATAAACTGGCCCATGTCCCGCAGCCGAAATCTTGCAAGGATCGTCATGCGGACAGCGATTTCATTCTGAAAGGCATTCTGACCAGCAAACAGGGCGGACATCCGATGACGGGGCGCAGGACGGGCCGACGCGGAAAGCGCGTCCGCTACTACAGCGTTAGCCGAGGCATCACGATACCAATACGGGGTAACATTCTGGCGCGGATGATCCCCGCAGAACCCATCGAACAAGCGGTCATCGCGGCATTGGATGAAGTCCTGGCGGCGAAGGAAGAACTTCGCCAGACCGTTGGGCGAATGGTCCGCGAGCAGATGGATACCATGCGGACTGACAATACCGACATGTCTTCGCCGCGAAAGCAACGCGAGTCCATCGCCGCGAAATTGTCATTCGTCATCGACGAACTCGATGCGATCGGCCGGGATGTCGCCAAGGGGAAAATCAACCAACTCCAGTCGCAGTTGCGCACGCTGGACGACCAAATCAGCCAAGTCGCGCGAAGGACCGCGATCGGAGATCAGGATTTTGAAGCAGTCGTCGCGTCGGTTCTGGAACAATTTGCAGACCTCGCCCGCAACGTCCATGAACTCCCGCCAATCGGATTGCGGCGGGTCATTCAACTGCTGGTCGCCAAGCTCGAAGTCGATCTGACAACCAAGGCAGTAGAAATCGAACTGCGCCTGCCGACATGGGCCATCAACGCCGCCGACGCGATCAAAACCGCGTGTGCCTCGGCTACTGACCTGCATGCAGGAGAGCAGCCCAGGCACACCGCCGGCGCGGGCTTTATTCTGGCGTTACTGGATTGCCAGCGGCAGAAGCAGGGGCGATCCGGCTGCTACTCCTGCGAAAGACGGCGGGCGGCATAATACGATGATGATCAGATTCCCGTTGCCCCATCAACCAAACCTGTTCAAAGTCTTGCCTACCAGACACAGCAAGAAATCCCGCTGGATTCCGCGATTTGCGACTATCGCCGGGTCGGGCGAACGCCATGTTTCGACTGTCGGCGGCAGCGCAATGCAGAGTAGACGGCATCAGGCCGTGTCCTGACGAACGGGATGCGGATTCAGCCGTTCCAACTGCTGATTCGCTTCAGCGATCACCGTATGCAAATCCTCGACTCCGGCGGCTCGACGAATGAATGG
Source organism: Phycisphaerae bacterium (assembly GCA_031377185.1). Classification (GTDB taxonomy): domain Bacteria; phylum Planctomycetota; class Phycisphaerae; order Tepidisphaerales; family Tepidisphaeraceae; genus JANMES01. The sequence continues at coordinate 76,146 of JANMES010000007.1, forward strand.
CTCGACCGTGGTCCAATAGTCGAACAACACTGGGATCAATTGTTTCACGTCCTCGTAACCACGGTAGTCCCCGTAGAGTGGCCATCGCAGCATAACGCGGACCTCGTACGTCAGATCATGGCATTCAAGGCCGAATAGCCGTGGTAATGGTGACGGCAACATCTCGGCAATAAGCCTTATCACGCGTTCGAACTGCTGCTCGTTCAACTGGCCTTGGAATTGCGCCGTTGCGACCCCGTACCAATCCGAGTCATCCGTCACGAGAAAGTGCATTTCTTTGCCGTCCGCCTCCATGTAGCACATCACATGGTTGCCGACGCGATTGCAGACCTTCAGATACGGGAACGTCATTATATCATCCAGAAAATCAGATTTCATAGGTTTCTCCTGTGTTTATGACCGCGTTTTTTGCGGGTTGGGGTTGGCGATGGACGGACGCCCATCGCTTGACGGGATCGGGTTCTTGGCGAACGCGATCACGCTCATTTGGTATGCCGGTTTATTGGTGAGTGTCGAGCAGTAGACCGGCGTCTCCGCGCGTCAGATCATCAACGTGAGGGGTATTGTATTCGTTTTTGAAAACTCTGCTGATGCGGATCATGTGTAATTGCATTTGTCCTAAACCACTGCAAATTCTCTTCTTGCGATGCACCGATTTCACGATGGTCACTAACATCAATTTTTCCAAATTTGAGGCGGGCTTGTCTATGTGCCTCGCAGTGCCCGTTGATCGTTCGCCGACAAAATGTTGTTCAAACTCGTTGATTCCAAACCTCTCGATTTTCAGCCAAAAATGAGCCATCGGTCTCAAAACGGCGCGTATGAAAATCATAAGCGGCTCCTGCAGCCTCACTTACGATTGCAATGTTGTGTTTATGCAAGACGACCTTCATTCCCATAATGCGTCCATGTGCCAGGTGACCGCCCATCTTCGGAAACGCAACCGCAATCAGCGGCGATCCCGGCGTGGATCACGCCTGGACTGATCGTGGAGACGCTCGCGCTTTTACAGCGATTTCATGCCGAAAAGGAGTTGACAAACGACGACATCATGCCCCTCCTCCTGACCCTCCCGGCGATGTCGCCGAATGGCTTGGCGAATCCTACGTGGAGGAACCGACACGCAGGAAGAATCGCCGTGACGAAGACAGCGCAGGCCGCGCTAAAAAACCTCGGTATCCCGACTATTCGTATACATGCGCGTGGCCTGTACTACGCGCGGATCGGATACCGTCGATCAGATAGCGGCGTACGGCAGCGAGCATTTTTCTATCTGGGAAGAAATGAAAAAGCTGCCGTGGTCAAAGCGGCGGCGTTAAAGCATGCCTGGAAGGCGTTAAAACGAAAATGCGGGGCAAAAGCGGTCTGGCCTCATGAATACGACGAAAATGCGCCAGATCGCTCGCTGGCGGATTTGTCCCCTCAAGAAATCGACGCTGCCGTTGAACGCCATCACGCGGAGATGACCGAACACGCGCTGGAGCAGGCCAAGGTCGAAGTTGTCAGCCGCGACCGGGAAACACAGCGAGCAAAGCGAATCGATTCGAACCCCTCCGATACGATTGAAAATCAAACGCCGCGCGTTCGCATCGATCAAGTCCGGGAGATGTACCTTGAGTACCGCAAGGGAAAACTGGGCATTGGCGGCGGTCAAGGCATCAACGCGAAGACCTGCAATAACGAAACCCGCAATCTGAAGGGTGGCCTTGCATCTGTGGATCAGCGTCAGCTTATAGATACGCTGCATTACGCGGAAATCGAACGGCTGCGCGACAACATCTTCCGCCGTGTAGCTGCTGCCAAGGGTTGCATCAGCAAGCGGACGGCCAACAACTATTGGAACGAAGTCCAACGCATGCTCCATTGGGCCCACCGGCAGGCAACCGTGAATTATCGCCATCCCGAAGATGTTCAGGACTTATTTAAGAATCGATTCCGCAACCCGAACCCGGTGAAGATCGCAGAGTACGACGCCGCCCAACTGAAAAAACTGCTGGTTTCAGCCACAGATCGGCAACGGCTCTACGTGTACCTTGCCCTGAATTGCGGACATTATCAGGTTGACATCGGCAGCCTTCGCCGGAATGAAATCGTGACCATCGACGGTCAGACGGCCATAGTCCGTAAACGATCGAAGACGGAACAGCAAAACGATTTTGAAGCAATGCACGTTCTGTGGCCGGAAACCGCGGCGCTGTTGAAACGCGAGATGGCCAAAAGCGCGGGCTTCGCGGAACGGCCCGGCGATCTCGCCCTGTTGTCCGATCGGGGCACACCGCTTTATCGCAAGTCACCGCAGTGCGACATCATCAGCGATACGTACCGGGTTCTTCGCCTACGGGCCGAAGTCGATTTACCCTTCAAGCAGTTTCGCAAGATCGGCGCGACGACCATGCAACGGCTCGGCGGCGATGAAACCCGTCGACTCTACAAGGCCGGGACGATCGACGACGGCGATAAAGTCTACGTTCGGGAAGCGTGGGAAAAACTAACGCCGCATCTCATGGCCTGGGGAGACGAGCTGCGCAGGGATGGCGTTTTGTATGAGCGATAGGCTGCTGCTATAAAAATCGGCCGTGTTCGCCGGCGAAGGCGCTGCATTTCACAACCCAGAGACGTGAGTGCGAAGAACTTCACACCAGCCGCACCGCACCGCCGCCCCTTACACCGTTGGCAGCCAGATGATGATGCGGTCAGGGCGGGCTTCGAGCGTTACTTCATTGCCCACCTTCAAACCGGTTTGGTCGCGCATCTGCGCCGGGATGTAGATCGCCGTATGCTCACCCACGGTCGCCTTGACCGTGAACGTGGTTGCCTTCCTATCGATGATGAGTGATCCGTCTACCAGATAGGAGTCGCCGACAGCATCGTTACCCTTTATGTCGATAACGCGGACCAATTTGCCGTAACCAGGATGGACGATGTATTTCCAGCCATCCGATTCCCGGCCCTTCACCTGGCACATCCAAGCGTACCGTGTGCCAGCGTGTCCCTTCATTGGGCGGCGAGGGTCCGCTGCCGGCTCAATGTCGTAAACCAAGTGTGACGGAACCTTCTCGCTATTGGGATCACTCAGCCCGTTCTTCAGAATCGCTGTCACCCGATGGTTAGCGACGCCCTTGTGAACCAAGAACTTCGCGCCTTCCGCTTCACGCCCCATCACCTTGCACTTTGCCCCGAACACCCGACCGCCGTGGTTACGCATGGCAACCTCCTAAGTTTTAGACTTGGTACATGACAACCAGAATAAAACTTAGTCGCCGCCGGCACATTCGTCAAGTTTTTATCTCAACGTCATGTGTCCAGTCAAAAAAAGAGAATCGCCCGCCGAAGCACCGAGACACCGACCCATGTTGCCGATGTCGGTAATGTGACGCGATGCGTACTACCAAAATTATTAGTCGTGTACTACCAAAAATGGGTCGCGCGCGCTGACAAAACCGCGTTTTTCGCGTAGAATAAGGCAACAAGGATTGGTTCAAGTCCTGTCCTGGGCACTGTTCGTGAGTAAGAACCCTTCACCCATCCGGTCGAAGGGTTCTCTCATTGTGGGCACGAGTGATTTGCCGTCGAGGGTGAGGTTCAAACAGAGGATTTCGAGAATCCCCCGTTTTGCGTCCCGATCGGCGGTAAACCATTTCGGGCGCAGGTTTTGCGAAAGTTCAAACGCTTTGATGGCCAGCTCGGCGTTTTCGGTCTGTTCCCGCCCGGCCGACTCCAGCTCCAGCTGCAGCATCCCTTCCCGGTCTCGCAGCTCCTGCTGCTTGGCCGAGTAGGTGGCCGCGTCGATCTCGTCGCAGAGCCGGAGGTTCAAGAGCTGGTCCTTCTGGTTCCGGACGCGCGTCAGGTCGCCCATCAGTCGCTGCCGGCGTTCGCGGCCGTCGTCCTGAACCTGCCGGGTCCGCGCGCGCAGCATCTCGACGAACCAGTCGCGGACCTCGTCGTCCTCAATCCTGATCCGGTCGAACATTGCCAGCACCTGATGGTCGAGATCCTGCTCGCGGAGCCGGACCCGTGGATGGTCCGCGGCGTTGTACCGGCTGCAGCGGTAATACGTGTAGTGGTGGGTGGTGATGAACGTCTTCTTCTGCTTCGCCTCTCCGCAGACTGGCCGGCCGCAGTGACCGCAGGTGACCAGCGCCGAATAGAGCATGTCGTGTGAGTGGTACGACTTGCGGCGGAGCAGAACCTGGACCCGGTCGAACGTGACGCGATCGACGATCGGCTGATGCGTGCCCGGATGCCAGACTCCCTTGTGATCGACCTCGCCGATGTACGAGCGATCGGTCAGCAGCTCGTACAGCTTGCTCCGGACAAACTTCGGCTGCCGGTCGGTGTAGGTGATGCCCTCCGCCTCCAGCGCGGTGACGAGCGAATCGAGCGAATGGTTGTGGTAGGCGTACAGTTGGAAGATCCGCTGCACGTTGGCGGACTCGCGGGGATTGACTTCGACGACCCGCCGCTTGTCCAGCCGAACGTTGGTGTAGCCGTACGGCGCCAGCGTTACGAACAGCCCCGCCTCGGCCCGTCGCTTCATCGCCGTCTTGACGTCGACGCTGAGCTGCTCGGTGAAGAACGTAGCGAAGGTGGCGAACGTCCGCCGCATCATCTTGCCCGACGGCGTGTTTTCCGTGGGCTGCGTAACGCTGATCAGGCGGATCCCGTGCTCCTCCTCCAGCGTCTCCAGCGCGACGAAGTCCCGCATGTTGCGGGCGGCTCGATCGATCTTCATCACGAGCAGGCCGTCGAGCTTGCCGCTCTGTGATCGGGCGTAGGTGAGCATCTCGCGGAAGGTCGTTCGCTCGGCCTGTTTGCTGGCCGTTTCGGTGACGACGTACATTTTGATGATCTGCCCACCATTGCGGGTGGCGTACTCACGCAGCTTCTCTTCCTGGTACTCGAGAGACCATCCCTCTTCTTGCTGGCGGACGGACGAGACGCGGGCCCAGGCGATAAACTTCCGTGTCATTCGAAGCTCCTGAGGGCGTCAAACAGCTTGCCCGCATTCAGCAAAATGGCAACCGCGCGCTCGGAAGTCAAATTTTCCCTATACCGCGGCGACCAGACCCGGATGGTCTTCAGCAGCAGCTCGGGCGTGATCCACGCCGGCGTGCCCGGTGGTACCAACGGCAGCACCGCCGGGGATGCCGGCGGCGGCGAGGTGCGAAGATTGCCCGGGACGAGTCGCATTACTTACGGGGTTTCGGCGTCTTCTTGATGGCGTCGATGACACCGGTTTCGTTGCCCAGCGCCCACTCACGCCGCAGTTCGGCGAGGCTCAGGCGGAGGACTTCCTTCACCTGGCCGATCGGCAGACTGACCTTGCCGCCCTCATTGGCGGTGATTGTCTGGGCCAGCTTGTTCAGATTGATCCTGCTCATCGGAAACGGTGTCGCCCTGGACCATCGCCTCAAATTCCGTTGGATCGATCTGCAGCGCGTCACGAAGTGCGTTCAAGGTCGCTCGCTGCGGGGTCACCCCGGCCTTGTTCTCGACGTTGCAGATCGTCACCACGCTCAAACCCGAGGCGTGTGCCAGGTCCGGCTGAGACCATTGGCGCTTCTCCCGAAGCGCCCTGATCGCCGCACCAAAACCATTTGCGTTCTTTGTTTTTCGCATTCGATACACAACATACTTGCATGTTTATATTTCGTCAATGAATTTTCTTAGGTGAGGTAAAACCGTGTTCCAATCAATGCAGCTACTTCGGTACGATCCTGCACTTATGAGCAACAGCTTCGGCGAGATTATTCGCGACCTGCGCCTTAAACACCGGCCGGGATTTACTCAGCCCGACCTGGCCCTGGCCGCTGGCGTCAGCGTGATGACCGTGAGCATGCTTGAGAACGCCGACGCGCCCAAGCCGCGCCAGTACAAGACGGTCGGGAAGATCGCCAAGGTGTTCGGGATGACCGAGACGCAGCTGATGGAGCTGTACCGCGGCGAAAGTGTCGCGACGAAGTTGGAGCTGCCGAAGAAGCTGTTCAGCGAACTGTCTGCCGAAGCGAAGCGATCTGGCCGCTCAGTGGCTGATGTGATCATCGAACGACTGCACGCCGGCGAGACGCCCAAGCTGAAACAGGGCGGCGTTGCCGGCGTCATTACTGGGGCGGAGCTGGAAGCGAAGAACGCCAGGCGGGCGGCATCGACGCCGGGGGAGAAACCCCGGCGCCGGCCGAAGAACTAGACCACGTCCATGAACTGCGAGCGCGACGGATGTTCAGCTCTCCATTCACGAGCCTCTTCGCCTTCCAGGATCGCCGGCGGCGGGATCTGCAGGATCACCGACGTGGGCAGGCCCTCAGGCGTCATCTGCTCGGTCCACGTCGTCACGCGCCCGCACGCATCGCACGAAACGCCCCGTCGCATGATATGAACGCCGTATTGCGGGTGCAGCTGCAGCTCGCCGTTGCCAATCTCGCCGGGAGCGATCGGCCGACCGCAGCAGCCGCATGGCACGTTCGACCGGATCATCACCCGCGAGGCCGACGCCGGCACATCCTTGGCCGGCGGCAGCTCGATCGGCTGCAAAGACTCGAAGGCTTCGCGGCCCCCCGCCGCCTCGATCTGCTCGGTGACGGCCGTGCAGAACTCCGAGACATCGATGGCATCCGATTCACCGTCCGCGGGCAGGCCGACGACGTCGGTCCAGTGATGCCGCAGCTCGTGGATGATCTCCTTGATGCGAGCCGAGGGCTGCAGTTTGGGGCAAAGCCGCACCTGGAACTCGTCGCCGGCCGGTTCGAGCAGCGCGCGTCGTTTGCTGCAGTTGTGCCAGATCGGGCGGGACGCGACGACAACGTCGATCTTGTGTCGGAAGAGGCTGAGTGTGATGGAGTTACGCACGGTGAACCTTTGTTGTTAGGGGATGATCGGAAGGCGTTGGATCTCATCGAACAGACGCAGGCCCATCATTTCATCGGGGAACGCCACCCGCAGAGCTTCGGCCTCCGCGCACAAGTCGAGCCAGTCGGGTCGCAGACAAGGCACCACGCCCGGTGCGGCCGCCAGCTCTTCGCGATAGGCAGTGCCGGCGAACGACCCGGCGCTTCCGTTGGCGATGATCCTGAAGACGCGGACACTCGATCGCGTAATTCGCCCGTTCTCGATCGTTCGTTCCGGTGGACTGGAGCCGGCGTAGAGCTTCGTCTTCTTCGCGAGGAGCCGCATCCGGCCGATCGTCACCGTCACGACCAGATCAGGATCAAAGACGTGCTGGTAGCGGCATCGATAGGCGTTGGCGTCTTCAAACGGGACAAGCTCCTTCATGTCGCAGATCGCGAAAAATCGAGCCCAGTCAAATTCGCTAAACCTGCTGTACTGCGGATGTTGGAACACTTTGGGCGGCAGGTGAAACCAGTGCTTTCGCATCAGTTCTTCCGAGGGTGCCGGCATACTAAACCCCTTCAAACGACAGCGCGTCCGATGCGCTTTAGGCGTGTCCGTTCAACCGAACTGAATCCTAACGGACACCGAACAGATTGCAAAGTAAAAAATCTGCTGCAACAGCGAATCGGTTCAATGCGTGGTGAACTTGCGGGGAGTTTGACGTGTGGAAAAGCTGTGGAGTAATTGTTGATGGACCTGAGCGAACGAGATGCTGGGCGTGATTTTTCGGGATCGGGACTTACGATCGTGGGGACGAAAGGGGCCGGAATGAAGCCGTCGACTGTGTTTACTTGGAATCGTCTTGGGGCGGTTCCAACTTCATTGGATTTTGAAAATCTGCGGTGATTCCCGAGTCGGCCGGCTTTATGACGGACAGCAGGTAGTTGAATGTGGCTTCTGCGTGTTCGCCCTTCATGTCAAGCGCGGATGCCAACCCGAAAAAGATTCGCAGTGTGCCGTCGGGCATCATCCTGAAAGACACTACCATTTCCAAGTTGATATAACGGCTGCCGATTTTGACGAAGTGGCTCATAAACTCCCTTTAGATTTCTTGGCTGCTTTGGGCTTCGGGCCTGGCTTGCGATCCTTCGGAATCTTATCTAGGTCTGAACGGGTTATCAGGAAGATGCCACCGATTGATCTGGCTGGAAGCTCCTGCCTGTGAATCATCTGCTGAATCCGGCGCGGAGTCACCTTTAGCAACTTAGCTGCTTCGGCTGTGTCAATGTAATCCAGATCCTTCGCCATCGCTCGGCATGATACCCCTTTTTAATTGTTTCGCAATAACGAATTTATTTATTGACAGTTGCTTCGCTTTAACGTACTATCATTGCATCGAGTCGGTGATGTGCCGACTCAATAAAAGTGTCCTCGCGGTGTTACTAGCACCCGAGGACGCGGCCCCTGACTGGAGTACAGCCATGAGCGTGATTGATCATACCCCGTTCTTTCCAGAATACGACCCTTCCCGCGACGACGACGATGACTGCACCGCCGCTGACTGGTGGAAGGGTGAGCCCCCCAAGAATCCCCGTCCTGTCGGAGGCGGTATCTCCCTCGAGGTGATCGACGCCGGCATGCGCCGCCTGCAGATGATTCGCACCCACCTGCAGGATCAGGAGCGAGCGGCGTTAAGCGATCGCATCACCGCCGCCACGGGCCGCACCGTTTCGCCGGACAGCGACTTCGGTGGCCACGGCATGTTCTGCCCGAAGTGCAATAAGCTGTTCATCACTTCCAGGTCCATCACGGCCTATGTTCGCCATCTGGCCAAGTGCGATCCGGCCGAGGCGAAAAAACTCATTCAGCGGGCACCTCACCTCCAGAACCGGGTGCAGCAAGGCGGGGCGCGATGACCCCCGACCAGGCCCAGCTCCTCGCCCAGGAACGCCAGCGGGCATTCGATCAGTTCGTCAGGCTCAGCGACTTGTACGCCGCAATGCCGATGGCTGACCGGATCAACCTGCTGCCAGTCCTCTGGGCGGCGATGAACACACTTCAACAGTTCATTGAGGCGAAGTTCCCGCAGTAGCAAAATCGCTTAGCGGAATTCATTTGACCTCATTTCATCTTAATTGTATTTTGTGTATCGAATATGATAATTTACACAGGAGATCGCAATGAGCACGAAAGCCAGAATGGACCAAGCAGAAAAGAAGCCGACCGAACAGCATCTGACGATCAAGCCCCCGAAATTTCAAACGGCGGAGTTCCTGATCGAAGGCGTCGCACCATACTGCCAGAATAAGTTCAGCGCCAAGGCCCGTCAGAAGATGCGCGAGACGCAGCAGGCTGGCAGCACAGGCACGAAGGGCCGCAAGAAAGAGCCCAAGGACTTCCAAGCCGTCTACGAAGGGGCAATCCATCGCTCGCGCCAAGGCTGGGCCGGTATCCCAGCCCCGGCATTCCGCAACGCGATGATATCGGCTTGCAGAATCGTCGGGTTCAAGATGACGATCGCCAAGATGAGCGTCTTCGTCGAGGCCGACGGCTTCGACAGTGACGACGGTACGCCGCTGGTGAAGATCAGCAAGGGCGAACCGGCCTACAGTGAGATGGCCGTTCGCAACGATTCGGGCGTGTGCGACATTCGCCCGCGGCCGATGTGGCAGGAGGGATGGCGTGCGAAGGTCCGCGTCCGATTCGACGGCGACCAGTTCACCCTGCAGGACCTGGCCAACCTGATGATGCGAGCAGGAATGCAGGTCGGCGTCGGTGAGGGTCGGCCGGACTCGAAGAACAGCAACGGCATGGGCTGGGGGCTTTTCAAGCTGATGGAACGAGGTGAGGCATGATCGCCAAATCAAAAACCAAGCTGGGCACGGCACAGCGAACGCCGGTCAAACGGAAGGCAAGGTCGGTTGTAGACGAGCTGGAGTTGATCCGCAAGTCCCACGACGGAATCCTCCGCGCTGAGGATGTGGTGGAGTACGCGACGAATCCCCGATCGCTGCTGCACGACCGGTTTGTCTGGGACGACTCGGAAGCGGCCAAGCAGTACCGGCTTGAACAGGCCCGGCAGTTGATCCGTGTGAGCGTGGTGATGCTGCCCGGGGCGAGCGAACCCGTTCGGGCGTTCATCTCGCTCAAGTCCGATCGGGAAGAATCTGGAGGGGGCTACCGTTCGCTGCCCGAGGTGGTGAACAACGGCCAGCTCCGCGAACAGATGCTCGCTGACGCGAGGGCAGACGCAGAAGTATTCCGACGAAAGTACGATAAGCTGCAGGAAATCCAGCCGATCATCACGGCGATGGATTCGGCATTCAAATAACACGCACTTGTTGCGTGGTCTGGCAAGGCGGGGCGCGGCGTGGTAAGCCCAGGCTAGGCGAGGCCAGCCGCTGCAGGCATGTCGAGGCCCGGCAAGTCTACGCAGGCGTGGCATGGCACGGCTAGGCGCGTCGAGGCGGGACGTGACGCGGTCCGGCAAGGTCGAGCAAAAAGGGGCACGGCGATTAAATTCGCTGTGCCCCTTTTGCCATTTTGGGCCCGGCGCGTTTTAATCGGGGGATGAAATACCGTAATGCTCTGGCGATAGGATTCATTCTTATGGTAGGTGTGCTGGTCGGATCTGAGATCAGCGCTAGTCGATGGGCTGCCACTGCGACCGCACAGGGTGCTCCAGTAAGGCAGAATTGGGAATACGCCACGCTAACGATGAGTGGTCAAACCTTCATCTGGGACTCGCCAGGGATTCACGCCTCCCAAGATCAAATCGCAAAGAAGCTCGGTGGCGGGAAAAGCGGTATCACTGCCAACGGAACAATGACCTCAGCATTGGCGATCGTGGTTACGGCCGGGCAGACCGGCTGGGAATTGGTGGCCATCCAAGGCAAGGATGAATTTGGAATTACCTACTGGTTAAAACGACCACTGCCGTAATACGGGCAACAATCAGCACCCGCACCCCTCGCTCCCCTTGCTGTCCCGCCCCGCCTTCACGTCCTCAGCCGACCATCCGTCCGGTATCCGCTCCACCGGGCGGGCGGGCTTGGGCAGCAACTCAGCCTTGAACTCGGCCACCAACTCCGCCCACGCTTCCGGCGTGACCTCGTACTCCGTCGCCGTGCGGCTCGTCGCGCGGGCCAGCACCCGGTCGGCGTAGCCCGGCGGCTTGCTCTCAGCCCATCGCATCAGGTCGGCGATTGATTTGTTCATGGGCAATCTCCGGTCACGCAGTCGCCGGTGTTCGCGTCGGAGCAGAGCCGAACCCATGTGCCGGGAACGACCTCGAAGTTATAGCCGCAGCAGGAGTTGTTCGAGACGTCGCCGGTCGCGCCGGTTGAGGTGATCGATCCGCCCTCGCCGCCCGGTGCGCCGACGCTGTCGCCGGTGAACTCCACGCCGCAGCAGTCGCCCACGTCGCCGAAGGAGTTGGATCGCGCGATGATGGCGGAGTAGTCCCATGTCCGAGTTGTCGTGTTGAAGATGTAGACCTCGGCGAGCCAAAACCAACTCATCGTCGAGCAGTCCAGCCACGCTGCGAGCGTGATCCGGTACAGGTCGCCGCCGACCGTGAACGGATCCGACCACGCAAACCACGCCAGCCCAGTCGTGCCGCTGGCGAACTGGTACTCAGATCCAGTCTTGGTTTGGATTGCCGCGCCGTCCCAGTAAAAGCCGGGAACCATCGCGGACAAGTCCATCCCGTTCAATGCGGCGGTGAAGGCGGTGGAGTACGGCCCGGCTCCGCTGTAACTGACCGAGAGGCTGGTGATCGCCAGCCGCGACAGCGTACTGAAACAGCACGGGTTGCAGTTCAAGCAATGATTCGCCGGAGTCGGGCAGGTGCAGTCGTCGGCGTTCGCGGGCGGGTCGGGATAGTCTCCGGGCGAAACCTCAACACCGCAGTCGATGGTCTTTTTGTAAAGCCAGCGGCAGGCGAACCCCGTTTCCTCATCGGCGACGTAGGTTTCGTCTTTCACCCACGCATTTGCCGTAGCCGGGAGCGAGCCGGAACTGCACGACAGGTATGTCAGCCCGCCACTCAGCGAATCGGCCACCACTTGAACCGCGCTGAATTGCTTGGAGTTGCAGTTGTAGTAGACCTCGAACAGGACGCAGCAGTTGCAGCAGCAGCCGCCGATCGCGGCCAGGGCGGCGCGGAGGATCTTCTTTCCGGTTGAGCTCAGGAGGCGTTTGCCGAGTCCCATCAGCCTCCCTCCTCGGCGCAGTCCTCGGTCGTGTCCTCAACCTCGCCGGCGTCCCACAGGACGAGCGTACCGCCGTCGTAAAACGCGGTACCGTACCCACCGCCGGGACTGGCGTAGGTTACCATACTGCCGTTCGGGCGGGGGCGTGTGACAGGAACTCCCGTGCCGAGCTCATCGCCAGGAAGAGACGTCACTGTGTAAGTCCAAGAAGCTGCAGTTGTGCCGTCGCCATCCGCCCCACCATCGACTTCGACCCTCACGGGGAACACGCTTCGCGGAATAGCCGGTGCAACATGAACAGCAATCGGAAAGCCGGTAGCACTGTCTTCGGCATGAATGACGATACCCACGCCGATTTCGTTAACTGCGGCCATCCGCGCCCCAGACGCCACTTCTTCAAGCACCCACACGATCAAGTCTTCATCGCTCGATACAGTTCCTAGATCAGCGAAAGTTAGGTCGTAAGAAACCAGTGGATTTGGATCATTGATGGTTTTGGCTTTCCAGACCCCTATCTGACCGCTTACCGCCGTCGTGAACCGAAAGCGGACGTTCGGCTGCGCCCCGCCTTGTGGTACACCGCCACCAGCCCCCCCGTGATTGTTGCGGCGATTGATGAAGTCAACGACCCGATTGCCATCGTTGAAGTTCACCAGACCCGTGCTTGGGAATCGTGTTAACGAGTCGTTGTCGCCAGCTACCGTGTTGCCCGGGATTGAGTCTGCCATGAGATTTAGAGCCCGATGGAGGAAAAACTAACTAGTGGATACGGGCCGTAATGCGCGAAGCCTTCTGTGTTAATCCCAAGCTGACCGTAGGCATAAGGCAGGCCGATTGATGCAGAGACGCTCGCCGGGTCAACCTTCACGTATTTTCCGACCAGCCCGTTGTACAGAATGATAAACGTGCTCCAGTCTCTGCCGAGGATGTTGCCGAGCAGTTGGCAGCGGAAGTTGTGAAACCCGGCGTACTTACTCCATGACGTTGTAAACTCTTCGATCCGCAACTGCCCCTTGCCTCGGCCCAGGAACGTTGCGTCGTTGACGAACCCGACGTAATCCGCGCCTGGGTAGTTGGGCGAGCCGAGGCGAATCCCTTCCGCGATGTACGAAGAGCATGGCCTGGCGACACGGATCGGAGTTGGGTGCGGATCGATGTGAGCGCCGTACACACTGTTGCCACACTGAACAACCGTTCCATCAGGCAGAACGCTTTCAACACTGTCCACCAACCGCGTGCTTCGCGTGAGCGTGTACGCGCTTGGCGTGGCGCCCATCCCTGGAGTGGTGTAGATCACCTGGCCAGCAACGCCGTCAGTCAGCGAGCCCTGAACCAGAACGTTTGAGACCAGCGCGTCGGCGTACGCGGGATCGGGGTGTGGATCCCCAATCGTCGGGAATCCCGCCATGCCGAGGATCTGAAAAATCAGGCTGGAAGCATCGACTGACGTGTCAAGGTACTCGGCGGTGAACCCGCGCGCGATACGGATTCCGCTTCCGCTGATGTCCGCAGAAGAGCCATCGACTGTGTCCAATCTATAGGAGGGGGTTGGCATGGTGGGTTTTTGGGTTAGACGGCTCGACCGCTGGCCATTCTTTCGATGAAGCTCATCAGGGGCTTGAGCAAGTCGCGGACTTCCTTCATCGCCGGCGAGTCTGGCGCGTCTTCGCCTGTGCTCCCGAACTTCGCGTCCTTGATGTTCTTTTCCTGCTTTACGATCTCGTCCATGACCGCAGACGGATCGGTCACGTCACGGGGGTTCGTAACGCCGGTGGATCGCAGGTCGATCTCGCGGCCGCGGAAGGCGTCAAGGTAGTTCTGTTTTTCCAGCTCGAGCTGTTTAATCCCGATGCCTCTGGCGGCCTCCGCCTCCTTGCTCATTCCGGCGTACGCCAGCTGATTGCCTCGAGTGATCGTTGATCCGGCGATACCGGCTGCCCGCGCGCCCATCGGATCGCGTGCTAGCGAACGGTCGAGGGCGTAGGACTCGTAGCCAAGGTTGATATCGGTCAGGCGGACCTGTTGAGCAAATCGGTTCTTCGCGAGGGTTTCGTCGGCATATTGGGCGTGGTTCAGGCGAATTGCTTCAGGACTGTTGGGATCCATCCCTGTACGTTGCTGATCGTAGGAAGTAGCAATATCAGACAACTGAGCATCCAGCGGCTGATCCTTGACCTGCAGCGCCGCCGACTGAATTCGGCCAAGGACACCGATCTGCCGGCGGCTGTCGTCCTGCCGCGCGTACCGCAACTGATCGTCGGCCGCCTTATTGATTTCGTCGCGCTTAGCTGTGAACCCGAACACATAATCGAGTACGCGGTTGCCCGTGCCGCCGGTTTCGCGGAGTGCCTTTGTGCGTTCGGCGTTGATGAGGGTTGTCTGCCCCTCAAGCGAGTACCCTTCCCGCTGCTGGCGGGTGGCCGTTCGCTGCTGGCCAAGGTCATAAGCGGACTCTCGGTTGTCGCGGATGAGGGCTTCCGCGCCGGTGATGAATCCGGCAGTCGCCTTTTCGATCATCATCTGCCGGTTTTCTTGCGGAGCGTTAACCGCGGCGAGATAACCTGCACCAGCCGTGGCCACGAGTCCGCCGACCTGGTTTCTCTGGACGTCATAAAGCCCCCCGGCGATCTGTGCCCTGCTTTGGGCCAGTGCGGTGTTCTGATCGAGGTACGTCGCCCGCTTCTGATCCTGAGCGACTTTAATCGCTTTCGTGACGAGCGCGTTTTGATCGGTGTTATCAGGATTCAGGCCGAGGAATGCCCCGGCAGCCGTTGCGTAGGTGTACTGGCCTTCCAGATCCTTAATCTGGTTATCCAACTCCATCCGCTTGGCAGTCATCGCACCGCCCGAAACGGCGGCGCCTGCTACATCCTGATTGCGGGACACTTCGCGGTATCGAAGGTTGAGGTTGCGTTGGCGGTCACAAGGTCGGCGGTGTACTCCGCGATCTTGGCCTGATCGTTGGCGATGGCTTCCGCCTTGCCCGCTTCCCCGTCCGGCATCGCTTCGTGTTGGGCAAGTGCCGAAGTCCAGTCATTGATCTGGTGCTGAACAGTATCCCTTGCCCCAGTCACGATCACCAGAGCCGCAGCCTTTGCTGCTTCGGCGGTTTGGATGTCTTGAGTGCGGGCGGTCGTAGCGGAGTTCACCGCGTCCACCTTGGCCGCAATCGCATCGGCCAACAGTTTTTCTTTGTCGGTGATCGCGGAGAGGCCAGCGTCAATCGCACTCTCCAC
Source organism: Phycisphaerae bacterium (assembly GCA_031377185.1). GTDB lineage: Bacteria > Planctomycetota > Phycisphaerae > Tepidisphaerales > Tepidisphaeraceae > JANMES01. The sequence continues at coordinate 91,423 of JANMES010000007.1, forward strand.
CGCAGCGACCGGCATGTAGCCGATGCAGCATCCGAGTGTACCCTCCATCGAGTTCGAAAAACTCTGGTAGCGAGCGACTAGCTTCTTCAAGTCCCGCTTGATGACCACTTGCGGGACTTGATCGGGCGTGGCGACTTGGCCGGTGGTCGGATCGTAGCCATTAAACGCCCACTCCACCGGCCAAGGATCAAGCGGCCCCGGCGGGATCACTGTCAGCAAGGTCTGAAAGTAATTCGTCCACGTCTTCGCCGGGATCGTCACCGGAGTCGGAATATGAATGTCGGGTAGTTCTGGCATCTTATCGTCCTACAAGTTGAACCATTACCTTGTACTGCGTCGCAGCGGTCAAAGCGATCGTTGAAGTCAGCACCACCGTCGTCAGTGTGGTCGAGACATTGATCCCGGCTGGCAAGGCATTTGTGCCGCTGGACACAAACACAGCAACCGGAGCCGTGGTCACATAGGCCGCAGCGAATGTCACCGTGAACAATGTTCCAGTCGGCACGGCGGAGCCGGTGGTGAACGTCGCTTCAAAACCAATGTCGTTGCCCACGATGGTTGGGCCAGTCGGAGTTGTTCCAAGTCCTGCACCAGCCGCAGCGGTTGGAGTGCCGGAAGTGCCAACCACCTTTGGTACGCCAATCGTTCCAACCGCGTTGATGTAGGCCGCCGTTGACCCGCCCACCGTACTGGCACACTCCAGCAGATTGGCGTTGGAGGTACTACGGCCTTCAAGTCGGAGAAGGATCACGCTGTTTTGACTGCCTGCGTTTTGAATACGAACCAGTCCAGCTTGGGCAGATGCGTCTGACGCTCCGCGCGCTTGGAACTGGAAGTAGTTGTTTGTCGGCAAGCCGAATAGCGATGTTGTACTCTGGATGCCTGTCGATCCATTGCGATAGAAGCCGTTTGAATCTAATCGCTGGTCAGTGGCCGTCCAGTAGAAGCCATCGGCATTGCTCAACCCGCCGACTCGCAACAACTCTGTCCCGGCTGAATTGTAATGCGACACCCATCGGTTCGCTGTCGTGCCCGCCTTCATAATCAAGCCGGGATTGCCTGATCCGTCGCTCTGAATTTCAACGCGAGTTGTGGCGGTGCGAGTAGCGGAGCCGAAGATGGCGGAGTTGTTGGCATCAAACCAGAGATTGCCCGCACCGAAACCGTACCAACTTAACGTGGAGGTATGGCTTTCAGCCTGGTGGGGCTGACGTGTCACAAGATTCACTTCCGGCGCGTTTTGGGTATGGCTTCTTGAGCGCGGCGATCTGCTTCTGCATCTGCGGATCGAGCGCCATCAGGTACTTGTGTTTGCCATCGGTCCAGACCTTCTCGCTGTACGGATCGACGTGCTGACGAAGCCACGGCAGCCGCTGGGCCCCGGTGCCGTATTTCGCATGCACCGATCGGCCGTGCATCACGCGATCGCGGACCTTGAACTTCGGAGTACCGCCGCCGGTCTGGACCTGCCCGCTGTACAGCCACCCGCCGGCGGCGTAGATGCCGCCGTGGTGTTCCTGGTCGCAGTCGGCGTAGCTGACGATCAACCGCAAGCCCGGGCATTTCCGCTTCAGCATCCGGATGGCGATCGCCAGGATGCGGGAGACCGGGGTCTGATGCTCACGCAGTGCGACGCGCACCAGCTCGCAGCATTGCCACTGGGTGAGCCCGTACGCCTTGCCGATGTACTGATTGGCGCCTCGGCCGAAGATGATCGCGCCGATGAAGGCGCCGTCCTCCCACACGCCGATCGAGACGACCTTCCCCGCCGGCATTGACCGGGAGTAGTGCCAGCACTCGACCGCCCGCCGGGCGGTACGGTGGGCACACCAGTCAAGCTTCAAATTCATGGCCGCACTCAGGGCATTTGAGCTTCGTCTTCTCGTCCAGGCGTGAGACTTCGTCCTCATCGACGATTTGGATGTCGGCCGGATCGAGCGACAGGTCACGCTGATCGGTTGCCCAGCCCAAGTCGGAGAGGTCGAACCCTTCAAGCGCCAGCGCGTCGAGCTGGTCCGGAAACACTTCTGGGTCGAAGTACGACAGGTCGTTCGCCCGGTTGTCGACCAGGGCGTAGCCAGTCCCCGCGGAGCCTTCGAGGTCCTTCCGCTGAACGGCGATCAGCCGCTTGCCGTCGGATTCGATTAGCTGGACTTCCTTCACGCCTTCCGCCCGGGCCGCTTCGAGGGTGGCCGAGCCGGCGAGGACGATGTTCTTGCCGTCGACCACGATGCTGCGGGCAGCGCCGAACCGGCGGAGGCTGGCCTGCGTCACCCGCTTATTCTGTTCGGGATGCTTCCTGGCGTTGGTAGGGTCGGGGAGGAGTTCGTCGATCGGAACGATTTTCGAGTTGTACATTCGCGCACCATCTGGCCGATACAGCCAAACAGCCGTCGCGATGCTAATCCCATCGGGTCGGTCAGGGGCGGCCGTCGGTGTCAGCCTTCGGTCGCTCCGCTTCTTTTAATTTTCGAGGGATCCACATACGGAGAGCTGCGCGAGGTTCTTCGGAGCTCTGCCGCCCGGCATCGGTGGGATCTTGTAACCTGCCGCGCGGAGAATGGCTTTCCCTTTTCTGATCCGATGCGAGATCGCCGAGCGGGTGACGCCGAACTTGTCGGCGATCATCTGCTGGGTGTGCGGCGAGTCCTCGTCGAAGTAGAGAGCCAGGACCAGAGTCTGACGCCTGTTCGTGGGGAGCACCATCTACATATCCCAGCACAGATAGTGAATTTTTCAAGCTGCTGAGGTCCTATCGAGGATTTACTGATGCAGTTTATCAGGGATGATCGCGAACTAGATTGTCACCCGGGAGATCGTTTCGTCGGCGTCACGCGGACGGTGTTGAGGATGCTGCGGGCCATGAATACGCGGTTCGTCGTACCTCCGGTGACTTCTTCGAGAATTCCTTTTTCGACAAAACGGTCGACGTGCTTGCGCGCGGCTTCTTTCGTGATACCCATGATCTCGGACGCCAAGCTGATCGTGATGCGCGGGTAGATGAAGAGCTGTTCGAGAAGGCGCATCGCAAGTACCGAGGTCTTGGCTTGATGCAGCAGCCCTCGGTATGTCGCCATGAGATTGCGGATCGCCTGAACTCGTTCGATGGCGTCGTCGGCCGCGTACACCATTCCTCGGAGAAAAAAGTCTATCCATTTCTTCCAGTCGCCCGACTGGCTGACGGCTAACAGGGAGTCGTAATACTCTTCACGATGCAGCTCGAAGAAGAGACTCGGGTTCAGGACGGGTACGCGCAGACAACCGTCACGACAAAGTTTTACTAGGATAAGAGCACGGCCGAGACGGCCGTTTCCGTCTTCAAACGGGTGGATCGTTTCGAACTGATAGTGGGCTAGAGCAGTCGCGATCAGTGGCGGGCACCCTGGTTCGTCGACGAGGTATCGGCAAAAATCTTCTACCAACTCGGATACGAAATTCGCTGGCGGCGGCACGAACCGGGCGTGCTGATGCCCAAGCGAACGCTTGCCGATGAACACCTGCTTTTTACGGAAATCGCCAACGGTCTCGGCATCTGTGTCAACGCCCTTCAGCAAAATCCCATGCATGTCCTTAAGCATGGAAACAGAAATCGGTCGCTGATGAAGCTTGATCTGCTCTATCGCGTAGTTCATCACGAGCTCAGCGTTGTAAATTTCCTTTGCTTCGGGCTTTCGATCTGCTTCACGGTCGCGCTCGACCAAGCCGATGTCTTCGTAGGCGGCGAAGGTGTCTTCGATGTAGCTGGAAACGGCAGCCTCGCGACGGATAAAAGCACGGACTAGGATGGACGGATCGGGCAACGCATCGGTCATGCCGTCGAGGCGTCCAAGTAAATTCTCTGCTTTGCTGAGGACTGTTGCTTCCTCCATGCTTAGAGTTAATTTAGGTGGGAGCGGGTTTGGAATGAAGCCACTTACAACCTCGCCTTCTCCCAGCCGAAATTCTGCTAGCCGGCCAGGCGCGTTGTGTTTAAAGTGCTTTTTGTTCACCCCGGTTATTCTATGGTGACTCATTCACTGATGCAACGATTCTCGGTTATCGTTGCATCGTTTCCTACCTGATACAAGTAGCGTTGCATCATCTGTGGAGCTTGGTCGACTTGTGTCTAAGGAACTAGACGCGCACTATAGGTGGTAATATTGTTACGCCCAACACCTGTAGATCTACCTGTAACGCGTGCTGTGCTATTCCATGTCTGTCTGCCGTTATGTCATCCACTCCTAGTTGAGCCTTATTCTTCGTCCTATAGATGAAGCTCGACTGATGCACTGAGGCGTTCAGTTCTCCCAGTTGGGAAAACCATTTACCTTAACCGATCATTCCACCGGCTTGGCCGGCCCGCCGACGCGGTACTCGATGCCGAGGATGTCGAGCACGAAGTCCAAGCTGTCCGAGTTCAGGCTGCTCTTCCCGTCCAGGAAGCTGTAGATGTTCGTCTTGCCGATCCGGGCCCGGCGCTGGCACTGTTCGGCCAGACGGTTGCGAGACCAGCCGAGTTCCTCCAGCCGCTTGGTAATGACGGCGCGTGCGGTGCCGAGGGGTTCGACGTGGTTGGCCGGGGCAGTGGCCGTCGGGGTGAGGGTCGGGCGCTTGCTCATGGTGACAGATGATGCTTTTGTCGTGGGCATAGTTCAAGTACTCCGTGGAAGTTTAGGGTTTCGTGCCGGGAATGTCGCCGCCGTTCGCCACCTGCAGGGACCGTACGATCGCCTTGTCATCCTGCGTCCGCATCCACCGCCCGGACTTTTTGACGCCTTTGCCGCGATGGATCGCTAGACAGTTTTCCGCTGCCAAAAACGCTTCGTCGCGCGTAGCGTAACTCCCGACGACGGTATGCCCCTCATGCAACACACGCGGGCCGCCATTGAAGGGGGACGGTATCGAATAGGCGGTGGCATTGAATCGCCCCGCCGACTCTCGAATCCCGATCAACCAGTTGCCCGACAATCGCCAGTTTTCCCACAGATCGCCGCGCGCCGCCTCCAGCAGTACATCCGCATGACAGGGCTTGCCGACGGGACAGAAGCACAACAGGGACAGGTTACTGAGTTCCACGCGTGCGGATTCGGCGATGAGCTTCCCGGCGTCATCAAACATCAACCACCATCGGTAAGCATCGACAGCCCACTTCACCCGGTTCTCTGGCAGGATGAATGCCGGAGCATCGCAGGCGCGGAAGGGGTTGCCGTACTTCGACGGACGGGTGACGCAGCGGGAGCCGGGGGGCATTCGCCACCCTTTGCGGCGGGAGCGTTGGAGGCGGATTGGCTGGATCATCGTACCCCCGCCGGAAAGAGCATCGGCCCAGCCGCTACGCGCCCCGGCGACGGATACCGCGCCAGCTCCATCGTGCTGAGCCGGCCGAGATCGTTGAGGAAGCTGCTCGACTTGGGAGAGACGCCGGCGACCGCAGCGACGATCCCGCGCGCCGGGGAATCCATGCCCATCGCCGCCAGCCAGGCGATCGCGTTGAGGATGCGCTGGTGGGCGGGACGGAACCAGTCTTCGGCCTCGCCAGATACTTGAGCGGACGGGGATCGGCGCGGGGGTTCGTAGGCCCTTCGGATTCGGTCGGCGGCTGTACTCAACAAAGCCCCGACGGCCGACGCCGTCTTTCCATCCAACGGCTGTTTCCGGCCTGATGCGTCGCGGGTGTTGACGTGGAACGTCGCTGCCAGCGTGCCCTGGTTTTTGCAAGCCTTCGCCGCCGCCGACAGCAGCTGGGCCTCGCGCTGTTCATCGTGCAGCAGCGCCATGAGCGGATTGACCAGCTCCGCAATCTTCCCGCTGAATGCCGTCACGCGCTCGGTTGCTCGGGCGCTGATCTTCTCCAGTCGCTCGATCTGCTTGTCGGTGATCACCGGCTTCTCGACGGTCTTGGTCTCGACCTTGGCGGCGGCCGCGGGCTTGGCCGACATCGCCTTCTGCAACTCGCCGATCTGCCGGCGGAGTTCGCGCGGGTCGTCGGCCTTGGCCTTCTCGATCGTCGCCGACATCTTCGCCTTCAGCTCATCCAGGTTGATCGGCTTCAACTCCGCGCTGCTCCGGCGGACCTCCCCCACCTTCGGCGTGCTGCTGGCGTCGAACGTGGTCTTCTTCGCCACCTTGATCTTCTGCAGGATTCGCAGCCACTGCGGCGACCAGAAGAACATCGTCCCCACGTGGAGCGACGGCAGCTCGTCGGCGAGCTTCACGTCCTCGCCCTGCTGCACGATCCATTCCTTCAGGGCCTTGCGCTCGGGTACTCCATTGACCTGCCCCACCACCAGCGCCTCGGTCTGGGTCAGCACTTCCTTGTTCACGCTCTGCGGGCGCTGGGTGATCATCGACACGCCGATGCCATAGTTGCGGCCGAGTCGAACGATTTCCTCGAAGATGCCCACCATGCGCGCGTCGTCCCGTCCGACGAACTGGGGGATGATGAGCTGGCACTCCTCCAAGATAAGGTGGACCGGCGTGGGGTCGGCCTGCCCCTTCTTGCGCTTCCAGAGCTGCTCGCCGAACGCGGTGGCGAATCGCTTGCGATCGCCAAGGCTGAACTGGCTGGCGTCGATGACAAGGGAGCGGCCGGTGTCCACCACCAGGTCCGCGATCAGGTGTCCGCTTTCGGCTGCCAGCGGGACGTCGCCGCGGAGACCGCCGATCACGGGGATGTCGAGCCCGGCGCCTTTACCGTCGGCGGCGATGCGGAGTCCGTACCAGTTGCCAACGGTGTCGATGACGACAACCTGCACGCGAGCACCGATCAGCAGCTCGGCGAGCTTGCCGGCGGCGTAGGTTTTGCCCGCGCCCTTGCGCGCGATGAACGCGAAGGTCTGGGTGGCTGCGTCCACCGGGAGGCTGAGGTCGTCGGAGAAGTGGAGGGTCTTACTCATGGCTGAACTTTCTGTCGGCAAATGTGCGGTTGGCTCAAAACAGTATTGGCGTCTACATAGAAGATGCCCTGACCGCCCTTGATGATCGGCGCGTTCAGGATTGGCAGCGGCTTCACGTCTACGAGGATCAGGCCCGACCGGTCCGTGCTGGAGCATTCGATCATCGCCGCCGGTTCGTCGAAGAAACTCAGGGATGGCCGGAAGTCGTTTACTTTAGCAGTGCAGAGAATCCGTCCGTGGGTCTGCGCCCATTTTCGTACGTCGTGCGTAATGTCCTGCTGATCGAGCGTCAGCCACTTTCGGGCAGCTTCAACTGCTCGCCAGTCCCATCGTTTAGATGCGTGAATCCCGATCGTGCGCCCTTCGAGTGTTCGGAATCGATCGTGCGTGCGGGTTTCAATAGTCTTCCAGCCGAGCATGACCCACGAAGCCCACGGTTCCCATAGGCTGATGCAGGGCAGTTTGCCCTGTTCGTTGAAGAGGCTCATTTTGACTCCCGACAACTGAACCAGACGATTGGCATCGCCTTGTCGGCAACGTACAGCGGATGGCGCGGCTGACCGTCGGCGTTGATGGCGAGGCAGTACAGCGGCTTCTTCTTCGTCGCGGCTTCTCGCCGTGCGATCACGTCCGCCCGCGTAGCACTGACGACCGAATGCGAGCCCCACGCGGCCATGATCTGGTCGCACGCCAGCACGGCGGAGAAATCCTTACATATCCCCGCGTGCATGAGAATCCCTGCAGCTCGATCCAGCAGGTCTCCGCCGCCGAGATTTGGCGGGACCAAGTCTTCGGGGTTGGTTGCGCGCAACGTAAAAAGGTTCTGTACCACGATTCCGTCGAATCCCCACGTCTTGGCGAACTTCATGCACTTCCGGATGGTGGCGTCATCCTGCATCGCGTCAGCCGTCGATGGGTTGAGCATGATCCAGCCTAGCCTCTTCGGTGCCGGCATCCACGTCCGCACCAACTCGTAACGGTATCTCCCGCAGTCGCTCAGCTTCGCCGATCGGCCCATGTCGGTATGAGTGAAGAGATTCACTTGAGCACCTCCGCCGGCAGCATCGCCTTCACGCGGACCTGATTCTCCTCGCACCACTTCGACCACGCCGCGTTGTCGCGCAAGACCGCATCGTCGATCAGTTCAGGGAACTGTCGGTAATCGGCGCACGCCCATTGTCCGCCCAGCGACTTCTTGCTGGCACGGATGAACATGTAGGTCGGGCGAGTCGTCAGCCACAGGCACGTTGCCTTTGTCTCTCCGTGACCAAATTGCCAAGGGTGTACTATCTGCGTCGGCTTCTGCCAGAGGGTCGACAGACGGCTGATCGGGTTTTCGATGCACTTCAGCGGTATCGGCATCGCCCAGATGCGTTTAACGAACGCGATTGCCTCGGCCTGTAATCGCAGCTTGTCGGTCGGATCGTGCCAGTACCCGCCCCTGCCCTTTTTCACCCAATGCCGGGTCAGCCATCGCGCCCCGCTCACGGCAAGGTGAGTGCATGGCGGATGAGCAATCAGCAGGTCATACGATTCCAGTTCGCGCCGATCGATGCTGAACAGGTCGCCGGTCAAGTGCCTTGCTCCATGCTCGCAATCGACGTACTCGGCTTCATCCTCGGTCGGACCCAGGCACGGGCATTCGTAGGCGTACATCCCGCACCGATGACACCACGGCTCATCGTGCTCGCAGGCCTCACAAGCCGGGTCGAATTGCTCATGCTCCATGCAGCCGAACTCGTGACGGAATCGGACGGGCTGCTGTACCTCGGTCGGCAGCAAGTCGCATGACCGGGCGTAGTGGCCCATCGCCTCAAAGGCGTTGCGGACGGTGGCGGAGTATTCGCAAGCGATCAGGACTTTCATTTGCTGTGTCCCAAATAACCCCGGCGGCGCGAACACAACCGCCGGGGCGGAAGGGAGAAAATGCGCTGTTACTCGAACCGATCCGCGCCGAGTTGTTCGCCCGCCGCTTCCTCGCTCGCCACGCCGACGAAGTACAGATCGTTGTTCAGCTTCGCCAGCGATTGCGGCTTCATCGCGTCGAGGGCTTCGAGTGCGAGGCGGTCGCCGTTCGCCGCCTGGTCGATCAAGTTAAGTCGTGACTGTGTCATGGTCGGGTCCTTCCGTGTGGTTCGATGGGTTTCGAGAATTGGTCACTTCACCGCGCCGTCTTCGATGACGATGCCGACGGCTTCGCCGTTCGTGACGCGCTCGACCCAGACCTGCCCGTCGGCCTGCTCGGCCATCTCGGCTACGATCTTGAGGGACGCGTCATCCAGCAGGCTGCCGTCGCGGATCAGCAGCACCTTGAGTGCGGGGTTCATCGCCAGCCCCATGGCGACCGAAACGCGGAGTTGCTCGGCCGACGAGGCCTGCGAGAACGGCAGACCCTTGAGGGTGACACCGGTCTCACTGAATCCGAGTCCTGGTACCGGGAACGGGGCGTCGGCCAGCGCGTTGGCCTTCATCCCGTCGATGCTCTCGATCTGCTTGGTGAGCGTGTCGGATTCCTCGCGGGTGTCGTCGAGCTTGAGGGCCAGCTCGGAGCGGCGGGCGTTGTCGCGAACCTTGCGGTTGGCGACTTCCGCGCCGGCGATCTGTTGCTGGATGGGGGTAAGGTCGGCAACCCGCTTCGACTCGATCTGCTTTAGTACGCCGTCGGCGTGCCGTGCATGGGTCTCCTGATCTTTGCGGGCCTCAGCGAGGGCCTCTTCCAGACGGGCTATTTCTTTGCTGGCGGCATTCACCCGTGTCATCGCCTGACTGTGCTCGGTTTTCAATCGATCGATTTCGGCGTTGTGATCTCTCATCGCGCCGAGCTGATCCGACAATCCAGCGACCGAAACTTCCGCCGGCGGAGCGTCGGCATGGAACGGTACGCCCGCGAGCTGCCCCTCCAGTGTTTTCACCATGCCGTTGACGGCCGTTCGCTTGTCGAACAGCGCGCGCCGGTCGGCGTCGAGCTTGGTGAAGTCCAGCCCCACCAGCTGGCGGAGTGTCTCGCCTTGGGACTTCGGAGCCATCCGCGCGAACGCCAGTGGGTCAAAGGACATCTTGCCGACCAGCTTGTCGAGGACGGCCTGCGGGCTCGAGTACTTCGCGCCCTCCTTGTTGGCGACTGTCAGCGATCCGCCGCCGGCCGCGGTGAAGGTGCGGGTGATGACCAGGTCATCCAGTTCGCAGACGATGCGGCCGTCCTTCAGCGCGCCGGCCGATTCGTAGCGGACGTCGCCGCTGCCGACGAGCTGGTCGCACCAGGTGAACAGCTCGGAATTCTGGACGACCTTGTACTGCTTGCCGACGACGCCGAGGCAGAGGCCGTTGTCCGTCCGCACCGTCGCGACGCGATCGGCCACCGGGTTGTAGGTCGGCTGGCCGTTGTCACCGATGCCGGCGAAGAACAGCTCGCGGGTCTCAACGTCCCAGTCGAGCCCGGCGAGCTTAAACGCTTCGCGGCTGGTCGGGGCGTGATCGACGGTGACGCCGAGCCCGTGCCATGCCGGGGTGATCGCGTACATCGCCTCGGCCCGGCCGCTAACTTGTGAAATTTTGTGTGCCATTGTGTGTGCTCCCTACGCGTTGGTTTGAAAATGGCCGGAGCGGGCGACGCGTTCACCCGCCCCGACCGGGGTTATGTCATGGTTCAGAAGGGGATCATGTCGTCGGTGTAGATGACGGCATCGGCCGCGGCGGTCGGGGCCTTCATCGTGATCGACGGAGCGGGCGTCGGGTCGACCAACTCCCCCGCCATTTCCTGAAGGTTCTTAAGCGTGACGATGTCAGCGACGGCGGCGTCAATCGACCGACTTGAAGCGGCCGGGTTGCGGCGGCAGAGGCGATCGGCGATCTGCTCACGCTTCTTGAACGTTTCGGCGATCGCGTCGTCGACGAGGGTCGAGTCGGTTTCAAACCCCTGACAGAGTTCGCCGTCGAGCATTTCGACGGCCATGTTCCAAACCGTCTCTTCGAGGTTCGGGACTTCGGTCACGAGGCGGGCGGCATGACGCGGGAGGAAATACGATGTAGTGCTCATGTCAGATATATTATCGTATTCGATACACAATGCAATATGAAAGTTTATATTGATTTTATAACGAAGCTGAGGCGGGGACGGACTGCCGTAACCTGTTGATGGGCAGCGCTTTGGGGGCGGAAACCAGCCGCTTGGCAGGGGTCCAGTCGAGGATTTGCCGCAGAAAATTCCGCCGCCACCAGAGGGTGGTCCGCTCGATCTTCTTCACCTTGGCCCGCTGCAGCTCGACGGTTTCGATGGCGTTCAGCTCGGCCTGCGTCATCCCGACGATGTCGGCCGCGATCTGCACGTTCTTCGCGAAGGCGTGGATGTCGGCGAACCGGGCGACCTTCCGGAACGCTTCAAGGTAAGTGTGCAGGGGCGACGGCCCGTACCGACCGGGCGGGCGTATCGCGACGACGCCAGGGACGTATTCTTCTTTCGGTGGCGGAGTCGTCGATGGCTTGTCCGACAGGAAGTTCTCGTTGATCGAGCAGTCGGAACACCACCGCTCGCGGCGGATCCGGCGCTGGCCGAACTTCCAGAACACAACGGCGCGCGTGCTCATGTAATACGCGGGGTAATCGAGTTTGCAGTTGTGGCAGCATTCGCGGCGGGCACTCAACATCTATGAACTCCGTTTCCCTGTTGCGCGATCATCCAGCGTGTTTCGCCGCTTGAAGCAATGCCCATCCGACTAACGACTGAAAGCGCAGCACCTGGCCGAGCCGCACGTAGTCAACCAAGTACAGCCGCGGATCGTCCCAAGGGAAGCTCGGCGTCAGTTGCAGCAAGACTTGCCAGGGCATCCAATACACCCGGGCCATGTCGCTGGCCTCGGCGAGGATCCCCGACACCGCGCCCGCCCTGCCCATTCGGATCAGGAATTCCCGTTGATGAGGTTTCACGACCGACGGGTTATTCCAGTCCTTGAAGGCGTTCTCCCCTTGATTGCTTTTGGCGTCGAAAAACAACGGCATGCCGGCGATCACGCCGATGAAGTCGCACGGCACGGGCTTGGGGATGTACTTACCCGGCCCGATGAACTGAGCCCCGGCGCGCGGCAGCTGCTCGATCGCCAGCCGCGGGCACGACCGGGCCGACAGCTGGATCAGGCTTTCGAACTCCGGGCCGGTGGATCTGGCGCGCTTCCGGAACTTGCGGCGCTCCGGCCTGTACGTCGGGAATAGACTGGAATCGGCCATCACCCCTCCTGACTAGAACATCTCGGGATCAATCTGCCCGCTCGCGTTCTCAAACTTCACGTACTGCAGCATGCTCCGCAGCCGGACCATGCCGGTCGGCCCCTGCCGCTGCTTGGCGATGATCACCTCGCACTCGTGATTCTTCTTGTACGTCGCCTCGCCCTGGTGGAAGTAGTCCTCGCGGTGCAGGAACATGATCACGTCGGCGTCCTGCTCGATCGCGCCCGACTCGCGCAAGTCGCTCATGCGCGGGCGGTGTCCGTCGCGGGCTTCGGCCTGCCGGTTCAACTGCGACAGGCAGACGATCGGGACGTTCAGCTCACGGGCGATACTCTTGATGCCGCGGCTGATCTCGCTGATCTGCTGCTGCCGGCTTTCGACGCCCGGCGCGTCCATCAGCTGCATGTAGTCGATCATGATCGCCTGGATGTCGTGCTGGCGTTTTAGCTGGCGGGCCCGGGCACGAAGTTCCAGGACGGTTAGGGTGGACGAGTCGTCGATCCAGAGCGGCGCCTTCTTCAGCTCCGCGGTGGCGTACGCGATCTTGGCGTAGTCGTCGGCCGTCAGGGTTCGCTTGCGCATCCGCTCGGAGTTGATGCGGCCGTGCGAACAGATCCGCCGCTGCGTCAGCTGCTCCTTGCTCATCTCCATCGAGAAGATCGCCGCTGGCTTGGCGTGGTGGACGCAGATGTTGTCGATGATGTTCATCGCGAAGGCCGTCTTCCCCATCGACGGCCGGGCCGCCACAATGATGACGTCGCCGCCCTGCAGCCCGTTGAGCATGTCGTCCAGCTCGAAGAAGCCGGTCTCGAGCCCGCGGGTTTCCTTGTCGTCCATCGACTCGAAGACCTGCTGCAGCACGTCGGCGCCCGCGGAGATCTGCCGCTTCGCCTTGGCCTCGGTCACTTCGAAGATCCGGCGTTGGGCCCGGTCAGCCACCTGTGCGGCGTCCTCGTGCGGGGCGTAGGCGTCGCGCAGGATGTCATTGCTCGCGGCGATCAGCTGCCGGAGCATGTGCTTCTCGCGGACGATGCCGGCATAGTGAACTCCGTGGGCTGCCGACGGCACCGATGCGAGGATCTGGGCGAGGTAGGCGGTGCCGCCGATCTCGTCGAGGACCTGCCGCTTGCCGAGCTCCTCCCTCAGGATGACGGCGTCGACCGCGCGGTTGTCGCGGTAGAGCTGGATCAGGAGGTCGAAGACGATCTGGTGATCGGCCTGATAGAACGCCTCGCCGCTGACGATCTGGGCGACTTCGCCGAGCATGGTGCTATCGAGCATCATCGACGCCAACAGGCACATCTCCGCCTCGGTCGAGTGCGGTGGAAGCCGGTCGAACTGGCCGGCGATCGGGTCCATCAGGTGAGTCGATTGGTTTGCTTTCATGTGCATGGTTACCACCTTCCTGCTTTGGGAGCTTGAGGGACTGCGGTCTTGCCGCCGGGCATCGATACGCCGGCTTCCGACCAGTGGATCAATTCACTCTTCACGCAGCCGCAGGCGAACTTGGCCGACGTGAATTCCTTGCCCTTCGCCCGCAGTGCCTGAATCGCCTGGGGGATCAGGGTGTGGGACGCGACCTGCGAACCGCGCCAGAGGATCGTCGGCGCGGCGCGGGCCAAGTCGGCGAGCATCCGGTAGACCGGGTTGTGCTCGTTCATTTCCGGCATAAGGGGCTTGGCCCGCCCTCCCGCAGTCGGTGCCGCTTCGGACCAGTCCGAGAGCGACTGCAGCGCGAGCTTCAGCCCGGGCGTTTCGGCGGTGCCGGCTAACGCCACCTTCCGCCGTCCGTTGGCGCGGGCGAGGGGTTCCTCGGCGAGCGGGCCGGCGGGATCAGCTGCGTCGGTGTCATCGGCGGTGCCTGATTCGGCGGCGATCCGCGCGTTCAGCTCACGCTCGATCAGCTCGGCATCGTCGAGGAAGCCCGCGGCAGCCGACGGATGCCCGTTCGCGATCGAGGTTTGGACCTCGGGCGGTGGATCGGTTTCGGTCGGTTCCTCGGGTTCATCCGGCGGCGGTTTTGGCGGAGCCTCTGCGCGCGCTTTTTTGGGTTCTGAATCTGGATATGACTCTGACTCTGTCGAGGAATCCGGCGTGACACCAGCGTGACCACGCCGACGACGCTGTCGCTCCCTGTCGTTAAGTCTCGCTTGATACTCGCGTTGCATGCGACGATTGATGAGCGTGACAAGCCCGTTACTTCTCCGGACATCGGCGGTCTTGGTGGATTCGATTTCGCCTATCGCGGAAAGCACTTCGGACGGAGTGCAGCGCAGGACGCGTGCCAATTGGTCAGGCGTTCCTGTCAGTGAACCACTCCTATCGGATGAGTGCATTGCGCATATCGCGTCGATCCAGATGCCGCGCGTGGCGGGAGAGCACATTGAAAGACGGGGGTCCTTCATCCAGTCGCCTGGCTCAAACTGGAGGTACCAGTATTTTTCAGGCTTTTCGTCAGCCATGCCCTTGCCCTATCAGAACGAGATGAAACGACAGAAGCCCCGGCGCGCCGAACTACCCGCGCGCCGGGGCGAGCACTACACAGACTGCGTTAGACCTTGGGCTTCCAGTCCTTGATCGACTGGTAGAACTTCATCCGCGCCCGCGTCGTGGTCTCGGCAGGCTTCCCGACCTTGCCCGATTCCACCAGCCAGGCCTTGACCTGCTTCTCAAACTCAGGCCCGGGCATGCCGACGTCCACGGCGGCCGTCGTGCAGGCCTCGTAGAAGTTGCCGTAGTCGACGAAGTCCACGGCCGGGCCGTTCCCCTTCGCCTCCTTCGGCGGTTCATCCCCGCCCTGCTGGCCGCTGCCGCCATCGACCTGTTGGCCATCGTCTCCGCCCTGCTGCAGCTGATCATCGCCGGGAGCGTCCTGAGCGTCCGACGTGTCGATCGTCTGCCCTCCGTCGTCACCCATGATCCGGCTGGCGAGCTGGTCGCCGGCGGTCTGCGGCGGGAGCTGCGGCGTCGCGCGGTTGGCCGAGTCGACCAGTTGCCCGGCGATCACGGTCCCGAACTCATTGTCATCACTGAGTTCCACCGCGCGGGCGAGGCGCTCGGAGCTGATCGGCAGGTACTTGATCAAGCGGCGGATGAGCGTCTTGCGGCACATCTCCGCGAAGTCGGTCACCCACGGACCGTTGTTCTTGGACTTGGACCGCTCGCGGATCTTGTCGATCTGCTTGCGGGTCATCACCTCGAACTGGTAGTCCTCCTGGCTGAGCCACGCGATCGCATAGCCGTGCGAGATGTCCTTATCCAGCTCGTTCTCGTCGCGCCGGATGTGCTTCAACTTGCTGTTGGTGCCCATCTCGTAATCGAACTCATCGCCGCGGTAGACGACGTGTGATTCGATCCGACGAACCTCGCCGCCGCGCCGGGCCAGGTCGCACAGGCCGCGGTAGCCGGGAATGAACGTCGCCTGCAGAAGCCATTGCTCCCGGCCGTTGCCGTCCTTCACCTTGTTGTTGAAGGGAACGAGGTAGCCCTGGCCGAGCGTGCCGCCGCTGGGGTCCAGACCGAGCTCGCTGGCTTCCATGATCGACTTCATCACGGACTGCTGCGTACATTCCAGCAGCTTCGGCTGGCGGTTGATCGCCACCAGCGCCGACTTCATGATTCGTTCGACCCGCACGTGCTTCGGCAGGATCTCGGCGATCTGCGCCTGCATCGAATTCATCAGGGTCTTCATCGTGCCGGCGTTGCCGACGGGCGCGAGAGGGTTAAAGACGCGGTCCACCTTCGCCATCTGGGACGGTGGGTTGCTCTGTGTAGTGCTCATACTCAAACTCCTTAGGCCCGCTTCGATACGCGCATGACGCGGTACCGGGATTCGCGGGCGAACCGTTGGTAAATCTCCGGGTGAGTCGCCTCGAGCGCTTTTGCGTCGAGATTCATCCGGCCTTGTTCGTAGTCAGTGATCCACTTGGCGTCGTCGAGGAAGTCAAACGCCTCGGCGTCCGGATCCATCGCGCGGATGGCGGCGACGGCTTCCTTGTAGCGCTTCTCGGCGGCGGTGTGCTCGGACTTCGCCGCGTCGTATTCCTCTTTCAGCACCGCCGGGATGATCGCCACCTTGCCCGGTACCCGGCGGGTCATCTTGATGATGTCGGGGGTGGGCTTGCTGTTGTCCGGGGGAACGTCCTTCAGAACGTGGTCGTTCCAGAACTTCTCGATCGATCGCAGGATGATGCCGGTGAGCTTGTCCGACCGCTTGACCTTGTAGACGGTGAACCCGTGCCCGGTCAGCAGCGCCGGGACGTAACAGAGCTTGGCGTCCATCGCGATCATGTGGGCGTGGGCCTGCACGATGTACTGGACCGGCACGCCCTCGGTGCCCGCCTCGCCCCACTCCGGCGACAACGGCCCGAACAGCCCGGCCGTCTTGGCTTCCACCGGCTCATTGGTCGCCAACAGGACGGCGTCGACGTTGACGGCCAGGTTCAGCTCCGGCCGGACGACCAGCTTGGCCCGCTCGATGGGACCGTACTCCATCTCGAACTTGCTGAGGACGGCCGGCTCCAGCCAGCTGCCGGTCTCGGTCCAAGCAGACTCTTCGACATCCGGTACCCGGCCGGTCTTGTCCAGCCAGAGGTCGTACGCCGTCTTCCACGGTGACACCCCCAGCAGGGCTGAGACGTCGGACGACCCGATCGAAAGACGGCGTTGTTGTTTCTGTTCGGCGGTCAGCATAGTGAATTCCTCGTGTTTAAGTGATAAACGTTCATAGTATTTTATGTACCGTTTTCGATAAACACAAGCGCAAAAGTAGATCTCTTTCCAGCATTCTCCTAAGCAGCCGCGATCAGGCGGCGTATGGCCAACGGGATCGACTGTACACTACGGGCAAAGATTTCGACGGGTTCTAACGGTGTCCTGTCCTGGGCATCTAACCCGTCGCAAGACGGGTTTTTTATTGCGCTTAAGTCTTGTCCCGTGAGATACTTGGGACAGAAAAAGCGACTAACCCCGAACTAACCCCGCGCAAAAACTAACCCCGTAAACTTTGTTCTGGGGAGACATTCCGTCTCCGGCGAAATGCGAGCGTCATGTATTCGTGTCATGCCACGAGTATTGAAGCTGACATGGGTACCCTTCGGTACATTGAGGCGGGCGTAGTCGTGATAGGCGGCCAGCGCGTCGTCGCCGCCCGTAATACCGCTGTTGGCAAAGCTAATGAAGGGCTTCTCAGGAGATGATTCCCGCGCAACCACCTTCCAAGTCTCACTGTACTGTCGCTTGAGCCAATCCAAGTAATACATTGTTAATCGAAAACGCTCGCCCAAGCCCCGAATCATCGACGTGCCAACGTTGAGGCGAGCGTCCGATTTGAAGCGCAAGCCGCCACTATCATTAACTCTAAGACTCCCCTCGTCCAGCAACTTCATGCCCTTTCACCGGAAATGCTGAGAACCGTAAGTTGGTTGGTTACGAGGTATAGCCACGAACGGCGGGCGGTACGCCGGTTCTGCAAGGACCAACAAATGCAATTCGAATGACTAACCCCGTGAACTAGCCCTTTTGCGTATAATTGAGGAGCGTCGGGGTTAGTCGGACCGCGTTTTCAGCGAAATTTCGCAGAAAACCAGCATGTCCTGGGCATTAAACCCGTCGCAAGACGGGTTTTTTTATGGACTTATGCGGATCCCAGTGAATCCAGTCGCGTCAATCCGAGGTAATCCGAGGATTCCCGGGACGCCACAAATCGGCTGAATTTCAAGAACCGCCAAATGTCGCTGATCCTTCGCGGGATCAATCGAAACGTCGTTGTGCTCAGATGACGAACGGGCGCAAGTTTGGGCTTAATCCGCGTTAGCCGATGGGGGTGGCGGCACGGGTCTGATCGCAACGGCTTGATGCTGCGCCATTTCGCTCTGGAGCTGAAGTTGCATGTTTTCAAACGTGGCACGATGGGCCGGATCGTGAGCGTGATTGCGTTGTTCCCTGGGGTCGTTGGCCAGATCGTATAACTGCTCGGCGTTTTGGCCGTGGTCGTAGCGGACATATTTCCAGCGTGAAGTGACGACCATCCGGCTGACGGCGTTTTCGCCGTAGCATAGCGTGCGCACCGGGCCGGCCCGGCCCTCGGCGGCAGGGCGCTGGCTGACGCCGAGGCAATGCGAGGGCATCGCCGCTCCGGCGTAGTCGCAGCAGGTGGCCATCAGATCCAAGCCGGTTGCGACCATCACGTCCTCCCGCACCGCGCCAGCCGGGATGCGGCCGGGCAGGCGCATGATCCACGGCACGCGGGCGGCCTCGTCATAGAAGAACGTCTTGTGTTCCAGCCGATGCGAGCCGGCGTGATCGCCGTGATCGCTCGTCATGATCACCAGCGTGTTCTGCTCGCACCCGCTCTCGGCCAATGCGTCCAGGATCTGGCCGATCTGTCGGTCCGCGCGCTCCATCAGCCGGGCGTACGCCCACCGGTGCAGACGCCAATCCGTCTCGCCCCATTGCTGGCGCGCTTTGAGCTTGAACGGCCGCATCGCGAGGATGGTGGTGATCAGCTCCGGCTCGTCCGGCTGGATATCGAAATTAGCCGGCAACGGTGGAAGGTAGTCACGCAAAAAGGTCTCTCGATCAACGCCCGGCGGAGGCTCGATCGCTTCATCGAGGTTCCGGAGTTCGGTCTTGCCGTTTTTGAGGATCCGCAGTTCGTCATCCCCCGCAGCAAAGTGCCGGATGGCCTGATAGCAGATATCGTGGGGGTTGATCAGGCTGGCAACCATCGCCCAGCGCGTGTTCCTCTTTTCGCGAATGAGGTCGGCAGTCTCTTTCGCCAGCGTCTCGCGCTCGTCGGAGCAAAAATATTCAAAGCCGATTCGTTCGGGCGTCAGATCAACCGGCAGATGAACCTTCCCGCCGTAGAGCGTTTGGTAACCGGCCCGGCGAAGCACATGGCCGAGGCTGGCCTGATCATGCTCGGGCGACAGCGGGGTTAGGTTCGGCCCGCCATTGCCGCGCATGCCGATCGCCGAAGGCATCCGGCCGGTGAACATCGTGAACCGCGACGGGATACAAACGGGATTGGCGCAGTACGCGCGCGTCATCCGCACCCCACCGGCCGCCAGCCGGTCCAGCGCGGGCGTGGATACCCACGACGTTCCCGCGCACGACAGCAGGTTGTGGCTCTGCTGATCGGTCATCAGGATCAGAATGTTCGGCCGGTCGTCTGTCGTCACGCGGTGATTGCTCCTTTGCAACGTTTTAGGCTTTGCGATTTCAACCTATTTGGACTGACTTGCAACCCCGCAACAGCGGAGATGTTGCCAGTTGATGGACAAAAGGCGCGGATCGTCATTGTGTATGAAATGCAAAGGCGACCGGGCTTGAAACATTTTCCCGTACCACGGGCCTCTAGCCCGTGCCATTGATGCAATACTTCCAAGTAATTCGAGTTTCTGAGAACCAAGCGCATCCGGCACGGGCCAGAGGCCCGTGGTACGGGAAACAATCGTGCAGGGAATCACTTAGCAGGCGAAGAATTTGCATCGCCGGTGGTCGGCACACTCGGCTGCGACTTTCTCGCGTTCTCTGACATCACGCAGCGGAAGCCCAAGTGCTGCATTCCCGTATCCGGCGGAACGGCCATGCGGGCGCTGGGGCGATAGGAGGCGCAATACGCGTCGCTGCACAGGAATGATCCGCCTCGATGCACACGGCTTTCGGGGGCGTCGGGGTTGCGCGGATCGAATGACTTTTCAGGGCCCTTCGGATTGACGATGACTTTCCCCGGCCCGGCGGCGGCGACTTCCAGCGCGTACTGATCGGGGCGGTACAGATCGCTGCACCACTCCCACACGTTACCCGCCATGTCGTACAGGCCGTAGCCGTTGGCGGGGAAACTTTTCACCGGGGCGACGCGAGGGAAGCCGTCCTCGGCGGTGTTTTTATCGGGGAAATGCCCCTGCCAGGTGTTGGCGCGCTTGCCGTCGACGGGCTCGTTGCCCCAGACGTTGACCTTGCCATCAAGCCCGCCGCGGGCGGCGTATTCCCACTGCGCCTCGGTCGGCAGCGATTTGCCCGCCCACTTGCAGTAGGCCAACGCATCTTCAAACGCGACATGGACGACGGGCAGGTTGTCTTTTCCGTCGAGGTTGCTGGCAGGGCCTTCGGGGTGTCGCCAGTCCGTGCCCAGCGTCCAACTCCACCACAGTTGATACTGACGCAGGTCCACCGGATGGTCCGGCGGGGTGAACAACAGCGAGCCGGGCTTGAGCATTGCATCATCGGGCTTTGGCGTGCCGGCGGGAAGTTGCTTTTTCATCTCTTCCCACACCACAGGCCGCTCGGCGACGGTCACGTACTTGGTTTCTTTTACGAACTTGGCGAACTGGGCGTTGGTGACTTCGGTCTGATCGATCCAGAACCCGTCTACCCGCACGCGGTGAACGGGCTGCTCGTCATCGCGGGCCAGCGGATCGTTGCTGCCCATGCTGAACTCCCCGCCGGCGATCCAGACCATTCCCTCGCGGGTAGACGGCTGGGTGGACGGCGGGGGATTGATCTGCCCCGACGCGCGGCTTATCAGATTCAGTCGGCCGGGGACTTCGCAGCACTCGGGTTGGGTCGTGGGCGCAGTCGATGTCTGCGCGACCGCCATCGCGGGCACCAACACCAAGGCCAGCATGGTCATGCGGTGAAACATCAAATCGCTCCTCGTCTGTAGCACGGGCGTCTCGCCTGTATTCAGCAATGCCGGACATGGGCGAGACGCCCATGCTACTTTGTATCACAACCAAGCTTAGACCGAATCCTTCTCACGCTCCACCAATGCTTTCAGCTCGTCGATCTTGTGGTGCAGTTGCATGACTTCGACATGGGCCTTGAGGTTGACCTGATAGTCTAAGTCCGCCCGGATACGGTCTTTATCGCTTTGGCGGTTCTGGCTGATGAGGACAAAGATCGACAGGAAAATCGCCTCCAGCGAAGCGAACATCGCCAGAAATTGGAACGGGTACGGATCAGGTCCCTTCGCGCCTAGGATCAGATTGACGCTCACCCACAACACGACGCAGACCAGATGGATCAACACGAACCCCCGGCTGGCGCTGATGGATGCGATCGCATCGGCGATGCGGGTCCAGCGGGTATTGTGTTCCTTGATCGCCTGATTGACGTTTACCACGCCGCGAAGCTTGTCGACCATCTCCCGCTGCCGCCGGCCGAGCTCGGAGATGATCTGCAGCGTGGCGGCGGGGTGTTTGAGCAGGAATTGGGTGAATTCCGCACGATCGAGCGAGAGTAAGTGGGCATTGGTGATCGCCCGCGCGGTCGCGGTTCGTCGCCCGCCATCGAGGAGGGAAAGCTCGCCGAAAAATTGCCCGGGCCCGAGTTCAGCGAGCGTGATGTCCTGACCGGTCTCGTCGGGACAGGAGAGCGCGATCCGCCCTTCCTGAACGACGTAGAACGTCGCGCCCAAGTCACCGACCCAGAAGATCGGCTGCGCGGGGGCGATTTTCTCGTGGCGGAGCGATTGGAACAACTCCTCCCGCTGTGCCGGCGTCAGGTCGCGGAACAGCGGGATGGTCGCAAGAATGTCACTACTCATCGGCGGCTCGATCCGGTGGCGTTGGTTGGGCAATAGGATACAGGCAGGAGCGACCGATCGACAACAACACGTTGCCTTGGGCAGAAATTGAGCCGCCAAGATGATCACATGAATTCCACTCCCGGTACGCCGGGATAGGGCAGGGTGAGGGTTTTTTCCGCGTCAGCAAAAGAAGTCCACGAATAGCAAGAATCTTCACGAATCAATTCTCTATTCGTGAAAATTCGTGCTATTCGTGGACGATTTGCATTGGAAGCAGAACCCTCACCCCAACCCTCTCCCGGCGTACCGGGCGAGGGAGCCAAACCTATGCGATTCAATTCATACCCGATGCACCGCGACGATCGTCTGATCGTCGTTGGGTTCTTCCTTACCCTGCCAGGCATCGACGGCGACGCGGATGGCTTCGACTGTCTGCTGCGGTTTCTCGGCCAGGTTGCTTTCGAGAAGGGAGACAACTTTCTCGTGCCCGTATAGATCGTTGTTGGCGTCCATGGCTTCGTAGATGCCGTCGCTGCAGGCCAGCAGGCACCCGCCGGGGTGCAGTTGCAGCGGCTCGCCGGGCGAGTCCGGCCAGGTCGGCGTGAAGCCGATCGGATAACCGGGGGTGTCGAGGATCTTGACCGGCTCGTTGGCCGATGGGCGAACGAGGATCGGGCCTTGCCCGGCACTGGTCCATTCCAGGCGGCCAGTGCTGTCGAGGTAGCCGAGGAAGACGGTAATGAACTGACCGTCCTGCAAATCGTGGTGCATGCGCTCATTCACACAGGCCAGCAGTTTGCTGGGGTTGGACTCAAAATGCACCAGAGCGCGAATGAGCGTGCGTACCTGCGATACCACCAGCGCTGGCGCGATGCCGTGCCCCGATGCATCGCCAAGGAAAATCGCCAGCCGGCCGTCGGGAAGGGTCCAGAGATCGAAGCAATCGCCCCCGGTGATCGACGCCGCCCGCGTCCAGCCGACGACATCGAGCCCGTCCACCACCGGCGAGGTTGCGGGGATCAGCGCCTCCTGCACCCGCTTAGCCAGGTCCATCTCGCGGCGGAGCGCGACACTTTCCAGCGCGGCCTTCTGCAGGTTGTACCGCTGGATCGCCACACCCGCGTGGTCGGCCAGCAGTTGCAGCAGCGACATGTCGGTTTCACTGAACGCGCCGGAGTTTTTATTAACCGCCTGGATGACGCCCACGGGCTGGCCGTCAATGCCGACCATTGGCGCGGTCAGCAGGTTGTGAGTGACGAATCCGGTTTTGCGATCGACTTCCTGATTGAACCGCGCGTCGTGATACGGATCGGGTACGTGCAGGAGCGTGTTGGTGGTAAACACATGCCCAACAATCCCGGCCGACTGCGGGACGCGGATTTCAGCCGACTGCAGTGCAACCTTGGTCCAAAGCTGATGGGTTTTGGGATCGTGCAGAAAGATGCTGTTCCGAGCGCATTCCATCATCCGCGTGCCGGCCTCGGCCAGGTGCATCAGCAGCAGATCGAGATCGCTGGTGACCGTAAGCATGCGCGACAGGTCGAGCACCATCCGCATCTGCTCGGACGAAATTGAGTCGTAGGAATCGGCCATCGGTTGAAGTGAACCGGTTTAGGCTAACGGAAGGCGCCTGAATTTCAAAGCATTACCACCTCTCCCGGCGTACCGAAAGAGGAACGAATCACACTTACTTCTCAGTAAACACAATCTTGCCATCAAACGGGTCGGCCGGCGGATTGGTGGTGTAGAAATTGCACAGATTGCGGTACAGGCCCGTCAGGATCGAATCGCCGAACTCGGCGTCCATTGTGTCGGCGGCTTCCCTGGCGGCGAGGAAATCCTTCCCGCGGAAAGAATCGACCAACTTCTTCGTCAATTCCACCAACCGGCGGTCCTTGTCGTCAGCGTCGGCGGCGTAGCCGGTCAGGGAATAGGTCATCACGCCTTCGGTCTTTCCGACCACTTGCAGCGCCCCGATCGGGCGAAGCAGGAATCGGTCCCCCGCCAACTCGGCCGTGCGGGCGCTCATCAGGATCAGCGTGCCGAGTTGCTTGTTGCCCGACTCCAGACGGGAGGCGAAGTTCACGTTATCGCCGAGCACGGTGTAGTCGGCGGCGTCGTGCGCGCCGGCGTCGCCGACGACCATCTCGCCGGTGTTGATACCGATCCGCACTTTCACGTTGGGCAAACCGCGAGCGGTCAGCGACTGGTTGAACAGCGTGATCGCCTTTTGCATCAGCAATGCCGTTTCCACCGCCTGCTCGGCGTGGTGCTCGGTGGGATAGGGCGCGCCGAAGAAGTACATGATCCCATCGCCAAGGAACTTGTTCACGTACCCGCCCTGGGCGCGGATCACCGGAACCATCAGCGTGAGATACTCGTTCAGAATGGGCACGATGTCCTGCCCGAGCTTTTCCGAGAGACTGGTGAAGCCGGCCATATCGCTGAAGCAGACTGTGAGCTCGCGGGTTTCGCCTTTGAGCAGGTGATCGTCTTCTTTTTCTAGCACGTAACTCACCAGCCGCGGATCGGTGTAGGAGCCCAGCCGCTTGGTGACGCGGGCGCGCTCGGCCTGCTCGATCACGATGCGCCCAAGCGAGCAACCCGTCCACACGCCCGCCATCGCCACCTGTGGCGCGGCTAAGCCGACGATGAGGGCATGGTGATCGAACAAGTACAGCCCGTTGAACGCCACATACCCCATGCCGAAAACCGATGTAATCAAGAACGCCCCGAAGGGCGAAAACTTCCACGCCACAACCGCGGTAATCGCGCCCAAGGCGATCGTCAGAGCGATCGTGGTCCACCGTGGCGCGACGGTCCAGAAGGTCTGGGTGATGATCGCGTTAAAGATTGCACCGTGAGCAACCACCCCCGGACACTGCGCATGCAGGCTGGTTGGCACGGCATCCTGGTGGCCGGTGGCGGTCCAGCCGATCAGGGCGGCGCGACCTTGAACCATGGTCCTCAGTTGCGACCGCAGCGACCTGAGTTGGGCCGCCTGCAACGTATTCTCCCGCCGGATCGCCTCCAGATCGTTGGCGGCGGCGAGAACCATCTTCCCTTCCTCGTCGAGCGATTGGGGCGGTGTGGCCCGGAACGCATCAAAAAACTCCTTGCCCTCCGCGAGCGCGCTGTTGATTTCAAGGACACGCCCGTCAACGTCTTCCTCGGCCAGTGCGGGTGAGGGTTTGCGTCCGAGAAACCTGTTGATCAGCGCCATTGCGCGATCGCTCGTGCGATTGGTGCGAATTAATTTCTGACGCGTGTTCTCAATCTCTCCCACGAAACTCAGGCTGATGTGTTGGAGCTTTTTCTTATGCTCCGGCCAATCGTACATCGTCTCCCACACCTTGGTGCCGCACCAAGGGATATTGAAAATCGTATCCACCGGGCGGCCGAGGGATTCGGAGTGAATCTCGCTGGTCGGCAGCACAATGTCTTTTCCGTCCGGAGTATGAATCGTGACCGAGCCACGGGCGATCGACGCCTGTTCCAAGGTGACGTTGAAATACTGCAGCGCGAGGGCTAATCCCAGTTGCGGATAGATTTTCCCGCCGCTCTGCAGCAACAACGGCTGCGTTCGCAGCACGCCGTCGCGCGAGAGCGTAAATTCAAAATCAACAAACGCGGTGGCGGCTTGAACCCGGGCCAACACATCGACCGGCGGCAGCTTCACGCTGGCTGGCACGAGGTTGAATTCGCTGTTGTGAATCGGCGTGCCGAATCCCGCCACGCGCTCGACGGCCTGGAAGCGTTCATACTGCTCGTCGATTAGGCGCGACAGAGGAGAGTTGACGCTTGCATCCTGCTTGCGGATCAATCGCTGGCGGAGCTGATCGACCGGGCAATCGCCGCGACGCAACTCCTTTTCAATCAGCCGGAAAGCCGCCTGACGACGGGCAGAAAGATACAGGTCGGTGAGCGATCCGCGCTCAGCGGCGTCGCGCGGAAAACGCATGGCGATGCGGTCGGCCAGTTGCGATTCACTCAGCTCAATGTCGTCGGTCATTTCCGCGACGGCGGCCTGCAGGACCGTATCACGGGCCGGCAGTTCGAGGGCAAATGACGCGGGGAGAATGACATGTCCCGACCGCTTGATGGCTGCGGCGAGATTGGCATCGTGGTCCACCTTGACGAATCGGTCGGTAGGCTCGTTTTCAACGGCTGGCTTCCAATCCGGCTCCTGCGGATCGGCAAAGAGGATGTCCAGCCCGATCGCCTTCGCGCCCGCGGTATGCAGTTCGTCGATGATCTGCGCCAGTTTCGTCCGCGGCCACGGCCAGCGACCGATGCTGTCCAATGCCTTGTCGTCGATGTCGAGATGAACCAGTTTGTCGGTCGGCGGAGGCTGAAAGAACTGGAAGTGACGCGCCCGCTGGTCGTACATCCAGTTTTCGGCCGGCGCGAGCAGGCCAAAAAGGTCCATCACCACGACGGCGGCCGTCACCAGCGTGCCGAACAGCACGCAGTTGGCCAGCACTCGTCGATCGTGACGTTTCATGATGTGGGCAGACTAACGCGGATGATCGATCCGATAAAGCGAGGGAGGCGGGATCGATCCATTGGCGATCGGGCCATTGACGATTGAAAGACCTTTCTTCCAATCGTCTATGGCCTGATCGTCAATGATTCAATCCACATCGCTTCTTGAAGGCCAAGCCCTCTTAGTTGCTCGTCTTCACCGCCAGCGGGTCGCTCAGCACCGACATGTTGTTACTGATGTCCAGCGCCGCCACCGTGAACGTGTAGGTGGTGTTCCGCGTCAGGTTGATGACGTTGAACGACGGGGTCGTGCTTTCGCCGATCTTCACGCCGTTCTGGTAGATGAAGTACTTCACCACCGCGACGTTATCCGTGCTGGCGGTCCAGCTTAGCGTCAGGCTCGTCCGGGTGATCGACGTGGCCCTGGGCTTGCCCGGCTTGCTCGGCGGGGTGCTGTCGATGACCGTCTTGACGCTCAGCGCATCGCTCGGATCCGAAGTATTCGGCACTGCGTCGAACGCCCGAACCGTATACGAGTAAGTCGTACCCGGCTTGAGGTTCGTATCGGTGTACGACGTATCGGTGCTCGTGCCGATGAGGTTGCCATCGCGGTAGATGTTGTACCCCTTCACGCCGTACGCATCGGTGCTGGCGGCCCAGTTGAGCTTCAGCGAGGTAAGACCGATCGACGACGCGGTCGGCTTGCCCGGCTTGGTCGGCTTGACCGTGTCCGGAACCGGCGTCTTCCCGTAAACCTCCATCTCGGCAATGTTGAAGTTCGACCCGATCGTCCCGACAAACCGCACGGCCCGGAAGCCGTTGGGGTTGGAAATGTTGATCGTGGTGTAGCCCGACGACGACACCGTCAGCAACGTGGACAGCACGGTCACGCCGGTCTTAAATGTCGGATCGTTGGACGCCTGAACCTGTCCGAACACCAGGCTGCCAGCCGTGCCGGCCTTGGGCAGCAGTTTCACCTGCGTGATGGTCTTCGGCGTCGCAGCACCGAAATCTAGGCCGACCCAGGCGATCAGATTGCTACCCTGTGGCGGCTGGAAGAAGGTGTTCGGGTTGCCATCGAAGGCCTTCTCGCGGGTATTGCCGTTGTTATTGTACGAGCCGGTGGTGCCGATGACCGTGCCTGTCAGCTTGGTGTCGGTCGCCAAGGGATTGATGGTGATGTTGACCGACTTGGTGTCGCTGAGGTTCCCGCTGTCGGTGACCTTCAGGGAGACCGAGTAGCTGGTCTGCGACGCAACGCTGGGAGCTTTGAATGACGGCGTTGCGCCAGTTTCATCGCCATTGACGGCCGACGCGCCGGTTTCGCCGAAGATGCCGTCGCCGTCCAGATCCCACTTGTAGGTGAGCACGTCGTTCGGCAGATCGACGTCCGTCGCCGAGCCGTTGAGCGAGATCGTCTGGCCCGATGTGACCGTGTAAGGCCCGCCGGCGTTGGCCGTCGGTTGATCGTTCACCGGCGTGACAGAGAAGCTGGCCGTGCCCAGCGAGGTCTTGAAATCAGGCACGGCATTGGTCGTGCCGTCGTCGGACACGGTGTACTTGAAGCTGGCCGCGCCGTTGTAGTCGGCGGTCGGGGTGAACACCACCGTGCTGCCGACGATCTTCACCGTGCCGCCCACTGCGTTGCTGACTCCGGTAATGGTCAGGGTCTGGCCGGATTCGTTGAGTGGGCCTTTGGAATCGTTGCCCAGCAAATCACTGAACGGGATGACGTAATCGCCAGAATCTTCGGCGATATTGGTCGGCGTGTCGTTGTTGGCCGTCGGGGCGTCGTTGACTTCGGTGACGGTGAACGTCGCAGTCGCCGATGCCGACTTCGGATCAGGCACACCATTGGTTGTGCCGTCATCAGTGATGGTGTAGTCGAAGCCGGCAGGGCCGTTGTAGTCGGGCGTCGGGGTAAACTTGATGTTGCCGTTCGCCAGCAACTCCACGGTTCCGCCGACGGCGTTGCTGACGGACGTGATCACGATCGTCTGCCCGCTTTCGTTCGACGCACCGGCCGCGTCGTTGCCCAGCAGCTCCGACGCCAGGATCGTGCGAGTTGCATCCTCGGCGCTGTCGCTGAGCGTTTCGGGGTCGGCCACCGGGGCGTCATTGATGTTGCTGACGTTGATGGAGACGGTGATCTCATCAGCACTCAGCGCGATCTGCGACGCAGCGCCCTGTGGCGCGCCCACCGTGTAAGAGAACGAGTCCAGCCCGAACGAGCCGTTCGTCGGCGTGTACAGGATGTAGTCGTCTCCGGCGTCGGGCGTGCTATTATCAAACAACTGCGCCGCGCCGTTGGGTGACGTAACGCTGGTGATCGGCGTGATCTGCCCCAATTCGTTCGCCGACGAGCCAATCCGCAATGTAAAGCCGTCTTCCCCGTTGATCGTCAGCGGCAAATGCGCCGCCGGGCTGAAGTTGATGGAGTCGGTCCCGCCGAACCCGTCGATGATGTATTCGGAGATGCTGGCCGGGTCGTAGGTGGTCACGTCGGTGTTCACTTGCACCTGCACCAGCGGCTCGCCGTTTTGGCCGATGATCTGGGTGATGGTGATCGAGTCGTCGTTCGACGTGCCGGTGATCGTGAGGGGCACAGCCTGCACCGTCGGGACTAGGTCGACGATCAGGTAGCCTGGCAGTTGCTGGCCGTTGCTGGCGTTTTCCGGATCATCGATCACTAGGTTGGAAGGATCAAAATTGTCCGGCAATACGTTTTCAACGCCATCGGTCACTCCCAGCGATGTCGGATCAAACCGGGCGGCGAACGGTGCGTTCAGCCCGTCCAGACCGCTGGCCTGACGGTTGATCGCGTCGCCGCCGATGATGATAAAGCCGTCGGACTGTACGGCGATCCCACCGATGTGCGGGCCGCTGTTGAATTCGCCGTAGTTATCGTAGTAGGCAAATCCCTGATCGCCGTACGTGACGTCGGCGGTGAGTCCACCGGCTTCCGTGCGGAACAACATGACGTCGTTACCATTGTTAATCCGGCCAGCGATCAAGAGTCTGCCTTCGCTGTCGAGCGTGGCTTCGTTGAATATGGCGCGATCGGGTCCCTGGCTGGTAATCGGCGAGATGAATATGGCCGAACCGGTCTGCGCCATTCCCGTGCCGCTGATCTGCGCTGTGATAACCCCCGCTCTGCCTGGGGGCAAATCATCTACACTGGCTGTGAAATAGACCTTGTCGTCCGGACCGATGACCATGTCCGTCAGGGAGTAATTGTTGCCAACCGACGGCCCGAACGGATCGGAGAAGTATGCACCGCCGACCGGATTGCCGGCCGCTTCGGTTCGCTGCAACGTGAAATGCGTGTTGTTGGTGTAGTCTTCGTAGCTCTGCGACAGGAACCACAGATTACCGCCGCTATCAGCGCCCGCGGCGATCATGGTCTGCTGGCCGCTGGGATCGTAGAAACCGGAAAGGCCAAAGAACGCAGTCTGCCCATCGTACGTCCACAGAGCCGTTTTACCGCCTGCTCGTCCGCTGTACTGCCCCTCAGACAGCACCACGTATTGGTATTGTTGGGTTAGCCCAACCGTGATCGGCTGCACTATGACATCCACCGTTTTCTCGCTGGAGTCGGCGGCCAGATCGACCATGTTCTTACCCGTGCGCCCGCCCTCGCCATCGCTGGCGCCGAAGGTCAGATCCAGCAGGCCGTTCTGTGTCAGGCGGGCGATGGTGATTTGGCCATCGGTCTGGATGTTGTTTTCATCGGTCGCGTAGCTTGTACCCAGGAGCGTGATGGTATTGTCGGGATTGACGACGACCTTATTGACGTAATCGGCGCGCTGGGACAGGAACCCGCTGCCGAAATCGACGGAATAGTACCCGGCCCGGCCGCCACTTTCTAAGAGCCATCCGAACGTGTTGTCGAGCGATCCGTCAGCATTGAGACGCGCGACGAACTGGTCGATCGCGCCGCCGTTGTTTTGCTGGAGAGCCTGACCGATCGTGCCGACGAGTAGAATCTTCTCCTCATAGTCTTCAATATTCGGGACGAAGACCCGCTGAGTGGTCACATCTTCGATGGTGACAGTCTGCCCAAACAGTTGCTTGATCGTGCCGGCCGGGTTGCTATCCGGACCGAACGTCGGATCGAGTTCCGGCGGGGCATCAATCACAGGCGGCGGCAGAACCAAGTTCCCGCCGTTGTACTTAACCACCCCGGCCGATGTGGTTTCGTTGCTGTTGTACACCGTGCCGGCCACATAGATTGCATCCGGCGTCACCAGCGCAGCCGCGTCGGATGCGTCTCCGACCTGGGTGAAGACATAATTCAGATAATCGTCACCGTTGCTGTTGAACGTGATGTCGCCCTGCAGGTCATTGAAAAATCGCCCGGTGTAAAACTGGTCCGGACCGTTACCCGATTCGGTACCGGTAACCACGATTCGCGCCTTGCCGTCCGGCGAATAGCCGTTAAACGCCACATCGACAAACGACAGGCTTTCACCAAGCGGGTCCGTCACGGTCTGTTTCGATTGGAAGTCGATATTCCAGGTTGTTTGATCGTTGAACGTCCCGATGGAAATATACGACTGCGCCAGCGTTCCCGCCGAGCCGGAACTGGCCGTCCCCACCACAATAATGGAATCCGTCCCGAAAACGCTTCCGATCGCAATGGCAGTGGGATCGTAGTCGCTGTAGCCGGATTCGGCGTAGTCAAAATCCTGTGCGCTGGATCCCGATCCGCCGTAGAGCAATTCCCCATACTGGTTATATCCGATGACCAATGCGTGACCATAGAAATCCCCGTCAATACGCTTGGAAAGGGTCCAGAGGTTCCCCTGCGAATCCAACGCCAAGTCCACGCCGGCAAATTGCTGCCCGTCCTGGAAAATCTGGATGGGCGCGAAGCCGCTATCGTATTGGCCGACTTCGTCGAACTTATAGACGATCGCGGCCCCGTCGCTGGTGCCGATAGCGTAGTAGCGGATTGATCCACCTTCGAAACTGGACACAAGAGATTGGAATTCGTCGAATACTCCGATGTCATTGACCACCGTGCCCGGCTGGTCGGAACCGCCGATGGTGTCGCCGCCGAAGGAGAGATCGAGCTGACCGTCTGCGGTGTATCGCACGAGTGCGACATCGGATCCGCCCAAATCGTTGTCCCTCCTCCCGGCGACGACGATCCTGCCGGCGGCGTCGATCACGACGTCGTTGGCGAAATCGTTGGTCGGATATGGGCCGCCAATTCCTAGTTCTGTCAGTATGTAGCCAGACCGCGCGCCGCCTTGCGCGCCCGCACCCTGTGTGCCCACGCTAAAGGTGACCGCATCGCTTCCGAAACTAGTATCTACATCACCATTGGCAGTTAGTCGACCGACAAAGATGTTGGAGTTCCCCGCGATGAACACCGATCCGACAACCACCAAGCGGGTTTCAAAAAATCCATCGCCAAGGTCAATCTCTTGCGCAACGACTTTCTTGATTGACAGATCCGAGAAGCCGAAACCGTTGACGACCGTTCCGTCGCCGTTATTCCCGAAATTAATATCCACACCGGCAGGGTTGTTCCCCTGCAGTGACGATGAGTAAACGGCATTCGCGCCCAGTGCCCGCAACATGGCAACTGCAGCCAGAGGAGTGCTCACCGTCGTGGCGGCGGTGGCGACGTCCTTGGGCGTGGTATCAACCTGCGCCGAGTCGGTCCCCGTGCCGGCGTTGATCGCGTCGGCGATGCCGTCTTTGGCGAAGAGGAAGTCGTTGCCTTCGTTGCCGAGGATCGTGTCAGTCCCGAGCCCGCCGGTCACCGTGTCGTTTCCGAGCAGCCCGGCAATGCCGTCGTTGCCCGCGCCGCCGTCCAGCAGGTTGGCGCTGCCGTTGCCGATCAGCGTGTCGTTCCCACTCCCGCCCACTACGGCTTCGATGGTGTTCTGAACGGTGTCGAGTTCGTTCTGATTCCCAACGAGGCCGGTATCGACGTCGATCACACCATCGTTCGTGAGACCATCAAGGCTCACGGAGAGCGCGCGGGTTTCGTAGGAGTAGTCCGCGGTATCAAAGCCTGCCCCGCCGTCGTAGACGTCCGACCCGCCGCGGCCCTGCAGCTTGTCGTCACCGTCGCCGCCGGACAGATTATCGTTGACGTCGCCGCCGTAGATGGTGTCGTTGCCCAGCCCGCCGAAAATCGTGGAGTTGAGGATGACCGGCTTGGTTCCGTCGTTGTTGCGCAGGCGGACGTAGTCGTCGCCCGAGCGCAGATCGACGACGATTTTGCTCACGCCGCTGCTAGCGGTTTGAGCCGCGCCGGTGCGGATGTCGGTCGCAGTGACTGCGCTGCCGTTCTGGGTGATCTGGATCTGATCAGCGTCGGTGGCGACCGTGCTGTCGGATCCGGTGATGGTCAACGTGCCACTGCTCAACACGAACGTAAACGACATCAGTGTTCGCGGCTCAAGCGGTTCAAATTTCATGATCTTCTCCCTGTTCAGCATTGTTCAGCCAGGCATTCACGTCGCAGACACGGCCCCGCACGCGCGGACCAACCACGCCCCATCCATGGAGCGGGACGAGCAGACAGTCCTTTCGTGCGCAGATCGAGCCCAGACATGAATTTAAGGTGTGTAAGAATAGTTACCCAAGGATCAGGTCGCAACAAAAAACTTTGCAGCGCAGAGCGGTACAGCCGCCTGATCTAAATATGCACGTCCACCAATAAGTGCTAACAATACCAGAACTTATCGCCTTTTTGCCGCTTTTGGGCTGGTTGAGCGCACGGAAGAGGCCGCCGATGAAGTTTTGGTCGCTTGCACGGCGTTGGCAGAAGTCGCCGTTAGGTTCGTTACAGGCGGTGCGCCCGGCTCGTTATTGGTGGTCGGCGGGGCGCCCGGCTCGGGCGTGCCACTGGGAGCGCCCGGGACCGTGGTGTTCAATCCGAAGATACCGACGGCCGTTCCTTCGGCGAACTCGTTAGGGGCGGTCGCGGTAAAGTTGGAGGTGGTGACGTTGTTCTGCCCGTCGAAAAACGCGACTTTCTGCCCGCCGCGGTAGACGTCGAGCGTGGCGGCGGTGTCCGGACCCGACGCCAGAATCACGCCGATGCCGTACAGGCCATTCGGGGCGTCGCCTTTCCAGTAGGCGATTTCGATCCCGCCGTTGGGCCCGCCGCGGTGATCGAAGTCGATCTTCCCGCCGCTGCGGTTGGTGTTAAGCCCGCCGACCGGATACAGCAATTCGCCGGCGTTATTCTTCCCACCTGGGCTGCCGATGCTGAGGTTCAGGTCTGCTTCGGTATTCCATCGGAGGACAAAGTTGAGCTGGCCAGGAAGTGCGGTAACGAGTTGTTCATCCGTTGGCGGGAATCCGCCGCGGACGACCTTGATCCCCGCGACGCGGTCGAACGAAATCGAACTTCCGTGGGAGAGTAGTGTGCTGATGATCGCCGATTCGGAACTCGTGCGGGCCAGCTGCAGGCTCGGATCGACCACCGCCTGCCCGAGCGAAAACGCCGCGGCGCTGGCGTCGCCGGAGGCGAGCATCGTCTTGCCCTGCCCCTTGTTGCCGAACGCCAGCTGCTTCTTGCCGTCGCGGAAGTTGGCACGGCCGGTGAGGCTGACCGCTTGCGGCTTGAACGGCGGCTGGTCGTACAGGCTCACCTTCGTGCCGCGAACCGCCAGCGTGCTGCTGGGGCTGGAGATGGTCGATTCGTGCTCCTGACCGGCGGCTTCGATGTCGTAGCGGGTTCGGCCGTACTTCATGCCGAGGTTAGTGATGATCTTGCCGTTGGTCTTCACCGCCTGCAGAAGTTTGACCGTACCCAGACGATCGAGCGTCACAGTCTGATCGGGAGGCATCGTGAACTGCACGGCGCTCTTGGGGCCTGTGCGGAATTCCGCGTCCTGCCCCAGCACCATGCCGACTTCGGCCTTCTTCCAAGGCTGATCCTCAGCTTCGCGAACCTGCACCAACCCTTGCACGCCGGTGATGGTCGCCTTGAGTTGCTCGCCGGACGATCGGCTGGTCGCGCCGGCAGGAGCGTCAGCGGCGCGGGCGAGTTGCGGCGCGATCGCCAGGGCAGCAGTGAGCGCGAGGATCGTGAGTGTGTTTCGCATAGTGGTCACTTTCCATCTCGCCGGTCGCGGTGCGACCGGACGACTTCAACGGAGCGAACCCGGCCGCACAGCGGCCGACGTGGATGACATCTCTACTTCGCCGGCGGAAGCATTTCCGACGCGGGCTTGTCGGCAGCGTTGCCGCGCTGGTAGTCTTCCAGCCGGCCCATTATACCCAGATATTCCGCGCCGGTGAAAATTTGGTTCGGCGTGCTGAGCGGATACAGCCCCGCGTACTGCAATTCTCGCACCGCGTACCGGGGCGTCGGGCCGAGCAGAGAATAGGTCACGCCACCCTTCAGATCGACCGCATGGCAGATCATCACCGCCAGCGTGCCGCGCTGGATCGCCTCATCCGCCGGGCGATTGAAGCTGTTTTGGAGCACTCCACGCTTCTTCAGCTTCGCAACCCGACCTGCATAGTCGGTCGCGCTGTCGGCCCCGTCGAGGTACAGAAGGAAGCCGTGAAATGCATCGTCATGGCTGGTCATGGGTTGCTGCCCAAGTTCATGCCAGAATTCAAGTTGCGAGCTGACGTCGTCCTTGCCGAGCTTGGCGGTCAGCGGCATACCGGTGCGCGGGGCGGTGCAGGCGGTCATCGTCGCCAGCGCTACGCCGCACATCGTCATCCATGAGATTTTTCGGACGAGTAACATCAATTGGTTCAGCATGATTCAGATCTCAGAAAATTTTTATGTCGCATGGGCTACCAGCCCATGCCCAAAAAAGTTAAGCCACCGATGGGGCACTGATCTACACCGATGAAATACAGAAACGAAGATGGAATAGATTTAAAAGATGAATTCGAATTCTTTTGTTTCATCTTCGTTTTCTCTTTTTCGATGTTCATCGTTGGCAAATTTGCATTGGCTTAGTTTTCAGAGCATGGGCTGGTAGCCCATGCGACATTAGAACGCGTACGTGAGTCCGATCGAGAAAAACTGTCGCACCTCGTCGGATGCAAACGCATCGCTCGACGGGAAGAACACGCCGTATCGCGTGGTGAAAGTCACATCGCTCACGATCTGCCAGTTGATGAACACATCAGGCTCCCAACCCAGATACCTGGCGTCGCGGGTGACTTCGTCGATCGGGGCCTGATCGTTGGTCTTGCCGAATACAAACACGTCGAGTCCCATCTGCATCCGGCGGAACGGTGTGAAATCCGCCAGCGGGAATGACGACACGCCGCCGCGGCCGACGATGAGGTTCGATACGCTGGGCGTAAACGCCAGGCCGGTGTAGAGGATGCCGAACCCGTTAAACGCTCGATCCGTCGTCCCCGGCTTGCTGCCGCCGAACGTGGTGGAGGAGTTGAATGCCCGGTTTTCATCGCCGGAAGCGACGATCAGCTCGCCGCTCAGCCGAGTGCGGTACGGATCGTTCAGCAGGTAATCGAGCCGGAAATCGAGTGCGAACGCCTCGATGTCATTGGTCGTCTGCTCGACGGGCGTGAGGAACGGCGGGTTGATCTCGAAGCTGTTCGACAGCGTTTCGCCACCTTCGTACACCAGTTCGGCGCCGTAGAGCAGCTTGTCCGTCAGCGACCCGGTCGAGCCCACGCCGATGTAGTGGCTGTTGTAGTTGAACTTCGTCGTGGTCGGCGCGACGGTGAGCGTTTCGTCGTGGTTGTAATCCTGCTGGAACAATACATAGATGAAAGGACGATGCGTCCCGAGATCGGGCGTGGTGATTTCGGTGCTGAGAATTCCGCCGTAGAAGCCGCGATGCGTGTTAGTATCGAAATTCGGACGGGAGCTGTCGATGTCAACCGTCTTGGTCGGGGTCGCGCCGGCGATGAGATCGAACTGCACCGGGCCCTTGGACAAGCCGATTGTCGTGCCGTCGAGCACCTGTCCGAGCGTCAGGCCGTTCGCCCAGTAGGTCAGGTCGCGACCGACCTGGGCCGTTACGTTGTAATCGAGGTTTTTGCCGTGATAGACGCCTTGCGATTTGGCCAGATCGAACTTGTAGTAGGCGCGATCAACCACCTCCTGGTTCAGCCATTGATCGCCTTTGCCGTTGAAGCTGTCGCCTTCGTTGAAGTCCTGATAAGTCCCTCGGGCGCGGAGGAATAACTCGTGGGCGCCGTCGAAGTTCACGCGGGTGTACAACGTCAGGTCCGGCTGGCGGAGGACGTGGTTTTCGTTCTGGTTGTCGTCGACGGAGAGGTAATCGAACGTGAAATACCCGCCATAGTCGATCAGGGCGCGCTGCCCGACCGGGACATCTTTCGCCGGCTGCTGGAGGTTATCCTGGCGGATTTGCTCCAATTGACGGTTGAACTTTTCCAGGCTCGACTGTGCCTGAACCATCGGCGAACCGTATCCGGCCGCCAAACAACATGCGGCCCCGGCCGCGATCCATTTGATTAATTTTGACATGGATATGACTGCCCAACCGAGAAAAGACCACCCAGAAACCTTTGGGAACGTAATCCAACCTACCAACGGGCACAAAGTTTTGCACGGTTCTCGACAGATTGCTATCGTTACGCCCCGATCTCCTTTTGCCGGAAAACGCTTTCATGAACATCTTTGCCAACCACGCACACGTCTTCCCGGAAAACATCAGACCGGCCGGCACGATCGATCGGCTGATCAAGCTGCTCGATCACTGCCAAATCGATGGTGCTGTGTGCTTTGCGCCGTTTGCCTATCAGCTCAAAGGGACTGATATCGACCCGGTTCGATGGTTGAAGCAGGAACTGGCCCATCGCTCCCGGCTGCGGGGGTTTGGGACGGTTGATGTCCATCGAAACGACATCGCCGACCAAGTCCGCGCCATCGCCGACGCCGGGTTCTGCGGGATCAAGATGCACCCGCAGGCACAGGAGTTTGCCCTGCTCAGCCCTGAGGCATTCGAAGCATACGAGGCCGCCCAGAAACATAAGCTGTTCATCACTTTTCATTCCGGCGTACATCACTACCGGCTGAAAGACTACCGCGTGCTGGATTTTGATGAGATCGCCCATCACTTCCCTGAGCTGCGTTTCAGCCTCGAGCATGTCGGCGGGTACAGCTTTTTCCAGGACGCACTGGCGGTGATCGTCAACCGCATCCCGTTCCCGCCGATCCCGGGAAAGCGCTGCATGGTATTTGGTGGGCTGACCAGCATCTTCACGCAGGACTACAACCGATTTTGGTACATGAATGAAAGTCGCATGCGTGAACTGATCGCCCAAGCCGGCGTGCAGCAGCTGATTTTTGGGTTGGATTTTCCCTACAACCTTGAAGACAATACACTCATCGCGCTAACCACGCTTAAGAACCTCGGTCTGGCTCCGGATGATTTGGCCTTGATCCTCGGCGGAAACCTTCGCCGGGAGTTGGGGTACTAGAGCATTTTCAGTTCGGTTGTATTGCCTGGGTTCGCCGCCGCACTTGTGCAGTGGGCCGGCAAGCGGGGCGGCCAACGAGCCGCTGCAAACCGAATGAAAATGCCATCAATCTCTCGAACCGAAGCCGCCGAACGGAGTACGTAAACCATGGACTTACAGAATGACCCGATCGCAGTAACGCGCATCACCGACGGCTGCCGCGTCTCGCTGCTCGGGCCGATCCACACCAACGTCGCGTGGCTTGAATCGGCATTTGCGAGAATCATCGCCGCCAAGCCGAAGATCGTTGAACTCGATCTGGGAAAAATGTCGTTCACTTCGTCACTCGGAGTCGGCATGCTCGTCTCGTTCCGCAATGCCGTCGCCGGCTACGGCGGCGACCTGAAAACCGTCGCCATCACCGAGCCGGTGCTGAAGATCATCAAGTTTTCATTTCTGAATGGGCTTCTGAAGGTAGGGCCGGAGACGGTAATTGTGAAGAGTTGAAACGAAGATTGAAAAGATGAAAAAGATGTAAGAGAAGGCATCCACAGATTTCACAGATTGCACAGATTAAGGATGAATGGAATCGGTGTAATCTGTGAAATCTGTGGATCCTCCGCATTTCATCTTTTTCTTCGTTTCAATCTTCGTTTCATTTCTTCCCCGCCATCACCTGTCGAGGGACGGCCTTGGCCTGCTCGCGCGGGGATTCCAAACCGGTCTTGATCTGCCTCGCCTCTTCGTACAGCTTCACCATCTGCGGCAGGGACGCGTCGAGTGAGTAGCGGTCGGCGATCATCTGCTCCGCGGCTTTGCCCAGCGGGCGGAACGCATCCGGGTCGGCCAGCACCTTTAGCGCCTTGTCAGCGATATCCGCCGGCGAGAAGAAGTCCGCGATTAAACCGGTTTGGCCTTCGATGATCATTTCCTCCACCGGCGCGGTCCGCCCGCCGAGGACGACGGCACCGCAACTCATGGCGTTCATCATGCTCCAGCTCAGCACGAACGGGACGGTGAGGTAGATGTGCAAATCGCTCGCCGCCAGCATTTCCGCGAGCGTCGCCTGCGGGATCGTGCCGAGGAATTTGAAGCGGCTCAGGTCGTAGTCATTCTGCTCCAGCACCCACTGCTTGAGGGTTTTGCCCTTGAGGTAGGTCGCATCGCCACCGTAGACGGCCCGGTCATCGCCGGCGATGAGGAACAGCACGTCGTCACGCTGCTTGCTGATCAGCCGAGCGGCTTTCATGAACAGGTCGAACCCGCGCATCGTCTCAAACCCGCGGCTGACGTACGTCACCACCCGCGTGCCGGCCGGCACTGGCACGCCGGCGATCGTGCGCGGCCCGCGCGTCGCGATCGGCGGTCGCAGCTCATCGCCGCGCCCATGGTAGATCGCCCGGTCGATGCCATCGAAGATCGTCCGCAATTTCGGCTGGTACTCCGCCGGGAAGCACTCGCGCTGAAAAACCGTCGGCGAATAGCCGACCTGGCAGTTCTGCAGCTCCAGCAGCACGGCTGCGTTCCGACACCGCGCCCGCAGATACGCCGCCTCGTTCGGCCGCCAGGGGAGATCGGACCGGAACGTCATGTCGCTCAGCGGATGATGCACGCGGTAGTAGAACTCAAAGAACCCGATCACCGGCACGTCGGGGTACAGTTCCCGCAGAAACAGGCTCGCCGCCAGCCCCGCGTGGGCAACGATCAGGTCGGGCTTCACATCCGGCCGATGGCGCAGTGCCTGGAAAATGCCGTCGGCATGCCAGACGTAGTTTTCAAACGTCCGCGAGCAGAAGTGGTTGTTCTCCGTCGCCCCGCCGGTGGTGCGGTACTGGATGCACTCGATCCCGTCGTGCCTGCCGCTGCGTCCAAGGCTGAAATACGTCGCCCGCCAACCGAGTTTTTTGACAAGGTGCGCCGCGATGTGTCCGAACTGGGCGGGGAAGTTTTGATGAACGTACAGGACGTGCATGGTGCAATTCTGACCGGGATGAATGCGGAGTCAATTCCACTTGAACCAAAGAATACACGGTTAGCCGGCTCGCTTTTGAGCCGGGCCCGCCTCGCAAGCGAGGAGGCCAAGCCGGCGATTGCTAGTTTTTCGTTGCTCATTGCGTGATCGTGCGCGTACGCTACACTTTCGTACACATCTGATCGATCTCGGAGCGAGCTGAAGTTGTCCGTGTGGAGCGAGGGTTCCCATGACGCCGCAGCAGAGTATCTTCAAAGTCATTGTTCTCCATAACAAATTGGCGACCGAGGACGATCTAGCCATGCTCTTCCAGCAAGAGGCCGATCCGGAGGACATCATCGCCAAGATGGTGATCGGGGAGATGATCAGCGAGGCGATCGGCGACAAGCTGCTGTCGCTCTACCGGCACAACTTGCAGAAGCAGCACCTCCAACCCGCTGCCGCGATGGCGGGGACGGCGCAGGAGTCGCACGCAGCGCCGCATGTCGAGGCGCGCGTGCAGCCGACAGCATCCAAGACCGAACCGCCGCGGCCGGTGGATCATCACGGACACCGTGAGCCCGCGGCAGTGCGGCCCCCGGTGGCGGACGTATCGCGCTCGGCTCCACCGACGCCGCCACCGGCCAGGCCCGCTCCTACCGGCGTGGCCGCTTCAGCGGCCATGTCACCTCACACCTACGCACCCATCTCTGTCAACGTCCGCTTCGACGGCGACGACCGGCAGCTCATCCTCGATCTGCTCCGGGCTGCAAGGCAACTCAACGCCTCCGATCTGCATGTGAAATCCGGCGCCGTCCCGATCGTCCGCAAGGCCACCTTCCTGCACGAACTGGCGTTGCCCGTTCTCCCCGGCGATCGCGTCGAGCGAGCACTCTATTCCCTGCTGACCGACGAAGATCGCAAAACGTTCCTCGATACCAACGACCTGGACTGCTCCTTCGACGGCGGCCCGGGGCTGGGGCGCTTCCGCCTGAACATGCTCCGCCAGCACCATGGCGTGGACGGCACGTTCCGGCTGATTCCGGATCAGGTCCCCACGTTCGACAAGCTGAACCTCCCGGCCCCGTGCAAGCGGTTTACGCAATTCCGTCAGGGCATCGTGCTCGTCACCGGCCCGAAAGGGAGCGGAAAAACCACGACACTGGCGGCGCTGATCGACCTGATCAACGCCACCCGGGCCGACCACATCATCACGATTGAGGACCCGATCGAGTTCGTCCACCCGAGCAAAAAGGCGCACGTCAATCAGCGTGAAGTGGGCGTACACACCAAGAGCTTCGCCAACGCCCTTCGCGCCAGCTTGCGTGAAGCCCCCGACGTCATCATGGTCGGCGAGATGCGCGATCTGGAAACCGTCAGCCTCGCCATTACCGCGGCTGAAACCGGCCACCTGGTGTTCGGCACACTGCATACACCGAGCGCCCCGCGGACGATCAACCGCGTGGTGGACGTCTTCCCGCCGGAAGAGCAGGGTCAGATCCGCGCGATGTTCAGCGAAAGCCTTCGCGGCGTGATCAGCCAATACCTCATCCCGGGCATGGACGGCTCGAGCGTGCACCTGGCGACTGAAATCATGTTCAACAGCGGCGCGATCGCGAATCTCATCCGCGAAAACCGCGCCTTCCAACTCCACGGCATGATGCAGACGCACCACAAGCAGGGCATGCATCTGATGGACGAATCGCTGCTGAAGCTGGCGAAGGAACACAAGATCGCGAAGGAAGAAGCGATCGCCCGGGCGGACAACGTCGGGATGATGGAGAAGGAACTCGCCCTCATACATTAAAAAACAATGCGACACAGAGGCACAGAGTCACAGAGGTTGCACAGAGAAGAAAAACAAGGAATTTTCTCTGTAACATTGCTGTGACTCTGTGCCTCCGTGTCGCATGGAGTTTGTTTTATGGCTCACCTGGACCCATTGCTCTTGCGAATGATGGAAAACAGCGCCTCCGACTTGCACGTCGTGGTCGGCCAGCCTCCCAAGTACCGCATCCACGGCGAAGTCACACCGGTGGAGGATTATCCGGTGCTGGACGAGCCGACGGTGAAGCAGTGGATGTTCGAAATCTGCTCGGCCGAGCAGCGGGCGCGGTATCTGGAGAACAAGGATTTCGACTTCGCCTATGGCATCGGCGAGCAGGCGCGGTACCGCGTCAACTACTTCTTCCAGCGGACGGGGTTCGGCGCGGTGTTCCGCATCATCCCCTTCCAGATCGCCACGATCGACGACCTGAAGCTCCCGCCGGTGCTGAAAAAGCTGGCCGAGTTGCGCGGCGGGCTGGTGCTGGTGACCGGGCCGACAGGCAGCGGCAAATCGACCACGCTGGCGGCGATTATTGATTTGATTAACAAAACGCAGCGTCGTCACATCGTCACGATCGAAGACCCGATCGAGTTTGTCCACCGCAATCAGCAATCGATCGTCACCCACCGCGAGATCGGCGAGCACACCAAGGATTTCGCCAGCGCCCTCCGCGGCGTCTTCCGCCAGGACAGCGACGTGGTGCTGGTCGGCGAAATGCGCGACCTGGAAACCATCAGCCTCGCCCTCAGCGCCGCCGCCACCGGCACACTGGTATACGGAACGCTGCACACGAACTCGGCCGCCAAGACGATCGACCGCATCATTGACGTCTTCCCGCCGGAGCAGCAGGAGCAGATCCGCATCATGCTGAGCGAGTCGATCAAGGCGATCGTTGCGCAGCAACTGTTGCGCCGTAAGGACGGCAAGGGCCGCATCGCGGTCAACGAGATCCTCATCGGCAGCCCGGCGCTATCAAACCTGATCCGCGAAGGAAAGATCGAGTCGATCATCAACGTCATCCAGAGCGGCAAGGCGATGGGGATGCAAACGATGGACGAGGGATTGGAAAAACTGCTGAAACTCGGGATCGTCGATCCGGAAGACGCATACATCAAGTCGATCGACAAGCGACGCTTCGAGCACTACCTGCCGGGGCATGAAGAGGCGCACAAATAACAGCCCCGACAAGCGAATGGAAACCGCTGGTTGTCCGCATGGTTTTCCCCGAAGATTGCAGCTTCGTCGTAAGGATATGGGAATGGGAACACCGCCCGCAGCACCAATACCACTCGAATACGCAAGCGCAATTCCACCACAAGGCAGACGATCAATGGTGATTGCGGGCTGGGCATCGGTTGCTGCGTGGATTGGTGCGATCGGCGCGCTGGCAACTTTGGCCTGGGATCTGATTCATGACTCTCGAGGCTGGCAGACAAACGATGCGCTCGTGTTATTTTGCCTCGGCGGTTCCTTGGCGTCGCTATTCAGTCTCTCGTCGCTGGCGGTGGGAATAATGCTATCTGAGAGAGTGCTGAGCAGGTCGATGGGTATCGCGATCTTGGGAGACATAGGGGCCCTCTTCATGACGGGGGCGTGGGTCTGCGGGGCACTAGCCTCCCATTAGCAAGGCCCTTGAGCGGCGGCACATCAAATTGGTGTAACCTTTTTATTTTTAAATGATTACGGTCGTTTCCGTCTGCCCGAGACATGATTAAACTTGACTTTCTTTCATTCCGATAGAAGAATATAGTAATGAAGTTAACAGAACCCATGTTCGAGCTGATCGCCCGGCGGTTCGGGGCGCTGTCCGACGAAACCCGGCTTCGGCTGCTGACGCGGCTTCGCGAGTCGCCAGCCAATGTGACGACCCTCGCCGCCACGCTGGGCATCGCCCAGCCGAGCGTGACAAAGCATCTGGCCGTGCTGCGCGACGTTGGGCTGGTCGAGTCGACGAAGCAAGGCGCGCAGGTTGTTTACCGAATCGCCGACGCGGGGGTCTTTTCGATCTGTGAGTTGGTGTGCGAAGGCGTCATCAAGCACGCCCGCCAGCGCCAGGCGGGGCTGAATCAGATTCTGGATCCTGATCGTGTTTAGCCGCCGCACTTGAGCGGCGTGAACGCCCCGCAAGCGGGGCGGCTAAACGTTAACGGCGTTTTAAAGCATTGAGAGGTTTGCCATGAGTGTGAAATTAATCAGTCCCAAGCAGTTCGATTCGTTACGCGGAACAACGCCGGGCGCAGTATTGCTCGACGTCCGTTCCCCGGGCGAATTCTCGGCCGTCCACGCGGCCGGGGCGGTCAATCTACCGCTCGATCGCGTAAACCCCGATGCCGTCCGCACGCTGGTCGGCCAGCGAACCGCGTACGTCATCTGCAAGTCCGGCGGACGCGCGGGCAAGGCCTGCCAGCAGCTCATGCAATCAGGGTTTGATGACGTCATCAGCATCGAAGGCGGCACCGACGCCTGGGTCGCCGCCGGGCTTGATGTCGTCCGCGGCCAAGGCGTGATCTCGATCGAACGACAAGTGCGCATCGGTGCCGGCTTACTCGTACTGATCGGCACGCTGCTGGGCGCGTTCGTATCGCCGTACTTTCTGATCCTGAGCGGCTTCGTCGGCGCGGGGCTCACCTTCGCCGGTGTGACCGATTTCTGCGGCATGGGCATGATCCTGGCCCGCATGCCGTGGAACCAACGCGGCACTCCGGGCACGGGCGCGGCATGCGCGACTCACTAACAGGCTTCCGAGCTGATTCACCTGGAGGGCGGCCGTCCTCAGCCGCCGGCCAGTCCAAACAACTTCAATCGCGGCGGGTGAGGACACCCGCCCGCCAACTGAAAGCGTGCAGTCATGAGAATTGTGATCGTCGGTGGCGTTGCAGGCGGAATGAGCGCGGCCACCCGC
Source organism: Phycisphaerae bacterium (assembly GCA_031377185.1). Taxonomy (GTDB): domain Bacteria; phylum Planctomycetota; class Phycisphaerae; order Tepidisphaerales; family Tepidisphaeraceae; genus JANMES01. The sequence goes on from JANMES010000007.1 coordinate 135,610, forward strand.
GCTCGCCGGATGAACGAGCAGGCGGAAATCATCGTTCTCGAGCGCGGCGGGTACATCAGCTTTGCCAACTGCGGTTTGCCCTACTATCTGGCCGGGCGGATCGCGGACGAAAGTTCACTCCTGCTGGCCGATCCGAAAAAGATGGCGGAGCGGTTCCGCATCGAGGCACGCACCCATCACGAAGCCCTCTCTATCGATCGCACCACCAAGACCGTTTCCGTCCGCGACTTGAACACCGTCAGCAGCTATCCGCTGGTGTACGACAAGCTGATCCTCGCCACCGGCGCCAGCGCGATCATCCCGCCGATCGAGCACATTCGGTCGGAGAACCTGTTCGTGCTGCGATCGATGGAAGACACGCAGCAGATCCACGCGTACATCGCACAACATCATCCGAAGAACATCACGATCATCGGTGCCGGATTCATCGGCCTGGAAATGGCCGAGGCGATGGTGGAACGCAAGTTGGCGGTGACGGTCCTCGAAAAGAACGCCCAAGTCCTGCCGCCGCTGGACAGTGAGATGGCGCAGCCGATCCAGACGGCACTGGAATCGCACGGCGTTTGCGTACTGCTTGGATCGGGGCTGAAGTCACTCCGCGCGAGCGAGGGCAAAATCACGCACGTTATCACCGAGACCGGGCAGGAAGTGCCCAGCGACCTCGTACTGCTGTCGATCGGCGTTCGCCCGAACGTGAAGCTAGCGCAGGATTGCGGGCTGACCATCGGCACGAGCGGCGGGGTGAAAGTCGACGAGTACCAGCGCACCAGCGATGAAAACATCTACGCCGTCGGCGATATGGTCGAACTATCGCACGGGGTGGACGGCGTGGCGACGCGCATTCCGCTGGCCGGCCCCGCGAATCGCCAAGGCCGGCTCACCGGCGAACACGCCGCCACCGGCCGCAGCGCCCCGGCGGGCAAGGCGATGGGCACCGCGATCGTGCAAGTCTTCCACACCAACGCGGCGATGACCGGCCTGAGTGAAAAAGCCGCCAGGCAGCGCGGCATCGACTTTGACATCGCCTACGCATCTCCGAACCACCACGCCGGGTACTACCCCGGCGCGGAATCGATGCAGTTGAAGCTGGTCTACGAGAAAACCACCGGCCGGCTGCTGGGCGCACAGGCGGTGGGTGGATTGGGCGTGGACAAGCGCATCGACGTCGCCGCAACCGTGCTGCACTTCGGCGGGACGATCGACGATCTGTCGGAGATCGACCTGGCGTACGCCCCGCAGTTCGGCAGCGCCAAGGACGCGATCCACATCGCCAGTTTCGTCGCACGCAACCAGCGTGAGGGGAAAATGCCCGCCGTCTCAATGGCGGATCTAGACGGCGAGCAGTTGATCGACGTCCGCACGCCTGCTGAGTTCGCGAAGGGAACGCTGATAGGTGCCACGAACATCCCGCTCGATTCCCTGCGATCGCGGCTGCACGAGCTTGACCCAGCCCGGTCGATCGTCACGTTCTGCCAGGTCGGCCAGCGCGGGTTCGCCGCCCAGCGCATCCTCATGCAAAACGGCTTTGATCAGGTTCGAAACCTCAAAGGCGGCTATGCCATGGCCCAACTGGTCGGAGCGGCCAGAACAAATTAGCCGCTGCCATTGTTGTCATTCCGAGCGGAGCGAATACCCCAGGCGGGTCGCAGTTTGCTCGAATTGGGGCGTATCGCGATCGTCAATTCGTCACATCCGCGAATGTTCGCACAACGATGTTTTTCGCGGTTCTGGCCGCTTCGAGGGTAGAATCCCCGGTACCAGTTCACCCTTTCCGAGGCAACCATGGACCACCTCTACCACGACGGCCAGCGCGAACTTCAGGACGCATTCGACACTCGAAAACTCGCCGACCGGATGGCCGAGAAGATCGTGCGTGATTTTCTTGCGCCCAAACAGAAGGCGTTTATCGAAAGCGCCGACATGTTCTTCCTCGCCACCGCCGACAACCTCGGCCGACCGACCTGCAGCTACCGCGGGGGCGATCCCGGGTTCGTCCGCGTGATCGATGAACGCACACTCGCCCTCCCCAACTACGATGGAGATGGCATGTACGTTTCGTGGGGCAACGCTATCGCCAACCCGCACGTCGGTTTGCTCTTCATCGATTTCATGAAAGGGTGGCGATTGCGTATTCAGGGAACCGCAACGATTCATCGCGAGCATGCACTATTGGGCGAATTCCCCGGTACTCAATTCATCGTACAGATTGCGGTGCGCGAGGTCTTCCCGAATTGTCCACGATATATCCACAAGTATCAGCTGGTGGAGCGATCCGTTTATGTGCCTCGCGCCGGCTGTGATGCGCCGATCCCGGATTGGAAAAAACAGCCGGACATTAAGGAAGTCCTTCCTGCAAACGATCCCGCGCGCTCATAAAGCTATTAATTGAACCGCGAAGTCACGAAGACGCGAAGGAATTAGGAAACCGATTTCTCCACTTGTCCCGGCTGTTTTTCTTCGCATTTTCGCGCCTTCGCGGTTCATTCAGAGTTCTTCTGGAAGCTCTTAATCTTCTCCCGATTGAATCGACCATTCGCGATGTGATTTAAATTTGTGAGGCACAATTGGTCGTTCTAACGCCCAATGCGCGATGAGCCGATATTTCCGTTAACAACGGAGTACACCGGGCTATGTCGTTCACGCCGCGTCAGTCATCCCATTCTCTTCTCCCAGAGCCGACCACACCGACGATTGCGTTGATCGGCGGGAACCTTCGATTCATCGCCGTGACGCATGCATTTGCTGCAGTCTTGGGACTGATGCCCGAACAACTGATCGGCCGACCGCTCGCCGAGTTGTGCGGCTCGGCCGACCCCAAGGCGGATCACGAGCAGTTCCAGCGGCTGCTATCCGGCAAGTTGCCGCAGATTGAACTAGTGAAACACTGGACACGCCCGTCGCGCAATGCGATCCGCGCGCGCCTGGTCATCACGCCTGCCCAGGGATTGGCGGATGAAATCTACTGCGCGATCGCGAAAATTACGCCGATCGCCGATTCGGTGTGCGCCGCATCGCCCACATCGACACCGACAGCCAGTGAGTCGGACAGTCAAATCGAACGGATTCGCAAAGCGATGATGTGGTGATGGGCGGCAAACGCGGGATTCGCTTTGAGTCATCCGAAGCGCATGGCACTTCTGATTGACCAATAAAGCGAACCCTTTGCCCGTTGATTACGACGCCTTGGACTTCACCCGGCTGTCGCGCATCGGTTTGCCGTTGCGGACCCTAGCGACGCGCTTGCGACCGAAGGCGTCGGTTTCGGTCATCACGCGGCTGTCGCGGGTCGCGTCAGAGGTGGCGAAAAGAGATGCTTGCAGCGCCTGTTCGGCTTTGGTTGATTTCGCCGCGAGGGCTGGCTGTGTGATGACCGCTTTTTGCGCGTGCGCCAGCCGCTTGCGGGCGTACTCAACGTATTCGACCGACTGATCGATCCCCATGTACTGCCGTCCGAGCAGCGCGGCGCTGACCACCGTCGTGCCGGAACCGTTGAACGGATCGAGCACGATATCGCCCGGGTTGCTGCTGGCGAGGATAATGCGGTTGAGAATGCCGATCGGCATCTGGCAGCCGTGCCAGCCTTCGCGTTCCTTGAACGTGCCGCACACGCGGGATTCGTTCCACGTATCGTACCCCGGCTCGAAATACCCGTGCGGGGCGGCCTCTTGCGGGCGCAGGAACCACGTGTCGTCGGGCAGTTTGCCCTTCGGGTTGGCGCGGATGTCGTCGTACGTCGTCTGGCGGGCGGATTTCACCCGGACGGCGTCGGCGTTGAAGGTGATGTTCGTCATCCCCGCCTCGGGCTTTTGCTTCGTGAAGTACAGAATGTGCGTGTGGCTCTTGGCGAACATCTTCTTGGTCTGTTGGCCGAACGTGTAGTGCCAGATAATCCAGTTGCGGAGATGGAACCCGATCTTCCGCCGGGCGATCACAGCTAAATCAGCAGCAAATTCATCGCCGATCGCCAGGTAAAAGCTGCCCGTGGGCTTCAGGGCCCGATAGACGGCCCGCATCCACTGTTCGGACCAGTCGCAATACTCATTCACGTCTTTGGCGTCGTCGTAGCCGTGATACAGGTAACCGATATTGAACGGCGGATCGGCAAAGCAAAGGTCGATCCAGCCTTCGGGACCTTCGTTAAGAACCTTGATGGAATCGCCTTGCACGATTTGATTGGGAGCTAGCATCGTCCGGCCATTGTAGCGCATTTTCTGCGCGGGCGCAATAGCTGGCGCGCCTGACGACAGCTTTCGGGTCTTGATCGATCGTAACCCTTTTTGAAACGCCACTTTCCGCTGATTCATCCAGACCCTTTCGCTGCTCGGGGAAACCGACTTATAATCGGACTTTTCAGGAACGCGCCATGAGCCCCCCGCTGCTGAGAATGCTCGACGCCAACGCCAACCGCGCCCGCGAGGGCCTGCGCGTGGTCGAAGACTATGCCCGGTTCGTGCTGAACGACGCGGGATTACAGGGGGAGTTGAAGGCGCTCAGACATGACTTTTCCGAGGTGCTGAAACCGTATCTGGGGGATGCGATCCTGCACCGGGACACGCCCGGGGATGTCGGGACGACCGCGAAAACCGACAGCGAAGCGCATCGCGAGGATTTCGCGGACCTGGTGGTTGCCGCGGGGAAACGACTTGGGGAAGCGCTACGCGCGATTGAGGAGGTGCTGAAAACGGCCCCCCGTAGCACGGGCGTCCCGCCCGTGTCAGACCACCTCGGCACGGGCGAGACGCCCGTGCTACAACGCAGTTCATCCGCTCCCTCACAAAGAATTGAATCGATCCGCTACCGCTTCTACGACCTCGAACAACGCATCGCCTTAACACTTCGTCAAGCAAAGCACTTCGCAAATGTGAAGCTGTACGTCCTGATCACCGAAAGCATCTGCTCCCGTCCCTGGATAACCGCAGCCGAAGACGCCATCGCCGGAGGCGCCGACTGCATCCAGCTGCGCGAAAAGGAGTTAGAGAGCGGCGAGCTGCTCCGCCGGGCAAAGCAGCTGGTCGCACTTTGCAAAACAAAAAATGCCCTCTGCATCATCAATGACCGCCCCGACATCGCTCTGCTCAGCGGAGCCGACGGCGTGCACGTCGGGCAAGGCGATCTGCCCGCCCGCGAGGTGCGAAAACTGCTGGGGGCGAACAAAATCGTCGGCGTGAGCACGCACGAGATCGCCCACGCGAAGCAGGCCGTCCTCGACGGGGCGGATTACGTCGGCGTCGGGCCGATCTTTAGAAGCGGCACGAAGCCGCGTGATTTCGTCGCCGGCCTCGACTACGCCCGGCAGGTAGCAACCGATATCTCCATCCCCGCCCTCGCGATCGCGGGGATCACGCTGGAAAACGTCGATTCGGTCCTCGTCACCGGCGTGCAGGCGGTGGCGGTGACCGCCGCGGTGGTCGGCGCGAAGGACATTCGGGCTGCCGCTCGGCGATTCAAAGAGAAATTAGCCACAGATGGGGCACGGATGAACACCGATACAAAGAAGACATGAAACAAAGATTTCACAGATGACGCAGATTGAATACAGTCGTCTTGAATCTGCGTCATCTGTGAAATCTTTTGTTTCTTCTTGTCTTGATCCGTGTTCATCTGTGCCCCATCTGTGGCAAAAAAATCGAATCGGGAATGGATGTCCGAACCAACTGAAAACGCTCACCGCTCGTTCCTTAGCCACGCCAAGCTGATCGGCGGGCTCACGCTTCTCAGCCGGCTGATGGGACTGGCGCGGGACGTCGTCGCCTCGCACGTGTTCGGCGTGGGCATCGTCGCGACGGCGTTTTCGGTCGCGTTCACCGTCCCCAACCTGTTTCGGCGACTGCTTGGCGAAGGCGCGCTCTCTGCTGCGTTCATCCCGCTGTACGCACAAGCCGAAAAACGCAGCAAGACCGACACCGGCGAATCCGCCGCCGACTTTGCCTCCGGGTCGTTCAACCTGTTGCTGCTGATCCTGATCGGCATCACGCTGATCGGCGAGGCGATCCTCGGCTGGATGCTGTGGGCCGACCGCGACAGCGCCCGGCTCGACCGCCGGCTGCTGCTGCAGTTCACCGCCGTCATGCTGCCTTACGTGCTGCTGGTTTGCAGCGGGGCGTTTCTGTCGGCGATCCTGCAAGTCCACAAGCGGTTCGGCCCGCCGGCGTTTGCGCCGGTGCTGCTGAACGTCTGCCATATCGGCGTGGTCGCCGTCGGCGCGTGGTTCCTCGGGCTGCGCGGGCGCGATCAGCAGACCGACACCGTCATCGCGCTGCAAACCACGCTCGCATTCTGGCTGGCGATCGGCGTGCTCGTCGCGGGCGTGCTGCAGGTGGCGGTGCTCTGGCCGGCGCTGCGGGCGATCGGCTTTCGCTTCAACCCGCGCATCGCCTTCTGGACCCCCGCCGCCAAGCAGATGCTGAGACTGGCCGCCCCGCTGGCGCTGGCGGCCGGCGTGTTACAGTTGTCGGTCGTCATCGACGAATTCGTCGGCTGGGTATTCATGCAGGGGATGAAAGACGGCTCGCCAGTCGAAACCTTCTCCCTGTTCGGCCACGTCTTTCGCTACCCGCTGGCTTTAGGCGCTCCGCGGCGGATCGACCTGGCGCAACTCCTTTACCAATTCCCGCTGGGCATTTTCGCGACCGCGTTGGCGACGGCGATTTTCCCCAAGCTGTCGGCCGACGCACTCGAGCCCGGCCATGAGAATTTCAAACGCACCCTCCGCCAGGGGATCGAAGCCGCCCTCTGGGAAGGCCTGCCCGCCAGCGTCGGGCTGATGCTGGTCTGCGTGCCGATCACCAAGCTCCTCTTCCAGCACGGCAACACCACGCCGGACGACGCGGTGCTGATCGCCCGCAGCGCGTTCTATTTCGCCGGCGGGATCTGGGCATTCTCGCTGCTGCTGGTGATCAACCGCGCGTACTACGCGCTGCACGACACCGTCACCCCACTGTGGGCCAGCGTGCTGAACATCGTGCTGAACATCGCCGTCGAGTTGCCGCTGATGTGGTGGATGGGCGAGTCGGCCATCGCGCTGGGGACGATGGTGAGCTTCATTGTGCAAGCGATGGTGATGCTCTACCTGCTCAACCGCCGCCTCGGCGGACTGGGCGCGGGGCAACTGGGCAAAACCGTCGGCAAGATGCTGATCGCCACCTTGGCGATGGGCTTGGTCGTCTGGGCGATCACGCTGACGCCGATCTACCCCAACTCCGACACCCGCCAAGCGTGGATCATGCAGCTAGTGATCCAGGTCGGCCTAGCAGTCGCGGTGTACTTCGGCCTTTGCCAATGGCTGGGGGTGAATCTGCTGTCGCAACTACGACGGCCGAAATTTCGCGGCTAGAAACCCTCGCCGCCTGGCCGATCAGGCCCGTGCCGGCGAGCCTTGAGGCAAGGCACAGGCGACGGTCGTTCCGACTCCAACCGTGGATTCGAGTCGGACAGAACCGTTCAGCCCGTTGATTGCATGTTTGACGATCGCCAGGCCGAGGCCGGTGCCGCGGCCGCTGCTGCCGGTTCGGGCGGCGTTGACTTGGTAGAAGCGCTCGAACACCCGGTCCAAATGTTCCTGCGGGATGCCGATTCCCGTATCTGACACTTTGACAAGCACTTCCGTCGGCTCAATCTCCACGCTGACCGTCACACTTCCTCCGGACGGGGTGTACTTGATGCTGTTTTCGACCAGGTTTTTCAGCACCAGATTGAGCAGCCGCTCGTCGCTCATGAACTCGGCGTGGCTGGGACGCTCCTCGAATTTCAGTTCCACGAGCTTTCTTTGCGCCATTGGCCCCATGCTGCTACGGAGCAGCCCGAACAGATCGGCCGCACTGACGCGACCAGCCGTGGCGCGGAGGTCCGGGCGCTCGACGCTCGACAGATCGAGCAGATCGCGCAGCATGTCCTCAAGCCGCTGCAAATGCCCGGCGATGACCCCCACGCACTTGCTGGTTTGCTCCGGGTCGTCGGCGTAGACGTCCTGCAGGGTCTCAAACGCGATCTTGATGGCGGCGATCGGGGTGCGCAGTTCGTGGCTGGCGTTGGCGACGAAATCGGTCTTCATCTGCACGGCGTTGGAGAGCGCGGTCACATCGCGCAGCATCACCAGCACGCCGCCTCCGTCAGTGCGGGTGACGAAGGTCTGGTAGGTCAGGCGCTGGCCGCTGCGGGTGAGGCGGATTTCTCGGTGCAATTGGTCGGGGCTGTTATCGGCCGACGGGGAGACGTACTCAAACAGTTCAAGAATGGCCTCGTCGCTCACAAAACTCACAGGGGTTTTACCGATCGCCTGATCGGGCGACACTTCCAGCAGCCGGGCGCCGGGTGCGTTGATCAGGAGGATGCGTCGCTGCGGATCGGTGAGGAGGATCGGGTCGGGCAGCGTATCAACGACGGCCTGCAGGTCGCCGCGTTGGATGCGCATCTCCTGCAACTGCTTTTGCAGGTTCAGCGCCACCTGATTGAGGCGGGTGGAGAAGAATCGCAGATCATCCGCGCCGGCGGGCTCGACGCGGGTCTGCCAATCGCCGGCCGCCAGCTTTTCGCTCGCGACGGCCAGGCGGCGCACGGGGGCGATCCACTGGCGGTTGAGGATGAACGAAAACGCCGCGATCGAGATCAGCGTCAGCGCCGCCCCACCGGCAACGATCGCCCAGACGGGCACGTCCAGGGTCGCCCATTGCGAGCGGGGATAGCTCAGGCGCAGAACATACCCGCCGGGCCTGGCCGGATCGACCAGATCCGCAACGTACATCGAGTCTTCCTGGATGGTGTGGCTAAACCGCGTCTGGAAACTGCTGCCGGTCTTCCGGGCGGCGATCACCTCCGGGCGGTCATTGTGGTTCGGCATCACCCTGATGTCGGCCGCGGTATCGATCACCACCTTGCCGTCGCCATCGATGAGCGTCAGGCGGGCGTTGAGCAAGTGTACGAATTCCGCCACCTGCCGCTCGGTCGCCGGTGAGATCTGATCCCCCTCGGTGGCCAGCCGATCCCGCAGGCGCACCGTCAGATGGTTCAAGTCCTTCAACTGCTGCCCGCGAACCGCCTGGTTCCCGATGAGATAGATCACCACCCCACTGGCCGACACGATCAGCACGATCAGCACCGCAAACGGGAGGATGAGCCTGGAAAGGAACGGGCGGGAAGTCATTCTGAGGATGTTACTGGTTACTGGTTACTTGTTACTAGGCGCTTATTGGAAAAACAGCACATCATGGCAAGCTATGCCGAGTAACGAAGAACAAATAACGAACCACTCACTCCCCGCCCTCTTCCGGCGATTCCTGCAGCCGATACCCCACGCCTCGAACGGTATGCACCAGATAGCTGGCCGAGCCGAGTTTTTTGCGGATGCTGGTGATATGAACGTCGATGGCCCGATCGGTGACGAAGACGTCGGTACCCATGGCCTTGTCCATCAACTGATCGCGGGTGAGCACCCGCCCTCGACTGTTCACCAGCGCGGTCAGTAGTTTGAACTCGGTCAACGTCAGTTTGATGACTTCGGTGTTGACCGATACTTCGTGCTTGCTCGTATCGATCGACAGCGGTCCGGCTTTGAGAATACCGGTATCCGTGGCGGCCGATCCGGCTTCTTTGCGCCGCAGTACGCTCGTCAGCCTGGCCAGCAGAATTTTCATGCTGAACGGCTTGGTGACGTAGTCATCGGCGCCCAGCGTCAACCCGACGACAACGTCGGTCTCTTCGCTCTTGGCGGTCAGCATGACGATCGGCGTATTGTTGGTGCGTGGGTCGGCCTTAAGGCGCCTCGCGACTTCCGTTCCGTCGATTCCGGGGAGCATCAGATCGAGCACGACCAGATCGGGCAGTTCGCGGAACGCCGTCTCGATCGCTTCATTGCCGTTGGCAGCGCTCACCACGTCGTAACCGTTACGCTGCAGGTTGTAGGAGATCAGATCGACCAGATCCTTCTCATCGTCCACCACCAGCACCATTCGCTTGCCTCGATTGCGAGCGACGAGTTTGGAATTTTCTGGCATACGTGTCGTGTCCATGGTTCGATTCATCGTAGCACCCTCTGGGAAATAACCCGGCATTTCGTGCCTTCTCGACGAACTGCTATACTCTTGCCCGTGCAATACAGTTCTTAAGGGAGCCAATAGCGTCAAGCTATTAATACTTCCTTAACGAGGCACAAAGGAGACGCTGATGAAAACTTTCAACCGCGCTGCAACGTGCCTAACTCTTATTGCCATAATAGTTTGCGTCGGTTGCCGCGTGCCCGCCCAGGTCGTCTGGTCGCCGGACGGGGCGGCGGCGGCGTATCGGGTGGAGGATCGCGCCTATTTGATCGATGCGGGAGGCAAGGTCGTTTCGACGCTGGGCACGGTGCTCGGCGGGTTTGCCTGGTCGGCTGACTCCAAAACCCTCTACTACGCCAACAACTCCGATCAGGCCGACCGGATCGGCGCACTCGATTTGGCTTGGCGGTCGCCCGATCGCCCGGCCAAGCAGATGCTCATCCTGCCGGCAACCACCGAGCCAACGAGTCGGCCGACCAAGTATGTCGATGTGTGCTCGTTCGCCGATGGCAAATCCACCTCGCTGGCCAAATTCGCAGGTGGGGACGCGATGCACATGGCGCTATCTCCTGACCAGAAATGGCTGGCGATCGTCTGCGACAGTGAAGCAGCCGCGACGTTTTCCGTCTACGTCCTGCATCTGCCCGACAAGCTTCTGTACCTGCTGAGCGACTTCGCAGGGTTTGGCATCTCGTTCACAGGCCCGAACCGGCTGGCGTATATTGAACCCGACCGCCTGGCCGACAAGGCGGACAATCTCACGGGGAAAGTGGTCGAAGTGACGCTGATCGCCGGTGCTGCCAAGCTCGAGCGCTCGCCTTTGTTCGATGTTCTTCCTGGTGAAACCCCGTACATCGCCGCGCTAGGCGAGAACCTGCTGGTGACCAGCGTCGCTCGGAACTTCCCTGGCAAACCGATCACCCATGACGACAGCCGCGTGTGCAATCTCTACCTGTGGACGCGCGCCAACTGCGGCTTGGTAAGCATCGCCGACGGCGTCGGGCCGCTGTTCGCCGTCTCCCCCGACGGCCAACGGGTGTTGATCGAAAAGATTGCCTCCAAGGCCGACCCGTCGCCCATCAAGCGCGAGTTGCAGATCATCCGCACCAACGGATCGGACGGGCACACCCTGCGCGACCTGAGCAAACACGACGCCTTCGCCCTATGGCCGGCCTGGCGGGGCAATGGCGAGATCACCTTCACCGCTCCCGAAGAAGACGCAGCGGCGATCACCGTTGATGGTCAAAACCGCCTGCAATACGAGGTCATCCAATACCGCCTGAACGAGAAGTTCGATCTGGAACCGATCTCAAAACTGAGCGAATCGTGGAAAGCCGATATGAAGCCGTACGTTTCGATCCAGGGATCGCCGACGACGAAACCGAGTGCGACGAGTCAGCCAACGGAAAAGGAATGAGTTGTTAGTTGCTAGTTGTTAGTGAAGAAGACTAACAACTAGCAACCGGCAACTAACAACCATGAAGATCTACACCAAAACCGGCGATGACGGCACGACGGGCCTGATCGGAGGCGATCGGGTGCGCAAGTGCGATCCGCGCCTCGATTGCTACGGCACGATCGACGAAACCAACGCCGCCCTCGGGCTGGCGGCCGTCGGCGCGCCGGCGATGCTCGTACCGATGCTCCGCGATATTCAGAACGATCTGTTCGTCATCGGCAGCCATCTCGCCACCCCGGCCGAGAGCGCTTACGCGACCTCGCTGCCAAATCTCGATGAAGCGATGATCACCCGGCTGGAAATGCAGATCGATTCCGCTGAACAAACCCTGCCGGCGCTGCGACAATTCATCCTGCCCGGCGGGACCGAAACCTCCGCAAGGCTGCACTTGGCCCGCACGATCAGCCGCCGGGCCGAGCGGCTGCTGGTGCATTTCGCACTCGATCGTCCGGTGCCGACGATGATCCTGACATACCTCAACCGTCTGAGCGATTGGCTGTTCGTCCACGCCCGCCTAGCCAATCATCTCGCCGGCGTGGCCGATGTGCCTTGGGAAAAGAAATAAAAGTCGCATGGGCAACTTGCCCGTGCAGCGTGTACCCGCGCGAATGAGCCGTACCCTTCTCATCAAGCAATCGCCTCGGCGACACTACCCAATTCAAGACCAGAAGATCGCTCCGCTCCTGCTTACTCGGTCGCGTACGACCGATCGTCGCGGCGTACCGCGACATGTGGGCAAGTTGCCCATGCGACGGGTGGCAAACACATTACTCGATGGCTATCGTGTTTAACCTATGATCCGCAAACTCGCCCACCTGTGTCTCGTCACCGATCAACTCGATGTCCTGCGCGATTTCTACACGCAGAAGCTCGGCTTTACCGTGCAGTTCACGTTTCAAAACCCCAAGCGCGACAACGAAGTCTTCGGTTACTACCTCCACTGCGGCGACACCACGTTCATCGAAATCTTCGACCGCGTCCGCAAACACCACATGTGGGGCGGGAATCGTCCGCTTGGTGAGGTCAAAAAGGGCAATCAAATCGATCATCTCTGCTTTGAAGTGACCGGCCTAAAGGAATTTCGCGAAGAGCTCGAACGCCGCGGCGTGAAAATGGGGCCGATGAATTCGGGCATGGACCAATCGCTTCAGGCGTGGACCAGCGACCCGGACGGGAACCGAATCGAACTGATGGAATACACCCACGCGAGTTGGCAGCTACGGCCTTCTACGCATCAACCGTGAACAGGCCTGCTACGAAACCCGATTGAGTGCCTCGCTTTGACGGGTATTGAACCATTGACGATCGGGTCATTGACGATTGAGAGACAGACCTTTTCAATCGTCAATGACCCGATCGTCAATGATTCAATTTGGATTCGTATGATCTTGCATCAACCGCCAAGTCCTCAGGCCAGCTTGATCTCGATGTGAAACGCCTTGTCCTTCACGGTTGTAAACGCATCGTTGACTTTAAAGATGCGCTGATCCGCCACCAGTGCGTTGTGGAACGCCTGCGGGTCGGTGATGCCTACCGGGTCGATGTCGATCACGTTCCATCTCAGCGGGTCGCGCGAATGCGGGAAACCGGTATCCGGGTTGGCCGTCATGATTGTGCGGACGGCGTTGGCGATGATGGTTTTATAGTCCGGGATGCTCGGGAAGACCGGCGGCGGGCCGGTGGGGATGTTGTTCCAGCGGGCCAGCGCCAGATTGTACTTCTGGATGTTCCGCTTGTACCCCTCTTCGGCCTGGCGGAAGGTCTTGATTACCGAACGCCCGAACGTGCCGGTATAGGTGGCGTTGGCGGCGTTGATGCCTTCGATCGGGGCGATGCCGTCCTTAATCTGCAACACTTGCAGCATTTCAGTTGCCAGAGCTTCGGGGCTTTGGTAGCTCTTGATGATGACCGCCGACGTCTGGCCGGCCTTTGCGAGGGCGTCCTTCAGGATTTGCAGCGTCGATGCAGCCACGGTATTGCTGGGCGCAACCGGCGTCCCGCCGAATGTGATCGTCGGTTCGGCCACCACGGGCAGCACGACCGCACTGGCAACGACCGGCCCGGCGGACACGGTCGGGATTGTCACGCTGAAAAAGGTCCGCCCTTCGAGGCATTCAATGAATTCGGTCCGTTGACGGACAACCCTGGAGCGACGCATCATTTTTTCTCCCATGAAGATTGGCATACTTCCACCAGTCGATCAGCGGCTTGTTGTACGCTCCAAGCTGATAAACTCAATGAAATTCTTGCCCCGGGAATGCCATTTTCCGTCTCTAGTCGATACGGGCATTACCGGGCGTGACGTCTGGGCGATGTAAACCGGTTAAACGCGACGGATGACCCCGAGGTGGGCTATACTGCTTTCGACTCCCCGCTTCGATGTGGGAGGCCCGACAGACAGAGATGTGTACAGGTGATGTGGTGAATCGAAGATTCCAGCTCAAGAGCATCGGTTTCGGTGTGACTTTGATGATGTTGTCGTGGGCAATCGTCGCCCAAGCCGCCTCGCCGGCTGAAATCGACGAGGCCATCCGGGCGGGCGTCAAACTTTTGTACGAATCGCAACAAAATGATAATTGGGACAGGTTCGGAAAAAATGACCCGCCGCCCAAAGATCTCCAGTTCACCGGGCGAACCGCCTTGGCGGTTTTCGCCCTGCTGTCAGCAGGCGAGCGGCAAACGAATCCGCAGTTGGCGGCGGCGGTGGAATGGCTGAAGAATCACGAGACACGCGGCACGTACGCGCTGGGAATGCGGGCCCAAGTCTGGAACATGATCCCGCACGACCGCGAGGACATCAAAGCCCTTATCCGTAAAGAGTCTGCTCTCCTGACTCCCCGCGTGAAAGACCCCAAGCTGGCAAGGATCAACCCTTTTCGCGGTTTGTATTACTACGGCGCGGACGACGACAGCGCGTGGGACAATAGCTGCAGCCAGTACGGCGTGCTGGGCGTCTGGGCGCTCGAGCAGGCAGGTGCCGACATCAGCTTCAACTATTGGAAAGCCGTTGAGTCCGCATGGATCGCCAACCAATCCGCAGAAAACGGGGGATGGCAGTACATGGGGACGGGCAATTCATCCACGATCAATATGACTGCCGCCGGCGTGGCGACGCTGTTCATCACCCAGGAATACCTGCGGTTAAACGACGGCATCCGCTGCGTGGGCAACGCCGATTACAAAGCCATCGACCGGGGATTGGCGTGGATTCAAGCCAACCTGCCCAAAGAACTCCGGAAACAGACAGTTGACCCCTACGGCCTGTACGGGATTGAACGAATCGGGACGGCCAGTGGGTACAAGTATTTCGGATCGATCAACTGGTACGATGCCGGTGCCGACGAGTTGCTCAGAACGCGCACCGAGTACGGCTGGAGTTACCGAGAGCCATCGATCGCCAACTCGTTCGCCATTCTTTTTCTGACGCGCGGACGCTTTCCGGTCGCTATCAACAAGCTTCAATACTCGACGATCGCCCAACCCCAAACCCGCCCGGCAACCCGGCCGGGGGAATCGCCCGAAGCCAACTGGAATCAGCGCCCCCGCGACATCGCCAACGTAACGCGGTTCATGGGCAATCAGATCGAGCGCGATCTGAACTGGCAAATCGTCGATTTTAATGCCATCGGTGAAGATTTTCACGATGCGCCGATCCTCTATCTCTCCGGAAGCCAGGCCCTGAACCTGCCTCCCCGCGACGAAGCACGCCTCAAGCAATTCGTTGAGGAAGGCGGCCTGATCCTCGGGCACGCGGATTGCGCCAACGAATCGTTCTCCAATAGTTTCAAATCCCTCGGCTCGCGTCTGTTCCCGGCCGCAGGGGGATTCCGACCGATCGAGGACGATCATCCGATCTACACCCGGCAGCAGTTCATGCGCAAATCCTGGAAGAACAAACCCGACCTGCTCGGCCTCTCAAACGGCGTGCGCGAGTTGATGCTCCTGATCCCCGGCGGCGACCCGGGCAAGCTCTGGCAGCAGAATGACCCCAAGCTCAATCCCGAGCAATTTCAACTGATGAGCAACATCTTTCTCTACTCCGTCGATCGCAAGAACCTGCGATTCAAAGGAGCGAACTATCTGGTCTATCGCGACCCGCAGGCCATCACCAAGCAGACCGCGTTCGTCGCACGATTGATGGTTGGAAGCAACCCCGATCCCGAGCCCGGCGGCTGGCAGCGACTAGCGAACGTGCTGCACAACGGCTACGCGGTCGATCTGGAAACCCGGCCGGTTTCGATCGACTCAGGCGAGCTTGCTTCGTTCCGTATCGCCCACCTGACCGGCACTGGATCGCTTTCGATGACCGAGGCGCAGCGCGACATGCTCAAAGCGTTCATCGTCCGGGGAGGCACGCTCATCGTCGATGCTGCCGGCGGAAATACTCCCTTCGCCGAATCAGCCGAGGCGGAACTGCGGAAGATTTTCCCGGACGAAGCCGGCCAATTGGACAAACCTCTTCCCGACAACCATCCGCTATTCAGCGAGCGAGGAAATTCGATCGGGCGAGTGGCTTTTCGCCAGTTTTGCATCGGGACAATACCTCAGACCCAAACCTCGCCGCTGCTGCGCGGGATAACGTTCAACCAGCGGTTGGCGGTGATCTTCAGTCGCGAGGATCTGTCCGCCGGGCTGGTGGGTCAGCCGATTGACGGCATTTACGGTTACACAACGGACTCTGCCACCGCATTAATGCGGAATGCGATCCTGTTCGCAGTCGGCGAACCCCCAAAACCGCCCCCGCCACCGCCGAGCACGATGCCTGATCCCGGCGGACTGCTCGGCGGACTGGAAGCTCTGCCTCCGCAGCCGCAGGAAAACCCGCAGCGGTGATCACTGTTTTAGGCCAAATCGGATCAGTCCGGACCGGGGATTGAATCATTGACGATCGGGTCATTGACGATTGAGAAACAAGTTCTGTTCAATCTTCAATGACCCGATCGTCAATAATTCAATTCGACGATGGGGCGCGAATTGATCCGGACTCGTACCACCGCCAGTAAGCCCGACCGCCGCTACTTAGCCGCAAAGAAGATGAGGATCATCAACTGCCCCAGCAGGACACGGAGAAGCATCGTCAACGGGTAGACGGTCGCGTATGCCACGCTAGGCGCATCGCTGCCGGTGATCGTACCCGCAAACGCCAGCGCCGGCGGATCGGTCATCGATCCGGCCAGAAGGCCGCACAGGGACATGTAGTTGAATTTCAGAACCCATCGCGCGATCAATCCCACCGTCAACAGCGGGACCATCGTGATGGCCGCCCCGAAGAAAAACCACTGCACGCCGTGGCCTTTGATGGCCTGGACGAACGTCTCTCCGCCGGCCAGTCCCACGCAACTGAGGAATAGCACGATCCCCAACTCGCGCAGCATGAAGTTGGCGCTGAGAGGCATGTACCAAACCAGCGGACCGACGCGGCCGATTCGGCTGAGCAGAATCGCGACAATCATCGGACCGCCTGCCAGGCCGAGCTTCACCGGAACCGGGATGCCCGGGATCGCGATCGGCAAGCTGCCCAACAGCACGCCCAGCGCGATTCCGACAAACACGGGAATGATTTGCGGATGGTTGAGTTGCTTGGGACTGTCACCCAGTTCCTTCGCGGCTTCGGTCATCGAGGCTTTTTCGCCGACGACGACCAGGTTATCGCCTATTTGCAGGCGCGAATCAGGTGTGACCGGTAGTTCGATCTCATTGCGGTGGATTCGCGTGATGTTCACGCCGTACCGCTCACGCAGTCCAAGCTCGTCGACGGTTTTTCCGGAGATTTCACTACGGGTGACCAGCACACGGCGGCTTTCGATGGCGCTGGGGACCGCCCGGACATCGACCTTGCTTTCATCGCCGACGATCAGTTTCAGATCGTTCAGCCGCGCGGTCGGCCCGACGGCGAACAGCACATCGCCGGCGGCCAGCACCGAGTCGGCCTTGGCGACCTGCGCCTGCCCGCCGCGAAGCAATCGGCTGACCACCACGCCGGTCGTCCCGTTGATCAGCGGCACTTCTTCGAGCCGGCGACCAACCAGCGCGAGGTTCTTCACCTCCAGATTCATCGTTTCCAGCTTGGTCCGCCCGGCCGACGCCTTGCGGTTATAAGCGTCCTGCTCGGCCGGCAGGCTGATCCTGAAAACGCGCTTCACGATCACCATCGAGAGGATGATGCCCATGATCCCAAACGGATACGCCACCGCATACGCCTGCGGCGGGAGCGCGATGGCGGATTCGGACGCTTTAACCTCATGCAACGCACCCAGCACCGCCGCCAAGGACGGCGTGTTCGTCACGCCACCGCTCAGCAGACCGAGCGCGGCCGGCAGATCGTCGTGCTTCATGAAGACCGCCCACAGCAGCATCGCCACCCCCGCGCCCATCAGCACGACGGTGGCCGCCAGCAGGTTCAGCACCAGCCCGTTTTGTCTCAGCGAAGCAAAAAACCCCGGCCCCACCTGCACGCCGATGGTGTAGACGAACAGGATCAGCCCGAACTCCTGCGCGAAGTGCATCACTTCGTGATTGGCGGTGATGTGAAAATGCCCGAACGCCAACCCCGCGAACAGCACGCCCGCGATGCCCAGCCCCAGTCCGCGGATCTTGAACGAGCCTAGCGACAATCCAACAAACGCCACCAACATCAGCACCAGCACCGACGACGCGACGGATTGGGTTGCGGGAGACGACGGCTTCAAGAGTTCGACAATCCACTGCATAACCGATCCTTTACCATAACGAATCAACAACAGCGACCAAAACCACTCGCCCGCCACGATTCATTATGGTTTAGTGCATCTCTTATGCTTATCAAAAAAACTCTGATTTTTTCGCGACAATCGATTGCTCCGAGATGAGACACCAGGAAAAAGTTTAACCACCGACGGGGCACTGATGAACACCGATGAAATGCAGGAACGAAGAGGAAAAGATTGGAAAGATTAGAATCTAATCTTTTGCATCTTTTGAATCTTCGTTCCCAAATCGGTTTTCAACGGCGCCCCTTCGGTGGCTAAGCAAAATCAAACCAGCTTCTCCGCGATCTGCACCGCGTTGGTCGCGGCGCCTTTGCGGATCTGGTCCCCGCTGACAAAGATTTCGATCCCGCGGCCGTCGTCGCGGCTGATGTCCTGGCGGATTCGGCCGACGAGCACGTCGTCCTGGCCGCTGGCTTCGAGCGGCATGGGGAAGGTGTTGCCCTGCACATCATCGACGATCTTCACGCCCGGTGCCTTGGACAGGATCGCTCGCACCTCGGCCGGGGTGATCGGACGCTCGAACTCGATGTTGATGCTTTCGCTGTGCGCCCGCGGGATCGGCACGCGGATGCAGGTGGCCGTCACCATGATCTTCGGATCGTTGAAAATCTTGCGCGTCTCCTTCACCATCTTCATCTCTTCCTCGTTGTATCCTTCGGGCCCGATGGTGGTGTTGTGGCTGAAAACGTTGTTGAAGATCTGGTGCGGGAATTTCTCCTTCCTGATCTCCTCACCGGCGGCGAACGCCTTCTGCTGCTGCTCCAACTCGTACAAGCCCCACGCGCCCGCGCCGCTGACGGCCTGGTAGGTGCTGACGATGATCCGCTTCACGCGGTTGACCTTGTAAAGAGGCCAGACGGGCACGTTCATGATGATCGTGCTGCAGTTGGGGTTGGCGATCAGCCCGTTGTGCTTGTGGATGGCTTCGGGGTTCACTTCGGGCACGACCAGCGGCACGCCGTCCTTCATGCGGAAGGCTGACGAGTTATCGACAACCACCGCGCCGGCCTGCACGGCGATCGGGCCGAACTCCTTGCTGATGCTCCCGCCGGCGCTGAAGAGTGCAATTTGCACATCCTTGAAGCTGTCCTTGGTCAGCGCCTCGACGGTGTAAGACTTGCCGGCGAATTCGATCTGCTTGCCCGCGCTGCGGGCGCTGGCCAGCAGCCTGAGGTTCTTGATCGGGAACTTGCGCTCGGCCAGGACGTTGAGAAATTCCTGCCCCACCGCGCCGGTAACGCCCACTACCGCAACATTGGCTGCCATAACCATCTCCAAAAACACCGCGAGCCACGATTACCCAAAGTCACCTGCTGAAACACCGTCAACGAACCGAACAAAGACTCTTGGGCAATCGCGTGGTGCGCGGTTACTTGGTCTTTTTCGTCGTTTTCGTCTGTTTCAGCATCGTTCGGGCCTTCGTGGCTCAGTCGCTAATGAGGGGGAAATGATGCGGGGTGCGTGAAAAAATGTCAAATGCCGCAGAAATGGAAGCGTCAAGTCCGCTAAAGAACGCTAGGGACGATGCTTCTGCCTATAAAAAAGGAGCGTGCCGGCTACACTACTCGCCGGCACGCCCACGCGCACCCACTTGCGCCTCGCTTCGATCGCCTACTTCATCTTCGCTGTCGCAAGCACGCCGGCGTTGGTGACGTTGCCCGTCCAGATCACGCCCGTGCCGACCGATCCGAACCCGTACCGCGCGCTCCCGGAATAGAAAACGTTGTTGATGATCTGGATCGTTGCATTCCCGCCGGCCAGGTCGGAGTAAGCGTGGATGGAGTAGTTTCCGCCGCGGACCCAGTTGCTAGTGAACGTGATGTTGGTGGTATTCAGTTGTACGAACAGCGCCGAGTTCGACTTGGTGTTCGCGACGTCGTTGGGCATGTCGAAGAAGTTGCCGGTGATCACCACGTTGTCGCCGTTGCGGATCTGCACGCCGTCGGCGTGGGCACTCGGCTGGTTCCAGCCGAGTTCGGTGACGTAGTTCCCCTGAATCACCACGTTCTTCCCGGCCTTGAACGCGTCGCCGCCGCTGCGGTGGACGTAGTTGCCGATGGCGGTGTAGCCGTCACCGTAGATCCCGGCGCTGGCGGCGTTCAACAGTTCGCAGTTCTGGATGGTGATGTTGGTCGCACCGGTGCACTTCACGTCGTACGAGCTCCCGGCGGCGTCGATGACGCAGTTGATGAACTTTACGTTCGTCAGGTTCGTCAGCGACACTTGCCCCGTAATGTGCAGGTTCATGTACGTGGTGTTGCTGGCGGCTTTAAGGCTGGTGACGTTGGTCAGCGTCACGCCGGCGGTGACGCCGGTGTTGCTGGCGCTGGGCTGAACGTCCGACGTGCTGACCGCTGCCGTCACCGCGGTTGCCACCACCGCTGTGGTGGTGGCCGTTGCAATGGTCATTGTGCCGGTGCTGGCTGTTGACGTCGCTGAAGCAGCGACGGCGGGCGCGGTCGTCGTGCCTAAATCATCCCTGTGTCGAGCGTCGAAAGAACCGGATAGCAGAAAGCGCGGCTCGACGGCTTCGATCAAAGCTCGGCGGACGGAGACGATCGGACGCTTGCGGGAAATGAAAAACATGGTGGTTACTCCAGGGTGAGGAATGAGCGCGGACCGGGCGCAGACGACAACGCGTATTGCCAAACCTGCTGCGCAATGCGGCCGCGGAGCTCAATCACAAGTTGTTGCGATGAATCAAACCGTTCGACGCCCGCAACGAGTTAGGGAGGACATGTGCCCCTGTCGCGCGATGCGACAGCTGTCCGCCGGCAGATATGGCCCCGCCATGGATCCCGCCGGCAACTCGCCACCATTGTCTTCATGGAAACCGCGCGATCCGGAAGTGACTTCGCTGACGCGAACATCAGATCGCGTGGACGGGACTCAAGCCCGCATTCCACTACATGGGCGACTCTATCATTTTGAAAGTGCCGTACTACAAAAAAACAGGGTGGCGCGAAATTAATTTTACCTGATGGGATATCCGCTGGTACTCAAAGTCCCGCCCGGTCTAGGTATGGGTCAGCGATTCGGTCGCCCGGACGGACCCGTGATAGAGGTAGTAGCTGTATCCGATGGTGAACGCCAGATTCCCATAAAGCGAGTGTTCCAGCAGACTCAGCGGGGCCGATCCGGTGACGGTGTATCTCCATGCGAAAATAAATCCGCCGATCGTGGTGATCAGCACCGGCACGCTGTGGCGGAAGATGATGTGCCCAAGTCCAAACGCCAGCCCCGCCATCGCGATCATCAGCCAACCGCGGCCGAACAGGACCTCGTAGCGGTGCATGAAGAACACGCGATAGATGATCGTTTGCGGCACCACGCTCATCAGCGGGTACATGACCATGACGATCGCCCACAGCCGCGGCTTGCGACGGACTAACTTGAAGAGCTGATCCGGCGCCAGCAGGTACAGCAGGCCGAGCATCAACCCGCCCATCAGCGGAAGAGGCAGAAGGATTCCCATCAGGTGGCGCCCCAGCCGCGGCAGACGAGTGAAGCATGCGGGGTTGAAGGTCGGATCGCGGACCAACATCGCCAGCATCAGCACGGCCGCGATGATCAACAGCGGGATGGGGTTTAATCGCCGGGGCAACAGCGCCACCGAGATCGGCATCGCGACGAAGACCAGCAGAAGCTCAAACGTACGCGGGATGAGCATCAACATACCCTAAGCGATAGCGTGAGATTTTACCCGCCGGGTTATCGCCGCTTATGCCTGCGGTTGATCGGGATCTTGCTCCCCAGCGTACGCGGGCGCGGCGGGAGCGTGATCGGCGGGGTGGCGGCCGGGTCCGACGTCGTCGGGGCCGATGCGCTGTACGTCCGCTGCATGCGGTTGACGACCGGCTTGGCTTCGCCGCTCAAGCCCGGCACGGGCGGGCCTTCCAGCCAGTCGGCCGGCGTGGGACGCGGAACCCAGCCTTCGATCACCGCGTTGGGGATCACCATGTTGATCAGGCTTTCCACCTTCGTCAGCTCATCGCCCTGATCGCGCCCGACAAACGTAAACGCCTTGCCGCCCTTGCCCATGCGGGCCGTGCGACCGATGCGGTGGACGTACACTTCGGGGTCTTCCGGGATGTCGTAATTGATGATGTGGCTGATGTCCGCCACGTCGATCCCGCGGCTGGCCAGGTCGGTCGCCACCAGCACGTCAAACTTGCCCTTGCGGAAACCCTGCATCACATGATCGCGCTTGTTCTGCGCCAGGTTGCCGTGGATCTCGCGACACTCAATCCCATCCGCATGCAGGCGCTTGGCGACTTTCTCGGCCCCGCGCTTGGTGCGCGTGAAGACGATCGCCAGGTCCGGGTTTTCCTTCTCCAGCAGCGTACGCAGCATGCGGTACTTGTCCCACGGATCGACCGAGAGGTAGTACTGCTCCACCTTGTCGACTGTCGGCTTTTCATCAGCACCGGGAGCGATGAGCTTCACCGGATCGTGCATGTACCGGCGGGCGAGTTTTTCGATTTCTTCGGTGAAGGTCGCCGAGACGAAAATCGTCTGGTGGGCCGACGGTCCTTCGCTGCCGTCGGCGGTGGTTTCGTCGTTCGTGCGGGCGCTGACGCCTTTGACGCGCGTCAGGATGTTGCGGATGTCGTCGCGGAAGCCGATGTCGAGCATGCGGTCGACTTCATCGAGCACTACGAAGCGGATGTTCTGCAGCGAGATGATCCGGCGGTCGAGCAGGTCGATCACGCGGCCCGGTGTGCCGACGAGGATTTCCGGGTCGCGATCGAGGAACTTCATCTGCGCCGCGATCTTCTGCCCGCCGTAGACCGCCAGCGAGCGGATGGGCGTGAACTGCCCCAGACGCTTGATTTCTTCGTCCACCTGCACCGCCAGTTCGCGCGTAGGGACGAGGATCAGCGCCTGTGTGGCGAGCCCTTTTTCGGCCTTTTGCAGCACCGGCAGCCCGAAGGCGGCGGTTTTGCCCGTACCGGTGCGGGCCTGGCCGAGGATATCGCCGCCCTTGAGGGCTTGCGGGATCAGCAGCGCCTGGATTTCCGACGGGGTGGTGAACTTGGCTTCCGCCAATCCGCGGAGCAGGGAGTTTCGGATGCCTAATACAGCAAAGGCTTCAGGGACGGGTGGGTGTTCGGTCTTGTCGCTCATGGAGTTTTTCGTTTTTCCTAGTATTTTTGAGGATTTGATAATACCGATGCTTGTGTCATCACACAAGCCGCAAACGACTGTTAACGCCGAAGTTACAAGAATTCGTAGGTGGGTCGGCAATAAACCTATCGTCCAGGCGTTTGATTCATCGTAAGCCACAATTGAGTTGGCAAAACAATAGGAAACGAACCCTTTTGGAGGTTTTTATGTTCCGTAGTGCAAAGATGCTGGTTGCTGGTTTGTCCCTGGCGACGCTCGTGTTCGCCGCCCCCGTTCGCGCCGAAGGCGACGCCCCCAAGGGCGGCGATAAGCCGGCCAAGAAGGAAGGCGGCCCACGTCAGGGCGCACCCGGCGAACGCATCATGAAGATGCTGGAGACGCTCAACCTGACCGACGACCAGAAGAAGCAGATCGAGCCGATTGTCGAAAAGATGAAAACCGACATGAAGGCCCTCATGGACGATAAAGCCATCGCTCAGGACGACAAGCGCGCCAAAGGCATGGAAATCATGAAAGGCGCGATGCAGCAAGTCGAAGCCCTGCTCACCCCCGAGCAGAAAGAAACCCTGAAGAAGCAGCGCGAAGCGCACAAGGGCCCAGGCGGCCCGGGCGGCGATCGCAAGGGTGGCAAGAAGGGTGGCGACAAGGGCGGCGATAAAGGCCCAGACGCAGGCGACAAGCCGGCTCCGGCCCCCGCGAACTAAGTTCGCAACGCAACAGTAAGGAATCCATCCCCAGCGGCGACCGAGCAATCGGCCGCCGCTGGTTTTTTGGTTGGTTCGGCGGACCAATGCGGGAATGATCGCCAAGACGCCAAGAGTGCCAAGTTCAACCGCCAAGAATCACCATGGACTTGTAGGGTACCATTGATACACCGATTCGATTTCGATCACGGGGTGCCATGAATGGCACCCGACACCATCGTCCCGCATTCGGGACACCGATCGGGTGTGGCGCGGAGATCGTAGCCGCAAACGGCGCAATGCCCGACTCGTTCCCGCTTACGACGTCGAAAGAATGCGATCAGCCAAACCGTCGGCGGGATCAGGAACACGATCGTGAAGACCCACATGGGAAATTGAATTACGAACATCGTGAGGTATTCCGGAACGTATTCCATCGGCTGACGATTGAGACCCAACCAGCCCGCCGTTGCACTTTGGGTCGAAAGCGTGTTTGTCCACTGCGATCGGCCACAATAAAAGCGGTTGCTCCAACTCGGCCGAGGATACATGCCCCAGGAGTCTGTCGAGACTGAAAGCCGGTTGTATTTAAGGTAATCATCGGTCGGATCGAGAACCGATAGATCGACATCTTTCAGCAAGATTGACGCTTCTGCCCGCTTAAAGATGAGTTGTCCTCGCTCGAACTCGAGCTGATACGTGCGCTCGATCCGGGCCGTTCCCGACGCCCAGCGCGGCGTGTAGTAAAAAATGTCCGTCTGATAGCCGCTGTAAACCCATTCAACTACCGACAGAAGTGCCAACAACCCGGACATCGCCACGAACAGACGGATGATCCGACGTTTGATCTTGGCGTTCTTGGCGTCTTGGCGTTTGAGCATTTATGTCGCCGGTGCGACGAACAGTTGCCGCTCGTACAACTGCGTGTACGTCTCGCACGTTCGCAGCAGTTCGTCGTGTTTGCCCATACCGACAATCTGGCCGCGGTCCATCACCACGATCTGGTCGGCGCTCAGGATCGTGCTGAAGCGGTGGGCGATGACGAACGTCGTCCGCTCGTGCATGATCGACTCGATGGCCTGCTGGATGAGGTGTTCGCTTTCGGCATCGACCTGGCTGGTGGCTTCGTCGAGGATGAGGATCGGCGATTGCCGCAGGATCGCGCGGGCGATGTTGAGGCGCTGGCGTTGCCCGCCGGAGAGTTGGCCGCCGAGGCCGTCGAGTTGGGTGTCGTAGCCGTCTTTCTTTTCCAGGATGAACTCGTGGGCGAACGCGCGCTTGGCGGCGGCTTCGATGTCGGCCCGACTCGCCCGCGGGTTGCCGTAGGCGATGTTGCTGGCGATGCTGCCGGGGAAGATCACGCTGTCCTGCGTCACGATGCTGATCTGCCCGCGGAGCGATTTGAGCGTGGCTTCGCGCACGTCGACGCCGTCGATCGTCACCCGGCCGCTGTCGGGGTCGTAAAACCGCGGGAGCAGGCCGAGCAGTGTGGTTTTGCCGCTGCCGTTTCGGCCGACGATGGCGACCGACTGACCCTTGGCGACTTTCAGATCGACATTCACCAGCGACGGCGCGTTCCCGCGCGGGTAGGTGAAGGTGACGCCTTCAAACGCCACCTCGCCGGCGATCGGCGGGATCTTCAGCCGCGGCCGCTTGCTATTAGCTTTGAGCACCCGCAGGCGCTCGACCGGCAGATCCATCGTCTCGAAAATCCGCGCCGCGGCGGCGTTGGATTTTTCCAGTACGTTGTTCACTTTGCTCACCCGGCGGATCGAATCGCCGACCGAGCCCAGCGCCAGCATCACGCCCGCAAACTGCGTGATGGTGATCGAATGGCTGACGAGCATCATGTACGTCGCCATCAGCACGATCACGCCGACGATCACCATCGACAGCGTCTCCATCGTCGGGGCGCTGATCGCGTCGATCCGGCTCATGCGAAGCTGCTCGTGGACCAACTGATCCATAATGCCGCTGTAACGCCTTCGTTCGTAACGCTCGGCGCTGGCGCCTTTTACGACGCGGATGCCCACCAGCGTCGCCTCGATCTGCCCGAGCATGCTGCTGCTGTTCTGCAGGGCTTTGCGGGCAGACCGGCGCATCTTTTTGCCGAACTTTTTGATGATCGCGAACATCAGCGGCGCGAACAGCACCATGAACAGCGTCAGCTTCCAACTGAAAAACATCGCCAGCCCGAACGCCATGAGGATTTTGATCGGCTCCTGGATCGATTGGCCGAGGATGGTTTTGAGGCCTTCCTGCAGGCCCATGGCGTCCTGCACCAGCCGGCTTGTGACGTCGCTGGTGCCTTCGGAGCCGAACTTGCCGATCGGCAGGTGCAGCACGTGGTCGTACAGTCGCCGGCGGACGTCGTGGACGGCGAGTATCGCGGCTTTGTCGGACAGGTATTCCTGGAAGAACCGCGCCACGTTGCCGACGATCATCAGCGTAAACAGCACGGCGAAGACGCTGGCGATCGCGCCAACCGGGTTGATCGGGGCGTAGCGCGTCACGCGGTGGAGAATATCAAGCCCCATCTTGTTCGGCGGGAGCGCGATCGTCGCCGACTTGCCGGTGGTCGTGGCAAGTCGAACCTGGTCCATCTTGGAATCCGCCAGAAGGGCCAGCACCTCGTTGGGCTTGGCGTTGGGAAAATCCGCGGAGAGCAGCGTGTCGCCCGGCTTAAACCCCGCCCGGCCGATGACGTTGGCGGGTTGGTCCAGATCGGGATCGACCTTCACCAGCCGCAATTCCGATGACTCATCCGCGAACGACACCTTCAGCCGCTGCCCGACGACCTGCCGATCCGCCCAGCCGGCGAGCGTATCGCCGTTGAGGACGACGCGCATGATCGGCAGCATGGTGGTGATGCCCCCCGCCGTCGCCAGGCCGACGAAAATCGCACAGGCGATCGAAATCGCCACGATTTTCCAGTACGGAAACAGGTACCGAACCGCCCGCACGAAGGCGGAGAGGCTCTTGTCCCGTTTAGGGCGTTTCGGCTGATCGGTTGAACTCATGCAGGCAGGCCTTGTAAGACGATAACGGTATTATCGGACGCGTTGGACGATTCAGTATAGTTGTTCGCAAGGTTTATGAGAAATTGAGGAGAGGGTTCGGGGTTCGGGGTTGAGGGTTGGGGGATTTGTTTACTGAACCCCCAACCCAGAAACCCCAACCCAGATAAACAAGCCCAAACCCCAATACCAGCCCGACAACACGCAAAAATAGATAGACCCC
>JANMES010000141.1:0-5077 GCA_031377185.1 Phycisphaerae bacterium
CGAAGCCGTTCTCCGGACCGGGTCGGCCGTAGTCGATTTTTTCCGCCGGTTCGCTCATTTGGGTTCGGCTTTCATCCACTTCATCACCCGCCAAGCCGGCCACAGCACCACCCACATCGCCCACTCGGCGGCGTTGTTGCGGTGGAGGTTGGGTTCGTCTGGTGGCATGTCTTTTGTCGCATGGGCTACCAGCCCATGCCTTTGATCGCACACAGGCATGGGCTGGTAGCCCATGCGACAACGGCGTCGTCGCGATCAAATCTCCTTGATCGACTGCCGCTTCTTCACGGCTGCGTCGGCTTGTTCGAAGGCAGCTTCCTGCTTGACCTTGCCGCGGTCGACCTGGTCCCACAGTTGCATCAACTCCTGCCCCGCCGAGCTCAGGCCGGCCGACGCGAGGGCGTCGTGGTCGGACTGCTCGCCGGCTTCGAGGATCGCGCCCAGCCGCTCCTGGTACATGTCCTGGCTGATCGAGTCGTCCTCTATCCAGTTCGTGATCTTGGCGACGTCCTTATCGGTGATCTGCAGCCGGCCGAGCGCTTTGCCGCGCTCGTTGTTTTCCTTCACCATCCGCAGGCGGGCGACGGTGAGCAGTTCCTTGCTGCGCAGGTTCAGCTCGCGAGTGACCATGAGCTGCTCCTGCGTATTGATCTCGAAATCCATCGCCAGCGCCTTACGCATTTCGGGCGATTTCTCCTTCGCGCCGCGGAGGAAGATTTTCTGCTTCTCGGTACCAACGGTTTCGATGCGAGCGAACAGCTTGTCTCGCTGCTTGGTGAGCAGGATCTCTTCCTTGCGCAGCTCCTGCCGCGTCAGATCGCTGAGCGTTTTATTTCGGCCGAGGATTTTGTCTAGCAGTGCCATGGTTTAGAAATACAAATTGACCACAGATGAACACAGATGCACACAGATAAGAGAATTGGATTTCTGTTTTTTCATCTGTGTTGATCTGTGTTCATCTGTGGTCGATTTCTTACGTTGCTTCCCGCTGCCGCTCGCGGGTCGGCGGCTCTGGCGTTTTAGTTGACGACGACGGTTCGTTCGTCGCTTGCGGTTTCGCCGCTTCCGGCTCTGGCGCGACCGTGATTTCCGCCTGCAGTTCGTCGTACAGCGCCTGCTCCTCGTCGCTGAGCGACGAAGTCGCCGGTGGCGTGATGGTGCCTGCCAGTTCTCGATCCGCCTGCAGGTTCGCTAGCACTTCCTCCGCCTTTTCGGCGTCCTTGGTCAGATCCTCGCCGCTGGGAAGCTTGGCGTTGCTGCCCTGCTGCACCAGTTCGAGCGTGTGCAGATGCGTGCTGACGACGTCAATCTGCTGGTTAAGCACCGACATCAACTGCTGCTTGCGCGCCAGATCCTTGCGGGCTTGCAGTAGTTGCGAGGTCAGCCGGCGCTTGGTGCTTTCGCTGGTAGCGTTTTTGAACTGTTCTTTGAGCGACGATTCGCTGGTTTCCAGCGAGGCCAGGTCGTCGTACGACGTATCCCGCTGCTGCGAGAGCGCGGCCCGGCGTTCGGAAAGCAACGCGATTTTCTTTTCCGTCTCGCCCTTGCGGGAGAAGAGGGTTTTAATCGAATCGATAAAGGGCATATCCAAACCTCCGGCCGACTTGCCGCCTGCCATGGGGGCTGATCCTTCGCGGAAGAGCACGACCCGACCGTCCAGCCGCTTGGCGGTCATGCCGTTGGCCTTGGCGTAATTCTTGAGCTCGGCTTCGACCCATTGTAACGGAAGCTGCGTCCGGGCGGATATTTTGTCGGCCCCGATCCCGCCGGACATCAGTTCCAGATGGGACGCCTTGATCTGCTCCGCCAGCCGCCGTTTTTTGTCATTTTCCCCTTCGGGGTCGAGTTGATCGACCGAGGCCTTCAGCACCGAAGGCCCGTACGCGGTCCACCCGCCGACATCGTTGGGCTGGGCCAGCAGCAACGTTCGATCCGCCCCACGATCGGCCAATTCGCGAACACCCGCGCTGAACCCGCTGGTTGAGACCAAGATGACCGTCGTCGGCACGCCGCCCAGCGATGGGGGGATTTTCGCCAACTCTTTCCGCACTTGCTCCACGCTGACGGGCTTCAACTCCTCACCGGCCAGCAGCGCTCGCGTCGGCGGGATGCACATTACGTGGACGCGGGCCACCTGTGTCTTGAAAACCCACCACTTTTTAGCCGACAGCGTTGCGGTGAGCGTCTGGCCTGCAGGCATCTGGTTTTGCAGGTCGCGATCGGTCTTGCCCATCTCCGTCATCACCCGCTTCAGCTCGACGCCCGCATCGTCTTTTTTGATCTCGCGCATGAACTGCGTGACCGACTTCAGCCCGCGCGACGTATCGATTCGGAACGAATCGGTCGCCAGCAGCTTCTCAACGTGATCGACGAACTGCGTTTCAGCAGCGCGATGGGCGGATGGATCGGGACTATTCATGGCTCCCCTTCTCCTTACGCCGCACTTGGTTAATCCATAGAACGGCTAAAAACACCACCGTCCATATCCAGCCGACCACGGAGAGAATGATGTACAGGCTACGCATGGTCTTATCTTAGCATGTTTAGTGCTGAGTACTGAGTGCAGAGCGGAAACAAGACTCAGCACTCAGCACTTAGAACTCAGCACTTTCTAGGCCAATTCATCGATCTCCGGCCCCACATGGGTGCCGCACCGGGGACAGAAATTCGCAATTCGGCTCATCGGTCCGCGACAAGTCAGGTTCGGACAGGTCCGCGGCAGCGAGATCGGCATGGACACGCGCATGACGGGTCGCCGGACCATCAGGAGATCGCGAAGTCGATCCGCCACCGCCTGCCGCAACGCCGGTCCGATGACTGCGGCGTAGCGCCGCTGCATCCCGCCGGCCAGCATCATCGGGATCGCCCAGACGGCGTTCGCCGTCATCATGATCAGCGCCGCCGCCAGCCAGATCGGACGAAGCCCCACGCCGCGTGGCTCGCGCACCGGCGGAAGGCCTTCGGTGATCGCAAGGCTGTTAAACGCACGAACGGTTCGTCGGACGTTGGCGGAGTGAATCAGCAACTGGAACCAGTGCAATACGAATCCGATCGACAATCCGACGGACCAGAATGTAAATAGATCATTGGTTTTTGCTGCGCCGAGTTGCGGAACGGTGCGCCCGAACTGAAACGTCGAATCCAAAAGTTGCCGGATCGGAAAACTTGTTTGCCATGCGTATGCGATCAGCAGGGTTAATACGAATCCGCCGATGAACATCGGTGCATAGAGCAGGACGAAATTCGATCGTATCCGATTCGCCGCCTCCACCAGTTGCCCGGCACGCGGGTTGCCGCTGCGCAGGCGCATCCATTCCGCCAGGTGGATGAATTGCTGACGCTCGTCGTCGATTAGCGACCGAAGACGGTTGGGCCAGATCATCAGCGGCGCGATGCCGAATGTCAGCGTCGACCACAGCAGAGTTTTGATAAAGCTCCACGACGACCGTGGCCGGAGTTGCTCACCGAGACTGCGCAGCAACCCGCCGGCCAGAAAATCCGGCCCATCGGAGACAATTTCATCGGCTGGCAAAGCGGTCATGGATCAATCGTGCCTTGTGTTGTTGCCCTCAAGCACTCATCTTTAACGGCGGCCGCGGCGACAATTTCCTGGACGTTGTCGCTGCTGATTGGAGCGCTGCACCGCAACACTTGCAGAACCGCGCTTCAGGCGGATTGAGGTTCTGGCAGTTCTCCCGCGAACATGATTTCATCCCCGGCCTGCGGTGGATTCGCTGTCGGATCGCCGTCACCAACCGCCGACCTTTCCGGGCGGGATACACGGATTGCGCGATGGCCGAAATGATTCGGTAAATCACCCAGCCAACAAACAGCACGGCCGTCACGGCGATGACCGCCAGCGAGATGAAGATGATTCCGATCGTGCTCATACAGGTTCGCTATCAGTTCGACTGCACACTGCCCATCGGTGGCGGTACAGAATCGGCAACAGTGGCATCGTCGCTCAGCCCGCCGCCGCAGAAAATGCAGAAGCGGTCGTTCGGGTCGGGGTAACCGCCGCACTGCTTGCATCGACGGACGCTGGCGACCAATTGTAGCCCGCAGTGCATGCAGAATTGATCTCCGGGATCAACCGCCTGACGGCAGTTCGGACAGGCGGTCCGCATCACCCCGGCGGAGGTTATAACCTTTCCGACGATCGTACCGACGCCCGGAATCGAGATCGCCGCACCGCGAGATCGCGCTCCCGGTAACGGCGGCGGGGTCGCATGATCCAGCGCGTCAGCAAATTCGACCGCGGTGGCAAATCGCTTCTCAAGCCTTGCGTAGGATCGGCGGAAGGCCTCGTCGAGCTTTTTCGGCGTAGCGGGAACCAGATCGCTCGGGACCTCCGTGCCGGCCGGTTTCTCGCCGGTGATCATCTCATACAGGATCACGCCACAGGCGTAGAGGTCGGCCCGCGAATCGGGGTCGGCTCCCTGTCGCTGCTCGGGAGGCATGTAGTCGAGCGTGCCTGCGATTTCCTTACCGGCTGCGTCATTCAGCGATTGCGAATAGGCGATCGATCCGACGAGCGTGCTGTTGACCGCCTTGCCGAGACCGAAATCCGTGACCTTGACTACCCCTTCAGCAGCATAGCCGGCGGATTTGGCCTGCTCGTGGATGAGGATGTTTTCCGGCTTCACGTCGCGGTGGATGACGCCTCGCTCATGCGCGTACGCCAGCCCGGCCAATACCTGCTGCAAAATCGCCACCACATCCGGCACGGCCAGAGAGCGCGACTGGATCAGCGTCCGCAGGCTGGTGCCCGGCACGTACTCCATCGCCAAGTAAGGCGTATCGGCAAATGGGTCAAACCCGATTGCCCGCACGATGTTGGGATGCGCCAATCCATGTACGGCCACGCCTTCGCGCTGCAGATTGCGGACATACTGCGGATCGGTCGGCACTTTGATGGCAACGAGTTGATCGGTCCACACATGATGGTGTGCCCGCCAAACCTCGCCGAAACTGCCTCGGCCGATGGCTTCGTCGAGAACGTACTCGCCAATACGTTGGTTTGCTTGAGCCATACTTCTGCTCGCTTTCGATTCAGGACTGAGGGCCCGGGACTGAG
>JANMES010000146.1:0-57092 GCA_031377185.1 Phycisphaerae bacterium
CTTCGCAGCCTTCGCGGTCTCTTCTATAAAGTTGGCCTACCGCGGCAATACGTTGCGAGCGAGATGCGGTCCGCGAGAACACTAAAACCCGAGTTGTTTAATCGCCGCTCGAATCGTCTCCGCACTATTCTTCAACCCCGCGATTTCGTTCTCGTTCATCGGCACCGGCAGCGGCTGCTCAACCCCGGCGCGGTTGAGGATGCACGGCACGCTGAGGCAGACATCGCTGATTCCGTGATAGTCCTTCAGCAGCCAACTGACCGGCAGAATCCGCGGGGCGTCGCCGAGCAGGGCTTCGAGGATTTCCGCCGTCGCCAGTCCGATGGCGTAGTTGGTGGCGCCTTTGCCCTCAATAATCTGGGCGGCGGCGGTTTTGACGTTCTGGAAAATCTCCACCCGATCGCGAACCGTAAGCTTGCCGTGCCCGGGGATGGCCCATTCGCTCAGCGGGATGTTGCCGGCGGTCGCGCTGCTCCAGAGGGGGATTTCGCTGTCGCCGTGCTCGCCGGCGATGTAGGCGTGAACGTTGCGGACCGCGATCTTCAGCCGCTGGGCGATCAGGAAGCGGAAGCGGCTGCTGTCGAGCACCGTGCCGCTGCCCATGATTCGCCCGGCCGGCAGGGGGGCGAGTTTGTGCGTGATGTACGTGATGACGTCGACCGGATTGGTCACCAGCAGGTAAATCGCATCCGGTGCCACTTTCAGCAACTGCGGCAGCATCGATTTGAGGATGCCCGCATTCGCGCCAGCTAAATCCATCCGGCTTTGCCCGGGCTTCTGCTTCGCACCGGCGGTGATGACGATGACCGACGCGCCGGCACAAATGCCGGGATCATCCGAACCTTCCACCGGATGGCTGCCGGTGAACTGAATGCCGTGGTTCAGGTCCAGCACCTCGGCGTTGACCTTGGTACGGTTAACGTCGTACAACACCACTTGATCGCCCACGCCGCGTATCAAACACGCGTAAGCGATTGTCGCACCCACACTGCCGGCACCGATGATGGCGATTTTGCTCATAGGATTGGTCCTTAGTCCTTAGTCCTTAGTCATTGGTCATTCGTCAAGAGTCATTTGCATTTCGCGAATGACAAATGACTAATGACTCTCTATTCGTTCTGGACCACCACAATGTCATCCGGATGCAGATGGCAGTAGACCTTGTCCCCTGCGTGGAAGCTATCCTGCGTGACGGATTCATTGGCCACCATCGCCGTCAGTTGCAGGCCGCCGGCGGTTTCGATCAGGAGTTGGTCGATGGCGCCTTTGAACAGTTCCTCAACGATCTTCACCTCGAATGTATTTTGTCCCTTCTCGGGCTGGCGGCAGAGATAGATTTTTTCCGGGCGAATCGACACCAGCAGGGACGTAGAATCCGCTTCGAGGTTGGAGGCGTTGACATCCAGTTCCACACCGCCTTCCAGCCGAACGCGGGCCTGATTGCCGTTGCGGGAGAGGAGAGTGGATTCGAGGATATTCGCCTGCCCGATGAAGTTGGCGACGAACGTCGTCCGCGGCCGGTGGTAGATGTCAGCCGCCTCGCCGAGTTGTTCGATCTTTCCCTTGTTGATGACAGCGATACGGTCGCTCATCGTCAGCGCCTCTTCCTGATCGTGCGTGACGAAAACGAACGTGATGCCCAGCGATTGTTGCAGGCGTTTAAGCTCGATCTGCATCGAGTGGCGGAGCTTGGCGTCGAGAGCGCTCAGCGGCTCGTCGAGCAGAAGCACCTTGGGCTGGCAGACGATCGCCCGGGCGAGAGCGACCCGCTGGCGTTGTCCGCCGGACAGTTGCGAGGGCTTGCGCAACTCAAACCCCTTGAGCGACACCATCGCCGCTGCCGCTGCGACGCGGTATTCGATTTCGGCTTTGGGCACCTTCTTCATCCGCAGGCCGAAGGCGATGTTGTCGATCACATTGAGGTGCGGGAACAGCGCGTAACTCTGAAACACCTGGTTCACATCGCGGCGGTAAGGCGGCTCGTGAGTGACGTCCTTGCCGTTGAGCAGCACCACTCCTTCGGTCGGCGTTTCAAACCCGCTGATCATGCGAAGGATGGTCGTCTTGCCGCACCCGCTCGGGCCGAGGAGGGTGATGAACTCGCCGGCGTAGATCGTCAGATCGACATGATCGACGGCCGTGAACGTGCTGCTGAACCGCTTGGTGACGTTCCGAAGCTCGACCATCGGCAGGGGAGTAACGGCGGGAACAGGATCCATTGCATTCATTCTAGCAAATTTCGCGTATCGCGTTTCTAAAAAAGCGAGTTGAACGCCAGGACGCCATCAATCCATACAGATTAAACACGAAGAAACGAAGACACGAAGGAATGCATTGAGTCTTCTTCGTGTCTTTGTTGCTTCGTGCTTAACACATTTTGATTCAGCTCGATATTAGGTGAAATTCACGATCAACCCCCGCGGTTCGGTCATGTCTTCCATCGCGTACCGCACACCCTCGCGGCCGAAGCCGCTGTCTTTTATGCCGCCGTAGGGCATGGTTTCGACTCGCCAGGTGGGGACTTGGTTGATCATCACGCCGCCGACTTCCAGTTCGGCGAAGGCGGCGTAGGCTCGCTTGAGGTTTTGAGTAAAGACGCCTGCTTGAAGTCCGAAGGCGCTGGCGTTGACGGTTGCGATCGCTTGCGTGAAATCGGTATACGGGGCGATCGTCATCACGGGTCCGAAGGCTTCCTGGAAGCTGATATCGAGCTTGGGGTCGACTTTTTCGAGGATCGTGGGTTCGATGCATGGACCGTTTGGCTTCCCACCGCAGAGCGGCGGGCATTGGGTGGCGTTGATCCAGCTCAGTAACCGTTCTTGCGCGGCGCGGTCGATGAGGGGACCGTTAATGACGGCGCGGTCTCTTGGATCGCCGGTTTTGATCTTGTCGCGGACGTAACTCAACAGCATCTCGCGGAAGCGCTCGTACAAGCTCGCGTGCGCATACACCCGCTGCACGCTGATGCACGACTGCCCGGCGTACCCGAACGCCCCCGCGGCGATCATCGGGACGGCGGTGGCGAGGTCGGCGTCTTCGCAGAGTATCACGGCGGCGTTGCCGCCGAGCTCCAGTGTCACTTTTTGCTTCATCGCCTGCTGCTTGATCGGCCAGCCGACTTTTGGGCTGCCGGTGAAGCTGATCATCTTCACGCGCTCGTCGCTGATCGGCCTGGGGGCGAGCTCGTTGCTGCACGGGACGACGTTGATCTGTCCCGGCGTCATGCCGGCCGCGAGCAGAACTTCGCCGAGCAGGACGGCCGTCAGCGGAGTGCGGGGGGCGGGCTTGAGCAGCATGGTGTTGCCTGTCGCGATGCACGGGGCGACTTTGTGCGCCACGAGGTTCAAGGGAAAGTTGAAAGGCGTGATGCCGTAGATCACGCCGACGGGGAATCGCCGCACGAGGCCCGCGTGACCCTTGCCGGTGGCGAAGCCGTCGAGGTCGAGCAATTCGCCGGCGGTCTTTCGGGCTTCCTCGGCGGCAGCGGTGAAGGTGGCGACCGCCCGGCCGACCTCGGCCTCGGCGTACGTCACCGGCTTGCCGGCCTCAGCGACGATCGACTCAACAAACTCGGCCTTCCGCTGCTCGATCGCCTGCGCGACTTTGCTCAGGATATTGGCCCTCTCAAACGCCGGCTGTTTGCGGGTGATGGCGAAGGCTTCGTGCGCCACGCCGATCGCCCGATCGAGCGTGGCCGCGTCGGCCTGGGGCATCTGGGCGATGGTTTGCCCGGTGTAGGGATCGATCACGGGCCGCTTGTCGGGGGAGTCAAGCCATTCACTGCCGATGAGCATTTTGGGAAGCAGCATAGATCACCACGGAGGCACGGAGACACGGAGGCGCGTTCGCCGGAAGTTGTTTACTCGGCTAAAGCAATTTTATTATATAGAGATCGAGACCCCAAGGGGTGCCTGAATTAGAAGCGCGCCTCCGTGTCTCCGTGCCTCCGTGGTTAATTCTTCTCTTCTTTGCGTAACGTCAGAAAAAACGCCACTGCAAACAGCAGCAGCAGGATAATCCCCAGCGCCGCGCCGAAAGGCATGTCACGCGCTGATTTGAACTGCGTGTCGATCTTGTTCCCGATCAGCGGCACCTTGCGCCCGCCGAGCACGTCGTTGATCGCGAACATGCCGACGGCGGGGATGAACACCAGCAGAATGCCGGCGACGATTCCCGGCCGGGTGAGCGGAACGATGATGTTGGAAAACGCCCGCACGGGCCCGGCTCCCAGGTCGAACGCGGCTTCGATCAGCGAGTTGTCGAGCTTCTCCACGCTGCCGTAGATCGGCAGGATCATGAACGGCAAAAACGTGTACACCGTGCCGATGTACACCGCCAGCGTGCTGGGCATGATGTCGAACGGCTCTTTGATGATGTGTGCACTGAGGAGAAACGTATTGAGCAGTCCTTCCTTGGATAGAATGGTGATCCACGCGTACGTGCGGATGAGGAAGTTGGTCCAGAACGGGATCATTACAAGCATCATCAGTTTGTTGCGATTGGATTCACTCGCCCGCCCGAGGAAGTACGCCACCGGGTAGCCGACCAACGCGCAGATGACGGTGCAGATGGCTGCCAGCTCGACAGAGATGAAGAGGATGCGGAGGAAATTCCCTCCGCTTTCCATCGCGTAGACCTGCTCTCGCATCGCACAGTACCCGGCCGCCCCAGCGACGAGAGCGATCAGCTGCCGGCGGGTCATGCCTGTCAGGTCGAAGAGCTTGTAAGAGAGTGATTCATCTGCATAAAACCCGAACGCCAAAAACCCTGCCACCGCGGCGGCGGCGCCCAGGCTCCAGGCGAGGATGCCGTAGTACTGCGGGACGAAGATCTTCCGGTAGTTGTCGAGGCTGAAGGTGAAGACGACCTGTCCGATGTCGTCGCGCTCGCAAAAACTGTAGACGAGCATGATCAACGTCGGCGCGACGACGAACGCGAACAGCCAGGCAAGCAGCGGCGTCATCAGCAGCCACCCGCGCACCCCGGGCCGGCGCGTGGCGGTGGCGGGGTTGGAGTTGATGTCGGGGGTCATAGTCTAGAAAGTGCTGAGTGCTGAGTGAAATCTACTCAGTACTCAGCACTCGTTACTCAGCACCGGGTTACTTCTGGCTCTTCAGATCGGTCACCAGTTCGTCGATCGCGCTGGCGGACTTGCCGATGTCGTGGAAGATCTCCATTTTCGGGCTGCCCGTCGGGAAGCTGGCGGGGTTGCCAAGCTGTTCAGGCGTCAGCAGTTTTCGCGCCTCTGCGTTGGGGTTGGTGTAGGGGAACTCCTCGCTCACCAGCTTGCTCACCTCCGGGCGGAGGATGTAGTTGATGAACTGATGCGCGTTGTCCAGGTGCGGCGCGCCCTTGGGGATCGCCAGGCTGTCGATGAACTGGTGCGTGCCCTCGGCCGGGAGGACGTACTTGAACTTCTTGTCCTGCTTGTAAAGCAGCGCCGCCTCGCCGGACCAGACCACGCCGATCACCACGTCGCCGTTCAGGAAGTGCGTCTTGGGGCTGTCGGAATCGTAGACCTTGATCAGCTTCATCCACTGCCCGAGCATCGGCTTGACGGCGGCGAGGTTTTTCTCGTTCACCTCGTTGACGGGGATACCTTTTACGTCCATCACCCATGAAACCAGCTCGCGGGCGTCATCCAGCGCGACGATGTTGTTCGCGAACTTCGGCTGAAACACATCTTTGTAGCCCGTGATCTCATCCTTCACCTTCTCGGTGTTCACCACAATGCCGACCGTGCCGGACATCCAGGGGACGGAGTACTTACCTTCCGGATCATGGCCGAGCTTGGTGAACTCCGGGGCGAGGTTTTTCAGATTCGACAGCTTGCTCTTGTCGAGCGGCGCCAGCAGATCTTTCTTGACCAGCGCCTCGATCGTGTACTCCGACGGCTGCACCAGGTCGTATTGCCCCGGCTGGGCGAGGAGCTTGCTCAGCATTTCCTCGTTGCTGGCGTATTTCTCGTAATTGACCTTAATGCCCGTCTCCTTCGTGAAGCCGTCGATGACCGACTGCGGCACGTATTCGGACCAGGCAAACAGGTTCAGCTCCTTGTCATCAGCCCTGGCCAGCGATGCCAGCACCAACGACGCGACGACGGCAATTGCGAAAGCAAATGCATGACGAAACTTCATATCGGCCTCCAATAAAAGGGTTCGATCATTTGTTCCAGTTCTTCACCCATTCCGCCGCCACCACCAGCAACGCGGTGGCGGCGATGAACAGGGTTGAGATGGCGTTGAGTGACGGATTCAGCCCCACCTTCACCATGCCGAAAATCACCAGCGGCAGCGTCTGGCTTTTGGCGCTGGCGGTGAAGTAGGTGACGATCAGCTCGTCCATCGATAGCGTAAAGCTCATCAGCGCCCCCGACACGATCGCCGGCAGCAGGTAGGGCACCATCACGTAAAGGAACGCCTTGAGCGGCGTGGCGCCCAAGTCCATGGCGGCCTCTTCGAGCGACGGATCGACCCCCGCCAGCCGCGCCTGCACGGCGATCAGCACGAAGGGGAAGCAGAACGTCACATGCGCGATGATCACGGTGGTGATTCCCAGCGACAGCGGGTTGGACGTGGTGATGTGCATCGTCCGCAACAGCAGGTTGCCCCAACTGGAGACCGTCACGAAAAATATCAGCAGGCTGATGCCCATGATGATTTCCGGAATGATCATCGGGATGAAGATCAGAGTGCTCATCAGGCGAGGCAGTGGGAAGCGGTACCGGTAGAGCAGCCAGGCGCCGATCGTGCCGAGAATGACGGACAAGACCGTGACGACCACCGCGATTTTGAGGCTCATCTTGAGCGATTCGATCAGCGGTGCGTTTTTCGGATCGGTAAACAATCGGGTGTACCACGCTAACGTAAAACCTTCCCACCGCACATTCAGCCGGGAAACGTTGAAGGAATAAACGATCAGAACGATGATCGGCAGGTACAGGAAGAGCATGACGACGCTGGTCCAGGAACCTAAAAGAAGGTTCACGAGTTTCATTCCGCGGGGGATACGAACCGCCATGTGTTCTCGATTCTGACGAGGGAAAGTCCCGACGGTCCAGTGTATCGAATGAGCGATTGGCGATGCAACTAGAATTGATTATCGCATCCCACTTCTTCCCAGAGCGATCAAGGCAGGTCCATATGCTCAAAAAACCACCAGGCGATCAGGAGGAAAAGCGTTGACCATCCAAGGGTATAAGCTGACAGCGCACCAAGATAGGGCAGCGCGTCATGTGCCGGATCCCATCGATAGTGGAACAGGTCTGGAATCAGATGATACGCCACCGACAAACCGACCGCCGGCAGGGGGTTGTACGCGGTCCACGCCAGAACGCTCAGGACCAAAGCCATGGCTCCGACACCCAAAATGATCAGAACGGCCACCATCGCGCTGACTTCGCTCATCAACATCGAACAAGCGACGCAGATTGCGTTCAGAAGGATCAGGAACAGGGCAATCTTTGCCACGCTGGGCCAGAATGCGTATGACGGCGCACCGCCCCTGATGAAGAAACAGCTGGCGAAGATCAGCATCAAAGCAATTTCACCGCCGACCACCATGCCGCTCATTCCGATGAATTTTCCCAGCAGATACCGCAGCCGTGAGATCGGTTTGGCGAGGTAGACGTGTACCTCCTTGCGGTCGATCTCCCGTGGAATTTCGACGCTCGACCAAAACACAGTGAACGCGGTGAGGAACAAACACCCCACATTCAAGCCGCTCTGTTCGGTTCCCACGTCGAGCAGGATAACGCTTTCCAGTCCCAATCCGATATAGATCAGCACCAGCGAGAGGATGCCAAACTGCACGAGAATCGACTTCTCGGTGATCCGGCGGAGGGTAATCCAGGCGATGGGAAACATTGGGAAACTCTCTGCTTACTTCGGAATAATCAGCCAACCGAATTGTTCAGGCCTGTGATCCGCACCCGGGACGCCGGTCCACGAATACTGTTGCAGATCGGAATTTCTGTTGGCCGAAACGTGGCGAAATCGGCGGATATTGAACCGGATTGCCCCGTCGGCCACTGGCATCAGGGGGGCGCGTGGCAGGACGAACCGCATCTGCCAGCCCGTGTCGGTCTTGGTTGTTTGAGTGGCGATCGGCAGGTTGAACGAAGTGTCGGGCTTGTTGTATTGCCTGCGGGTGATACCGCCGGTGTTGCCGATTCGGGCATCGAAAACGGTGCCCGCAGTGTTGGCGTTGATCTGGTAAAACATATCGAACCAGTGCTCGGGATCGAAATACAGTTCGATGCATTCGTCCGCCCAGACATTGGCGTCGCGGACCTTGGCGATGGTTTCGGGTAGCTCACTGCGAGGTTCGTCGGCATTGACCACCACGACACACTTGTCAGTCGTAAGCCACATCTCGGCTGAGGTTTGGATGGTCGTGGGGAAGGTCTTCAATGTGGGCTTCAGCTTGAATTGCCCGTACAGCGCTTCTGAAGCACCGGCCAGTTCTGCGGGAAGGTTGTCGCTTCGTTTCTTCAGGGTCACTGCTGGGGAAAGCTTGTTGAACGCACCCTTGGCCAGCGATTTTTCATCCTCGGCGAACTTTTTGATCCCCTTCAATTCGCCGTCAAAAATGAGGCCTTCCAGCTTTTCTGCCTCAGCAAATTGGCCGAGCAGCAAATGCCC
Source organism: Phycisphaerae bacterium (assembly GCA_031377185.1). Taxonomy (GTDB): domain Bacteria; phylum Planctomycetota; class Phycisphaerae; order Tepidisphaerales; family Tepidisphaeraceae; genus JANMES01. Next base: position 8,643 of record JANMES010000146.1, read on the forward strand.
GCGCCAGGCCTGCAATCGAATGCCGAGCAGATTCGGCTGCTGTACCGACGGCGTTTTTTTCTTTGCGGACTGCGGATCCATCGCCTCTGACTCCTGGGTGGCCAGCGCCGTGCAGTCCGCCACGTCGGCCAGGTCGTAACGCGCCATGGCGATGCGGATTTTGTTTGCCTCATCGAATCGCCCGCCCTTGGCGTAGGCGACCGCGAGATACACGTCGGCCGATGCAATGAACGCGTTGAGCTCGCCGGCGGGGGCGGTTTGTCGCATGACCTCCAGTTCTGACAACGTTGCGTTCGCCGCTTTGGGGTAGAAGTCCGTATACCACTTCATGCTCGCGACCAATTGCTCCCTGCGCTGGTTAAACGCCAGAAGGTCGGCCTGAAGTTTCTCACGTTCGGGGTCTGCTTCTGGGAGGAGGTTTGCAAGACGTTTGAGTGCCGGTTCGAGTTCCACCGACAGGGGCAAAGACTTGCGGAGCGTTCGTAACGTCTCCAGTTCCAACTGCGGTTCGCCCAAATCCTTGAGAGTCCTGGCAAGATGAGCCAGTATCGGCCCTTCCGAATGCCGCTCAGCCGCCGCGAATTTCGTCAATGCTGAGGCGTACGCAGGATATTGCGGTTGCAGTTGCTTCTTCCATGCCGGTTCGAGCAATGCCCAGTAGGCATTGGAACTGGATGGCAAGTCGCCGGCAGTGGCGACCACGTCAAGCATCAGTTTGCACCGACGCCGATCACCAGTTCCCAATTCAGAGGAGATGAATTTCGCCAGTTCATAGGACGTGTCGATGAACGCCTTGTGGTCAGGCGAGGTTCGGGCTGTGGCGATTTGATCGTACAGGCGATTGTATGTGCTTTTTCGCTCTATCCGGGTCGATAGCAGCTCATTCATCGGAATGAACTGCTGAACACCCTTGGCTGCAATGGCGGCAACCAAATTCTGACGGTCGCGAAGTTGGCGGTCGCTCGCCAACACCAGCCCGATCGCCGCCAAGCAGGCTAACACCAAGCTGGGGCGGAACTTATGTCGTACTGCGCGAGGCTTGGGCGACGACGCTGCGGACGGTGGATCGGAGTCGGGCATAAGCGTGTTTCGCTCCGCGACGAACACCTAGATCGCCGGCTGGGAGGTCGGCGCCACCGGGGCATCGCCAGTTACGTCTTTTGAGATTTTCATCACCGCTGCCTTGTCGGCTTCCAGCTTGGCGCGTTTGTCGGCGTCGGTGGCTGCCTTTAGCTGCGTGTCCAGATCGGCCAAGGCTGCATCTGTGTACTCCGTAATCTGAGCCGCCGCGGTGGCCCGAAGGGAATGAGCATCAGGGCCTTCAATGTGGGCGTAATATTCGTACCAGATTTTAGCAGACTCAACCGGTTCATCATTCACTTTCAGGCAACGGGCGCGGAGAATCGTCGATTCGATGTAATTCGGCACATCTGGAATCTTCCGCGCCATCTCCAGGTAATTGATTGCTGCATCGGGGTCTTTGGAGTTCATCAGGCGGATTTGTCCGGCGTAGAATGGGATTTTCCAGTTGGATTCAGTGGCGCCCGTTCGCATGGCCTTTTCCAGCAGTTTCACCGCTTGGTCGGGATGGCTTGCCGCCAGCGAGAGCGCGCCGTCGAGATAGGCGTCGATGAACAGCGGATCGAGATTGGTCAGTGCGTTGAGCTTTTGGTAAAGCTTTTCGCCTGCATCTGCTGATTTCATCCGCAGATCGTCCGCCTGCCACTGCACCAGCGTCATCCAACTGACATTGGACAGGAACTTGTCCATGCCCGCGTAGAACTGGGTGGGCACGTTGGCTTGGTAGGGGGAAACATTGTTTTTCCAATCATAAATATGGTTGGCAACCCATGAGGTGGCGGCAAAACCGATCAGTACCAGCACCCACATCGCAGAATTGGTTTGTTGTTTCACGGCTAGTCTCCGCAAGTTTCAGTGAATCAAAATCGATATCAGTACAACCCGATTACAGATCGCGTCGGCGAAACACAAGCATCGCCGTTACGAACATGACCGTTGCGTACAGTACGGCGTACGCAACACTCAGGCCCGCATAGCTCCAAGGAACGCCGCGGGCGCTGGAAAACATCGACTGGCTGAAATCGCCCCGGGTGTTCAGCAGGTTCAGGTTCGGCAGAAGTCCGTAGATCGCGCGGAGCACCAGGTGGCCTGCACCGTTCATCCGGTCGGCCATGTGGGCGATGGCTTGCGTCGAATGACCGAGCCAGAAGACCAGAAATGTCGCGATGACCGCAGGCACTTCGCTCAGGAAGGTCCCGAAAAATGCAGCGGTAGCAGCGAGGATCAGCGTCATACCCAGAATCCCGATCAGGGGCAGCAGGAACTGGTCCGTGATGTGGATGTCGGACATGAGCATCACGATGATGAAGCCGACGCTGATGAACACCACGTTACCCAACGAAAACAGGAACGCGCCGACGAACTTGCCGATCAGGTATTGATCGCGACCCACGGGCTTGCTGAGCAGATTCTCAGCAATCCGCTGCCGCAGCTCGCGGGGCACTTCCATGCCCAGCACCATGACCGACCCGGCCGCCACCAGTGCCGTCAGTGCCAGGCCCAGATCGACGATCAGCACCTTGGATCGCCCAAGGGAGAGTATGTCGTACCTGGCAGCCGACGCGATCAGGATAATGAGCAGAATCCAGAGTACGTACAGCGATTTCGATTTCGCGTGCCTCCAGTAGGTGGAGCGCGCGATTGCCATTATGTTTTCCATAGCTCGATTTCCTTTCCAGCGTGTTCAAACGCCGGTGAAATGCTCCGAACAGATCCATCCGCCAAATACCCCACGAACGTCACGTCAGTTAGCTGCTGATTCAGAAGCCTCGCGCCGAATAGACTGGCTGCTTGCCGCAGCCATCTCCGCGCCGAATCGTCGTCGGTTGTCTTCGTCGACCTTCTGGAAGAAGTAATCCTCAAGATTCATTCCTCCCGCCTCGGCCAGCAAGTGTTTGGTGTCACCGTCGGCGATCCGCTGGCCTTTATTCATGATCGTGAGGTGGTCGCAAAGGTCTTCAGCATCGGACAGGATGTGACTGGAGAAGAAGACCGTTCGTTTTTGTGCTTTCAGATCGAGGAAGATGCGCTTGAGGTCGCGTCGGCCGTACGGGTCCAGGCCGTTCAGGGGTTCGTCGAGAATGACCAGTTCGGGTTGATTGACCAGTGCCTGCGCGATCCCCAGCCGCTGCAGCATCCCTCGGCTGAACTCCTTGATTGCGCTGTCGGCCCGGTCGGCGATGCCGACAAGGTTCAAGCAGCTCTTAACGCGAGACTCAATCTCGTCGCCGGCGACTTTATGCACCTTCGCCATCTGTCGCAAAAACTCCCCCGCCCGCAGATGCGTCGGGAATGCCGGGTTCTCCGGTAAATAGCCGATCCGCGACCGAATCTCATCATTAGTAATGGGCTGCCCTAGAATGGTGGCTGATCCGCTACTGGGGAATACCAAGCCCAGCAGGATTTTGATGGTCGTGCTCTTGCCCGCGCCGTTGGGTCCGAGGAATCCAAAGATCTTGCCCGCGGGCACGGTCAGATTCAGCTTGTCCAGGCTGGGAGCCTTGGCGCGGCGGAACCAGCCGCCGTTATAGACCTTGCTCAGGTCTTGCGTCTCTATGACGTTGACGGTGTCGTTCCCCAAATCGTTATTTCCTTTGAAATCCGACTCTGGTCTATCCTATCAAGTAGAGGAAGATTTATGCAATTATCAATTCGTTGTAAGTCATTGGGAATGAATGGACCTGAATGAGAGTATGATGGGATGAACCGTTCGGACGGCAGGTGGATATGGCAAACCAGCGAATTCCAAACATTCCCGCCGGCGAAGTGACGCATCCCCAAGTTTACCTCAACCGTCGCAATTTCCTTCGGGCCGGCGTTCTGGCCGCCAGCTTGGTGGCAACTGGGGGGATTTACCGGGCTTTTCACCCCGCCCGGGTCAAAAAGTCGGGGCTTTTCGCCTCAAAGTTCCCTGCAACCACCCAATCGGCATCCGCCGGCGTGCCTGCCGTCAATGAGCCGATCACCAGCTTCGACGCGATCACGTCATACAACAATTTCTACGAATTCAGCACCGATAAGGGCGAAGTCGCGTCGGCCGCCGCCAAGTTCGTTGCTAGGCCCTGGACGGTTGCCGTCGGCGGGTTGGTTGCCAAGCCGGCGACCTTTGACCTGGACGAACTGCTCAAGATCGCTCCGATCGAACAGCGCGTCTACCGCATGCGGTGTGTCGAAGCGTGGTCAATGGTCATCCCATGGGATGGTTTCCCGCTCGCCAGGCTGCTTGATCGCGTTCAGCCGCTGAGTAGCGCCAAATATGTGGCGTTTACCACGTTGCTCGACCCCAAACGCATGCCCAACCAGCGCGGCCGAACGCTGGATTGGCCTTACGTCGAGGGGCTTCGCATGGACGAAGCGATGCACCCCCTGACGCTGCTCGCCAGCGGCGTGTACGGCCAGCCGATGCCCAACCAGAACGGCGCCCCCCTCCGGCTGGTCGTGCCGTGGAAGTACGGCTTCAAGGGGATCAAGTCGATCGTCAAAATCGAACTCGTCGACAAGCAGCCGCCGACCACCTGGAACCTGGCCGGTCCCGGCGAGTACGGCTTTTACGCGAACGTCAATCCGCAGGTCGATCATCCCCGCTGGAGCCAGGCCACCGAACGTCGCATCGAAGGCTCCGACGCCAAACCCACCCTGATGTTCAACGGCTACGCCGAGCAGGTGGGGCATTTGTACTCGGGCATGGATCTGACGACGAACTATTAGATGTTTCCCGTACCACGGGCCTCCGGCCCGTGCGGGCGACGCGAAAAATCAACGAGCGCGCGCCATTCAAAAACCAGCGCAATCAGCACGGGCCGGAGGCCCGTGGTACGGGCGACGCTTCTGAAATACGACATGAAAGACCAGCAATTCGCCAAACTCGTCGTTTTCGTCAACAGCCTCGTGCCGTTGGCGGTTCTAGTGTGGGATGCAACGCACGAGCAACTGGGCGTTAACCCGGCCGAGTCGGCGCTGCATACCACCGGCAACCTGGCGATCATCTTCCTGCTGCTCTCGCTGGCGGTCACGCCGCTGCGGATGGTGACGGGGAAAAACTACTGGAGCCTGTTCCGCAAGATGCTCGGGCTGTATGCGTTTTTCTACGCCTGCACGCATCTTGGGATTTACTACGTCTTTTACGCCTCGCTCGAACTACGCAAATTCGCGGCTGCGTTGGTGAGCAATCAGTTTATCATCCTTGGCCTGGCTTCGGTGCTGATGATGCTGCCCTTGGCGTTGACGTCGACGAACGGCTCGATCAAGCGCCTTGGGGCGCGGAAGTGGAAGGCGTTGCACAAACTGGCTTACGTCGCCGCCATCTCGGGCGTCGCGCACTTTTGGATCTCGCAAAAACGCGACACCACCAACCCTAAAATCGCTGCCGCAATTTTGTTCGCTCTGTTGGCGTATCGATTCGTCAAGAGCAAACCGTGGAAGCCTCCCTTGGCAAAAACTGCAACGCCCACTTGAATCAGCATTTCCACTCACCCCGTTGGGCGCTACTCTTTTTCTTCAACGCGCGTAAGATCGTCGAATCTGTTCCCTGAAAGGACCGATTTCGATGTCCAAAGTCAACCACCCGACGGTCATTCTCATCCGCGACGGCTGGGGCAAAAACCCCGACCCGAAGATGAACAACTCCAACGCCGTCTACCTCGCCAAGCATCCCGTGGCCGACAAGCTGATGGCGGAGTATCCGAACGTGCTGATCGCCACCAGCGGGTTCGACGTCGGCCTGCCGGAAGGGACGATGGGAAACAGCGAGGTCGGCCACCAGAACATCGGGGCCGGGCGCGTGGTCGATCAGGAATCGGTCGCGATCACCAAGCAGGTCCGCAACGGCGAATTCAACGACAACCCGCAGATGAACGCCGCGGTGAAGAACGCGATCGAGAAGGGCACCAGCCTGCACCTGTTCGGCATCGTCAGCGACGCCGGCGTACACGGGCAGTTGGAGCATCTCTACGGCGTGCTGACGTTGTGCAAGTTGCGCGGGCTCAGCCGCGTCTATCTGCACGCCTTCACCGACGGGCGCGATACACCGCCGACGTCGGGCTTGGGGTACATCCAGCAAGTCGAAGCCCAGATGAAGAAGATCGGTGTCGGCCGGGTCGCGACGATCAGCGGTCGGTACTGGGCGATGGACCGCGACAACCGCTGGGCCCGCGTCGAGAAGGCGTATCGCGCGATCGCTTACGGCGACGGTCCGAAATTCCCCACCGCGGAAGCAGCAGTGAAGAGCTTCTACGAGCACCCGCTGGAATCGAACATGACCGGCGATGAGTTCATCACGCCGTGCATCGTCGGTAATGCACCTGCCACCGTGAACGCCGGCGACTCTATCATCTTCTACAACTACCGCGGCGATCGTCCTCGCGAGATCACCAAAGCCTTCATGCTGCCGGAGTTCAAGGAATTTGATCGCGGAGCGAAGAACGATCTCTCCAAGAGTCTGTATTTCGTCACCATGACTGCCTACGAGCAGGGGTTGCCCGTTCACGTGGCGTACCTCAAGCCGCCGAAGATGGCGAACATCCTCGGCGAATACGTCTCGAACCTCGGCCTGAAGCAGTTCCGGTGCGCCGAGACGGAGAAATTCCCGCACGTCACGTTCTTTTTTAACGACTACCGCGAAGCCCCTTTCGAAGGCGAAGATCGCACGATCTGCCCGAGCAAGAAGCTGTTGCCGAACGGCTCGCCGTTGAGTACTTACGATCAGCTGCCGGAGATGAGCGCGTATGAAATTTGCGATGAAGTCGTCCGCCGGATCGAGTCCGGGCAGTACGACCTGATTGTGGTGAACTTCGCCAACGGCGACATGGTCGGCCACACCGGCGTGCTGGCGGCAGCGGTGAAGGCGGTGGAGCACGTCGATGTCTGCGTCGGTCGCATCATGGTGGCGCTGGAGAAGGTGAACGGCGTGGCGATCATCACCGCCGACCACGGCAACTGTGAGCAAATGATCGACCCCGCCACCGGCCAGCCGCATACCGCCCATACGACGTTCCCGGTCGAGCTGATCGTGGCCGACAAGCGGTTCAAGGGCCACAAACTCCGCGAAGGCGGCCGGCTGTCGGACATCGCGCCGACGGCGCTGCAGATGCTCGAACTGGCCGTGCCGACTGAGATGACGGGGAAGTCGCTGATTCTTTAGTCAACAGCGACATCGCGGCGTACCGTCGTCCCGAGGTACTCCGAGGGATCTCGGGTGACGAATGCTGTTCGCTATCCCGAGATCCCTCGAAGTACCTCGTACCTCGGGATGACCGGTGTGGCGTGTGATCAATGGCCGGAACTATTGGAGCAAGGATGAAAATCGCCCCTGAACAAATCGCCCGGCTGGAGGCGTTTTTCGATCGCATCCAGACCGGAACGTACCCGGAAAATCCGTCCGCACTACACACCGAAATCACCGCCGCGATGCTGACTAAGACGCTGGATATGGTGAAACTGCCCAAAGGCGCCAAGGTGCTCGACGTTAGCTGCGGGCAGGGCGTGGCGATGGAGACGTTCGTCAAGATGGAGTTCAGCCCCATCGGCCTGTCGATTAACGCCACCGATATCCAAGCCTGCCGCGCCCGCGGGTTTGACGTGCGGGAGATGGACCAGTCGCTGTTGGAATTCGAGGGCAGTGAGTTCGATCTGGTCTGGTGCAGGCATTGCCTGGAGCACAGCATCTTTCCGTATTACACGCTGTCGCAGTTCGCCCGTGTGCTCAAGCCCGGCGGGACGCTGTACGTGGAAGTGCCCGCACCGGACACGGCCTGCCAGCACCAGTCGAACCCCAACCACTACAGCGTGCTGGGTAAGTCGCTGTGGATGGAACTGATCCGCCGAAACGGGTTTACGCTGCTCGATGTGCTCGACATCAACTTCCAGGTGCAGGCCGGGCCGGATGTGTACTGGGCGTTTATCGCGCAGAAGCCTGCGATGGGATGATTGCATTGGATCAAATGGGCTTGATTCGTCAATGAATCAATTCACGAAGATCATTCTTTTGATTCTTCAGTGCGGTCCTGCTCCATCTGTTCTTTTTCCCATCGCTGCAAGTCTTCGATCGGAATCTCGAGAATGTCTGCGACTGCTTCGGTGTCGTGCTCATAGACTTCCTCGGTGTCCTCGTTGGTGTTTTCGACTTCGTACCGCCCGGTTGACGGGTTGAATTGGTAGCCCGCTTCCTGAAGCAAGCTTTCGATTTCAATATCCTGCATGCAGTCTCCCTCAGAAATGACCTAGTGTAGAATACCACGAAAACGGTCGGATTGTATCGAAAAAACGATGATTCTGTAAGCCCACTGCCCGGCGGCGGGCTTTGGCAAGGTTGTGAAATTCGGTTCTTTTCCCTTGGGTCGAGAATCCCTATAATCCAACGCGACATTTGAGGAGTTTTATTTCATGGCCCATGTGATTGCCCAGCCCTGCATCGGAACCAAAGACACCGCCTGCGTTGCGGTCTGCCCCGTCGACTGCATCCACCCCACCAAGGACGAAGGCGAATTCGCCGGTGCGGAAATGCTGTACATCGACCCAGACACGTGCATCGACTGCGGCTTGTGCGTCGACGAGTGCCCGGTGAAAGCGATCTTCCCCCTCGAAGACATGCCGGCCGAGTGGGCCAGCTTCGTCGAGAAGAACGCCGAGTATTACAAGAAATGAGCGGTCTGATGAAAAAGCTGTTGTTTACCGTCCTGTCGTGCGCCCTGCTGGTTGGCGGAGTTGCCTATGCGCACGAACACACCGACAAGAAAACCCCCGCCACCGCACCGACAACCAAGCCCGTAAACAAAATGTGCGCCGTCAATTCCGAGGATCCGGTGGACGATCGCGTGACCGTGGTTTACGAAGGCAAGGTCATCGGCTTCTGCTGTGAAGACTGCAAGGTGGATTTTGCAAAAGATCCGAAGAAGTTCATCGCGAGGATGAAATAGGGCCGAGCGGACAAAAAATCATGGCGGCGAATGGAACAAGTCCTCCTCATCGGGAAGGGTTGCTGCATTCGCCGCTTTTTCATTTGATGGATTAGGCCGCTGCGGTGGCCACATCGAGCCGGACTTTCAATTCCACCTGCAGCAGTTCTTCCAGCAGTTTGAATTTTTGCCGGCGCTTGTAGACCCGTCGGGCACGCGGCGTATCTTCGGACAGGATCGCGGTGATCTTGATCCGGTCCCGCCGGGCGGTGAATTCCAATTTCGGCGATACCAGGTTCCGGTTATCCAGCGCATCAGCTGCCCGAAGGTACGCTAGGGTGAGATAGAGTTGCTCGGCGTCGTCGGCGTCGGTGAGATAATCGTCCCTCCCGATCCGCGGAACGGCCCCGCGGTGGTAGCGGGTGAGGTAGCAGAGCGCCCGGCGCTCAGACTTGCTGATCGGGAGCGAATACGCCGCCTCGATCATCTTCGCGCCGATCTGCGGATGCCGGTCATCCTCCACGCTTCGGCCGACATCGTGAACCAGTGCGCCCCACATCAGCAATCGACGATGACGCAAATCCAGGCGTGGTTTGGCGGTGACAATGTCGTGGAGCTTCATGGCGATCGAAACCACGCGAAGCTCGTGATCGATCCCACCCAAGTGGCGCTGGGCCCAGCGTTCGATCATCCGGGTTGTGGATACGTCGTGATCAGCGGACGACATCGTGTGAACCTCCAGTGTTCAACTCTATGCCTCACATCGGCCAACCATTCGTTCAGGATCATTAAAATCGTGCTAATCCTGATCGAACATCCGTGTTTCTGGGGTCGGCCGACGTCATCAATCTATGAAAACAAGCAGCGGCGGACAAGGAAATTCTGGTCCGCCGCTGCGGACTGTCTGATTTTTACCGGCCATTTAGTCGTCCAGCGTCCCGAACGGCAACTTCGCCGGCATGGGCGCAGGACGGGTGTATTTCGTCGTCGGGCTGACGGCTTTGCCTTGTTTGCTGCTATCCAAAAACGCCTGCATCAGTTCCAGAACGGTAAACGCCTGCTCACCATTGGCGCGGTGCGGGCGGCCGGTGCGGATGGCGTGGGCCATGTCCGCTAAACCGATCGAGCGGCCATAGCCTTTGACGAACGTCGGCTTCTGCCACGTCCAGTCGTCATCTCCCGTCTTGCGGTAGTGGACCAGCCCGTCAAACCCGTTCGGATCGGGCACGCGGAGCGTGCCTCCCGTGCCGTAGATCGTGATCGGTTGCTTGTTGTCGTGCGTATTGAACCGCGTGGCGAAGCTGGTCATCAGTACGCCCATCACGCCGTTCTCAAACTCGATCGTGCCGGCGATATTGTCCGGCGTTTCCACCTTGATCTTCTTGCCGGCTTTCGGCTGGCTGGTGATCGTCCGCTCCGGGATCGCGATGTTGGCCGACCCCATCACGCGCTTGGCCGGCCCGAGCAGGTTGAGCAGCGCGGTCAGGTAGTAAGGCCCCATATCGAACATCGGCCCGCCGCCGACTTCGTAGTAAAACTCCGGGCTTGGGTGCCAGCTTTCATGCCCTGGCGAGAGCATGAACGCCGTAAACGCCACCGGCTTCCCGATTGCGCCGTCGTCGATCAGCTTGCGGGCGGTTTGAATGCCCGCACCCATGAACGTGTCCGGCGCGCAGCCGATCCGCAGCTTGGCTTTCTTCGCGGCGGTCATCAGCTTCAGGCCGTCCTTCCGATCGGTGCCCAGCGGCTTTTCTGCGTACATGTGCTTGCCGGCTTTGATCGCCGCCAGGCCAACCGGCACGTGGGCTTTGGGGATCGTCAGGTTCAGGATGATCTCGATCGAGTCATCGTTCATCATTTCTTTGACGGTGTACACCTTGGGAATGCCATACTTATCCGCCTGCGCCTTGGCGCGAACGGGATCCAGATCCGCCACCGCCGCCATCTTGACGATGGGGAAATTCTTGGCCATTCCCAGGTAAGCATCACTGATCTTTCCGACCCCGACGACACCGACATTGACAGGCTTTTGCATGACGACTAATCCACTATTGAACCCACGACTATGACTCCCGGCCCGCGCGGGCCGATCCAGACCCGTATCTTGGCGGATTGCTTGTATCCGGGCAAGACACGGCGAATATTGCGGATGGCGGATTCTGAATAACCCCGCCACGCTGAATGGATCAATCCGGAAGAAACAAAGATTTCGCAGATGACGCAGATTTCAACCCAACAACCAATCTGTGCAATCGGTGAAATCTTTGTTCCGTATCCTAATGAACCCCGTCTTTTCACTCCGCCATCCGAAATCCGCCATCGGCAGTCTCCCCGTTAGTCCGGCTGGCCGACGAGAAAAAAAACCACCCCCAATCATCGTATTCCGTTGTATCTCATTGATGGGAAATGAGTTAATGCCATTCCGGGGGTGCAAAAAAGGTACGCAAAGGTACTCCAAGGTACGCACAAGGGGGAAACCCGCCACTTAAAGGAGCTGCCGGCACGAATCAAATCGCAGCCAAGAATGTCAAAGAGCAACGACGAAACCAGAACCCGCCGAGAAACCGAACATTATACAAACAGATTGCTCGTTTGTCCAGTTAATTCGGACCGGGCTGGCCGAGCGAAAACAAACCCGCGGTCAAGACAGAATCGCGTTCCTTTATCGTCCCACTGAGGTGAGGGCGAGTGCCCTGTCCATCGGGTGCCATGGCCACGCCTTCACGTAGCGTGGATCCGTCGGCCCGGCTTCGAGCGTGGCCATGTCTTGCTTCGTCGGGTCCCTGAAATCCGCTTGCGTTTCTCAGCCCGTCCGGACCAGAATGCGCCCCGTGATCCCGCCCATCCGCAAGACCTGCAAGCGGTACAATCTCCCCGGGCACGCGCATTTTCTGACGTTTTCGTGTTTCGGTCGCCGGCCGTTTCTTTCTCGCGATCGGTCGCGGGGGTGGATGATCGATGCCATCGCGCTGGCCCGCGAGCGGCATGGGTTTGATCTCTGGGCTTGGGTGATCATGCCGGAGCACGTGCATCTGCTGATTTTTCCGCGTCGCGAGACTTACGAAATCAGCGCCATCCTGACGACGATGTAGCAGTCGGCGGCCAAGCGGGCCATTGGGTTTGTCCGGCGGGAGGCTCCTCGTTTTCTGGACCAGATGATCGACCGCCAGCCGAACGGGAAGCAGTCCCTCCGCTTCTGGCAACGCGGCGGGGGGTTTGACCTCAACCTCTGGTCCACGGACAAGGTCTGGGAAAAGATCGACTACATGCACGGTAATCCTGTCGAACGGGGGTTGGTGGAGCGGCCGGAGGATTGGTTGTGGTCGAGCTATGGGGACTACGCCGGGATCCGAACCGGGCCGCTGCCGGTTGATCGGGAGTGTCTGCCGAGGGGGTGACAGCGGCGACGACGAAGACATGGCCACGCGGGATGGTTACTGGATGCTCGAACGGGTTTTGGGGGCGTGGCCATGGCACCCCGTGCACAGGCCAACGGCCAACCAGCGGGGGATGTGTCCATCGGGTGCCATGGCCACGCCTCCGCGAGGCGTGTAACTCGCTAGCTGGCTTCGAGCGTGGCCATGTCTTCCGTTGTCAGGGCGGTTATCTCGCGTATTCGACGCTGCGGACTTCGCGCATCACCGTGACTTTGATTTCGCCCGGATACGTCATGCTCGACTGGATCTTGCTGGCGATATCCCGCGCGATCTTCGCGCTGATCGCGTCGTCGACCAGCTTGGCGTCGACGATCACGCGAACCTCGCGGCCGGCCTGGATGGCGTAGGCTTGTCTTACGCCTTCGAAGCCGGTGGCTAGTTCTTCCAGCTCGCGCAGGCGTTTGACGTAGCGTTCCAGCGACTCGCGGCGGGCGCCGGGGCGGCTGGCGCTCATGGCGTCGGCGGCCATGATTAGCGGGGTGTACGGCGTGGTGACGGGCACGTCGCCGTGGTGGCCTAGGCACGCGTTCAGCACGGCTTCGGGCTCGTTGAAGCGGCGGAGGAATTCGAAGCCCAGTTGCGGGTGGCCGCCTTCCTGGTCGTGGTCCATGGCTTTGCCGATGTCATGCAGCAGGCCGCAGCGGCGGGCGAGGTTGCCGTCGAGGCCTAGCTCGTCAGCCATCATCTGGGCGAGGTAGGCCACTTCCAGGCTGTGCTTGAGCACGTTCTGTCCGTAGCTGGTTCGATAGCCCAAGCGGCCGAGCAGGGGGATCGCCGGCTTGGGGATATTCGGCAGGTTCGCTTCCTGCACCGCTTCCTTGCCGATCTTGATCAGCTCGTCGTCCATCTCCTTGGTGGTGGCGACGACGATTTCCTCGATGCGGGCCGGGTGGATGCGGCCGTCCTGGATCAGGCGCTCCAGACTGATGCGGGCGATCTCGCGACGGACGGGGTCGAAGCAACTGACGACGACCAGGCCGGGCGTGTCGTCGATCACCACGTCCACGCCGGTGGCTTTTTCGAACGACCGGATGTTGCGTCCCTCGCGGCCGATGACACGGCCTTTGATCGCATCGTCCGGGATCGCCACGCTGCTGGTGGTGTGATCGCTGGTCTGCTCGGCGGCGTAGCGCTGGATCGCCTGCAGGATGATCATGCGGCTCTTTTCCTTGGCCTCTTCCTGGGCGTGCTCGGTGGCTTTGAGGATGATCTCGCCGGCCTCGTGCTTGCAGTCTTCCTCGACGTTTTTCAGCAGCATTTCCTTGGCCTGATCGACGTTGAGGTTGGTGATCTGCAGCAGGCGGTCGCGCTGCTCGCGCAGGATGGCGGCCAGCTGCTCTTCCTTGGCCAGCGTGGATTTATCGCGGGCGGCCAGTTTGACCGTCAGGTCGTCCAACTGCTTTTCCTTGTGGCTGAGGACTTCGGTCTTGCGGTTGAGGGCGTCCTCCCGCTTGCCGAGGGAGATGTCTTCCTGGTTCAGCTCGTGACGGGCGGCGGCGAAGCCTTTTTCCATCTCCTCCTTGCGCTTGAGCTGCTCCTGCTGGGCGGCCAGCTCGATTTCCTTGGCTTTGAGCTGGGCGTCCTTGGTGGCGCTGGCGATCAGTTGATCGCCTTGCACCTTGGCGCGTTTGAGGGCGCTGGAGGCGGCGTAGGTGAAATAGGCAAAAATCGCGCCCCCGCCGAGCGCGAGTCCGATGATGAAACCAATGAGATAGTCCATGTTGAAGTCCCCAAAGGCCGGCGGCGACGTCCGTAAGGTCCGGGCGAAGCGGTCGGCGAAACTCTGCGGATTTACAACAGGTCTTTGAGCGCGCAGCCGATCAACTGTGAACCAGCCCGTCGCCGGGCGTTCGCAGTTTGAGGTGAGCCAGGAAGGTGGGTGGAGCTCTCCAAGCGCGTCGTACCGGCCAAACGTCTGCCGGCAAGGCGTGACTGATCTGCCCCGCCAGGCACGGCCGGTCGCTCAGGACCGGCGCAAGCAGCGCCGCCGACTGGCTTGCGAGTTGGATCACCCAACCCGCCACCCAAACCGGCAACACCACCACCGCCACCAGGGCGGCCAAGGCGAGGATTGCTATCACTCCGCTTTCAACCACGTTCATTTCGTAAGCCCGCCTGTCGCTAATTGATGGACAGAAAAGGCGTTACGTCAAAAGACCTAGAAAAACCGGCGGTCCAATCCGCATCCGAACCGCCAACAGGTTCATTATGCGCGCGTGGGCAATCGATTACAAGCCGATGAGATTTCGTCGCAGGAACTCACTCGCCCGCCCGGTTCAAATCCGATCTGGGAAAACGGATGAGGCTGCTTAATAACCGTCCGTTGCAAAGTCCCGGGTGATGTCGCAATATCCCGCACCATGGATCCCACTATTGCTGAGCAGCGCGATCTCCGCTTTAAGCCCGTCGTCAATCTCAATCCAACCGTTCTAACCCGCGAGCAGATCGAGCATTACAACTCACAGGGCTACATCAAGCCGCTGAATGCGTACAGCGAAATCGAGGCGAGGCGCAACCGGGCGTACTTTGATTACCTACAGGCCGAGCTCAACGTGCATCGGCCGGGCAACAACAATTATGCGATTAACGGCTTCCACAGCCGCTGCCGGGGGCTTTTCAATATTTGCACGCACCCGACGATCCTCGATCACGTGCAGGACATCGTCGGGCCGAACGTGATCGCGTGGGGGTCGCACTTTTTCAGCAAGGTGGCGCACGATCCCAAGCACGTCCCGTGGCATCAGGATGCTTCGTACTGGCCGTTAACGCCGGCGCGGACGGTGACGGTGTGGCTGGCGATCGACGACGCGGATGTGGAGAACAGCGCGATGAAGTTTCTGCCCGGCACGCACAACCGCGGGCACCTGAAATGGAAGAAGACCGAGCGCGACGCGGTGCTGGGTCAGGAGATCGAGGACGCCGATCAGATGGGCCAGCCGGTCTACGACGAGCTCAAGGCCGGCCAATTCTCCCTGCACGCGGACATGCTGGCCCACGGATCGGACCCGAACGCGTCGGACCGTCGCCGGTGCGGGTTGACGATCCGCTACTGCCCGCCGGAGGTCACGGCCCTCGATCCCCATTGGGCCAACAACGCCATCCTCTGCCGCGGAGTCTGCGACAACCCGACTTGGAAGTTCATCGAACCGCCGCCGGGCGAGGACCTGACCAGCCAGGTCAAACACAAGACCATCGGCGGGAATTGAAACAGCACGGATGTCAAAAAAAAGTCAGAATTGTTCCGGTATTTTGGATACCGTTTATTTGGATGCAAATCGAGCCTCTCAGAGGTCACTTCAATGATGAATCGTCGTCTGATCCGGCTCCTGATTTGCTCGATCGTGTCACTCCCGGCCACCGCGCCCGCAGAGCCTGTTCCCAGCGCCACGCTTTCGGGGCGGTTTGTGTTGGCGTTCTCGGATGAGTTTGACGGCAAGAAAATCGACGAAGACAAGTGGTTCTATCGCACGGACAATAAGCACCGCTCGGTCCAACTGAAGGAGAACGTTGAGATCGGCGGCGGAATGCTCACGCTGAGGCTGCGGGCCCTGGAAACGCCGATCAAGGGGAAAAAGGCCAGCGGAGCGGGCATCATCTCCCGCGAGCGATTTGTGCATGGTTATTACGAAGTTCGCGCCGCCCTGGGCGACGACACCGACGACGACAAGGATGGCAAGGGGGACGAAGGTTGGCACCACGCGTTCTGGCTGATGGCCGCCGATCCGGCAAAGGACACGACTGTTGCCACCACCCAACCGTCATCGCGTCGAACGGAGATCGACGTCTACGAGAGCGTGAGCGAAAAGCAGGACTCGTTCGTCCAGCACATCATCATCTGGAAGCCCGACGGTAAGGAAAGGGGACGTCTGCCAAAACCCCCGGGCGACGTCTTTCGTCAGAAAGGATTTAAGAAGTCGGACTTTCACACCTATGGCTGTCTGTACACACCCGAAAAGGTTGTGTTTTTCGTCGATGGCAAGGAGAGCCACTCCACCCCATATCCAATCGGGAAATTCGAACACGACCCCATGAACATCTGGATCACCGCCATCAGCGCCAACTGGAACACCGACGGAGCCGACCCTAGCATCGCCCGATACGACTACGTTCGCTTCTTTAAGCCGGCTGAGTAGTGGAAGTCTGAGCTCTATGTGCGCGCCGGGAGAAAGGAAATCCTATCAGAAATTTGCCGGAGCGATCGATGGCGTCAACGCTGCGATCATCGCCCCGGTAATCCCGTACCGCCGCCGAGGCGGTTTTTGGGGTCGGAATCGCCCCAGAAGCCGCCGATCAGGTAGGGGAACTTGCCCGGCGTGACGTGATAGTGCCAGCCGCGTGCTTTGTCGGAATGCACGTTGAACTCGTTCAGTGGATTGGTCTTGGAATCGCGCGCGAGTTCGCCTTTACCCTCATAAGGCCCGTAGACCGGGAAGCCGTCGAACGCGAACCCAAGCAGCGGCGAGTGGGCCTCGCCTTGATCGTCCCAGCGCGTGTTAGTGCAGACCGGGTACTTGTGATAGTGATACCGCTGCCGGGGGCTTGGGTGTCCGCAGCAGCGATCCAGCCGCCAGATCGCGTCTTCGTATACGCGTTCATCGAACGGGTTGTGGAAGATGATCCCGTTGGTCATCACGCCGATCGGCCCGCCGGGCAGGGCGTGGTTGTTGTTCATGTCGTCCATCGCGACGTGCTTGTCGTTGGGCTTGGGTTCCAGCGGGATGTAGAAAGTGAAATCCTGCTCCTGAATGTAGTTGGGGTTTCCGTCGAGCAATCGCCAGCGATCGGGGAACGAGGCCGTCGGATGGTTCGGCAGGTTGTGGGATTTCATCACCAGATACTTGTCGGTGAACGTCACGACGACGTTGTCGGGCACAAAACTGTCTTCCTGCACGAGTTTGGGGTTTTCTTTCGTGCTGCCGGGCTCGAGATAGCCCTTGCGTCGCCAGGCCGACATATTGTCCGCGAAGGGCAGCTCGAGGCGGTCGCCAAGGTAATACAGGCGATCGGCGTTGTTGTAGTCGAACTGCTTCGGGGGTGTTTTGGATCCGCCGCGCGGATCGTAGTACCAGCGCCCGCCGAGCTTGATGAGGCTGCTCAGCGCCGGCGCCGGCGCGGTCGAAGCGGTTTTGGGGGCAACATAGTTGTCCGGAGTGGGGATGCCTCCGAACTCCACTTCGCTGATCCAAAGTTCGCCGCTGGGCCCCTTGGCGGCGCCGTGGGCAAAGCCGGCCGTCAGGCGAAGCGTGTCGATCTCTGCAAAGGGCGTGTGAAACTCCAGGACGTAGTTTCGCCAGGTGGCCATCCCGATGCTCTTGTTCGTTCGCTTGTCGGCCAGGTCGGCGCGCTCGCGATCGACCTGCACGTAGATGCTTTTCTTGACGTAATCCAGCGGGTTCTTCCCGCCGCTGCTGAAGAAATCGACGCGGAGATACAGGTCATCTTTTTCGACGTGAAAATCATCCTGCACGAGTGCTCGCACGCGAAGGCGATACCATCGTCCCTTCTCCGACTTCAGGCCGTTGACTGTAAACGATACCGATCCCGCAGCTCCACCATCACGTTTAGCGCCCGAGAGAAACCGCACTCCGTTTCCGGCGTTTTCTTTCCGAGCGTCCCCCAGCGGCCCCTCGACAGCATCGCCGTCCAACACCAACGGCGATTTGCCACCGGTTGCGACAAGGCGCAGCGGTTCATCGACTTTCACGCGCAAGCTGGTGTCGTTTTGCCCCTGCGGCGATTGTGCAAACACGTTGGAGGGAAGCCATGCAATCGCCAGTAGTCCGAGAATCGATTTCAACATGAAAACCACTCCGCCTTTGGAGCTGCGAATCTCCGGGCTGAATCCGGCATAAGTATCGCGGCTACTCCATTGCAACGTCGGAGGATCGGTTTTGTTTCGGGGAGAAATTTCTCTGCGTTTCAATCAGAGTGCAGGATCGAATCCGCGCGGATGTCGATTGGCCGAATCGAGCCGTCGGAATCGTAGGTAATCGGGCTGATCCAGAAATCCCGGAAGTATCGATTGCCGGAAAACGCCATCTCGCAGTAGGTGAAATACCACCGGTTTTTCCATTGGAAGAAATTGCCATGACGTCCCTGCGTCGGCCCGTGAGGCCAGGTGCGCCCGGCGAAACGCGCGTCGATCCTGGCCGGATCAACCACGCAGCCGCGGTAGGTGTACGGCCCGTGTAGGGAGTCGGCCATCGCGTAGTAGCTACCCCAGAACAGGTAATAGCGTCCGCGATACTTGTGGACCGAGGCTTTGTCGTCAGTCTTCCCCACGCCGTACGGGCCTTGCGGGTTGATGACCTGGATCGGCTGCGGCGGGCCGACGATCGAGTGCATGTCATCAGCAAGTTTGGCGATAAAGTAATTCCACACGCCGAAGATGAGGTAAACGCTGCCGTCGTCTTCCTTAAACAGGCAAGGATCGTAAACCGTCGTCGCCGCCGCGCCGGCGCGAAGTAGCGGCCCGCCCAGCACGTCCTTAAACGGCCCGCCGGGCTGATCGCTCTCGGCGATCCCGATCTGAGCGCCCTCGTGCGAGCCTTTCATGTCCGAAAACACCCAGTAATACCGGCCATTCTTCTCCACCGCGTCGGTCGCCCAGCACCCTTGCGAGGGAGCGCCGATGTAGGTGTCTTCCGGCCTGAGCGTGAACTCGTGCTTCCAGTTCAGCAGGTCGTCAGACGACCAAACCCACCAGTCGCGCATGTCAAACTTCGTGCTGCTGGGTGAATGATCGTGCGAGGCGTACAGGTAGGCGCGGTTGTTAAACACATGAATATGCGGGTCGGTAGCGCCTTGGCCGATGATGTTGATGAGTTCTGGCATGGGTTTTTAGAAATTGAAGTCGAAATAATACTGGCGCATGCAACAAACCAAAGGTCCGGAGTCTTTGTTCTCCTTCTCACTTACTTGTCACCAGCGCCTTTGGCTTTCGGCTCGGGTTTTTCGTCGTCGGCTTTTTCATTCTTCTGGTGTTTGACCTCGCTGATGCTGATGCCGGTGACGAACACCATGCAATCCTCGCCGATCTTTGATCCGGGTTTGGAGCCTTGATAGATGCCCCAGCGGAAGCCCACGTTGTCGTTGCCGTTTTCGTTGTAAGTGCCTGAGCCGACGAAGACAAAATCGTTATCCCGCCCGTGAATTTTGCGAAAGACCTCGTACGTCGTGTGGCCGTCGAAGAGGACTTTCACCGTCACGCCGACGCCGACCAGATCTTTGCCGATCGAGACGGTTCGCTCTTCAGCCTCCTTGGGGCGTCGGCGGAGCATGACGATCTCGCCGTTGGAGTGTTGGTCGATGTGAACGGGCCAGAGCCCGCCTTCGCCGGTTTTCTTGTCCTTGCCGACCATGACCTGCAGCAGGCAACCGCCGCCGGGCTTGATGATGGTGTAAGTGCCTTCCCACTGCACCCAGTTTCCCGGCTTGGGCACCGGAACCGTCCTCACCGCTTCGATCCGGCCGGCTTTGATGTTGTCGACATCGCGGACGCTCTGCTCGCCTTTGAACAAGCGGAAGATCTGGGTATTGCCGTCTTCCTGATACCAGCGCGACCACTCTTCAAATTCTTTTTGCGGGATACCGCTTTTCACGTGGGTATGGATGCTCGAGGGACGCAACGTGCCCTCCACTTTGCCGATGTTCGCCTCGAGTGCCTCTTGGTTTACGGTGATTTTCGTACCCGAAAGAGGCTTGCCTTCCTTGCTGCCCACCACCACGGTTCCTTTGTCGATCAACTCCTGCCACGTGGGGTTCGTGCCCGGGCCTTCGGTGTAAAGTTCGCTGACGGGCTTGGTGGCGGGTGCTTCCGCATGCCCGACGCTAGTGACGATGATCGCCAGCCATGCAGCCAAAAGAAAAAGCCCAGCCAGCCCGCTAGGCATCCCTCGTCCGGTGGGATGAACTGCGGCGAACGTCGTTTTCAAGTCACGATCGGTTGGAGGGGTCATGGCGTTCTTCCTGTATCAGGCGAAAAAATGGTGTGCGATTTTTCCATTCAACATCCGCATCGTCGTTAATTGTTTTCCGCAGGTGATTCCACCTTCTTCGGCGGAAATACCTTTTCTGGTTCTTTCATGCCCGATGCATCAAGGAAGGGCTGAATGCTCCTGAGTTCGACCTTATTGTCGATATTGTCCAGGATCTTCTGCCACGCCTCTTTGCAACGTTTCACTTCACTGGGTTCCCGAGACTTGACGAACCTTTCATACTCCCGGTTACGCATTTCCTCGAGATACGGTTTTAATGCTGAACCATAGTTGGAAAGCGAATTGAATGCAGACGGGACGCGCGTGAATTTGCCCCAGCCGTCCTCATACAGATAATCCAATGTCAGTGGCAGCCCCTCTTCAAAGCGGTGCTTGGCAAGCATCATGGTTCCATTGGCTCTGGCTCCATTTGCAAACATCTCCCCTGCAAGGGCCTTGTATTTTGACATGAAATAGATGTCGCCCCATAGAGGCTCCAACTCCTTGTCGCCCATATAGTTCAATACACTGGATGCATTCGAGCGGACTGCGCCATTGGGATTGGCGAACCAAGCCTTCAGTGCTGGAACAAGCAATTTCCTGTCGAGATTCTCCGTTCCTTTGCCGTTCGGGAAGAATCCGATGTAATGCTGCACTCTGCCACCGTAGAAAAGCATTTCGGCGATCTGGCCACTGAGCATCCGCAGAATGTCTTGTTCCGGATCGTAAATCGCTGCGACTTTCAACAGGGCAGGAACCGCGCTCTTTACCGCACCGCCCAATGCGCGGGATGAATCGGCTGCATTTGGATCTTTACTTCCGCGCTGTAGAAACAATGCGTTCACAGCAAAGTAGCGCATGGTCATGTCTTTATCGTTCTCAATCTTGGCTACCAATACATCAACCGCTTTTTGGGAGTTGCGGCCGCAGTAACGAAGCGCTGTGCAGGCTCCGTAGCGGGCATGGCGGTTGGGACTGTCCAGCATGGCTATCAGCGGTTCGACCAGGTCATCGTCACGCTGCCCGAGCTTCTCCGCAGCCATGCCTCTCACTACCGGCGACCAGTTACCCAGCACCAGGAGCAGTTCACTGACCGGGAGCTTCTCTGGTTGGAAGGTGGCAGCGGCCAGGGTCTCCTTGATTTCTGCGTCCGTAAGCGGCGTGATGCAGGAATCCGCCTTTCCAGTGATGTACAGCACTTTACGGGGAAGACAGTGCTGCATGAGACGTTGACCGGTCGTATCCCATCCCCTGTATTTGTGGGGGTCATTCCTCAATTGGTATTGATAAACGGAACTACCGTCAGCCCGTCGTTCCAACTCGGTAAACCAGCGGGTGTTCTGCGCAAACGCCGCCGCAGCGAGGGGGCCGCCACGCGACGCTGCCGGCGCACCCCATTGCCAGGCGAAATAGTGGCCGGTATGTCCACCTTCCCGGTTGTAGGAGGATGCCAGCGTCATGCGAACGTAGTAACGGGTGGCTTCCTTGTCACCCAGAAGGTCATACAGGACCGCAGCCATTGAGTTTTTGCCGTTGCTGTCGAAATTGCCTGCGGGGGAATGCTCGCCGTAAGGAATGGTGCCCTTATCGACGTAGTAAAGATAGAACGCTCTGGAGAGATTGACCGCATCGTTCACAGGTTTTGTGGTGATGCCACACCTCTGGGCCAGGACCAGCGATGTAGCGATCGGAAGTGAGGCCGCGTTCATGGCACCGTAGGCAGCCGAGGGGCCGTGCAGACCATAGAGCTTGACGTTCGATATGCCGTGGCTCCATGTGCCGCAGCCACTTTGACCATATGCCAGGTATTCGGACAGACTCTTGATGCCAGGCAGGACCTTTTCGTCTTTGGTCAACAGATAGTATTCCGTCAGGAGGAGATTCCTGTACCCACCCGCCCACGATCCGATCCCTTTGTCTCCCATGACGTCTAGGCCTTCGGAGTCGGTGGCTATCTTTTGGACGTAGTTGCGGACCAATGGAAGGTATTTCTCGTCGCCAGTCGCCAGCAGGCCCAAGGCGTTCAGATCATCGTCTATGCCGCCCTTCAGACCTTTGGTTGCAATCGCTTGGGCAGCGTCGGCGATCAACGCTTCAGTCTTTTCGCAGTCCCATGGCGAGGTGGCACTGAAAGTTCCTTTTTTCGGCAGGGTCAGGGTCACTTGCACGAGCTTGGCCGACAGGGGTTCTTTCAGGACCAGCTTCGTCGTGGGTTTGTCTTTCTTGCCTCGTGAGGGGACGGCAACACTCGTTGTTTCAGGTCGCCAGACATTCAGAACAAGCTTGCCTCCCGCCTTCTCGACCTCCGTGATGGCCGCGGACAAGGCTTTGCGAGCCTCCCGAGAGAAGCGATCGGGCTTTTCCGACTTTTCCGAGTTGGGTGAGATCACCCCTAGAATGACGTCGAGCTGATTCAGTTGTCCCTCTGCAGGCGATCCAACGGCGACGCTTTCGATCTGGATCATTCGCTGATCGCCATGCCAGATATTCCCAAAAGCACCCGTGGAACCAAGTGCCCAAGGCCTACTGGCATCCTCAAGCTTCTCTCCCTTGGTATAATCCGGTTCGGTCACCACTTTTGCATCTTTTGCCCAGGAAAGCTGCGATGTGAACAGAAGACCAATCGACAGGAGAATTCCAAACAGCCAGCAAGCCCTATTTCTGTTCTTGCCTTGGAGCATGTGCTTCTCCACATCAAGTGAAAAACGGGGATGCGGTTCCGTTCGCCTCGATCTCCCGTGGCGGCGTGTCATTTCTGCTGCTGTTTCTTCTCCGCCTCGTCCAGCGTTTTCTGAATCTCCTGCCGGGCTTTGACCTGTTTAGGCTGGTTGTCGACCGTCACGCAACTGGGGAACGCCGCCAGCAGGGTTTGCGCGGTGGAACTGGATTTGTCCTTGGCCGCCGACGCGGTGTATTGCTTGCTCTTGGACGTGTGCTGGGCGAATTCGGTCAGGCTGGCGGTGTTGGGCTTGCGCCAGGTGGGAGCCTTGGGGCCTAGTTCGTTGCGGCGGCGCTCGGCGTTGTTGACGCGTTCTCCCAATGGCGGATGGTCGCCGCCGGCGTTGGGGTCAATTCCCTTTTCGGTGATCAGCCGCTGGAAAAAGTCACCAAAGCGATCGGGATCCCATCCGGCGCGGGTGTAGAGCATGAATCCGAACTTGTCGGCTTGGTTTTCATCAGCGCTGGTAAAGCTGGTGAGAAACATCGACGCACCGGCGTACGCGACGGCGGCCGAGCCCAAGCCGTACTGCAGCGCGTTGTCCTTCCCCCCGACCGCCGCCCCCGCCACGCCGGCGGCGGCGGCGACACCCAGCGCCTGGTAGCGTTTTTCCGTCCCGCGCTGGACGTGACGACAGTAGACGTGCGCGTATTCATGCGCCATGACCGCTGCCAGTTCGTCCTCGGTCTTGCACATGTCCAGCAGGGCGGTGTAGATGTACATGTACTTCCCGCCGGTGGTAAAGGCGTTGATCGTGTCGCTCTTGACCAGATAAAACTTCATCCCGCTGAACATCCAACTGTTGTCTTCATCTTTCTTAAAATGCTGCTCAGGGCCGATGCGCTGCTTGTCCATCTCCTTGCCCTGCGCGACGATGCGATCGCCGACGCGTTGGATGTAGCCGGCCAACTGCGGATCGGTGACGACGGCAGGCATTAGCTGTTCGTGGGTCTGGGTTGCCTGGTCGATGATGGATTTGTCTTTGACGGCGCAGCCGGTGTTCATCGCCGTGCCCAGCAGCAGAAGTATGCAAATCAACCCGGTACGAATGATCGTGCTTTTCATGCGGTCTCCGCAAATTGTATGACCCAAAATGTTCTGCCTTCGTCGTCCATTCTACCATAGCGGATTGACCAAACCGAACTCAAGGATGTGATTCGAGAAAGTCAGCCGGCACTTGTGGTCGCTCGGCAGCTATTTCTTGTTTCCGGACCCACTGACGCTTTCCAGCAGTGCGATGTAAGGAGCGAACATCGAAACCACCGCCCAGAGAAAGACCAGTAACGCAAAGAATCGCAAAAGCCAGCTCATCCCGATCTCGCGACGACGGTATTGGCCGGGGTCGGGATGGTTGATGTTCAGCAGCGCCGTCAGCGCGAACGGCAGGCCGATCGCGAGGATCAGGCCCGGGATCCAGCCGTAACCGTTGGTGATGAACCGCGAGAGCAGAAGGGTGATTTTGGAGATCAGCGGCAGTTCGACCTTGAAATCTTTCAGGACCGATTCGAGCTTGGGAATAGCCAAAAACGTCAACATGCCAATCACCAGCGCGATCCCCCATACGTGGAACGCAATGCGCAGTGAAAACACTTTCGGCTCATGCCGATCCGGGTGCGCCCGGGCGTATTCGATCGTCGTCGGCGGGAGGTTTGGAGGTTGAGTGGGCATAGATTGCCGTGAAAGCAGATGACTGTGATGCGTCTGGAACCTTTATCTTCGGGACGCATTGACTCCTTCTCCCGGTACGCCGGGAGAAGGTTGGGATGAGGGTTCTGCCTAGAATCGCATCAACCGTCCAAATCCACAGAACCCTCACCCAACCCTCTCCCGGAGTACCGGAAGAGGATGCAGGCAAAGCCGATGACGATCCGTGGTTACGCCAGGGAAAAGCGAAAACTATCCCAGCCTGCCCGACTCAAACAACGCATTGACGAACCTGGCCGGGTCGAAGGTTTCGATGTCCTCCGGCGTTTCCCCCAGGCCGATGAACTTTACCGGCACGCTGAGTTGTTCCTTGATCGCCACCACCACGCCGCCCTTGGCGGTGCCGTCGAGCTTGGCCAGCACCAGGCCGGTGACGTTGATCGCGGCGCCGAAGTTTTTGGCTTGCGCGATGCCGTTTTGGCCTGTGGTGGCGTCGAGCACCAGCAGCACTTCGTGCGGGGCGCCGTCGATCCGCTTGGCGACCACGTCGCGGATTTTCGTCAGCTCGCGCATCAGGTTGTCCTGCGTGCGCAGCCGGCCGGCGGTGTCGACGATCAGCACGTCGATCCCGCGCGTCTTGGCGGCCTCACATGCGTCGTACGCGACGGCCGCGGGGTCGGCGCCCATCTTGTGCTTCACGATCTCCACGCCGATGCGGGTGGCCCAGATCGTCAACTGATCGACGGCGGCGGCGCGGAAGGTGTCGCTGGCGCACACCATCACCTTCTTGTTCATCTGCGTCTTGAAGAGCCAGGCGAGCTTGGCGATCGACGTCGTCTTCCCCGCGCCGTTGATCCCCGCGACCAGGATCACCGTCGGCCCCGTCGCGGCGAAGTGGATCTCGCGGTCCTCGTTCGGCCAGTTGGCCAGCAACTGTTCGCGGACGACACCTTCGGCGTCCTGTGCGTTCTTGATCTTGCCCAGCCGCCACCGATCGCGAACGGCCGATACGATGCGGTCGACGTTCTTCACGCCCATGTCGGCCTGGATGAACTTGGTTTCCAGCTCGTCCAAAAATGCGTCGTCGATCTGCCGGCCGGGGATGAACAGCGTCCGCACGTCGGTGTTGAGCACCTCAGCGGTCTTCTTGAGTGCCCCTTTGAGCTTGTCGAGGGTTTTGGAGAAGAAGGACATGATCGTGGTAGGCAGTAGGCGGTAGGCAGTAGGCAGTTTGGATCCACTGCCTACTGCCAACTGCCTACTGCATACTTCCTCCGCCGGTCAACGCCTGATTTTCCTTAAGGATCGCATCCAGCACGCCATTCACAAACGACGCGCTTTGTTCGGTGGAGTATTCCTTCGACAGCTCGATGGCCTCATCAATGACGACCTTCGGCGGGGTCGGGAGGTTGGTCAGCTCCCAGACGGCCAATCGCAGCAGGTTGCGATCCACGCCCGGCTGGCGGCGGGGCGGCCACTGGGGGGCCAGACGCTCCACACGCGGGTCGATCATCTCCCGCTGCTCCCAGGTGCCCTTGGCCATCGCGAGGGATTCGCGACGTACCTCGTCGTCGTCGCTCCCGTCGGCGATCATCTGCTGCGTGGCCACGTCGTCGGCCAGGCCGTTGGCGTCCCAAGCAAAGAGCAGCTGCATGGCGAGTTCGCGGATTTTTCGGCGTTTGGACATCGTCCGACGAGTATAGGCCAGATGGGGGTAGGGGGAAAGCAAAGGCAGGAATCGGTCATTTTCGATCCGGCCAAGCCATTTTCTTGAAAGTGACTACTGCCACGGAAAGCGGAATGCCGAATTGACCGAGAGCAGGAATGATCTGTTGCCAACCTCGAACCCCGTCCAACATCTGCCCGATCAAAACCGCGATTAACACAGCGGTAAAGATGAACATGACGACCGCCGCTATGAAAGCAACAATATAGTTCATGGTTGCTGCGGTTAAAGTTTGCCCTTCAACGCCACCATCTCCACCGCCGCCTCCGCTGCTCGTTCGCCGGCGTGGCCGTGGGAGCCGCCGATGCGATCCAGGGCTTGCTGGTGAGTGTTGGTGGTCAGGACGCCGAAGATCGTGGGTACACCGGTCTGCAGGCTGACGGCGGCGATGCCTCTCGCGGCTTCGCCGGCGACGTAGTCGAAGTGGGGCGTGTCGCCACGGATCACCGCACCTAAACAGATGACCGCTGCGAATTTACCGCTTTCAGCCGCCCACTTGGCGGCGACGGGCAGCTCGAAGGCCCCGGGTACGCGGTGGACGCTCACCCGGTCGGCGGCGATCTTCAGCTCCCCCAGCCGACGCTGCACACCGGCCAGCAGTTCGTCGACGATGTCGGCGTTAAACCGGGCCGCGATGACGGCAAACTTCGCGCCAGCGGGAATGTCGAGGGACTGGAAGACGGGGGCGTTGGTGCTCATGCGGATAAGTTAGATGGTCATTAGTCATTTGTCATTTGTCAGTAGTAAAAAACCAACAGGCCGAAATACCAATGACTACTGACCAATGACCAATGACCAATGACTAATGACTAATGACTAATGACCAATTTCCATGAAAATTCGACAACCCGCACACTTCCATCGACAATCCCCCCGTGCTGTCCCTCCTCTCCAATCGCGTTCTCCCGCTGCTGCAGCTCACCCGGCTGGCGCTGGTGTTTACCGCCATCGCGGACGGGTGGTGCAATCTGCTGCTGCTTGCGCGGCAGCAGGCCGGGCCGGGCGTGTCGATCTATGCCGCGGTCGGGCCGACGCCGTTTTTACTAGCGGCGGGGATATCCGTCGGGCTTTACGCGTTCGGTATGACGCTGAACGACTTGATCGACCGAAGGCGCGATTCATCGATCGCCCCCAACCGGCCGCTACCGAGCGGGCGGATCTCGCCGATGACGGCGCAGCTGCTGTGCATCGTGATGCTATTGATGGCGCTGGTCTGCGGCGCGTTTTACGCCCATCGTGAACCGGTCGGGCCCCTCAGCCTGGTGTTGGTGGTGTTTACCGCGATGCTGATCGTGTTTTACGACCTGGCCGGCAAATATCTTGTAGCGCCGGGGCTGATTACGCTGGGCCTGATCCGGTTCTTCCATTCGCTGATCGTCGCGCCGCAAATGCCGGTGCTGTGGCATTCGCTGCTGCTGCTCGATCATGTGGCGATCGTGTCGATGGTCGCCTACGGCTGGGAGCAGAAACGTCCGGAGCTGCGGAGCCGACACCGCTGGCTGGTGGTCGGCGGGCTGGTGGTGCTCAACGCGATGGTGATCAGCCTGGTGCTGTTCCGCCGGCTGGACCGCATGCCCGTCGGCGCGGCGTTGGGGTGGCAGCCGGGGCTGCTGTTGCCGGGGATTGCGATCGCGGGGTTCTGGACGGTTGCTGTGTACATCCGCACGATGGCCGAATCATCAAGACAAGCGGGCCAACGCTTGATGCTGACCGGGCTTCTCTGGTTGATCCTGTACGACGCGGCGTTCGTGGCGGGCTACGTCTCACTCGCCTGGGCCGGCGCGATCGCGCTGCTCCTGCCGATTGCCTATCTTTCCGTCCTCACCATGCGCTGGTGGAGCACGATTGTGTCGCTCACGCAACGGCCGACGTTTAAGCGCGTGGAGTAGGGTAGTGCGGAGGACTGAGTGCTGAGTACAATCAAGCATGCGTTCGGTCCTATTACTCAGCACTCAGAACTCAGCACTTCACCTCACCCGGAGCCTCCATGTGGCATGACATGTTCGTTCTCTCCCTGCCGGTCCTCGAGAAGATCGTTCGTTCGGTCATCGTCTACGTCTTCCTGCTGACCGGCCTGCGGCTGGCGGGGAAGCGCGAGCTGGCGCAGCTCAATCCGTTTGATTTCATCGTGCTGCTGACGCTCAGCAACACGGTGCAGAACGCGATCATCGGTAATGACAACACGATCACGGGCGGGCTGATCGGGGCAACGGCCCTGCTGGTGATCAATTACCTGGTGGTGCAACTCCTCTTCCGCCACCGCCGGCTGGCGCGCGTGGTTGGCGGGTGCCGCGACCATCTCATCCGCGGCGGCGAGATTCTAAAGGATCATCTCAACCGCGAACTGCTCACCCGCGCCGAACTGTCGGCCGCCGCGCACAAGCAAGGGATCGAATCGCTCGACGAGGTGGAGACGGCCGTCCTTGAGCCGACGGGCGTGATCACCTTCATCAAGAAAGTCCCGACGGCCGACACCAAGCGGCACGAAGAACTAATCGCCAAGCTCGACGTGCTGACAGCCCAGATCGCGGCGATGAAGGGGTGACTATGGCTCCTTCTCCCGGCGTACCGGGAGAGGGTTTTTGCGTTCGCACGTGAGCGGGCGATCCGCTACTCTATCGGCCCGATGAAACTTCCGGTTCTCCCCAACTCCGCCGACGAAAAACCCTGGTACGCAGACGGCCTGCAGTTTACCTGCCAGCTTTGCGGCAATTGCTGCACCGGCGGGCCCGGATACGTGTGGATGACCAACGACGAGGTCGAGAAACTCGCCGCCCATCTCAAGCTGAGCGTGGAAGAGACGCGCGAAACCTACACGCGTAAAATCGGAAAGCGGACGAGCTTGAAGGAATACCGCAACCCCGCCGGCGAGCACGACTGCGTGTTCCTCGTCAGCAAAAAAATCCCAGACTCCGATGGCGTCGAGCACACCAGGCGCGTATGCGGTGTGTACGCCGTCCGCCCGCTGCAGTGCCGGACCTGGCCGTTCTGGGAGGGGAATCTGGATTCTCCCGAATCCTGGGTCCACGCCGCCGAGCGCTGCGAAGGCATGGCGGCGGGGGGGCGGAAGTTCACGTTCGACCAGATCGAAAAAATCCGCACCGCCGCCGAGTGGCCCAAGCGCCCGCCGACGTCGGGGAAGTGAATCTATCAGACATCCGCGTTGCATCGGCAAGGCGACTCACCCGTACCATGGGCCTCCGGCCCGTGCAAACGGTGTGCAGACTCAAACGAAACCAATCCTTTCGAGTTTGTAGCCCGCCTGCACGGGCCGGAGGCCCGTGGTACGGGGCAACCGTCCGAAAAATGACCTCACAAGTAGCTCTCAGATTCAGACGAAGCGTCACCCCGGCCGGACGATTCCCTGTTGCTGTTGTCGGTAGCGATTGGGCGCCACGCCCCAGCGTTTCCTGAACAGCGCGTAGAAGTGGCTGAGGTTTTCCAAACCACAATCAATACAGATGTTGAGGATGTCGTCGTCGGTGGTGGTGAGCCGCTCGGCGGCGTAGGTCATGCGGGCTTCATTCAGCAGGCCGGTGGGAGTGGTGTGGAAGTATTTGCGCACCGCGCGGGCGACGTGCTCGGGGCTTTTTCCTGCCAGTTCCGCCAAGCCGATCGTGCCGCGATGAAACTGTTCCGGCCCGGCGATTTGTCGTTGCAGTCGATCGAGCCATTCCGGCAACTCGGTTGACGGCTTGGCCGACTCGATCGAGCGGATCTGGTACACCACATTGAGCAGGAACCGCTCGATCGCCTCGCGGCTGCGCGCTCCAGCACGCAACTCAGCCGCGTTTCGGGTCAGCTCCGCTACCTGCGCGGGCGACAGGTTCCATTCGCGCGATGCAACCTCCCTGGACGCCCAAAGATCCCGGCCAGGCTTGATGTAGCGGCGGAACAAGTACGCCCACGTCTCTGGCGCGAAGGCGACGTTGAAAATTCGCAGCGGCTGATCGTCCGATCGGCTAAAGCCGTGTACGTCCTGCGCCCGGATCAGCACCAGAGTCCCGACCGCCAGCGGCCGCTGCTGTCCGTTAATCCAATGCCAGCCTCGTCCGCGATCGCACCAGAACAGCTCCAAAAAGTCATGCCAATGCTCCGCGGGCTTGCCGACGTGGTTCAGTAACGACGTCCCGACATGGCAGTGCAGCCCGGCGGGTACGAATTGGCTCAGCAGCAGCTTGGGCATGAGATCAATATAACACAAAATATTCCGATATACGGTAAGATTTGCCCACGAAGTCAGGATACAACATCATGCCCCAATAAGGAGACTGAATGTCAATCGCAACCGCAAGCAGACTTCGTTTGAACGAACAGCAGGTAGCCCACTACACCACCGAAGGTTACCTGATCTACCCCCAGGCGATTTTCCCGCAGGCCAAGTTTGATGGTTTGAAGAGTCACTTCGAGCACAAGCTATCCCGCCTCGCCGCCGACGTGCGGCCGGAGTCGATGGACGTGCCTCACTTTACCGACCCGAAGCTGTTCGAATGGCTGTTCGCCGAGGAAGTGCTCGATCTGGTCGAGCCGATCCTCGGGCCGGACATTGCGCTGTTCAGCAGCCATTTCCTTTGCAAGCCTCCCGGCAACGGCAAACGCGTGCCGTGGCATGAGGATTCGTTCTACTGGAAGGGCCAGATGGATCCGATGGAAGTCTGCACGGTCTGGCTGGCGGTCGATCCGAGCACGAAGATCAACGGCTGCATGAACGTCATCCCGCGCACGCTGCACGGCTACAGCGAGTACGAACCGGTCGATACCACCAAAAACGTGTTCGCCACCGAGATCAAGAAAACACAGATGGACCCCAGCCGCGCCGTCGCGATCGAATTGCAGCCCAACCATGCCAGCCTGCACGACGGCCGGCTGATGCACGGGAGCGATGCCAACACCAGCAACATCCGCCGCTGCGGTTACACCATGCGTTACATCAGCACCAAGACGCGATTCAATCACGAGAAATTCGGCGCCCATCACCATCTCTACCTCGCCCGAGGCAAAGACCACGCCGGCAATCACTACGGCGACCCGACCGTGACCTACACCGAACTGGCCCGCTACCGCGAAGTCAGCGGGAAGAACGGGCACTAAGCTGGATCGCGAAATAAAGTAGCATGGGCGTCTCGCCCATGCCTAGGATCGATTGACACGGGCGAGACGCCCGTGCTACGAAGCAACACTACTCTGCTTAGCCTCTCCCGGAATACCTAGACAAGGATCAAGGCCCCGCGCGGAAAGTAGTTGGGTTTTGCATCACTTGTTCGGCTGACCGTAATAGGCGTTGGCGCCGTGTTTGCGCAGGAAGTGCTTGTCGAGCAGCACCTGGGGAATCGGTTTGGCGTTCGGGTTGATCTGGAACGTGTTCATCGCCATCTGAGCGGCGAACTCCAGCACGATCGCGTTTTCAACGGCCTTCTTGGTGTCCGGCCCCCAGGCAAACGGCGCGTGGCCGGCGATTAAAACGCCGGGCACTTGGGCGGGGTTGATGTTCTTTAATCGGAAGCACTCCACGATCACCTTGCCGGTGTTCAGTTCGTAATCGGTTTTGATTTCGTCGGCCATCAGTTCGCGCGTGACGGGAATCGTCCCGTAAAAGTTGTCGGCGTGCGTCGTGCCCAGGCATGGAATCGCCTTTCCGGCCTGGGCGAAACTCGTGCCGTACAGCGAATGCGTATGCACCACGGCGCTGCATTCGGGGAACTGTTGGTAGAGATGCAGGTGGGTTGGCGTGTCTGACGACGGGCGTGCGGTGCCTTCGGTGACTTTGCCACTAGCGAGCGAGACGAGCACCATATCGTCGGCTTTGAGCTTCGCGTACGGCACGCCGCTGGGTTTGATCGCGATGATGCCTTTGGCGCGATCCACGCCGCTTGCGTTGCCCCAGCTGAGTTTGACCAATCCCGCCTCAACCAACGCGAGATTGGCTTCGTACACCTTGGCTTTAAGTTCGCTATAGCTCATATCGATCACACCTGTTGAAGGCCGTTGGCGAGATAATAGTACACTTCGTTGTTCCGCAGGTTCTGCTGTAGCTCATCCAGCTGAGTTTTCTCGCCGATGCGGACCATTTCAATGCCCGCGATGTTGGCCAAATCCTGCATGTGCTCGGCGGTGACGGCGTAGCTGAAGGCGGTGTGGTGCGCTCCGCCGGACTGGATCCACGCGCCGCAAGCGGTCTTGAAGTCGGGCTTGCACTTCCAGACCGCCCGGGCGACGGGCAGCTTCGGCAGCGGGGCGGGCGGGTCGATCACGGTGACTTCATTCACCAGTAGGCGGTAGCGGTTGCCCAAGTCGACGACTGACGCGTTGATTGCCGCGCCGCGGCGGGCGTTGAAGACAAGCCGGGCGGGGTCGGCTTTTCCGCCGATGCCCAGCGGATGCACTTCCAGCGACGGCTTGCCGGCGGCGATCGACGGGCAGATTTCGAGCATGTGAGCGCCCAGCACCAGTTGCCCGGCCGGGTCGAGGTGATAGGTGTAATCTTCCATGAACGACGCCCCGCCCAGCTGGCCGTGAGCCATCACCTTGGTGGCCCGGAGCAGGGCAGCCGTTTTCCAGTCTCCTTCGCCGGCGAAGCCGTAGCCGTCGTTCATCAGCCGCTGCGGAGCAAGGCCCGGCAGTTGCTTCAGGCCGTGCAGGTCTTCGAAAGTGGTCGTAAAGCCTTTGAAGCCGCCTTCGGTGAGAAACGCCCGTAGGCCCAGCTCGATGCGGGCCGCCTCCCGGATCGATTCATGGCGATTTCCGCCCTGCCGCAGATCGGCGGCCAGTTCGTAGGCACTTTCGTACTCGCGACAGAGCTTGGTGACATCGGCATCGGAGGCATCGTTCACGTAGCGGACGACATCGCCCACGCCGTAGGTGTTGACCGAATAGCCGAACCGCAGCTCGGCGGCCACCTTGTCGCCTTCGGTGACCGCGACGTATCGCATGTTGTCGCCGATGCGGGCGAACTTCGCGCCCTGCCAATCGTGCCACGCCGCCGCCGCCCGCGACCAGACGCTGATTCGCTCCTGCACTTCCGCTTCCGACCAATGCCCGACGACCACTTTACGGTTCAGCCGCAATCGCGAGTGGATGAACCCGTGCTCGCGGTCGCCGTGGGCGGCCTGGTTCAGGTTCATGAAATCCATGTCGATCGTTGCCCACGGTAAATCGCGGTTGGCTTGCGTGTGCAGATGCAGGATTGGCTTCTTGAGTTGCTTGAGCCCGCTGATCCACATTTTCGACGGCGAGAACGTGTGCATCCATAACACCACACCCGCGCACTTGGCCGACGAGCTGGCTTCGAGGCAGAACTTGGTGATTTCCTCCGGCGTCGTCCCCACGCCCTTAAACACCACGTTGAGCGGGATGCGCTTGTCGCCGTTCAAGCCCTTCACGACGACTTCGGAATTGGCAGCCACCTGCTTGAGCGCGGCCGGCCCATACAGGTGCTGGCTGCCCGTGAAGAACCAGAGTTCGCAGGATTGAAATGGATTTTGCATGAATGATTCCAGTGAAATTGGTTTATTTGCTTTGCTGGTGCACCGAGTCGCGGACCGTCAGCAGTGTTTTCATCACTTGCGATAGATCGCGCTTTTCCCCGGCGATGCCGAACGCATCATGCAGTTGGCGGTACTGCGCGTACAGCGTCTCATACACCGCGACGGCCTTGGGGTTGGGCGTGTAGTGACGTTCATGCACTCCGGTCATTCTGGGGATCGCGTCTTCAAAGCGGTCGTACCCGCCGGCCTTTGCACCGGCGACTACCGCACCGGCGATGGCCGAGCCGAGCGCGCAGGTTTGCAGGCTACGCGAGACGTTGATCGGGCGGTTCATCACGTCGGCGTAGATTTGCATCGCCAGCGGGCTGCGGGCGGAAATGCCGCCGCAGTTGACGACGCGGCGGACCGGCACGCCGAACGCTTCCAGCCGCTCCATGATCGTGCGTGCGCCCATCGCGGTGGCTTCGATCAGGGCACGATAGATTTCTGCCGGCGTGGTGTGCAGTGTCATTCCCAGCATCAGGCCCGTCAGTCGCTGATCGACCAGCACTGTGCGGTTGCCGTTGTGCCAATCCAGCGCCAGCAACCCGCTCTCGCCGGGCCGAAGGGCGGCAGCGTCGCGGGAAAGCTGCTCGTGCGTGGCCGCCGCGCCTCCGGGCTGAATCTTGTTCACGAACCAGTTGAAGATGTCGCCGACGGCGGATTGGCCGGCTTCAAGCCCGAGATAGCCCGGCAGAACCGATTCGGGCACGATACCGCACAGCCCAGGGATATCCGCGACGTTGCGGCTGACGGGGCTGACCATGATGTCGCAGGTGCTCGTGCCGATGATCTTAACCAGCGTGCCGTCATCAATACCCGCGCCGACCGCGCCCAAGTGAGCGTCAAACGCACCGACCGCGACCGGGATGCCCGCTGGCAAGCCGAGCTTCTTGGCCCACTCGGCGCTGAGCGTGCCGGCCTTCTCAGCGACGTTGTACACCTTGTTCGGCAGCGATTCTCGCACGCGTTTCAGGCCCGGATGCAGCTTGCTGAGAAAATCCGCGTCCGGATATCCGCCCCACGCGGTGTGGAAGAATGCCTTGTGGCCGGCGGCGCAAATCCCGCGGCGGATGGCGCTGGCGTCGGTCACGCCGCAGAGCATCGCGGGAATCCAGTCGGCGATTTCCACCCACGTGTGGGCGGCGTCGAAGACGGCTTTGTTCACGCGGGCGCAGCGGAGGGTTTTCGCCCAAAACCATTCGCTACTGTATCGCCCGCCGCACTTGAGCAGATACTCGGGCCGATGCTTGGCGGCCGCGTCGGTGATTTCGGCGGCCTCGGCGTGGCCGGTGTGGTCTTTCCACAGCCAAGCTTGTGCGTCCAAGTCGTTCTTGAACTTGGGTGAGTCGCTCAGCGATCGCGCCTGCTTGTCGATGGGCAAGGGCGTGCTGCCGGTGGTGTCCACGCCGATGCCGATCACGCGATCGGTCGAAAACGCCTTGTCCGAGGCGGCGTCTTCCAAAGCCGCGCATGTGACGCGCTCCAGGCCCACGAGGTAGTCGCTTGGCGATTGACGTGCCAGATCCGGGTTCGACTGCTCCAGCATCACGCCGGATTCGCCGTGCTCGTAGTTGTAGACCGCCGAGCTTAGTTCCCGTCCGTCAGCCACGTCGATGACAACCGCCCGGACCGAATTCGTGCCGTAATCAAGTCCGATCGTGTAATGCGTGGAGTTGGCTGCTTTCATTGCGATTGGTCTAAATGAAAAGCACGGATTGTCAAGCTGTATTAAATGACGGCGGTAGTTCAGTTGGAAATCTCGCCTGTACCACGGGCCTCTGGCCCGTGCCGGCGCGAATTTGCGCTACATTGCGTTTTTGCACATTCCTACATCACCAGCACGGGCCAGAGGCCCGTGGTACGGGTGAGTTGCCCGGTTCCGTTGCGGCCTCGTTCTTTATACTGGACCGCCCCAGTCGCTTCACCCATCTGACTCGTTCGCGGTATTTGATACAATGTTGTCCAACGATCGCCCGATCGTCCTGGCATGGTTGGCAACTCGGACTCGCATCGATTGAATCATGATTTTTCTTTCCGCCATCGTGATCGCACTTATTGCCGGCGCGGCGGGGGCGTTTGCCACGGGGTTCGTTGCTGCGTTGGCGGTGGATTGGTACCGCATCCCCAGCCGCGAAGGTAATTCGGGGTATTTCGTCCTCTTCCTGGGAATCGGCGGGCTCATCGCCGGCGCGGTGGTGGGGTTCCTCTGTGCGTTCGTGATGTGGGCCGACTCGTTCTCTGCGTTCCTCGCTGCGCTGGGTGTGTCGCTGCTTATCGTGCTGGTGGGCAACGGCGTGGGGGCGCTCATCTCTCGGCTGATGGCGGACATCCCGCCGAAGCTCGACGGACACAAGCTGCTGCTTGAAGTCGAGCTCCGCCTGCCTGCCGAATGCCAGGAATCCCCGTCGGCCGAGACGGGCGAAGCGTACGTGCAACTCCACTCGCTGCCGCGGTTTAAGCACCGCATGCGTAAGAGCGAGACCGGCCCGATGTGGGTGGACGAGGCGACGAAGGTCGACGGCCGCTGGATCGTGCGGGCGGCGGCGTTCATCTTCACGCGACGGGGCAAGCGGGTGCTGAGCGTGACGTTCGGAAAAAGCGACAGCTTCGGCTTCGACGTGCCGCTGCCGGCTAATCCAGGTCGCAAGTACCTACAGTGGAGCGGCTGGCTTCCCCGCTCGCCGTTCGGCACCCCGATCGCCATGCCGATGTCGTACCGCTTCCGCATCCACAAAACCAACGAGCCGATGAAAACCGAAACGGTCGGCGAGTTTGAGATCGACACGATCACCCGGTGGTATCAGACCGAGTACGCCAACGAAAAAACGCGGGTAGTCAGCAGCGACGTGTTCCAGGTCCGTCATGGCGGCAAGCGGGTGAACATGCCCGGCGATCAGGTGGTTGCCCAGCCGGACGACGAAGACCGCTGGCTCCCCGATATGGCCATCACGTTCGACGGCCAGCCATCCGCGGTGATCGTCCGGGCGGCTAACGGGCAGCAGGGGCAGTCGTTCTATCTCCTGCGGGACGTCGGCGATCAACTGCAGGTGACTGAAATTTCGATGGGCTACACGGTATCGCCGCTCACTGAGCCGCCCGCGGATTGGCCGGTGCCGATTCCCACCCGGCCGATCGCGCCGATGCGCAAGCACCTGCCCGCCGGGCTATACAAGGTTGGTTTCAGCGGCGTGATCGAAACGCGCCGTCTGGTGGTGTGCAACTACAAACTCCCCGATCGAATGCAGGAGAACGAAGACGCACTCTCGCTGGGCGTATCGCCTGACGGGCGCAGCTTCGTTCGCAAACTGATGCGGTACGACGAATCGATGCAGAATTCCCAAACCGGGCTCGGCGTGACCGACATTGTCACTGGGGACACGACATTCGTAGAGATCGACCGCCGGCGGATGCATCTCACGCGGTCCGAGCAACTGACGCGAGGTTGGGTGGAACATCACTTCGCGTGGACGCCCGATGAGAAGGGCGTCTACCGCCTGACCGAGCGGCCCGATTTCACGCCCGTCCCGTATCGAGGCCAACTCACCACCGACAGCATGGGCGGCAGTGACTACCGGATCGATACGGTCGACGAAGACATGCGCACCGCGATCGAAGCGTTCCTCGTCGAGCGTTTCGGTGCGACGCGTCATCGCGACGAGTATGAGAGCGACTACGAGCATCCGTTCATGATTGATGGCGTGAAGGTGAGTGTGTCCCACTCGGCGGATTCTGCTTACGTGCTAATCGACTTCCACCGCGGGTTTGACGCTGCCAAGGCCCAGCAAATCGCCGAGGCGTTCGACGCCGAACTGGCCACCGGCAAGCACGACGATCTGTTTGGGCGAGGGGCGGCGTACCTTTGACGGAGCTGGAAAGTGAATCATCTCAAAACTAACTTGGATGGCGGCTGTTGCCAGCGGCCGGATGGCGTTAAACTTCATGCAATCGAAAAAGAGTTTTAGCCACAGATGGGGCACGGATGAA
The DNA here is from genome assembly GCA_031377185.1 of Phycisphaerae bacterium. Lineage (GTDB taxonomy): Bacteria > Planctomycetota > Phycisphaerae > Tepidisphaerales > Tepidisphaeraceae > JANMES01. The sequence goes on from JANMES010000146.1 coordinate 46,627, forward strand.
CACAGATAAAGAGGCTTTCAGTTTGATCTGTGTATATCTGTGCCCCATTTTTGGCTAGATTTTGTTTTTATTATTCATTTTATCCTAGCCGTTGCGCATGGGCTGGTAGCCCATGCGACGTTAAAACCCTATGCGTATTTTGCTATCCACTACCAGTTTCCAGGACACGCCTGGCAAGCATCACGACATCCTGGCCCAGAGCGGTTTCGAGATCGTTCGCGAACGCGGGCCGCTCACCGAAGCGAAGATGCTTGAACTCGTCACCACCAACGGCGGGTTTGACGGCCTGCTCAACGGCGACGACATCATCACTGCCAAGGTGATCGACGCCGCTATGCCGCGGCTGAAGGTCATCGCCAAGTACGGTATCGGGCTCGATTCGATCGACGTGGCGTACGCCACCAAGAAGAAGCTGCCCGTCCTCTTCACGCCCGGCGTGAATGAGACGACGGTGGCCGAGCAGACGATCGGGCTGATGATCGCGCTGGCCAAGCATTTCTACCCGCACATCCAGTCCACCAAGGCCGGCGGCTGGAAGCGAAAAACCGGCTGCGAGTTGGCCGGCAAAACGCTCGGGCTGATCGGCGTCGGGCGGATCGGCAAGGAGACGATCAAGCGGGCGCAGGCGATGGGCATGACGTGCATCGCCTACGGCAATTATTGGGACGACGAATTCGCGCGTCAGTACGGCGTGGCACGAAAGAACACCGTCGAAGAGCTGCTCATGGAATCCGACGTCGTCAGCCTGCACACGCACGTGAGCGAAAAAACCCGCGGCATGATCAACAAGAACACGATCAAGCTGATGAAGGACAAGGCGTTGCTGATCAACACCGGCCGCGGCGCGTTGATCGTCGAGCAGGACGTGGCCGACGCCTGCACGAGCGGCAAGCTCTGGGGCTACGCCGCCGACGTGCTGGAGTTCGAGCCGATGCGCGGCCCGCACGTGTTCCAGGAGATCGAAAATATCATCATCACCCCGCACATCGGCAGTCGCACAAATGAAAGCGTGCAACGCCAAGGCGTGCGGGCGGCGCTGAATGTGGTGAACTTCCTGAAAGGGGAGAAGGACTATATTCAGGCGAACGAGTTTTAATGCAAAGAAAGGAAGGGTTCGGGGTTCAGGGTTCGGGGTTCAGGGTGAAGAGTGAGCGACTTTCTTCCCTGAACCCCGAACCCCGAACCCTGAACCCCAATCAACATGCCCACCTACGTCATGCCCATCCCGCTGCACAACGACCTGGTCGCCAAGGCGTTTGAGCACCGCGGTTTCAGCAAGGAAGAATCCGCCGCCACCGCCCGTTTCTGTGAGATGGCGTCGGCCCACGGGATCAAGACCCACAACGCGATCAAGGCGCTGCATCTTGATCACCTGTTCGGCTCCGGGGCCGGCGGATGCGTGCCGGGGGCTACGATCGAAAAAATCCCCAGCAAGTACAAAGCGGTGGAAAAATGGAACGCCAACAAAAAGATCGGCCCCGCCACCGCATTCGCGGCGATGGATCGGTGCATGAAACTCGCCGACGAGTATGGCGTCGGCGTCGTTGCGGTTGATAACGCCTTCCACTACCTCTGGGGCGGCGGATACGTCATCGATGCGGCCAACAAAGGCTATATCGCCTACACCTGCTGCACGGCGGCGCTTGCGGAAGTCGTGCCGTTCGGCGGGAAGACCGCGACGCTCGGAACCAATCCTCACTCGTGGGCGTTCCCGACGACCAAGGCGGTCGGTTTCCCGATCTGTATCGACTGGGCTACTTCGACTGTTGCGATGGGCCGAGTCCAAGTCCTGGCGCGCGAAGGAAAGCCGCTCCCTCTGGGCGCGGCCGTTGATAAAGACGGCAAGGAAACCACCGACCCCGCCAAAGTTGCCGCGCTGTTGCCGTTCGGCAGTCACAAAGGGTACGGCCTGTCGCTGATCGACGAACTGATGGCCGCCTACACCGGCGGCTCGCTGCCGACGCTCCGCAGCCGCTGGACGCAAGGCGACAAGGACGAAAAGCACACGCCCAACTTCTACTTCCAGTGCATCCGTGCCGATGCCATCGACTGCGGCGATTTCGCCCAAGGCCGTGACCAAAACGCCAACGTGAAGGCGGTCATCGATAACATCCTGTCGGCCGGCAACGAAAAATGTCTGCTCCCCGGCCAGCCCGAGGCCCGCGCCTTCGCCGAAACCCAAAAGCACGGCGGGCTGCTGATGACTGAAGCCGAAATCGGCGCGTTTGCCGAGATCGCGGCCGAGTGCAAGTTTGATATGGACAAGAGCAAGTTGAAGGCGATCGATTAAGAAGAATTAGCCACAGATGAACACAGATAAACACTGATCAGAAAAACAATGTTTTAAGTATTCTTCCTATTCGTGTTCATCTGTGTTCATCTGTGGCAAAAATTTATTCTCAAGTGTTAACAGGACATCCTTATGAGCTACAGTGGATTTGATCTTTCGAACAAAGTCGTCCTCGTCACCGGCGGCACGAGCGGTATCGGCCGGGCGATTGCACTGGCGTTTGCACAGGCGGGTGCCAAGGTGATGGCCGGCTCGACCAACCCCGACAAGGTGGCCGCGATCAAAAAGGAACTGGGCGCCGGGCACGACGGGGTGCAGATGGACGTCTCCGACGAAGCCAGCATCACGGCTGCGGTGACCAAGACCGCCCAGCAGTTCGGCCGGGTGGATGTTGTCGTCAACGCTGCCGGCGTGATCGCGCGTAAGCCGTCGCTGGAAGTCACCCGCGAGGAGTTCGAGCGGATCATCAAGATCAACCTGACGGGCAGCTTCCTAGTCGCCCGCGAAGCCGCCAAGGTAATGAAAGAGCAGGCCCCCGACGCTCGCGGCGAGCGAGGGAGCATCGCGCTGGTGGCCTCGCTCAACAGCTTTATCAGCCTGAGCGAAGTGCTGGCGTACGCCGCCAGCAAGAGCGGCGTGCTGGGCCTGATCCGCGGGCTTGCCAACGAGTGGGCGTCGATCGGGATTCGGGTAAACGGCATCGCCCCCGGCGTCGTGCCGACGGAGCTCAACCGCAAGCTGATCGAAGGTACGCCACGAGGCGATTGGCTGAAAAAGCACACGCCGCTGGCGCGCTTCGGTACGGCGGAGGAAATCGCCGGCGCGGCGCTCTATCTCTCGTCGCCCGCGGCCAGCTATGTGACCGGCGAAACCATCATCGTCGACGGCGGATTCCTGGCCAAAGGCGTATAGTGGTTTAGATATGGACAGCCCCTCGTCATCCTGAGGTAATCCGAAGGATCTGGCCGACTCCGGCAGGCGGCTAGATACTTAGGAGTACCACAGGATGACGTGTAGACGTTATTCAACGATGCTTCAGGCAAGTTCACTTTTACGAGGGATCATCATGATCGCAAAATCCATTTCGCAGGCGTTACTCTTGGCAGTGTTCAGCGTGGCCATGTTGCTGGCCGGTTGCGGTAAGGATTCCGGCGACGCCGGTTCCTCCCCCAGCACGAAGCCGGCAGCCGCCGGCGGGGAGAAGAAGATCGCCGTCATCGCCAAGAGCACGGTCAACGCGTACTGGAAAGCCGTGGAATCCGGCGCTCGCCAGGCGGCGGCGGAAACCAACGTGCAGATCGTCTGGACCGGCCCGGACGCAGAAACGGCGCATTCCGTGCAGTCGAACATGGTCGACAACATGGTCAACAGCGGCGTGGCGGGCATCGTCATTGCTCCGACCAATGTCGATGCGCTGGTTCGCCCGGTGGAATCAGCCGTCGGGCGCGGTGTGCCGGTCATCCTCATCGACAGCACGCTCCACAGCGACAAGCCCATCAGCGTCATCGCCACCGACAACTACGCCGCCGGCAAGCAGGCGGCCGACGCACTTGCCGACGCGATCGGGGATAAAAAGCCCAACGGCGGCAAGGTCATCATGCTCCGCTTCCTCGAAGGTTCGGGCTCGACCGAAGCCCGCGAAAAAGGCTTCGCCGACCGCATCCAAGAGCGAGGCCTGACCCTCGTCGACAGCGCCTACACCAAGGGCGGCGGCAGCACCACCGATGCCAACGAAACCGCCGACGCGCTGCTCCGCCGGTTTACTACCAACAACGCCCTCACGGTTGACGGCATCTTCGCCAGCAATCAGCCGACGGCGATCGGCATGCTTCGCAAGCTCGACACGCTCCGCGCCCAGGGCGTGAATGTCGGCGTGCCGTACGTCGGCTTTGACGCCCACGAGGTGCTGCTGGCCGGCATTCGTGAAGGGAAGATCGCCGCGATCGTTACGCAGGATCCGAAGAAGATGGGTTACCTCGGCGTGAAGAACATGGTGGATCACCTCAACGGCAAGAAGATCGACGCGACCATCGCCACGTCGACGGCTACGGTGACGAAGGAGAACATCGACAAGCCGGAGATCAAGGAAATCACGCTGGAGAAGTAGTTGGAAGAAAGTCAGAATGATGAATGATGAATGAATTCATTCTGCATTCATCATTCTGCATTCATCATTTATGCCTCCTGTTGCGTCCATCCTCCTCTCCATGCAAGGCGTCTCCAAGCGCTTCGGCCCGACCGTTGCGCTGCAGAACGTCGATTTGACGCTCAACTCGGGCGAGGTGTTGGCCCTGATCGGCGAGAACGGCGCGGGCAAGTCCACGCTGATGAAGGTGCTGAGCGGCGCTCACCTGCCTGATACCGGCACGATGACGCTGTCGGGCGCGGCCTACCACCCGCGCAACCCGTTGCAGGCCCGCAAGGCGGGCGTGGCGATGATTTACCAGGAGTTGTCGATCGCGCCGCACCTGAGCGTGATGGAAAACATCCTGATGGGCGTCGAGCCCGGCGCGGGACCCTTCATCGGCTGGCGCGAGATGCGCCAGCAGGCAAAGAAGGCATTGGCCGAGGTGGGGCGGGAAGACATCGACCCGGCCGCCCCTGCGGGCAGGCTGGGGATCGCCGAGCAGCAGTTGGTGGAGATCGCCCGATCCGTGGCGCTGGGCAGCAAGGTGCTGGTGTTGGATGAGCCGACCAGCAGCCTCACCCGCCGCGATATCGCCAGCCTCTTCACCATGCTCCGCCGACTGCGCGATGGGGGCATGGGGATTATTTACATCAGCCACTTCCTGGAAGAAGTCCGCGAGATCAGCAGCCGCTTTACGGTATTGCGCGACGGCGCGAGCGTGGGCGGCGGCGTGACGGCGGACGCAAGCAACGAACAGATCATCAAGCTTATGGTCGGGCGCGACGTGAACGATCTGTACCCGCGCACGCAGCACACGCCCGGCGAGGTGGTGCTGGAGGTTGATCAACTCTCGGGCTACAGCAAGCCTCGCAACGCCACGCTCCAACTGCGTCGCGGCGAGGTGTTGGGTATCGCCGGTTTGGTTGGCACGGGTCGCACCGAACTGCTCCGCACCATCTTTGGCCTTGATCCGGTTCAAAGCGGTCAGGTGAAAGTCGAAGCATACGTCGGCCCCGCCAGCCCCGGGCGAAGGTGGGATCAGGGCGTCGGCATGGTCAGCGAAGACCGCAAAACCGAAGGGCTGGCCCTGGGCCTGAGCATCGCCGACAACATCACGCTCAGCAACCTGCGCCACCTCGGCCCGCTCGGGTTCGTGCTGCCGAGCCGGCAGGACAAGGCGTCACAGCCGTGGATCAGCAAACTTTCGGTGAAGTGCCGCTCGCCTCGCCAGAAAGTGGGCGATCTGTCCGGCGGGAACCAGCAAAAGGTCGCGATCGCTCGGTTGTTGCAGCACAATGTCGATGTGCTGCTGCTCGATGAACCCACGCGCGGCGTGGACATCGGCGCTAAAGCGCAAATCTATAACCTGATCAACGAACTGGCGGTCGGCTCAGCCGGCGAAAAGCCCAAGGCGGTGCTCGTCGTCAGCAGCTACCTGCCCGAGCTACTGGGCATCTGCGACCGCATCGCCGTCATGAATCGCGGCGTTCTCGGCCCGGCCCGGCCGAGGGCGGAATGGGACGAACACTCCCTGATGGCCGAGGCCGTCGGGGCTGTGGCGTAAGGATGAATGATGAATGCAGAATGATGAATCAAGTACGAAGCCTTCATTCATCATTCTGCATTCATCATTCATCCTTACCTTAGTGCCGGGCGAGGGAGTCAGAAGGAGGCCGTATGAGCAGTAATCCGATCGACTACGCAGCCGAGCCGCCCGTTCCTTCATCTACGGCGCAATTGCTCAAAGGATTGCTGTTACAACTGGCGCGCGTCGGCGCGCTGGCGGCGATCGTGCTGGCGTTCGGGTTCATCATCCCGGGATTCGCCTTCTACACCGCCAGCAATGTTGAAAACATCCTCATGCAAAGCGCCGTCTACGCGATGGCGGGCATCGGCATGACGATGATCATCATCACCGGCGGGATCGACCTGGCGGCCGGGTCCACGATCGCACTCTCGATGGTGGTCACTGCGCTGATTCTCACCGCCAACGACGGGCAATTTCTGCAGCAGCATCCACTGGCGTGTACGTCGCTGGCGGTGCTGGGCGGGATGCTGGCCGGCACGGCGGTGGGGCTGATCGAAGGGTTGCTCATCTGCCTGCTCGATCTGGTTCCGTTCATTATCACGCTGGGCATGATGATGATCGTGCGCGGCTTTGCGAAGGAGATCGCCGACAATCAGGAGATCAGCCCTTCGTCCAACAACTGGCTGTTTAAGCAACTGATGTTTCCTGTGCAGGGGCAGACGTTCAGCTGGCAGTTGTTTCCGCTGGGCGTGTGGGTGACGATCATTGCTGCATTGCTGGCCGCCGCGTTTTTGCGGTACACCAAGCTCGGCCGGCGCATCTACGCGGTCGGATCGAACGAAGCCACCGCCCGACTGTGCGGCGTGCCGGTGCAGCGGACGAAAATCACCGTTTACGCGTTGGCCGGCTGCTTCGCCGGGTTGGCGGCGGTGCTGGAATTCAGCAAGCTGAACATGGGACAACCCACCGGGGCGCAGACGTACGAGTTGTACATCATCGCAGCCTGCGTGATCGGCGGGACGAGCCTGACCGGCGGCGTGGGAACGATTTTCGGAACCGTCATCGGCGCGCTGATCATCGGCACGCTCAACGCCGGCGCCCAGCAGGCGGGCTGGCCCAAGCAGCGGCAGGAAATCGCGATTGGCATTATCATCATCGTGGCCGTGGCGCTGGATCGCCTGCGGTCGCGAACAAGAACGTGAGGGAATTGTATCATTGACGATCGGGTCATTGACGATTTGACTGAATCGCCTTTTCAATCGTCAATGACCCGATCGTCAATGATTCAATCAAAAGGACATCATGGAATACCGCATCCTCGGAAAGACCGGACTCAAAGTCTCCGTCCTCAGCTACGGCGGATCGTCGCTCGGCGGGGTGTTTCACAAGATCAACGAATCCGACGCGATTCGCTCCGTCCACGTCTCGCTCGATGCGGGTATCAATTTCATCGATACTTCACCGTTCTACGGGTTGACCAAAGCCGAAACCGTGCTGGGCAAGGCGCTCAAAACCGTGCCGCGGGACAAATATCTGCTGGCGACCAAGGTCGGGCGGTACGGCGATGACTTCAAGGATTTCAACTTCTCGGCCGAGCGGGTGACGAAGAGCGTCGACGAAAGCCTGGCCCGCATGGGCGTGAATTACGTGGATATCATCCAGGTTCACGACATGGAGTACGGCGACCTCGATCAGATCGCGAACGAAACCGTGCCGGCGCTGCGTAAAGTGCAGAAGGCCGGCAAGGCCCGGTTCGTGGGTATCACCGGCTTGCCGCTGGCGAACTTCAAATACATCGCCGATCGAGTGGACGTCGATTCGATCCTCTCCTATTGCCACTACGGTTTGAATGACACGTCGTTGATGGACCTGATGCCATACCTGCAGAAAAAGGGCATCGGCGTGATCAGCGCATCCCCGCTGGGAATGGGCCTGCTAAGCAATCGCGGCACGCCGGCGTGGCATCCGGCACCGGCGAACGTCAAAGAAGTGTGCGCCAAGGCGGCAGCCCATTGCAAAGCCAAGGGAGCGAGCATCGAAAAGCTTGCGGTGCAGTTTTCGATCGCCGAAAAGTCGATCGCGACGACGCTGGTCGGATCGGCCGACCCGGAGAATATGATCCGCAACATCAAGGTCTGCTCCGAGCCGCTGGACAAACAACTGCTGGGGGAAGTGTTGGAGATCCTTAAACCGATCCACAATGTCACATGGCCGAGCGGGAAAAAGGAAAACAACTAAGCCTGTTGATTGTCGCCCTGTACAACGGGCCTCCGGCCCGTGCTGGCGGCGTTCAATAGTCGGAGATCGTAGTTTTTCTGTAGTTCAACGCCGTAGGCACCGGCCGGAGGCCCGTGGTACGAGGCGACGTTTCTGTAGTAACAATCTATGACCATCGACTCTCATCATCATTTCTGGCAATACAACCCGGCCGAGTACGGCTGGATCGACGACGCGAAGAAATCCATCCGTCGTGATTTCCTGCCCGCTGATCTGCAGGCGGTTCTGGCCGCTGCCAAGATCGACGGCGCGATCTCCGTTCACGCCCGTCAGTCGCTGGTGGAAACCGACTGGCTGCTAGCGCTGGCCGATCAGCACCCGTTTCTCCGCGGCGTTGTCGGCTGGGTGCCGCTGGCGTCGGCGGACATCGAGTCTGTCCTGCACCGCTATGCCGCCAACAAAAAGCTTCGCGGCGTACGGCATGTCGTACACGATGAACCGGATGACCGCTTCATCCTCGGCGAGGCGTTCAATCACGGCGTGTCGCTGCTCAGGAAGTTTGACCTTCGGTACGACCTCCTGATCTTCGACGAGCATCTGCCAGTCACGATCGAATTCGTCGATCGCCATCCCGGGCAGGTGTTCATCGTTGACCATATCGCCAATCCGCGCATCAAGATCGGCGAGATCGATGTCTGGAAGCGGAACCTGACCGAACTGGCCAAGAGGCCGAACGTGTACTGCAAGCTGTCAGGAATGGTGAACAGGGCGGATTTCCAGTCCTGGACGTCGGCGGCACTGAAGCCGTACTACGATGCCGTGTTAAACATTTTCACCCCCTCGCGGTTGATGTACGGGTCCGATTGGCCGGTCTGTACGGTTGCGTGCGGGTATCAGAAATGGGTCGAAACCGTCCGCGACTGGACCCAGCCGCTAAGTGCGGCGGAACAGGCGAGAATTTTCGGACAGACGGCGGTCGAGGCGTATGGACTGTAAACTCACCCGTACCACGGGCCTCCGGCCCGTGCGGAATGCGTTTGTAATTCTGATGATCGCGATTTGCCCAATTAAATGATCGCCAGCACGGGCCGGAGGCCCGTGGTACGAGAAACCTATGAACACACTAACACTCAAAACACCCGGTTCGTTCGAACTGAGCCAAACCCCCGAGCCGACCGACGTTCCTGCCGGTTATGCGCTGGTGAAGATTCATCGCGTCGGCATTTGCGGCACCGACTGGCACGCCTATCACGGCCGCCAGCCGTTCTTCAGCTATCCGCGGATTCTCGGGCACGAACTGGGCGTGGAGGTGCTGAAGGTGAACGATCCTTCATCGAGCGTGAAAGTCGGCGACAAGTGCTCGGTCGAGCCATACCTCAACTGCGGCAAGTGCATTGCCTGCCGGCGCGGGAAGACCAACTGCTGCATCGAGCTTCAATGTCTGGGCGTACACTGCGACGGCGGGATGCGCGAGCAGATCGTCATCCCTGCCCGCAAGCTGCATGTCAGCACGAAGCTGTCGTACGATCAACTGGCGCTGGTGGAGACGCTGGGCATCGGCTGTCACGCCGTTTCGCGAGCGAACATCGAAAAAGGCGAGCGCGTGCTGGTTTTAGGTGCCGGGCCGATCGGCTTGAGTGTCATCCCGTTTGCCCAGGCCGATGGCGGTGACGTGGTGGTGGCTGACGTGTCCGAGTCGCGACTGGCGTTTTGCCGGCAGCACATGAAGGTGCAAACCACGCTCGATGCCCGTAACGATCTGGTCGCGCAGCTTAAAGCCTTGCCCGTCGGTGATTTGCCGACGGTGGTCATCGACGCCACCGGCGCTCCGCCGTCGATGATGCGGACGTTCGAGTTGATCGCGCAAGGCGGGAAGATTGTCTTCGTCGGATTGTTCCAAGGCGACGTGACGTTTAATGATCCGAATTTCCACCGTCGAGAAGTCACGCTGCTCGCCAGCCGCAATGCGTTGCCGGGCGATTTCACGCGGATCATCAAGCTGATCGAGAACGGCGTGATCGACACCCGGCCGTGGATTACGCACCGTTCACGTGTGACGGAATTCGTGGAAACGCTACCGAAGTGGCTTGCACCCGACGCGGGCGTGATCAAGGCGATGATCGAGTTTTAGACATGGAGAGACAACCGACCATGCTGCCAGGAGGCGAGCGACTGCTGGAGGGCGGCTGTCCTCAGCCGCCGCGTCGGTCGAAAGGTCGCGGCGGGGGAGGACACCCGCCCGCCCAGTGGGAGAACATCAGCCGGATCGAGGCCGCGCCGCGGTCACCAAGAACACCACCGAA
>JANMES010000129.1:0-25212 GCA_031377185.1 Phycisphaerae bacterium
TGCGCCTCAGCGTCTCTGCGTTCATGTTCTGCTTTTCTTTGTTCCTTCGTCGCTTCGTGGATAATCGTTTTGATCAAAGATCAATCCGCTCAGCCGACTCGAAGTAGAAGCGGTAATCCCGCGACGGCAGGAAGCTGCTGGTTGTGCGGTCGGCCAGGGCCGACAGCAGAAATGTCGCCAGCACGCCGCAGACAACGACCAGCATCGCCAGTGCGATCAGGCACGCGAAGATCCATCTGTCCAGTCGGGTAGAATTCGCGACGAAGTGGAAGATCACCAGGCAAAAAGTCGTGATCGCCGTCAGTAGCGTCAGCACGACGGCCGTCGAGAGCGTCCGAACGCCGATCACGTCGTTGTAGATCGACATCGCACTCAGGCCGTGCGAGACCAGGCTTGAGAAATTCATCCGCGTCTGCCCGGCGATGCGCGCGGCGCGATCGGTCGGTACGGTCGCAACAGGTAGGCGAGATTTGTGGACGGCGGCGGCGTAGTTGTTCCAGGTTTCGCTCACCACCGTCAGCTTGCGCAATTGCTCGCGGGGTAGGATGCTGTAATTGCCCACGCGGGCGGCATGACCAGTGAGCAGTTGGTGCGTTACGCGGAACAGCCAGTAGAAGAACTTGAAGGACAATCCCTCGGATCGGCGCTTGCGTTCGGCGAACACGATCGACCGCCCGCCGCACTCATCGAACTTGGCTAGCAGTTTACCGAAATCCTCCGGCGAATCCTGTCCGTCGGCGTCCATGATGATGATCTGCTCGGCTTGGATGTGGTCGTTGATGAATGCCAGCCCGATCGCGATCGCCCGCTGATGGCCCAGGTTGCGGCGGAGGTTCAGCAGGTGCAGCTCGGTCAGCGAAACGTACTTTCGCCGAAGTGCCGATCTGCTCGGTGGTTCACTCGAGGCGTCGTCGATGAGCAGGACCTTGGCCCGCAGGTCTTTGCCGGCCAGCACGGCGTCGATCAGGTCGAGCAGCTTTTGCAGCGGCTCCCAGTCGTTAAAAACAGGCATGACGATCAGTAGCGATCGGTTGTCGGTTGGTTCGGACATTGCCAGAAGTGTTTCAGAAATCCGCACGGCTGGCAAGGTGTGGCATTCAGCAGAGACCGCGAAGGCGCGAAGATACGCGAAGCTGACGCGAAGAAAATTGAATTGGAGTTTCTTCGCAAAATTTTCGCGTATCTTCGCGCCTTCGCGGTCTCTGTCGCTTCGCTATAATAAGGCCATGCGACTCATACGTTTTATCTCCGGCGGAAAGACCTATCTCGGCAAGCGGATCGACGACCACACGGCCTGGCGGATGGCGGGGGATTCGCTTCTGTCGGCCACGGAAACGTCGGACCGGCTGCCGATCGATCAACTGCTTTCGCCGATCATGCCGACGGACATCTTGTGCATCGGCCTGAACTACCGCGAACACGCCAAGGAAAGTGGCTCGGAGATCCCGGCCAACCCGATGCTCTTCATCAAGGCCAGTAACGCCCTGAATCATCCCGGTGCGCCGATCGCCATCCCCAAGCGTAGCAGCATGATCGACTACGAAGGCGAACTGGCGGTGGTGATCGGCAAAGACGCGAAAAACGTCAGCAAGCGTGATTCGCTGAAATACGTGTTCGGCTACACGATCGCGAACGACGTATCAGCCCGCGACTGGCAGCGGGAAAAGTCGCTCGGCGGCGGGCAGTTCGCGCGCGGCAAGAGTTTCGACGGCTTCTGCCCGCTCGGACCTGATCTGGTGACGGCCGATGAAGTGCCCAACCCCAACGCACTGGCGCTCAAAACCATCCTCAACGGCCAGGTGATGCAGGACCACACGACGGCGGACATGATCTTCGACGTCCCGACGCTGATCGAGAGCCTGTCGAGCACGATGACGATCCGCGCCGGCAGCGTGATTTTGACGGGCACGCCCAGCGGCGTAGGGTTCGCCCGCAAGCCACCGGTGTGGCTGAAAGCAGGGGATACGATCGCGATCGAAATCGAGAAGCTCGGGCGGCTAGAGAATCCAGTCATTGACGAATAAGGAATGCGACACAGAGGCACCGAGCCACAGAGTTAAGCACAGAGAATTTGTCGGAGATTCCTTTTTCCTCTCTGTGCATTTCTCCGTGACTCTGTGCCTCTGTGTAGCATGTTAGAAGCCCAACAAAAAAGCCCACGCCTTCCGGCATGGGCTTTTCGTGATTCGGTTGAGCCAGTCGATTATCGCTTGCTGAACTGGAAGCGACGACGCGCACCGCGTTGGCCGTACTTTTTGCGTTCTTTCATGCGGCTGTCGCGGGTGAGGAATTCGCCGTTGCGGAGGGCGCCTTCGAGGCTGGCATCGTACTTGGCCAACGCGCGGGCGAGGCCCATGACGATCGCGCCGGTCTGGCCGGTCGCGCCACCGCCGTCGGTGTTCACCAGGACGTCCATCTTGCCGCCGGTGTTGGTGACTTCCAGCGGGCCGAAGATCGCTTTGCGATCGCGCTCGCCGGTGAAGTAGTCGTTCAGCGTACGGCCGTTAATTTCGATCTTGCCGGAACCCGGTGCGATGCGAACGCGGGCGACAGCCGACTTACGTCGTCCTACGCCCCAAGTGTAAACGGGCTTGACTTTCTTTTCGGTCGATTCGGGAGCAGCAGTTGCGGTGCTCATGTTACCTTTCCGTGATCAACGGGTTTAGTCGTCATCGGATCATTGGTAGTTGTTTGATGTACCGTTGATCACGAGCCGATGACGATTGGGTAAAGAGTCATTGGTCATTTGTCCTTGGTCATTAGTAAAGCCCGAATGACCAACGACCAATGACTCGTTGAATTACGCGAGCTTGAGTTCTTTTGGTTGTTGGGCAGCGTGCGGATGCGCGGTGCCGGTGTAGATTTTCAGTTTCGTCAGCAGGTTGCGGCCGATCTTGTTCTTCGGCAGCATCCGCTTGACGGCGAGCTGGATGATGCGCTCGGGGTGGAGTTCGCTCATCGTCTTGTACGAGTAAAGGTGACGCCCGCCGGGGTAGCGGCTGTAGGTGTCATACTCGATCACGTCCGCCTTGCGGCCGGTGACTTTGATCTTTTCGGCGTTGAGCACGATGACGAAATCGCCGGTCTCTACGTGAGGGGCGTAGGTCGGCTTGTGCTTGCCTTGGAGGATCAGCGAAATCTTGGACGCCAAACGACCCAGGACTTTGCCCGAGGCGTCAACAGTATGCCAGTCGGCCTTGATTTCACCCGGTTTGGGGCTGTACGTGCTCATGGTATTGCTCAGTCTTTCTGAATCAACGAAAACTCACCGTGCGGGCGCGAAACACATCCGACACAGGGAGGGGAAAGTTTATGGATTGAGGGCTTTCTGTCAAGCGTAGGAGAGAATTGCAACCCTGGTTTTCGGCTCTTGCGGTGATGAATGCGACACAGAGGCACAGAGTCACAGAGAAATGCTCAGTAAAGAAGAAGAAAACTACAGAGTGATCCTCGATGCCTATTCTCCGCGACTCTGTGCCTCTGTGTCGCCTGTATTTTGCGGTATCGTGCCGCCAAGGCAAAGTCAGCCAATGACTTTGCAAAACAAAGTGAAATTATTTCAATTTTTTCGTGTTTTTTGCGGTGCATCCCCTTTTACAGCGTCAAGCAAACGATATACTCCGCCGCACGGAGTGCAAATGGGTTATCGGGTTAAGGAAGTTCAGCCAACGCCCAATCCCAACGCCCACAAGTTTATTTTGGATCGCCCGATTACACAGCAGCCTGTCAGCTTCTTTAATGCTGAGGCTGCTATGGATGATCCGGTCGGAAAAGCGTTGTTTGAAATCCCCGGCGTGACGAGTTTGCTTTTCCTGGGAGATTTCATCACGGTCAACAAGTCTCCCTCCACCAAATGGGGCGAGATTCGCGGTAAGGTCGAGTCTGTTCTAGCTAAGATGGGCTGACTTTAACGCGCGGGATTTGTTTTTTATTGGAACTTGGTCCGTTTATCTGGCGTATAACTGTTGTATGAGTCGCAGATGAACGCCATGTTCCTCTGCGAAAAACTAGGTTTCTTCCCTCCTTACCCCGCTGGTCTCACCCACGCCAGCGGGGTTTCTCTTTGCCGTCATTTCTGTAGTTCTAATGCCAAAACCGAGTCCACTTTGTCGGGGGCCTGTTCAGGGAGTTGGAGGGTGAGTTTTTCACCTTCTTGGTTGAAAGGGATGGCTGCTTCGCGATTGGCCAGCAGATAGGCTTTGGTGACTTTTGCTTTGACTGGAGGCAGTTCAAATTTCCCCGCCGGCCATTTGAGGAGGTGAATGTACAGAAAACCCGGTTTAGTGGTGCATCGCCACTCTTTGCGGGCGTTGAATTTGGTTTTGCCCTTGGCGTCTTTTTCAGTGGGGCTGGCGTCGCCGAATTCCGTCCCGAATGCAGTCGCGCCGCAGCCGTGGATGGACTCACCGTTGACTTTCATCCACGCACCCACGCCGTGCAGCATATTCACGCTCGGCTGGGGGATGACTCCTTCCGACGTCGGACCGACGTTCAGGAGGTAGTTGCCTCCTTTGCTGACGATATCGACGAGATTGAACACCAGTTGCTCGGGAGTTTTCCAGTCGTTGTCGTCTTTTTTATAGCCCCAGGTGTGATTCAGCGTGGCCGGCGTCTCCCAGTCGCCCGCGCGGACGTTGTTGGGAATGCGATTGTCGCCTTCCGAAGCGTAGTCGCTGTTGTTCCCCTGCCCAAGCCGGCCGCTGATGAGGCAGTTGGGTTGCAGTTCGCGGACGGCGTCGCGGAACTTGATTGTGCGTTCGGGTGTCATGTTTTTCGGTACGTCGAACCAGATCAGCCCCAGCGGACCGTAGTTGCTGAGGATCTCGCGGACTTGCGGGAGCGATTTTTTCTCCAGGTATTCGTCGAATTTTTTATTCCCATCAGGCCCGAAATCCCATTCATTGCCCATGCCATTAGGCTCGTGCCAGTCGAGCGATTGCGAGTAATAGAAGCAGAATTTGATCCCCCGCTTGGCGCACGCTGCCGACAGTTCCTTCATCGGGTCGCGCTTGAACGGTGTGGCATCGACGATGTTGTAGGGGGAAACCTTCGAGCCGAACATGGCAAAGCCGTCGTGGTGCTTTGAGGTGATGACCAGGTATTTCATCCCGGCATCCTTCGCGAGTTGCGCCCAGGCTTCGGCGTCGAACTTGATCGGGTTGAACTGAGTGGCAAACTTTTCGTACTCCTTCACCGGAATCTTGGCCCGGTTCATGATCCACTCGCCAATGCCCGACACGGGTTTGCCTTGCCATTCACCCGCCGGGACGGAGTAAATGCCCCAGTGAATGAACATGCCAAACCGTGCTTCCCGCCACCAGGCGATTCGGGTATCGCGGGCTTCGGGAGTGTCGATGAAAACAGGTTTAGAGGCCGGCGGGGCGTCGGCACCGATAGCTGGACTCGACGCACCGATTGAAAGGGCGACACAGGCACTGGCTAGAATGCGTTTGACCATGAGTTTCATCCTATTCCATCGGCTCGGGAAATTGAAATGTCGGCAAAGTTGCAGGCGGCTTTATTCCGGCTCGTTCTGCGCCTGTTCTTCAGCCGACATTTTGACGGCGATTTCGTGCGGGATTACGCCGGTCGGAAACAGTACCACAATCACCCCGTCGGCCGACATGCAGATGCGACCGGCCGGATCGAGCCAGATCCGATCGGCCGCACCGTTGGGGATGCTGCGCGAAAACGTCGCGTCGATTTTGAACGGCTCGGTTTCGCCCTTGGTCGGCGATAGCCGTAACACTCGGCCGGGCTGGTTGAAGAGGAACAACTTGCCCTCGGGCGATTCGATCAGCGTCACCGGATCGCCTCCAGCGGCGGATGCGGGGAAACTCACGCTGCGGCGTTGACCATCGGGCGTGAAGACGTCCAGCGACTGCTTCCCGCCAAAGTATCGTGCGCCATCGTTGCCCGTCAGCAGCAGCGGACCAGGATCGGTAGGCAACGTGGTTGCCGTGGCGGTCGCGGTTTCGGACTTCAGCATCGGGTTTGTTTTTTCCTCCAGCGTCGCCCAGCCGGTTTCGCGGAGTTCCCAGGCGCCGCCTCGCTTGATGGCGGGATATCCCGCTTTTGACCAGCCGACGGATTCCGCCTTTCTGCCGATCGTCCAGGCGGGCAAGCGAGGCGTCGTGTCCGCGATCGTCGGATCGACCAGCAGCACCGGCGATTCCTTCCCCGGCTGGCGAAACAGCCACCGGCCGCGACGATCCGACCCGATCGGCAGGGAGAACTTCTTCTCGCTCTTACGCAGCATCGGCAATAGGGCGTTGCCGATGTATCGCCGCGGGCCGACTTGTGCGTCGGTGCGGTACCAGTCGCCTTCGATGAGCAGGAGGCGTTCGACATTCGGGCGGAAGTCCTCGGTCAGAAGCGCGGGCAACAGTTCCGGCGAATGGTCCGGACGGACGCAAATCCACGCCGGTGCGATGGTGGCCGGGTCGCCTTCTTCCTGCGGGATCGTCACGCCCGCCTCGCCAAAGAGCAGAATTCCTGCCTTGTCGAACCGGGCCATCACCTTGAGCTTGCCATCGACGCTCGACATCCAACCCAACGCCGGCGTGTCCGATCGCGCCAGCAGCAGGTTGATCCGCTGTTGCGTTTCCGGGAGCTGATCGGGCAGCATCTTCTTCAGGATCGGCCAGGCGCTCGGGCCGATCCGCTGCAATTCTTCGGTGGCTTTGGTGCGTACGGTGTCGGACAGGTCGTCGAGCTGGCCGACGAGTTGGACGATGCGTTTGTCGTCCACCTGCGGTGTGTCGAGCGGCACTTGGGCGAGCTGAATTTTCTTGTCATCACCCAGTCGCAGTTGCTGCACCGTGCCGTCGAGGAAGGGCGAAACCTGCACGATCGACCTGGGCCAATCGGCCTCGTCCAGCATTGTCCATGTCTTATCGAGATACCGTGCCACGCCGCTGCCGGGGGAATTTTCGGTCGCCGGAGTCCATGCGAGCAGGCCTCGATTGCCGGCGATCACCTGCGGCTGGGCGAGCGCATCTTTGCTGCTCGGCAGGGGTTGGAACCGCTCGGTGATGGTTTGGCCAATCTGCAATACGCTGATTCCGTCGTCGCAGGGGATGGCGAGATGGTCGGCCAACAGCACCGCGCCGGGGAACCGGAACGAGCGATTGGCGGGCAAGTCGAGCGTGCGTTTGGCGGTGACAACGCGGATCGCACCGTCGGCCGACTGGACGAACACCGCCGGGGCGAGGCGCTCGCCGTCGTTCATCCAATAGACCAGCTTTACCGGCTCGCGAACGATATGCGTCTGCTCCTTGCTGTTGAATTTCGCCATCGCCGCCAGCACCTCAGAGGTCGGCTCGGCGGTGGGATGACTTGCCCAGAGATGGCCGGCGCTGTCAATGCAGATCGACTCGTCCACGACGAATCGCGCTGCATCGCCGAACTCCACCGGCACTCCCAGCGGCTGAGTTGCGGCGATTTTGGGGTGCTGGCGGCGTAGCAGATCGAACAGCGTGCCCGGAGCGGCCGGCATTGGCGAAGGCTTTGAAGTTGGGATGGTCGTGGGATCGGCGGGCGGGTTCAGATTCGGTTGCGACGTGCTGGCCACCTTCGGTGGCCGAGTGGCAAAAAACGCAATCCCGCCGCCGACGACCGCTACCGCCCCCATTAAAAGTACCCACCGTTTAGACATAACTGCTGATTGTAACCATGTCCCTCATCCGTGGCACGGCCGGCCGGCCCACGCGACGAATTCCGCCTGTCATCGCCATAATCTTGCCTGTATACTCGCGCGGCGAAAGGTATCCTGTTGGCGGAACCATCCACACCCATCGCATTAGTTGTCGGAGGCAGTCGAGGCATCGGCAAGGCGGTCGCGCTGCGCCTGGCCAAGTCCGGGTGCGATATCTGGCTGACTTATCGCAGTAATCACGAGCAGGCCAACCAGACCAAAGCCGAAATCGAAGCGATGGGCCGCTCGTGCGCGTTGATGGCGTTTGATGTAGCCGACCGCGCCGCAACCGAAGCAGCGCTCCGCCCGCGGGCGGAGGAACGCTCGCCGGACATTGTCGTCTTTAACGCCGGGGTGACGCGGGACAATCTGCTGGTGTTCATGAAGCCCGAGGAATGGTCGGACGTGATCCGCACCGACCTTGACGGTTTCTACAACGTGACGACCGCGGTGCTGTTTTCGATGATCCGGGCGCGCAAGGGCCGGATTGTAGCGGTGGCCAGCGTTTCCGGCGTCGTCGGTCAGGCCGGGCAAGTGAACTACTCCGCCGCCAAGGCCGGGCTGATCGGTGCGTGCAAGGCGCTGGCCCGCGAGGTCGGCAAGCGAAACATTTTGGTCAACTGTGTCGCGCCCGGACTGATCGAAACCGATATGACCGCGGCGCTTCCCAAAGACAAAATTCTGCCGATGATCCCACTCAACCGCTTCGGCAGCGTGGAGGACGTCGCGTCCGTAATCGAGTTTTTGTGTCGAGAACCTAACATGTATATCCACGGGCAGGTGATTGGGATCAACGGTGGATTGGCGACTTGATGAGTTGCTGGCTGTTAGTTGCTAGTTGTTAGTCAATACTTCCAACTAGCAACTAACAACTGGCAACTAGCAACTAATGAAGCACTACGATTCCATCATCGTCGGCAGCGGGATTGCGGGGCTGACGGTTGCGCGCATTCTGGCGCAACACGGCAAGTCGGTGTTGCTGCTGGAAAAAGCCCCGATCCTCGGCGGATCGATGGCGAGATTTCGGCTGGAAGGCATTCCGTTCGACGTCGGTTTTCATTTCACCGGCGGTTTCAAAGACGATCGCACCGGCGTGCTGGATGTGATGCTTTCACTGCTCGGCGTGAGAGAACGCATTCGGCCGATCTATTTTCCGCGGGATGCTTCGCATCGAATGATTTTCCCCGCCACAGCAGTGGACTACACGATGCCCTGCGGAACGGAACGCGTCCGCGAAAAGCTCAAGATCGATTTTCCCACGCAGCGTGCGGGGATTGATCGGTATTTCGAGCGGTTCCATCACGTCATCCGCCATACGCCGACGCTGGAAGTGTCAGGCTTTGACGAATTCCCTCCGCCGCTGGATGACGATCTGATCACGCTACAAAAAGTGCTGGATCACTGCGTGAGTGACTCGCTCCTCCAGACAATCCTGGGCGGATTGTGCATGTGCTACGGCACAAGACCCGACGAGGTGAGCTTTGCGACCCATGCCCGGGTGTGCTACGGCCTGCAGGAATCGCTGGCCCGGACTGAGAACGGCGGCGATGCGTTTGTGGACGCGCTGGTCGATGTGCTAAGACACGACCGCGTCGACATCCGCACTCGAACGTCCATCGCCGCGTGTACTGACGTGGAGAAGCGCAAAATCGGTCGGTTTGTGCTGACTGACGGCGAAGAAGTGTCGGCCGGCAACTGTATTTTCACGATCCATCCGAAGTCGATTGTCACAATCTTGCCGAAAGAGAACCTCACCAAGGCGTTTCAATCGCGGGTGGCGGATTTTGAATCGACCAACGGGTTTTTCACGCTGTATGGTGATATCGACGCACCGATCGGGCCCGATGCGGTCACGCTGTCGTCTATCCTACCGAGTGAAGACTTGAACGACATGCTGACCTGCCATTCGCCCGAGCCGATCGACGGGCCGATGATGGTGCTGCGGAGCCTGGAGAAGAAATCGTCGGGTCAGCCGGTGCATACGTTTACGGCGCTCGAGGTCGCATTTACTGAATCGACCCGGCAGTGGTTCGATACGGAGTTGAAACATCGGCCTGCGGCATACTATGCGTATAAGGCCAGGCGCACCGCGTCGGTCGTCCGGCGGATGAAAGCGCATCTGTACGAGTGCAAAAACCTCCGCGTCATCGACTCGGCCAGCAGCCTGACCTATCGCGACTATCTCTACAGCCCCGACGGAAGCGCCTACGGCATCCGCCAGAAGATCGGGCAATTCAACGTTGCCGGGCGATTGCCGATCGCAAACTGCTACGCGGCCGGGCAGAGCGCGCTGCTGCCGGGCGTGATCGGGGCGATGACGTCGGCGTTTTTTGTCTGCCGCAGCATCCTGGGGCGCGACACCTTCAAAGATTACCTGGCGGGCAAAGCATGCAGCGTGTAGTCATCACCGGCTATGGCGTGGTTACGCCGATCGGCTATTCCGTCCCTGAGATGATGGCCGGCCTGTCTGCAGGCGTGTGCGCCACCAAAACCATGCCGCCGGAATGGAACCGGTTCGGCAAACTGCGCTGTCAGGTCGGTGCGCCGATCGAGGTGCGCGATCCGAAAGCCATCCCGCGGGCGCAGCGCCGCACAATGAGCACGATGAGCATCATCGCCGTGCAAGCCACGATCCAGGCGATGGCCCACGCCGGGCTGAATCTGGCCGACGTGCCGAACAACATTCGGTTTGGCTGCATCATGGGATCGACCACCGGCAGCCCGGAGGCGATCACCAAAACGTACGAATTAATTCTCGGCAAGAATGAGTACATGACGCTGGGGGCGAGTGAGTTTTTCCGCTGCGTGTCGCACACGGTAGCGCTGAACGTGGCGCAGTTTCTGAGCGTCAAAGGCGTGGTCAGCGCTACCAGCGCCGCGTGCGCATCCGGATTGCAAGCCGTCGGTGCCGCATACGATCAGATCCGTCTCGGCCGGCAGGACGTGATGGTCTGCGGCGGGGCGGAGGAGTTGCACGAAACCACGGTCGGCTCGTTCGATATCCTTTACGCCGCGTCGGCCAAGTTTAATGATTCCCCCAGCCAAACCCCGCGGCCGTTCGATACGCAGCGCGACGGACTCGTCTGCGGCGCGGGGGCCGGGACGATCGTGCTGGAAAGCTACGAACATGCTAAAGCTCGCGGCGCCAAGATGCTGGCCGAGGTGCTCGGCTATCACACCTGCAGCAACGGCACGCACGTGAGTCAATCGGATGAGTCATCGATGATCACCTGCATGAATGCCACGCTCGACGAAGCCAAGCTTAAGCCGGCCGACATCGCATACGTCGGCGCTCATGCCACCGGTACCGAGCAGGGCGACGCCGCCGAGGCGCGGGCACTGGCGGCGGTGTTCGGAGGCAATACGCCGGTCAGCAGTTTGAAGGGCAATATGGGACACACGCTGGGCGCATCGGGCCCGATCGAACTGGCGGCAACGATCGAGATGATGCACGCCGGTATGATTAATCCCACGCACAATTTACAGGAAATCGATCCTGCCTGCGCAGGAATCATGCACGTACAACGAAATACACCGCTCCGGTTTAATCAATTCCTGAAGAACAGCTTCGCGTTCGGCGGGATCAACTCCGCTATTGCCTGCGGCTTGCCGCGTTGATACATTTTTAGAAACAGATCCGAGAACTTTTCAGGAGACATCCTATGCGATTGCACTGGCTTGCGATTTTCGCCGTGACATTGTCGGTCTGCGTCTTGGCTGGGTGTAAGTCAGGCGGTTCTTCGACTGCAGAGGCGCCGCCGGAGCCCGAAAAGCCCAAGCTTCCGGTTCCGCCTAACAGCAAGTTCGCCAAGGTTAAGATCGGCATGTACGAAGGCGAAGTCACCACCGCCATCGGCCAGCCGAACAACCGCAGCGCTTATGTGACCGGCAAGGCGTGGATTCCGTTCCACTTCAGCGGATCGGACACGCACCGGACGGTCTACTACTACAAGGGCGAGGGCACGCTGACGTTTGCCAACGACAGCGCGTACACCTCGGGCATGAGCGTGATCAGCATCGACTATGATCCGAACGAGCCCGGGTATGAACGCTCGGAAGCCGCCAAGTAGCGTGGCACCGAACGTCGTCGTTATCGGCGCCGGCCCCGCGGGCGTGACCGCTGCAGCAGCAGCGGCTGACCGCGGGGCCGGCGTTGTTTTGATCGAAGCCACTGGCCGCCTTGGCGGATCGGTGACGGCGGCGATGCACCGCAGCCTTTGCGGGCTATACGCCGATGATCCCGGCGAGCCTTCCCACACACTGAACGGCGCATTTCAGCGCACGCTGGTACAGCGGTTGGTTGAACTTGCGCCGGCAGACGTGCGACCCAAGCCGGTCGGCAAAGTGTGGGTGCTGGAATTTCCGACCGCTGCGTACGAAGCGGCTCTGGCTTCGATGATCGAGCAACCGAAGATCGAGCGGCGGATGAATACTCGCGTTCGCGCCGTCCGGCGGGCGGGCCGGTGCATTTTGGCGATCGAACTTGAAGGAGATCACGCCGGTTGGATCGACTCTCCAGCGCTGATCGACTGCACCGGCGGCGGGGCGGTACTTTCGCTCATCGGCGACGATGTGCTGCAACCGGCCGACGACGGCCGCATGCTCGGCGGGTTCGGCGTGCGATTGAGGGGAATCAGCGACAATCCCGAATTGCTCCGGCTGCAGATTCCCTACACGCTGGCCAAAGCCGTGGCGGCGGGCGAACTCCCTGCGCTGGCGAGATTCACGGTATTCCATCCCGGGCCCGAAGCCGGCTGCGGTGTGTTGAAGATGGCGGTTGATGTCGCACGGGCTACCAGCCCGTGCTCGAATGACGCGGCTGAGCATGGGCTGGTAGCACATGCGACAAAAGACGCTCTCGCGATTTTGGATATCCTCAAATCTGGCGTTGCGGGATTGAAAGATGCATCGATTGTCGAATGCTCGCCGCGTGTCCTGCCTCGCGACGGCCGGCGGATGCTCGGGCGTTATACGCTGACGGAAGAAGACGTGCTGACGGCCCGTTCGTTCGGCGGCGACAGTGTCAAAGCCTGGTGGCCGGCCGAGCGGTGGGATGCGGCGGTCGGTCCGACGTACGACTATCCCCCGATCGGCCAGCCTTACGAGATTCCGGCTGACTCGCTCCGATGCGCCGCGATCGATAACCTGTTCGCCGGCGGGAACACGATCTCCGCCACCGCCGGCGCCGCCGCCTCCAGCCGCGTCAGCGGTATCTGCCTTGCCACCGGCTCTGCAGCGGGCGTGTTGGCGGCAGACTGGGTTAGATCCGCATGATCACGTCTTCGGGCTTGTAGCGAACCTTGGGCGTCTGGGCGTATTTATCGTCCGCTGCTCGATACCCCGCCGGGCAGGCAACTGCGGTTGCGTACCCGCTTCCGACCAGGCCAAGCAATTCGTCGTACTTGACGGGTTGCAGGCCTTCCATCGGGCAGGTGTCGATTCCCATCATCGCCGCAGCCGTCATGAAACTGCCTAGCGCGATATAGACCTGCTTGATGGCCCAATCATTGATCTTTTCCTGAGCGGTCGGGTGCGTCATCGCATTGACGATGACGCTTTTGAACTTGTCCAGCGTGGCCGGTTCAAGCCCTCGCACTTCGGCAGTGCGGTTAACGTGCTTGGTGATTTCGACTTCGCCGAGGTTCTGCTTGTACGCAAACACCACCGTGTGCGACGCATCGGCCACCTGGCGCTGGTTCCAGGAATGGGGCACGAGTTGATCTTTTACCGCCTGATCGGTGATGACGATGAACTTCCACGGCTGCAGCCCGAAACTGGAAGGTGTCAGCACCAGCGATTGCTCCAACGCAGCCCAATCCGCCGGGCTGATTGTTTTAGTCGGATCGAACTTTTTGACGGCGTATCGCCACTTCAATTGATGAATCAATGAATCACTTGAAATCACTTCATCTCCGGTGCAAAAAAAACAGGGATCGAACAGTCAGGCCGATCTTAGGCGGATTTGCGAGTCCTTGCCACTGCGAGCGGCCGGACTCCTTCTCTCGCCACTGCCCGATGACAGGAAAAACTGATGGTAATCCACTCCCGGAAACGGGTATGATGGGAGGTTCAGTTCTGTCGCGCTTAGCGGACCTTTCTTTAACAGGGTTAGAGCAATCATGCGAAAAATTCTGAGCTTCCTCCTTATCTTGACCGGAACCGTGACCCCGTTGTTTGCGGCAGATGCTCCGAAGGCGACGCAGTACTACACCGAGGAGCCGCTTTTCAGTTCGCGACCGGATCCGAAATCAGAAAAGCAATTCGGCAATGTGGGCGTAACCGGGTTGATCCTGCGGATTTATCCGGGTGTCGTTGTTCAAGTGGAGGAAACCACGCCGGGCACTCCCGCAGCCGGTAAGTTCAGCAAGGGTGAGGTGATTACCGGCATCAACGGCGTTGCACTGCAAGGCCGCAATCCCTACGTCCTGATCGGCCAGGCACTGACCGATGCCGAGGCCAAAGACGGACTGCTTATTTTTGACGTGCGATCTGCGGACGGCAAGGACACCAAGGCGGTCCGCATTACGATCCCGGTGCTCGGGGCTTACAGCCCGACTTGGCCGCTGAATTGCCCCAAGTCGGACGGAATCGTCAAACGGGCGGCTGAATACTACGCCAAGGCCCTTGTAGGCGCGCCCGATCCGGCGACGCTCACCTACGAAGTGCGTGAAACGGTCGGTGTTCCTGGAGCGCTGGAATGTTTGTTCCTGCTCTCCACCGGCGACGATCAGTATCTGCCGATGGTCAAGGCGTACTTCGACAGAATGTCGAAAAACGTCAAAGGCATCGGCGATCACACCTGGAACAACGGTTACAACGGCATCGCGTGTGCTGAATACTACCTGCGAACCGGCGATCAGTCGGTTTTGCCGATCCTTCAATACTTTTGTGACGATGCTCGCGAACGGCAGTTCTACGGCATCGGCTGGGGCCATTGGGGCAAGCAGATCAATCCCGGTTACGTCGCCGGCGGGCTGATGAACCCGGCTGCGTCGCAGGTGGTTACTACGCTGATTCTGTCCAAGGAATGCGGCGTACAGGTGGACGACAAGACGCTGCTGGGGGCACTTAAATTCTTCTACCGTTTTGCAGGTCGCGGCAGCGTGGCGTATGGCGATCATCGCGGAGAAGGCGGGCTTGGGTCCAACGGTAAGGACGGCATGGTGGCGGCGATCATGCAAGTTGCGTGTGGTTCGCAGGGGAATATTGAAATTTACCGACAGGCACGTGATTGGCTCGGCCTGGCCATGCTCGACAGTTATCCCTCGCTGTTCACAGGTCATGCGGATAACGGTCGCGGGGATGCAATCTGGCGATCCATTACTTCCGCCTACATGGCTGAACTCAAGCCCGACCAGTACCGCGACACCATGAAAAACCTGCAATGGTGGTTCGACCTGAGTCGACGTCCATCCGGTGCGATGGGCGTTTCGACCTGCGAAGGGTTTGACGACGAAGGCTCCGGGGCGGGCGTGGTCATGGCGTATACGGCTGCGAAAAAGACGTTGCGCATCACCGGCGCACCGCGAAGCAAGTTCGCCAAGGATTTTAAGTTGCCCGAATACCTGTGGGGCCGACCCGCGGATACGGCATTTGTTTCGATCGAAAGCGGCAAGCCTTACGTGCAGGGAGGCAAGGATCTACCGCCTTATAAGATGGTGGCCGTGCTTGGAAGCGCCTATAGCGATCCCGGCAAGTTCGCAGAAGTTGAGCGGGCGGAATTGGTTCGGATGACGTATCACCGGAATTTCATCGTCCGCACTCAGTCGGCCATAGCTCTATTGCAAACGGGTGCGTTCGCGGAACTTGAAAAGCTCCTGGAGGACAAGGATCCTCGCGTCCGCCGCGCCGCGCTGGACGGATTGACCAACTACCGGTACTGGTTTGCCAAAGGGCGAAACCCCATCAAACCGGACGACGTTTCGCCGGCTATGGTTGCGTCGATACGGAAGATGCTGGTGGACAAGGACGAAGCCATCTACGTCGTCGATGGAGCCTTGCTGGCGCTGAGTTGCGCCAAGCCGGAGGTGGTGGCCGAGTGCCTGCCGGACATCCTTCCGTGGACGACTTACGACGAATGGTGGGTACGTCAGTCGGCGTTTATGGCGCTGGCTACGGCGGCAAAAGCCGATGGCGTCGCGGTCAAAGTTCTGCCGACATTATCAGAGATGATGGTGAAGGAAGAACGCGCCGCGGCCCATGAGTCGATGCGAGGCGCGCTCGAACGCCTTTCCAAATCGCTCAAGGACAACGCCGAAGCCAGCAAGCTCATCGCTTCGATCTTTTCGCACGCCACCGCTGACACGGAAATCAAATCGGGCCTTCGCGCCGGAGAGGGCGGCTACTACGTCACCTCGACGGCCGAGGTGGCGATCAAGAGCGATCCGAGCAGCGCGCTGGATATTGCGCAGATCATCAGCCAGCGATTCCAACAGTTGGAGACCCGGCAGATCGTCGCGGTCGTCAATGACCTTTTGCCCACACTGGAAAAGCAAACTGAACCGGCCCGCAAGCAATTGACTGATCTGCTGTATGTCCAATACCGTCAGGAACTGATCCGGCGAATGAATTCGGACGAAAAGCCTTTGGATACGATCCTGTCTTTGACCCAGCTCAAACACGCTGATCTGGGCTGGTACGACATCAGCAAGCCGGCCACGGCAGATCGAGTGTGGCAGTTCATGTCCTTTGAGCCCGGGACCAGCGATTTTCTGCACCCGCGTGAAGGCAAGCGTTTCCGTGATGTCAAACTGCCCGCCGGTCTGGAAAAGTGGAATCAGCCCGATTTCGACGCCAGCAAGTGGTCCAGCGGGAAGGCACCGATTGGAAAGGGCGTCTACAAGCCCAAACACGGCAAGGTCGCGTTGTTTGAGAACCGTTCGACCTGGGGCGAAGGCGAGTTCTTGCTGATGCGCACGACTTTTGAAGTGGACTCCCTGGATTATGACTTCTTCCGCATCGGTGTGCTGGCCAAGCAGGGTTTCCACATCTATCTGAACGGTCAGAAGATACATACCTATATTTGGTGGAACGATAATCCCGAGTACCGCAAGATCGGGCTGGACGCCAACGACCTGAAGCACCTAAAAAGGGGAACGAATGTTTTTGCCATTTACGCCAACGCCACCTATGCCGACGGTTTGCAGGTGGGACAGGTCGATATTCGGATTGAAGGCTTAAAGAAAGCCGATCTTCTGAAGGACTGAAACTGTGAGGACTCGCCGCTCCTAGGCGATGGGCCTTGCAGCTTAGCGCGCCTTCAACGTCCATGGAACATCGTCAGTGACATCGGAAACGATCGTCATTAGGACAAGTTCGCGATGATCGGCGTGTGCGGCGAGGCTGATTTTTCCCCGGGCAGCCTCGGCTGTCGCCAGATCGACGCCGTTGCGCGCTATAACAAAATTCAGCGGTTCGCCGGCGATTACTCGGGCACTGCCGGCAAGTGTTTTTTCCCGTGGATTCCACTTCACGCCAGAAAGTTCAACCCAGCCCTGCAGCACATGGCGATCGGACGAGATCACCTGCGGGTTTTGTTGCACTCGGTGCAATGAAATCATGGCGCAGTGCAGCGGATCAAGACGGTATTCGATTCTGCCCGTTCCGGGAAATTTCCCGAGGTAGCGGTTGGTCCAGAACTCATAGGCGTGGTATTCGCTCTTTGAATCCAACCCAATGTTTTTATCGACTCGCTCGCCGCTGAGGCCGGTGCTGACGGTGGTCGGTGCATCGCCGGTGTTGAAGAACGCGAGTTGGTGCCAATCTTCGGTGAGTTTGAGGTCATAAACTTGCGGATGCTTCACGCCCGTAAACGCATCGAGCGGGCGGGCGGTGATGGGTTCCTGGTAATGCGGGTAAGTGCGCGAGACGGCGTGGGTGATTTCCGGATCAAACAGACTGAACGACGTTGCCAGATCAAGCCTGCCGCTGGTGAGCAGGTTCATCGTGACCAGCGATTGCAGCACGCCGGTGGGGAGGTTGTGGACCGCCTTGGTGTCGGAGTAGTAGTTAAAAACCGAACGGTTCTTATACCAACGCAGCCCGCTGATGGAGACCATCTCTGGGACGAACTTATTAGAGTCGGCCCAGGTGCGCTGGGTGTCGATCACGCCGGCGGTCACATCAAGGCAAGGTCGGTTGGATTCGCCGAGGTTTCGCTCGTCGATCAAGCCGTCCGGCCCCATTCCCTCTCGCATGAGTTCAAATGCCCGGCGATACGCGCTGGTGGTCGAGGTTTTGCGATCATCAAACCCGCCTTCCGGCCGCCATGCGGTTTCAGGATAGTCAATCTTCACCCCCCGAATTCCATCGGTCGCCAGCTTCTTCCACGCTTGCACGAAGTGACGTGCAAAGTCGTTGTCGGTGTAATCGTAGGTGACGAAAGGCTGGTGGTGCGGATGCTTCCTGTGTTGCTCAACCAACTTGGGATTGGGATGCTGTCGATCCACCTGTGAAGCATCGTTAAACAGCATGTGCTGCGGGAACGCCCTGGCGTAATCATCCGAAGGCATGCCCAGTTGCATGTAGATGTACGGCACTCCATTGCGTTCTTGCAGGGTTTTGCTCCATTTGGCGATGGTGTCGTAAGGCGCGACAAGGTGGCCGAAGCGACGCATGTGATCGTCGTCCCACCAGCCTTGCTCAGTGTCGTTGTGGTACTTATCGGGTTCGAGGCGGACCGCGACTTTGGTGTACTTGGTCAGGCCTACGCGGTTGGCGTGGTCGAGTTCCTCGACGAGCTTTGCGGAATTGTTGATGTTGGGCAGCTTGCTGATGTTGCCCACGCTCCAGCCGCAGAGGACCGGGAAATCATAGACGCCGGGCTTGGCGTTGTTCGCTAGGCGCATGGCCCAGCCGTAGGCTTCGAGAGCCTCGAAAGGTTCGGCGGTGTGCAGGTCGAGATAGAATTGGTCCGCTGCGTGGTAGGTTTCTCCTGAGTCGACGAGTCTGCCGATCGGGTCTTCACAGGAGAGGGAGATTTGCCCCTCCTTCAGCGTGGCGACGGCGGCGAAATCGCGCCCGATCAGCCCGCCCCAGACGGCCGATCGCCTCCGACCCTCCACCACGCCGGTCAACATCAGGCTGTTGAGCGATTCGCGCAAGGCTTCGGCGGCGACAAACGTCGGATCCGCACCGGCCGACCCGTTGAGGGTTCGCAGATCCTGAATCGGTCGACCATTGAACAATCGCCCGGTGCGAAGCGGTGCTGCACCCATCAATCTCATGCTGAAGTACTGGGGCAGAGTCATTCCAAACCCCAAGATCAAAGCCGGTCGGTCTTCGTAAAGCGTGAACGTGAACAACCGCGCGATCGGGGGATTGCTCTCCGTGCGCGTCGGGAAATGCCTCCAGAGCGATCGCAGACGGACCGAGAACTCCAGCTTCTTCCCGCGACCCAAGGCGTCTTGAACGTCGGTGGTGGCGACAAGTTTAACTTCATCGCCCTGAGACAGTGCCTCACCCAAGGCCGCATCGGCCAGAAGGATGTCGCTGGTCTTGGTGTCGATAATGCCGTAGGTCGCCCGGGGCAGGTCGATGCGTACGGTGATGAACGGATTGCTCACCGTTGCCGAGGAACTGTCGCTGGTGACCGATACCGTCGTGGATGTTGTTGTTGATTGCAAAGCCATCGCCAAAGCCTAAGTCGTTGTGCGATGCGTTGCAATCGAACCCGCGTCGTCCATGGTCGGGCGTCGGTTTACCCTAGTGTCTGAACGGCCAGCGTAAAGCCGAGCATGCCGCGATACCCGGAGAGGTCTTGCACCACGTTATGCGGCGGACACGAACCCGGCGCCCCGACGACGGTGGCCGGCCCGGTCAACGGTCGGGCAAGCACGATGCGGAAGGTATCCAACGCAGGAATCGAGAAGGACTTCACGGGAACCACGCCCTGCACGTCGCGCACCTCAAACGGAAACGAGTGGTTCGGCCGGCCGCTGTAATCGAGCTGGGCGGCGACGTTTTCAAACTTCAGATCAATCGTGTCGGCTGTTGTCAGCGTCGCACTGACACACTCGGGAGCGCGGAAGTGGAGGTCGCGCCCGTAAACCCCGCCGAGCGCGGTTTCAACCGTCCGCTGGGCGATCAGCAGGTTGCCCAGCGAGCCGTTGTGGATTACGTCCGTCAGTACCGAATCAAAGACGGAAATCAAAAACACATCATTCAATTCATGGCTGAGTTGCCGTTGATGCTCGCGGATTTCCTCCCAGCCGAGCGGGTCGATGCAGTCGGTCCGGCGGTTGAGCTGCACGGTGATGATCGGCAATTTGGGATTGCCCGCCATCTCACGCGTGCCTGCGAGGTATCGCTTGAATCGCGCCTTGTATTGCTGGTGGTCAACGGGCTGAACGTCGCTCTCGCCCTGATACCACAACACGCCTCGGATTCCCGATTCAGCACCTTTGAAGCGTTTAACCATGTCGGCGAATAAATCGCCGTTCTGGGCTGGGTCCCATCGTGAAATCGGGCTGCCACCGACGGCGGTGGGGATCAGGCCGATCGGGTAGCCGAGTTCCTTTTTCAGCATCTTGGCGAACAGGAGCCACGGATGGTGATAACTCTCATGCACCGCCAACCGCCAGCCGGTGTGCGGAAGGTATTCGTGAACGCCGATTTCAGATGGATCATCTATCGGGCTTAGCGCTGTGCCCGATGCGTTGCTTTGTCCGCCGATGAGCCACACATCGCCCACGCCGACGAAATGCACGGATTCCCCTCGCGGGCCCGACAGGCCGACCTCCGGGCTGGTGACGAAGGTTTCAATCCGGTACGGCCCGCCGCACGGAACGCGTTCGATCGTCAGCGACCACGTGCCGACCTTGCCGGCGGTGTCACCCGTGACGGCTGGGTCGATCACGGTTTGCGCGCGGATCAAATCGTGCGTCCGACTGATCGGCGAAAACGTGCCGTCCTTGAAAATTCGCACATACACTTGCGGGCTTTTGCGTTTCATCGCCGTCCGCCAACGGCCTGACATGGTCAGTTTTGCACCGCCGGTGCCGTCTTGCTGGAGAATGGTCCAGGGCTTGACGCCTGAATCGATGGTGACGCCGGGATTGGTGGGATATTCGATACTCACGGTGTTATCTTTCCGCCCGCCAGGGTCGGTTGTAAAGGATCATGGAATCGTGATCGATCCAAGGATGTTAGTGGTGGACGAACGGATACACCACCAAGCCGATGATCGCGGCCGTCAGAATAGCGAGCGGTTCGGGGACCCGCTTAAACTTCCACAACGTCGCCAGTGCTGCCAGCGCAATCACGCAGGTCGTCACATCGTAAATTGATCGCTTGCCGAGCACTAAAACCGCGCCTGTGATCGCCCCAACCGCCGCAGCCGTCACGCCGTCCACGAACGCGATGACCGACGGCAGTTTCCCGAATCGGTTGAAATAGGGGGCCGGGATGATCGTAAAGAAATAGCAGGGCAAAAACGTCCCCAGCGCCGCCATCACAGCACCCGAGAATCCTGCGATCAGAAAACCGATAAAGCCGACCGTAATCACGACCGGCCCGGGTGTGATCATCGCAACGGCCACGGCATCCAGAAACTGTTTGTCGGTCAGCCAGTGATGTTCTTTCACCACGCCGCCGTAAAGAAAGGGTACGATCGCCAGACCGCTACCAAAGACGAACGCGCCGGCTTTGGTAAAGAACAGCAGGATGGTGGTGAGCAAACGAAAATCGGTCATCGCGACGGCAGGCAAAGCTTCGCCGAGCGGGAGGAACGCAAAACACGCAGCTGTTTTCCCGAGCCGGCGGGCGATGCTGCCGAGCGCGTTGGTCTTGATGATCCAATACAGCACGCCCGCGCCGAGAAACACCCACACGATTTCAGACTCGGTAATGACGGTGATCGCGGCCGTGGTGAGATAGATCGCCCAGAGCAACCAATCCCTTCCAACGCTCTTTTTTGTCAGCTTGTAAGCACTGAGTGCGATGATCCCGATCACCGCCGCCCCAACTCCGTAGAATACTGCCTGCATCCAAGCTAGCCCGCCGAAATGGCGGTATGCCCAGCCGAGAGCAACGACCATTACAAAGGACGGAAGGACAAATGCGATTCCGACCAGCGTCGCCCCCAGCACGCGGTAATGGACGAACCCCAGGTAAATCGCCAGCTGTGCCGCCAGCGGACCGGGCATCAATTGCGCCAACGCCAAGCCTTCCTTGTACTCGGCCTCGCTGATCCATTTCCGACGCTCCACCAAGTCGCGGTGCATGTAACCGACCAGCGCGACCGGACCGCCAAATCCCACGATGCCGAGTTGGAGGGCGTACTTTACGAGTTGGATAAGCGAGTACGACGGACGCGCGCTGGCTGTTCCGCCAGTTAGATTGCCACTCGTAGATGTGTGGTCAGCGGAAACGCCCTGAGTCGATGGGTCCACGATTACACTGTATCGTTAGACCGAGCGGCGTCCAAGGTTCGGCAGACAGTAAGTTAGGGCATCCCAATTACTTATACGCCTGAAGTCGGGTTAAGCATCACCCGCCTGCTCGTGTGGGGCGAAGGGAACGCGGTGAGCCAGACCTCTGCGGAAAGTTGCTCGCCGGCGCTGGTGCTCAGTCCAAGCAATACGACGTCGATCTGCTTGCCTTGAACGTCCTTTTTCACGGGGATGAAGTAGGTGTAGTTGCTGCCGCGTCGGACCGGGCACTCCCAGGCGTTTGCAGGGAAGGAAGGCGCTCGTCGGGAGGCACCGAGGTATCGATCGCCGCATCTTGCTGCGGCGTAAACGGCCTCGGGCACGTGCGGACCATGAATCGCCACCGCCAGGTAACTGCCCGGGTGGATTTCGTTCACTGTGACCGTTGTTGTCCATGCGAAGGTGGCTGGAAAGTGATACGCAAACAGATTGCTCGCTCGCCACTTGGAACGAATCAACGGTTGCCCTCGGAAATAGCCGCGGGCTTCATTGATCCGATCCGGGCAGTTTCGCAGCCGAATGTAACGCACGGGATGATCCACATTGATCGCGAAATGGATGTCGCCTTCAGCGAATCCCCGGATCGGGGACCATGACCGCAGGTCAGCCGATACCGAAGCCGATACCGCTTCGTGGTTCTTCAGCGGCTGGAGGTTGTAATCGCCGCCGGTTTGGAGCAGGAGCTGATCGATTTCGACCAGCTCGCCGAAGTCCAGCCGCAGTGAACCGCCGCGAATTCGAAGATCTCCATTGCGGCGGGAGGTGGCGAAGAACGTTTCGGGGTCGCCGTCGAACATGTAGCGGTCCCACAAGCCGCGTTTTCGGAACGTTTCCTGCTGGAAAAACGCCTCGCGGGCATCCTGGACGGCAGCGAATCGTGTTGGGCCGGACCGCATCAACTCGCGGACCTCAAGTGCATTGTTGTCTGCGGCAAAACAGGTGGATTCATAAAGAGCCACCACGTCGGGAGGTACGGCGGAAGGGGTTAAATGGGCCAGTTTCCTGTGCCAGGACTCTTTCATTGCAGGCCCATCGAACCGCACGGCCAATCCGCTCCCAGCCAACAACGCGTTTGCGGGTTCGCCGTCAAGGCTGGCTGACTTATACCCATCTGCTAGAAGTCGGACCGTGGCCTGTGTGCCGGGCAAGCCCCACAACAGCAGTTCCGCCGGCTCGCCAGGCTTGTCATGGACGATTTCGCCATCGCAACCGTTAAACCCGATTTCAGCATTGCCGCGATTAGTTGCCATGACCAGACAGGCGCGGAACGGTTCGAGTGTCACTTCCACTGACTGGCCCCAATCAAACTCGCCCAGGATGGTTTCCAGCGGAAACATCCGCCGGACCTCGACGCGATCGGCTCTCGACAAGCCAATCGTTTCGTCCAGTGTTACCTTGATCGTGATCGGCTCCCAGGTGAGATTGCGCAATGAAAGGAAGCGGGTTTCTCCATCTCCGCGACTGACCGCATCCTGGCCGTATGTTGCTTCTGGCAGCACCATCCCGTTAACCAGAATTTGCCTGTATCGGCGATGCAGGTTGTAGATGCGTGCCAATCGCGGATATTCATCATCCCGCAGCAGCCAGGGGCTTCCGTACGTTTCCGGTGCCAGAATCATACAGCGATTGAAAGCCTGTTGAATCAGAGAGTCGTCCCAGTGATCGAGGCAACTGGACAAACAAACGCCATGGTCTTCTGTCAGTCGGTTGAGATTCGGTGGAAGTCCCCGGCTGATTTCGCGCACGCGGTTGTGTATTCCGGGGATATGGTTTGGGCAGTGTACATCGGAGTACATTTCCATGCCTTCCCATAGAAACGTCGTCGCATGGGGCAAGCCTTCTCCCAAATCAAGCCGATGGTTGAGTAGGATCAGATCAGGGCAGTACCGGCGGCACTGCTTCATCATCTCGATGAAATGCTTGACCTTGTCTGACCGGAGTTCGCCGCAGACCGCGTCAAACTTGAAGAGCATGAATTGGTGGTCGCGACAAAGGCTGACCATCTGCTCAATTCGTTCGCGCGCGTCTTCGTCGCTATCCCCAAAACCATCAGGTCCGCCCCAAATACCAAGGCGGCAGCCGAATCTCGCAGCCGCTTCAACGATTGGGCCAAAGCCACGCGGGAACTGCCGCTTGAATCGCTCGCTCTTGGTCGAGCCATAGAACCCCGCACCATCGATCGCGCCGGCGTCAAAGGCGTAGATGTCCAGCTTCATGCCGAACGAATCGTGCATCCATTGGAAGAACGCGAGGTTCTTCAGGGTCTGCTGTTCGGTCGCACCTTCATTGGTGTTATTGATCCAACTGAAATACTGCGCCAGCGAAGGCGTCGTTTCGTCCGCTCCGGGAAAGACTGCATTGCTCATGACGGCCCATCCTACCATGCATGGAAGGCAACTGGCCAAACGCTGCGGAAGGATATCGGCCATCGGCCCCGGAGGCGATTGCTGCTATTCCGCCCTCCGCCACGCTGCGGCCGGACCAGCAGTGGAAAAGCGTGGAAAAGCACTTACAGAGATTGGTATGGTTCGTGGGGGGGATATCAGTGCAGGTGAGGAGTTCACTTGGTCATCGTCGCCACCTCTGAATTCGCCTTGATAATCGGCTTCTCACCAGGCTTGATGGTCATCGACGCAGCCGTGTTCGCGTCGTCCTTCGCGGCGACCGAATATCCGCGATAGCTCAATGAGTGGGCGTCGCCGAGGTAAAGTTCGGTGTTGCCTTCACCAAAATCCGCAATGACGGCCGTCCGTCCTTTGAAGGATGTTACCGAAGCGTTATCTGTGTACTCATCAGTGTCCTCGGGGTTGGACAGCACATAGTGAACGACTTTATTCCCGGTTCATCCGGGAATTGCGTGAACTCGTCTGAATAAACACCAACGCCAGCGTTGTCTTATCTTGTTGTTACCAAGCATCAAGAGGACAGGAGGCTGGCATTGGCGGTAGCGAAGTTTACGGCCGTGTTTTGCGGATGGGAAGGTTATCGTCTGGGGGCCGTCGGACGCCCCGACAACGACCCGTCTCTGGTCTGGATCGAGTTGCTCCCCGATCCCGACCGGGTGCTGATCTGCTCCGGTTGTGGAGC